>CAZTCJ010000067.1:0-21981 GCA_964612085.1 uncultured Alphaproteobacteria bacterium
GGCACGGTCGGCGATATCGAAGGTCTGCCGTTCTTCGAGGCGATCCGCCAGTTGGGCAACGATATCGGGCCGGAAAACTGCATGTTCGTGCATCTGACCCTGGTGCCCTATATCGCCAGCGCAGGCGAGCTGAAAACCAAGCCGACGCAGCATTCCGTGAAGGAACTGCGCGCCATCGGCATCCAGCCCGATATCCTGCTGTGCCGCTCGGACCGCTCCCTCGACGCCGATGTGCGCCGCAAGATCGCGCTGTTCAGCAATCTGCGGCCCAACCGGGTGATCCAGGCGCTCGACGCCCCGTCGATATACGACGTGCCGGAGCAGTACCATCTGGAGGGCTTCGACACGGAAGTGCTGGCCCATTTCGACTTGGCCGAAGCACCGGAGCCGGACTTGTCCAAATGGCACGAGATTTCCAGGCGCTTCGCCGAGCCCGAGGGCGAGGTGAAGATCGCCGTGGTCGGCAAGTACACGAATCTTCAGGATGCGTATAAGTCCTTGGTCGAAGCCCTGATCCATGGCGGCATCGCCAACAAGGTGCGCGTGAACGTGGAATGGGTCGCGTCGGAGGATTTCGAGACCGAAGAAGCGGTGCAGGCCCTGGGCGAGATGCATGGCATCCTGATCCCCGGCGGTTTCGGCGCGCGCGGCGCCCAGGGCAAGATCGCCGCCGCGGGCTATGCGCGCGAACACAATGTGCCGTTTTTCGGCATTTGCTACGGCATGCAGATGGCGGTGATCGAAGTGCTCCGCAATGCCGCCGGCATCGCGGATGCGGGCTCCCATGAATTCGAGGGCTGCTCCAAGCCGGTCGTGGGCCTGATGCGCGAATGGGTCCGGGGCGGGGAGCGGGAAGTGCGCGGCGAGGACGACGATCTGGGCGGCACCATGCGGCTCGGCGCTTACGAGGCACGCTTGAAGCCCGGCAGCCGGATCGCGCAGATTTACGGCGAGACCCGGATCTCCGAGCGCCACCGGCACCGCTATGAAGTCAATATGCAGTACCGTGACGCCATGGAACGCCACGGGCTGATCGTCTCCGGCGTCTCCCCCGATGGCGTCTTGCCCGAAATCGTCGAGATTCCCGATCATCCCTGGTTCATCGGCGTTCAGTTTCACCCCGAACTCAAATCCCGTCCTTTCGCGCCGCATCCGCTTTTTGCGTCCTTCATCGAAGCAGCCGTGAAGCAGTCCCGGCTCGTGTGATCCGGCGCGTGCGTATACAGAGGATCCCGTCCCATGTCCGCCAATCATGTTGTCAGCATTGGGGATCTCGCCATCGCCAATGACCGGCCGTTCGTGCTGATCGCAGGCCCGTGCGCGATGGAAAATCGCGACCATGCTCTGATGATGGCCGAGCGCCTGAAGATCATTTCCGACCATCTGGGTCTGGGCCTCATCTACAAATCCTCCTTCGACAAGGCCAACCGGACGAGCGCGTCAAGCCCGCGCGGCATCGGTCTTGACGGAGCCTTGCCGATCTTCGCCGAGATCCGCGAGACCTTCGGCCTGCCGGTGCTGACGGATGTTCACACTGCGGAGCAATGCGCGCCGGTGGCGGAGGCCGTCGATGTGCTCCAGATCCCGGCCTTTCTGTGCCGCCAGACGGATCTGCTGGTCGCCGCCGCCCAGACGGGCAGCGTTGTCAATGTGAAATAGGGGCAGTTCCTGGCGCGCTGGGATATGGGCCCCGTGGTGGACAAGATCGCGGGCGCGGGCAATCCGAATGTGCTCGTCACCGAGCGCGGCGCCAGCTTCGGCTACAACACGCTCGTCTCCGACATGCGCTCCCTGCCCATCCTGGCGGGGCTCGGCGTGCCGGTGGTCTATGACGCCACCCATTCGGTGCAGCAGCCGGGCGGCCAGGGCACCACCTCCGGCGGCCAGCGGGAATTCGTGCCGGTACTCGCGCGAGCCGCGATCGCGGTGGGGGCGGCGGCCGTCTTCATGGAAACCCATGAAGAGCCCGACCGGGCACCCTCCGATGGGCCCAATATGGTGCCGCTCGATGAGATGGAAGCGCTCCTGAACAGCCTGATGGCGCTCGATGCGGTGGCCAAAGGGGTGGCTTAGGCGCGAGTGGCAAGACCCGCCCTTGCGCACAGGGCCGGTTTCTTGGCATAGCCTTGAGGGAAAGACGCGCCGTTCACAGCCAAGGCTTTTTCATGTCCGAGGACGACACCGCCCTGCCGCCCGTGCCCGATGAGGTGCCGCCCTTCTATGCGGGCGTCGTGATCTGGGGCCGCTCGGGCGATCTGCTGTTGCAATTGCGCGACGACATTCCCGGCATCGTCAATCCCGGCATGATCGGCACTTTCGGCGGTGGCGGCATCGAGGGCGAGACGCCCCTTGAAGCGGCCTTGCGCGAGGTCAAGGAAGAAACCAATCTCAATCTGGACCCGGACCAAGTCATTCCCTTGCGCAAGCGGGAACACCGGTTCGTGGGCAACCTGGTGATCCCGGTCTATGATTTCGGCGCGCTCGATGTGCCCGAGGACGGCCTGCGCGTGACGGAAGGCGTTCTTTACCGTCTGGCGCCGGAGGATTTTGAGAAGGCGGAGAAGGACAAGATCACGGAAGGGGCCCGCGAGGCCATCCGCCTGCTGTTGGACCGTTTCGAGGAAAGGACCCGTTGAGCCATGGTGAATGAAACACCGGTACTGTTCGATGCCACGCGCGCTGGCGTTGGCGTCATTACGCTGAACCGTCCGGACAGGCACAATGCCTTCAATCCGGATGTCATTGCCCATCTGAACGATCTTCTGGACGAGCTGAAAGGGCAGGACGGCTTGCGCGTCGTACTCATCAAAGGGGCGGGCAAGAGCTTTTCGGCAGGCGCGGATCTGGAGTGGATGCAGGCGGCCAGCGACTATACCCGGGACGACAATTATGAGGATGCGTCCGCCCTGGCGGAAATGCTCCATAAGCTGAACGCTTTGCCGCAGCCCACCATCGCGCTTGTCAACGGGGCGGCCGTGGGCGGCGGTCTCGGCCTGATCGCGGCCTGCGATATCGCCGTCGCCGTGAAGTCCGCAAGCTTCCGATTTTCCGAGGTGCATCTGGGGCTTACCCCTGCGACCATCTCGCCTTATGTGATCGAGGCCATCGGCCCGCGCTGGACCAAGGCTTTGTTCGTGAGCGGAGAAGGCTTCGACGCGGACTTCGCCTACCAGATCGGCCTTGTGCATTTCGTGGTCGAGGATCTCGATGCGCTGGCGGATGAAGAGGAGCGGCTTGTTTCCCAGATCTTCAAAGGCGCGCCGGGGGCCGTGACGGCGGCGAAGAAACTCGTCGAGGACGTCATGTGGCGCGAGATCGATCACGGCCTGCGCAAGGACACGGCGAACCGGATCGCCGACCGGCGGGCGTCCGACGAAGGCCGGGAAGGCCTTGCCGCGTTCCTGGAGAAACGCAAACCCAACTGGGCAAGTTAAAGAAATGATCACGCGCCTGCTCATCGCCAACCGGGGCGAGATCGCCTGCCGGATCATCAAGACCGCGCGGCGGCTCGGCATCTCCACCGTCGCGGTTTATTCCGATGCGGACGCGGATGCGCGCCACGTGGCGCTGGCGGACGAAGCCCACCGGATCGGGCCCGCGCCGGCGTCCGAGAGCTATCTCAAGGGCGATGAGATCCTCCGTGTGGCGAAGGAAACTGGCGCTGAAGCGATTCATCCGGGCTATGGCTTTTTGTCGGAGAACGCGGCTTTCGCGCAAGCCGTCGAGACGGCCGGGCTGATTTTCGTCGGGCCGCCGGCCTCCGCGATCACGGCCATGGGCCTGAAGGACGGGGCCAAACGCCTGATGGAAAAGGCGGGCGTGCCTGTGGTGCCCGGCTATCACGGTGACGATCAAGACCCGGATCATCTGGCCAAGGAAGCGGGCAGGATCGGCTATCCGGTGCTGATCAAGGCGGTCGCGGGCGGCGGTGGCAAAGGCATGCGCAAGGTCGAGGCGGCGGATGCGTTCGCCGATGCCCTGAAATCCGCCCGGCGCGAGGCCAAGGCGGCGTTCGGCGACGACCGTGTGCTGATCGAGAAATTCGTGACCGCGCCGCGCCATGTGGAAATCCAGGTCTTTGCCGATGCCCACGGCACTGTGGTGCATCTGTTCGAGCGGGACTGTTCGCTCCAGCGCCGTCACCAGAAAGTGATCGAGGAAGCCCCCGCGCCGGGCATGACCGACGAGGTCCGCAAGGCCATGGGCGAGGCTGCGGTCGAGGCGGCCCGCGCCATCGGCTACCGGGGGGCGGGCACGGTCGAGTTCATTGCCGACGGCTCCAAGGGCCTGAGGGAAGACGGCTTCTTCTTCATGGAGATGAACACCCGGCTTCAGGTGGAGCATCCCGTGACCGAGATGATCACCGGCCAGGATCTGGTGGAATGGCAGTTGCGCGTGGCCGCTGGCGAGCCCTTGCCGCTCACGCAAGAGGCGCTTGCCATCGAAGGCCATGCGGTGGAAGCCCGTCTTTACGCGGAAAATCCGGTCAACCGCTTTTTGCCCTCCACCGGCACGCTGCACCGTCTGCGCTTGCCGGAAGAAACCGAGCATGTGCGCGTCGATACCGGCGTGCGCGAAGGCGATACGGTGACGGTTCATTACGATCCGATGATCGCCAAGCTGATCGTCTGGGACCGGGACCGGGCCAGCGCGCTCCGTCGTCTGGAAGGGGTCATGCGCGCCGTCCAGGTGGCGGGCGTCCAGACCAATGCGGGCTTCCTGGCGGAAATCGCCGCCAGCGAGGCGTTTCGGAACGCCGACATCGACACGGGCTTCATCGACCGGCATCTGGACGCACTTGTGCCCGTGAGCGGCGAGGTGCCGTCCGAGATCAAGGCGCTGGCCGCTCTTTATGTGCTGGAGACCCGCAGGCAAGCGCCGCAACGCTTCGCCCATGGCGATCCCCATTCGCCCTGGGGCGCACTTGACGGCTGGCGCGTGGGCGCGCGGGCAAGCGAGACCGTGCGGTTCGGCGGCGACGAGTCCTTCGAGATCGGCATCACCCATGGCGAGGAAACCGTCACGCTGGAGATCGGCGGCACGCGGATCGAAGCGCGGGGAGACTTGTCCGAATACGGGATAGTGACGGCGGTGCTCGACGGCAAGCGCAGCCAAGCGGGCGTTCTGGCCTTGAAGGACCGGATCGTCATCCTGCATCGCGGTCATGCCTTTGAGGTCACGCCCCATGATCCGCTGGCGGGCGCAGGGGCCGAAGCGGAAGGGGCTGCCACCATCGCCGCGCCCATGCCCGGCAAGATTATCTCCGTACACGCCGCGAAAGGCGACCAGGTCAAACGGGGCCAGCCGCTCGTGGTGCTCGAAGCCATGAAGATGGAACATACGCTCTCCGCCACCCGCGATGCCGAAGTCGAGACCATCGCGGTCTCGCCGGGCGATCAGGTGGAGGAAGGCGCGGTCGTCGTTACGTTCGCGTCCGAGACGTGACCGCTGCCGCTTGCGGCCATTTGGCTGTGGATAAAGGCGGGCGCGATCTGGCTTGCCGCGCCGGACTCTCCTAGGTCTCACCCATGACCATTCACCTGATCAAGCTATGCGTGGGCGCGGAAAGCGCCGATTCGCTCGCCCGCTGGCAGAAGGGCCGTCTCAAGACGGTGGGCCGCATCGCCCACACCACCCGCATGGTGCCCAAGCGCAAGGACGAGGTGCTCGCGGGCGGCTCGCTTTATTGGGTGATCAAGGGGATCGTCACCGTGCGCCAGCGGGTCATCGATATCGACCCGTTCACCGATGACGACGGCATCGGGCGCTGCGATCTGGTGCTGGACAAAAAACTGGTGCCGGTGGAGCCGGTGCCCCGCCGGCCGTTCCAGGGCTGGCGCTATCTGAAACCCCAGGACGCGCCGCCGGATCTGAAGGCTGGCGCGGGCGGCGACGAGCTGCCGCCTAAGATGCGCGCGGAACTCCGCGAACTGGGTTTGCTTTAGAAGCCCGCCGTCTGCTCCGGCGCCGCGATACGCGGATTGACCGGCACATTGTCGATCAGCCGGGTGTCGCCCATGCGCACGGCGGCCAGGAGCCGGCCCGGTCGGTCCAGCTCATCGAGCGGCTCCAGGGTCTCCGCGTCTCGTACCTCCAGATACTCGATCGGGTCGAAGCCTGCTTCCACCAGCATTTCCCAGCCCGCCGCGATGGTGCGGTGGACCGGATCGCCCTTTTCCAACTGCCCGGCCAGGGCGCGCAGGACCTTGTAGAGGATTGGCGCGCGGGCGCGCAGGCCCGCATCCAGATAGACATTGCGCGAGGACAGGGCGAGACCGTCGGCCTCGCGCACGGTCGGTCCCGCGACAATGCGCACCGGCAGGTCGAGATCAGCCACCAGACGGCGGATCACCAGGAGCTGCTGGTAGTCCTTCTCGCCGAACACGGCCATGTCGGGCATGCACTGCATCAGGAGCTTGGTCACCACCGTGGCGACCCCTGTGAAGAAATGGGGCCGGAAATCGGTCTCCAGGCCGACGCCGACGCCGCCCACGGTGACGCTGGTGGCGAAGCCGGGCGCGTAAACGGCCTGGGTGTCGGGCATGTAGACCAGATGGGCATGGCGGCCCGTCAGCTTCGCCATGTCTTCGGTTTCCTTGCGGGGATAGGCGTCGTAATCCTCGCCCGGCGCGAACTGGGTGGGATTGACGAAAATGCTCACCACCACGCGGTCGGCCTGGGCGCCCGCCAGATCCACCAGCGACAGGTGGCCTTCATGGAGCGCGCCCATGGTGGGCACCAGCGCCACGCTCAGGCCCTGGGCGCGCCAGTCGCGGATCTGGGCGCGCAAGCTCGTGGCATCGCGCACGATGGGCATTTCCAGACCTGGCATGTCCTGCGTCATCGACCTCTCTCCTCACCATACGGGGCGCCGGCCCGCCGCCTCGTCCGGTCCTTTTGCAGCGCGGCAAAGCCTGTACTTGATGGGCCGCGCGGATCGGAATAGATGACAGCCATGCAAAAAACAGTCCCAGCCCTTGAACTCGAACCGTTGCGCGCAGCCGTCGCTCGCGCGGTTCTGGAAGATGAGACGGCGGTCGTCAACCGCCTGATCGAGCGCGTCCGCTCCGATGTGACGGAGGAGGGCAAAATCGAACCTTTGGCGCGCCGTCTGGTGGAGGCGATCCGCAAGGGGCGGCGGCCCGAAGGCGGGCTCGATGCCTTCCTCCAGGAATATGCGCTCTCAACAGAAGAGGGCGTGGTGCTCATGTGCCTGGCCGAGGCGCTGCTGCGGGTGCCCGACGGCGGCACGGCGGACCGGCTGATCAAGGACAAGATCACCTCCGGCGACTGGGAAAAGCATCTGGGCAGATCCTCCTCGACCTTCGTCAACGCCTCCACCTGGGGGCTGATGCTGACGGGCCGGGTGTCCAAGCTCTCAGGCGATACGCCAAGCGAGTCGGCCAATGTGCTGCGCCGTCTGGTGAAGCGCTCCGGCGAACCGGTGATCCGCCAGGCCATGCTCTACGCCATGCGCATCATGGGCCAGCAATTCGTTCTGGGGCGGACGATCCAAGAGGCCATGCGCCGGGCCAAGGGCGATTATGCCCAAGGGCTGCGCTTTTCCTTCGACATGCTGGGCGAGGCCGCGCGCACCATGGCCGATGCCGACCGGTACTACGACTCTTACAAGAACGCCATCGAGGTGATCGGCGCGGCGGCCCAAGGCGCGCCGGACGATATCCATGCCCGCAACAGCATTTCGGTGAAGCTGTCGGCGCTTCATCCGCGCTATGAGGAATTCAAGCGCGAGCGGGTGTTCGCGGAATTGACGCCCCGGCTTGAAGAGTTGACGCGGCTCGCCCGCAGCCACGGCATTGGCCTGACCATGGACGCGGAAGAAGCCGACCGGCTGGAGATTTCGCTCGATGTTTTCGAGCAGGTGGCGCGCTCCGAGACGGTCAAGGGCTGGAACGGCTTCGGCCTTGCCATCCAGGCCTATCAGAAGCGCGCGCTGCCCGTCATCGACTGGCTGCGGGCGCTGGCCCACGATGTGAATATGCGCCTGCCCGTGCGTCTTGTGAAAGGCGCCTATTGGGACACGGAAATCAAGCTGCACCAGACTTTGGGTGTGGAAGGCTATCCGGTCTTTACACGGAAGGCCGCGACGGACACGTCCTATCTGGCCTGCGCCAGGGCGCTCTTGGCCGACGGCGAGGCGTTCTATCCCCAATTCGCCAGCCACAACGCCCACACCGTGGCGGCGATTTCGGTGTTCGGTGGCGATGACGCTCAGTTCGAATATCAGCGCCTCCACGGCATGGGCGAGCCCTTGGGCGACGAGATCCTCGACGGCGCGTTGGGGCGGGCATATCCCTTGCGGATCTATGCGCCCGTGGGCAGCCATGAGGATCTGCTGGCCTATCTGGTGCGCCGCCTCTTGGAGAACGGGGCGAACAGCTCCTTCGTTAACCGTCTGGCGGATGACGATGCGCCCATCGACGAAATCATCGCCGATCCGGTGGAGGAGATGGCAAAGCTTGAGGCCAAGCCCCATCCCCGGATCGTGCCGCCGCGCAATCTGTTCCCCGGGCGGAAGAACGCCAAAGGCCTGCTGCTCAGTGAGAAGATGGTCTATCAACCGCTTCTGGCGGAGGTCGATCGGCTGACGCAAAATCCGTTCACGGCTGGGCCGATTGTCAATGGACGGTTGATGGCCACAGGCGAGCGTGTGCCCGTCACCGATCCGTCGGACCGGCGGCGCATTGTGGGCCATGTCTATGAGGCTTCGCCGGATTCGATCGAGCAGGCGCTGCGTGCTGCCTCGGCCCATGGGGAAGCCTGGGACCGGCAGGGTGGCGAGACCCGCGCGCTCATTCTGGAAAAAGCCGCCGATCTGTACGAGGAAAATCTCTCCCTGCTGATCGCCTTGTGCGTGCGCGAGGCGGGCAAGACCGTGGCCAATGCTTTGGCGGATGTGCGCGAAGCCATCGATTTCCTGCGCTATTACGCGGTGCAGGCGCGCCAGCAGTTCAGCATGCCGACGGTCCTGCCGGGACCGACGGGCGAACGCAACGAACTGACCCTGCACGGGCGCGGCGTCTTTCTGTGCATCAGCCCGTGGAACTTCCCCATCGCGATCTTCACCGGTCAGATGGCCGCCGCGCTCGCTGCCGGCAATGCGGTGATCGCCAAGCCCGCGGAACAAACCCCGCTGATCGCCACCCAAGCCGTCCAACTTCTGCACAAGGCGGGCGTGCCGGGCGAGGTGCTACATCTGCTCCCCGGCGACGGCGCAACGGTCGGCGGCGCGCTCGTTAAGGATCAACGCATCTCCGGCGTGGCCTTCACCGGCTCGACCGAAACCGCCAAGCTGATCAACCGCACGCTGGCCGAGCGGGACGGGCCCATCGTGCCGCTCATCGCCGAGACCGGCGGGCAGAATGTGATGATCGTGGACTCCACCGCCCTGCCGGAACAGGTGGTGCGCGATGTGGTGTCGTCTGCCTTCGACAGCGCGGGCCAGCGCTGTTCGGCTTTACGCATCCTGGCAGTGCAGGACGACGTGGCCGACAAAATCATCACCATGCTGACGGGCGCCATGGCGGAATTGAAGGTGGGCGATCCGTCGACCCTTTCGACCGATATCGGCCCGGTGATCGACGAGGACGCCCGCGCCATGCTGCAATCCCATGCGGAGCGCATGCACAACGAAGCGCGGACGCTTTTTGAAGTGCCGCTTGGCCCGGAAACGGAGCACGGCACCTTCTTCGCGCCACGGGCGGTGGAGATCAGAAGCATGGACGCGCTCGGCCGGGAAGTGTTCGGGCCGTTCCTTCATGTGGTGCGCTACAAGGCGGCCAAGCTGGAGGAGCTGTGCCAGTCGATCAACGGTCTGGGCTATGGCCTGACCCTCGGCCTGCACAGTCGCATCGAGGAAACTGCCCAGATCGTGCGCGATACGGTCCGTGTCGGGAATTTCTACGTCAACCGCAACCAGATCGGTGCGGTGGTCGAGGCCCAGCCCTTCGGCGGCGAGGCCTTGTCCGGCACCGGACCGAAAGCGGGCGGGCCGCACTATCTGGCGCGCTTCGCGGTGGAGCGGGTGGCGAGCATCGACACCACGGCTTCGGGCGGCAATGCGGCCCTCATGTCCATGGGCGACGGCGGCGAGGCAGCTTAAAACCGGTTTTAAAGCGGCCCGTCCCGCCGCCACAGCCGGTCGAGCGCGATGAAGGCCGCCATATTGGTCAGCACATGGGCGATCATGGGCACCAGCAGATTGTCCGCCGCCAGATAAACAAAGCCCCAATAGATCCCCACGAGGCCGACGATAACCGCGTTCGCCACCGTGATCAGATGCATCAGCCCGAAGACGAGGCCGACCGCCAGCACGGCGGCCCAGGGGTCCATCACCAGCAGGCCCGCTTCGAGCAGCGCGCCCCGGAACAGCAGTTCCTCGGCAATGCCGGACACCAGCGCGATCAACATCAGCCAGGGCAGGGACAGGCCGGCCAGAATGCGCCCGTAAAAGCGCAAGGGCTGTTCGCTCATCCGCCGCAATGTGCCGTTTTTAACCAAAAGGGTCGCCCCGTTCATGGCGACCGTCGGCAGGGCGGCCACCAGGCCCCAGAACACCGCCTCCCGCGTCAGGCGGATCTGGCCCAGGAGATCGAGGCCGAGGATCAGGGCGATGGCGAACGCCAGGACGACGAAACCGGTCTCCTGGAGGAGAATAAAACGCATGGTGCGGGGCACGGCGGCTGACCCTGATCCTGTCTAAAAGATTGATATTCAACGCATCATAGCGGGTTTTCCCGCCAGCGGCGCGGCCCCGGTGCTGCCCTTTTCATCCCATGAAACTATGTCCCAGGCTGGTATCGCCAAGTTTGAGAATCAGGAAAGATGGTGAGCAAGCGTAAAAGGTTCCGTCGCGGCCAGAAGTTTGCATAAAGCATAAGACGCGGCAGGGATCGGTGACCGGACATGAGAGCCGGACAGGTGGCATAGCTGCTGCCCCGCCGCGTGATGGGCTGTTCTGGCACGCACCGGCGTCTCTTTTGGGGCACGTGTTGGGTTGGATAGGTATTATGGCTAGGCGCGGCGCGCACGTCATCACTTTGGGCAACGAAAAAGGCGGTTCTGGCAAGTCCACCACCGCCATGCACCTCATTGTCGCTTTGTTGCGCATGAATCGGACCGTGGGCGCGATCGACCTCGATGGCCGTCAGCGCACCTTGAGCCGCTACATGGAAAACCGAGAGGATTGGGGCTCGGCCCGCGGGCTGAAACTGCCCATGCCCCGGCTCCATGTGATCGAGCGCTCGCTCCATCAGAACCGTCAGAAGGCCATGGAAGAGGACCGGCTCAATTTCGAGCGGATTCTGACCACTCTGAAGGCGGCCTGCGATTTCGTGGTGATCGACAGCCCCGGCACCGACACTTATCTCTCCAGGCTGGGCCATGCGGTAGCCGACAGCCTGATCACCCCCATGAACGACAGTTTCGTCGATTTCGACCTTCTGGCCCGGATCGATCCGGATACGCTGAAGGTTCTGGGGCCGAGCCTCTACAGCGAGATGGTCTGGGAAAGCCGGAAGATCCGGATGCAGACCTCCCGCTCGTCCATCGACTGGGTGGTGATGCGCAACCGGATATCGACGCTCGATGCGCGCAACAAGCGCCGGGTGGGTCAGGTGCTCGAAAGTTTGAGCACGCGGATCGGCTTCCGCCTGGCTCCAGGCTTTTGCGAGCGGGTGATCTACCGGGAAATGTTCCCCATGGGTCTGACCCTGCTCGATCTCAACGAGCCCAAGTCGGATGTCAAAATGACCATGAGCCATGTGGCGGCGCGCCAGGAAGTGCGCGATTTGATGGTCATGCTGAAGCTTCCGGGCCTCGAACGGGCGGTCGCGGCCCTCTAAACCCGCCTTTTCGGCAATATTCCCGCTGGACATGACCTGCCCTGGGGCAGAAGATGAACGCCGGACTCATGGCACCCGTCAGGCGGGAGAATGGGACCTGCGCTCACCACGCGCGCTTTTCTATCCTTTGACTGAGGGGAGCTTCATGAAACGGTTTTTGGCAGTGGTTTTCGCCTGCTTTATGGCGGCGGGGCCGGCAAGCGCTCAAGTGAACAGTCCGGAGCAGATCGCATCGGATTTCTCGCTGGAAACCTTGTCCGGCATTCTCACGGAAATGGGCTTTCAGTATGCGCAGCAATCGACGCCGAACAACACGACCATGCTGCGGGTGACCGGCCCGTCCGGCCTGATCTTCTTTATCGAACCCAGGGCCTGCAATTCCGGGCGCTGCGTCGGCCTCAGCATGAACGCGCTCTACCAGCGCAGCAATCCTTACGCCTATGAAGAAATCAATGCGTATAACGACCGTTATGTCTTCATGAAATCCATGCGGCTCAATGACGGCTCGGCGCTCCTGTCGCGCTACGTCACCGCCGATTTTGGCATTCCGCGCGGCAATATCGCGATCAACATCACCGTGTTCAATAATCTGGCGTCGCGCTTCCCGGAGGATGTTGATTCCCTGGGACAAGATCAGGGGCAGGTCAGCGCATCCGCCGCCGATGCCATGCCTGATGTGCCCTCGGCCATGGGCTTTGCCTCGTCGGGCGCCTCGAAAGAGAAGCCGGGCGTTCACGCGGTGCCGGGGACTTCGATCTCGGAAATCACCGAGGACATGATCAACCGTCCGCAATAAGACGGTTTCGATGGATGGAAGAAGGCCCGCCGGAGAAATCCGGCGGGCTTTTTTTGTGTTATGGCCGTTCGACCAGTTCGACCCGGCGGTTTTTCGACCGTCCGCCTTCGGAGGCATTGGAGAAGACCGGCACCAGGGGCCCGACCCCATGGCCTTCCAGACGGCCCTTGGCGATGCCATAGCTGTCAACCAGGGTCTTCACCACCGTTTCGGCCCGGCGTTGGGACAGGGTCTTGTTGTAGGTGAAGCTGCCCGTCGCGTCCGTGTGGCCGACCACATAGAACGACATGGCAGCGCGCGCCTTCAGGAACTTGGCGATTTCATCGAGCGCGGGCTTCGAGGCATCGGTCAGGGTTGCCTTGTCGTGATCGAAGAACAGGCCGTCAAGCGTCACCCGTCCGTATTCCGCGATATCGTCGCCCATGGCTTCCGCATCGACCGTGACCAGATCGGTCTTCACATCGTCCACTTCGACCACATCGATCAGGGTCGTGATCACATCCTGGGAGTACTGGGCAAGGCCGATGACCACATAAACGGTGCCGGCGGCCCGTTCCTTGCGCGCGGCGATGAAGCCCGAACCGCCGCTGGTCGAAGAGCCTTTCAGGAGGCGGATCCCGACCGTGGGAATTTCATTGCGCTGATAATGCACATTGAGCCATTTCCGGCTGCCGATCTCGGAGGATTGGCTCGACTGGGCGAAGAGCCCTTCCGCGACCATGTCGAAGCCGGCGTCGGCCAGGGCTTTGCGGTAGTTGGCGAACACTTCCGAATGGGTCTTGGTGCCGGTCAGTTCGTAGTAGATGCGGGTGGTCTGGCCCTGGGTTTCGATCCAGTCGTCGATCTTGCGGTAGCCGGTCACCGGCCCGACGGCGATGGCATAGGGCTGGAAGGCCTGAACGTCATACCATTTGATATCCGAGCCCGGATAGCGCGAGACGACCGGATGATCCTTCGATCCCGGAACATCGGCCAAGGCGGCTGCCGTGATACCGGCCAGCACGCAAACCACGGCGCAGAGCCGCGTGAGTATTGAAAGCATCTTTCATCCCCTCTCGATCGCTTTTTTGCGCAAGACCTCTTTCATGCCCCGTCACGGCATGGGAAGTCCCTGTTATATAAGGGGACTCCGGGGGCGTGCGAAAGAGGAGATTAAATTTCGCTTTGGGGATGAAAGCGCGTTCCGGAGACGCTAAGCCAGGGTTGCAAATCCCGTTTACGGACGAATGGCGGCGGCCCAGTCTTTTTCCTCGATGGCGAAGCAGTCCATGCCCTTGGCTTCCAAAAGGCCGCAGGCCGTATTGGCGTCATCCTCCGAGAAGGGACCGAACCGGGCCCGGAAAATCTGCCCCGTCGTCGTGTCGGTGGGCACGATCGCCGCCTTTTCGCGGGTCAGCACGCCGGGCGCCAGCAACATGGCGTCTTCGATATAGCGGTTGGCGGTGGACAGCCGCAGGAACGCGCCGATCTGGATGCCTTGATCGCGCAAGGACGGATTATCCAGCAGCAGCTCGTAGCCGTCCGCATGACCGTCGCCTTCCGCGATCGGATCCATCAGGGAGGCCAGCGACGACGAGCGGGATCCGGCGTCGGACATGCCGAGCGTAACCGACCGTCCGTAGCGCTCACTGCGGGCCACGGTTTCCGATTCAAGCGAGGCCATCAGGCTCGCCAGGGCGGGGGCGCGCTCTTCCAGGGGAATGGTTCTGGGTTCGGCAGCAGACGGAGTATCGGTCGCATCCTCCTCCCGGCCGAGCACGGCGGCAATCCGCGCGGCGATCGGATCTTCTTCGGCATCCTCGGTGTCTTGAGGACCCCGCAAAGCGGGCTCTTCCGCCGTGTCGTCTTCGGCGGCGGGCGCGGGGATCGGCAGGCTGGCGACCGCGAAATCCGGCATGGTGTCGGGGATCGCGGGTTTCAGCGAGCCCGGATAGATCACCGGCGTCACCCCTTCATATTCCAGCGCCGCCACGGCGACGGGCTTGGGTTCGGGGGCCACTTCGAGATTGGCCACGGCGATGACCGTTTCAGGCGCAGCGGCCGGGACGAGGCTATCGTCCGGCAGGGCCGGTTTTTTCGCAGCGGTGGCCGTGGCCACCATGACCGTGCCGGAGCTGCCGGGCTTCAGCACCGGCGTCGGCCAGCCCGCCAGCAAGCGGCGGCGGAAATCCGGCCGCTGAGCGATGCGCTTGTAATTCAAATTGAGGATCCGGTGCATGTCCCGGTCGCGCCGCTTGGAAGTGCGCCCGCCCATGACGACGCCGATCAGGCGCACGCCGTCCTTTTCCACCGTGGTGATCAGATTGTAGCCGCTGGCCCGCGTATAGCCGGTCTTCATGCCGTCCGCGCCGTCGTAACCCTTCAGCACATGGTTATGGGTGCGCCATTTGCGGCCTCCCCAACTGAACGATGTTTCCTCGAAAAAGTGGGTGTACTGAGGATAATCGCGGCGCACCGCCTGGGCCATGATCGCCATGTCGCGCGCCGTGGTGACCTGGCGCCGGTTGGGCAGGCCCGAGGCATTGCGGAAGGTGGTCTTGTCCATGCCCAGCGTGCGGGCGCGTTTGGTCATGGCTTGAGCGAATTTGCGCTCCGTGCCGGAGATGGCTTCGGCCACCACCACGGCCACGTCATTGGCCGAGCGCACCACAAGCGCCCGGATGGCGTCGCGCACGGTGATAGTGGAGCCGGCTTTTACGCCCAGTTTGGACGGGGGCTGGCCGGCGGCGCGGGAAGAGACCTTGAGCTTGCTGTCGAGATTGTACCGGCCTTGGGCCAGCTCCTCGAACAGCATGTAAAGGGTCATGACCTTGGTCAGGGAGGCGGGGTAGCGGCGGCTGTCGGCGCTGCGGGCGTAAAGCACTTCGCCCGACCCTTCGCCCATCACGATCGATGCATATTTCGAATTTGCCGCGGCCGGAGTGGCGCCAGCCATGACGAGCATGGTCAAGCACAAGATCCCCCCGATGTTACGCGCCGCGATACGCCACTGTGCGGTCGTCACCCTGCGTCCCCAAATCATGCTGTCCATCCCGCCGTTCCTGAAGCCTGGCCGAAGCCCGGCCGCGCCCATGCCGCGCTGTGCGAACAGCCGGACGGGATTACCCAAACCTGTCCGGCGAAAGTGTAGCAAAGGACACACAGGCCTGCCCAGACCTTCCGGGCCTGCCGTTCGACATTCCCGCGTGAGCCTTGTGTAAGAAACCCTCTTCAGGAAACCGCAGAAACCATGCCAACACGGCATGCGTGTCCACTGTTTCCGTCTCCCACGTGTTCTTCATGGTGTCTTACCCGCCGTTACGATTGCGTTAATGAGATGTTTCGGATCAGCGCCGCGACAGGGATCCCAAGAGGCCGCGAATCAGCTCCCGCCCCAAGGTCCGGCCGATCTGGCGCAGGGTCGATTTGGCCAGGGTCTCGCCATAGCCCTGGCGGCGGGAGCGGGAGGACCGGGTTTTGCGGCGCGCGGGCACCTTTTTCGTCTTCTTGGCCTTTCCGGCCTGCTTTTGGGCCTCCTCGGCGCGCTCTTTCAGGATTTCATAGGCCGAAATCCGGTCGACAGCCGTGTCATAGACCTCCGAGAAGGGGCTTTCCGCCTGTATCGCCAGGCGTTCCGCTTTCTTGGCCGGACCGAGCCGCGAGGCGGGCGGACGAATCAGCGTGCGCTCCACCATGCTCGGCACGCCTTTGCGCCCGAGGGTGGAGACGAGCGCCTCGCCGATCCCCAATTCGGTGATGGCCTGTTCCGTATCGAGGCCGGGATTGGTGCGGAAGGTCTGGGCGGCGGCCTTGACGGCTTTGGCGTCGCGCGGGGTAAAGGCGCGCAGGGCGTGCTGGATGCGGTTGCCGAGCTGGCCCAGCACTTCATCGGGCACGTCGAGCGGATTCTGGGTGACGAAATAAACGCCAACGCCCTTGGAACGGATCAGCTTCACGGTCTGGGCCACCCGGTCGAGCAGATGCTTGGGCGCGCCGTCGAACAACAGATGCGCTTCGTCGAAAAAGAACACGAGCTTGGGCGCGGGCGGGTCGCCCACTTCCTCCAGCTCCTCGAACAGTTCCGAGAGCAGCCAGAGCAGGAAGGTGGCATAGACCTTGGGCGACTGAATGAGCTTGTCGGCGGCGAGGATGTTGATCTGGCCCCGGCCGTCGCTGCCCGTGCGCATCAGATCGGTGAGTTTGAGGGCCGGTTCGCCGAAAAAGGTGGTCCCGCCCTGACTCTCGAGCGTCAGCAGACGGCGCTGGATGGCGCCGATGGAGGCCGCCGTCACCCGGCCGTAGCGGGCGGAGACCTCTTTGGCGTTCTCGGCCATATGGGTCAGCAGTTCGCGCAGGTCCTTCAGGTCGAGCAAGAGCAGGCCGTCTTCATCCGCCATGCGGAAGGCAACCGTCAGCACACCTTCCTGGGTCTCGTTGAGATCGAGCTGGCGGGCGAGCAGAAGCGGGCCCATTTCCGAAACCGTGCTGCGCACCGGATGGCCCTTTTTGCCGAACAGGTCCCAGAACACCGCTGGATAGCCGGAGAACCTATAGTCATCGAGGCCAATAGTCCTGGCCCGGTCCATCAGCGGTTTTTTCTCGACGCCCGGCACGCACAGGCCCGACAGATCGCCCTTCACATCGGCGAGGAAGACCGGCACGCCCCGGTCAGAAAAGCCTTCGGCCAGAATCTGCAGGCTGACGGTCTTGCCCGTGCCGGTCGCGCCCGCGATCAGCCCATGCCGGTTGGCGCGGGACAAATCGAGAAACTGATCCGTCTCCCCCTTGCCGATGAAGAGGGGCGCGGGGGCGTCTTTCGAGGATTTGGCAGCGGGCATCGGTTATCCGCACAGAGAATCGCAATCCCTGTCATTCTACTGCATTTGCCCGCTGGCCATCAGCTTTTCAGGTCCGGATGCGTGCCCGCGACGCCGAGCGCGCCTTCCAGAGCATGGCCCAGGCGCACAAGCGTGCCTTCCTCGAACAGCGGCGCCCACAGCGAGACCGTCTCCGGCACTTTGAACTCAGGCCCGTCTTCGTCCGCGATGGTGCCGAACAGGGTGCGGGTCCGGCTCGTGCCGAAGCCCGCCTTCAGCGCCAGACAGGGATGGCCGGTGAAATTGGTGATGGTCAGCATGCTCCCCGCGAAGTTCGGACCGATCATGGCGTCGAGGCCGTCGAAGGCCTCGTGCATGGTTTCCATCACCCGGCGGCGCACCCGTTCGATCTGGATATAGTCGACGGCGGACAAAAGCCGGACCTGCCGCCAGCTATTGGGCCAGGCGGGATCGTCCTGCCAGACCATGTCGTCGTCCCGGTTCGACAGCGTCAGCTCCTCGAAGGCGGCGGCGGATTCAGCCAGCACCACGGTAAAGAGCGAATCCGTAGGCAGATCGGGCAGGCTGATCTCCGTCATGGTACAGCCCAGATCCCTGGCGGCGGCGAGCGCGGTTTTCGCCGTGTCGCTGGCCTCTTCGAACCAGGCGGGATCGTATCCCACACGGAGCGATGTGAGATCGCGCGTACCGTCATAGGCGAACCCGTGGGCGATGGACGAGGCATCGCCCACATCCCCGCCATTGATAGCGGCCAGCACCAGCGCGGTATCCTCCGCGTACCGGCAGATCGGGCCGACCTTGTCGAGCGACCAGCACAGCGCCATGAACCCTGAGCGCGAGACCCGTCCGAACGTGGGTCTCAGCCCCGTGGTGCCGCAGCGGGTCGAGGGCGAGACGATGGAGCCCAAGGTTTCCGTACCGATGGAAAAGGCGCACAGGCCCGCCGCCGTGGCCGAGGCTGACCCGGCGCTCGAGCCGCTGGAGCCTTCGTTCGGGTTCCAGGGATTGCGGGTCGTGCCGCCGAACCAGATATCGCCGTAAGCAATGGCGCCGCAGGTGGATTTGGCCAGCAGCACCGCGCCCGCTTCGCGCAGGCGCTTGGTCACTTCGGCGTCGGTCTCGGGCACGCGGGTCTTATAAGGGGTGGCACCCCAGGTGGTCGGGATGCCCGCCGTATCGGCGATGTCTTTTAAGACATAGGGAATGCCGTGAAGCGGCCCCCGGTCGATCCCGGCGCGCAGCTCCCGGTCTGCCTCGGCGGCCTGGGCGCGGGCGCGCTCCGGCGTCACGGTGACGAAACACTCAAGCGCTTCCCCATGGGAAGCGATGCGCGCCAGATAGATCTCGGTGAGGGCCCGGCTGGTGAGCGCCCCGGCGCGCAGCCAACGGCCCAGATCCTTGACGGAGGCAAAGGCGATGTCTTCTTCCGAGCCGGGATCGCTGACCATGTGAGGGGCCAAGCGCACCGTATTGTCTTGAGGCCGGGGTGCGATGCCGGGCAGGCGGGGATCGAAAGTGCAGGCGGGCGCCAGATCGTTGGGCTTGTCATAGGCGCGCAGGCGGGCCAGGCGTTCCAACTGGTCTTCGAAACCGCCCAGCATCTGCTCGCGTTCCGCGTCCGTGTAATTCAGGCCGTGGAGTTTTTCCGCTTCCGCGATGGTGCGGACTGTAATGCCGGGGCCGGTGTCGTTGGCGGGCGCCGGAGCTGGCGCGGCGGCGGCTTGTTTTTCAGGAAGAGCGCAACCCGACAGGGCGCTCGATCCCAAAGCCCCGCCCGCCAGGCCGGCGGACAGTTTCAAAAAGCTGCGCCGGGACGCCGCCGTCGCCGACGTCTGCTTGTCTCGTGTCGTCAAGAAGCCCTCCCATGGTCTCGCCCTGATCTCAAGCGGTTATCAAACGACAGGCGGGCAAGGCTGGAAAGCCTTGATTCATAAATTACCGCCAGGATCGGGGCGCGTTCCGGCATTGTGCAGCGCAAAAAATATCGTTGACCTTGGAAGCATGATGGCCTAAATCTTAGGCATGTTGCGGTGCACAAACCCAACACGGACAGGTGCGTCATCGCCCGCCGCTGCTCTTCGCGGTGTGGAGCCGGAGCGAAAGACCCTGTCGGCTTTGAATTGAGTGACATAACCGCCAAACGATCAAAACGAGGACCTTATGGCCAGCAAGACACGCAATACGACGAACGGTTCCAAGAGCGCCGATGTCAATGGCGCCGATCTTCTGAAGGACAATGTGGAGAAAGCCGTGAAGGGCTATGACACCTGGACCAATTTCTCCCGCGAAGCCATGGAAGCGTGGATGCAATCGACCCGCGCCGCCACCAAGGGCTTCGAAGCGCTGAACACGGAAGCGCTGGCTTTCTCCAAGCAGTCGGTCGAAGACACCGTGTCCGCCGCCAAGGCCGCCATGGGCGCCAAGACGGTCGAGGAACTTTACTCTCTGCACACGGATTTCGCGAAGACCTCCATGGACGCCTATTGGGAACAAATGTCCAAAATGGGTGACATGATGACCGATACGGTGCGCGAAACCTGGGAGCCGATCACCGGCCGCTATCAGGCCATGATCGATCAGAGCCAGAACGGCTGACACCATCGGTCGCATTTGGCGGCCCCCGGCCGACCCTGATATAGATAGGAACGGCGGTCTTTTCCCGATTGGAAAAGGCCGCCGTTTTCGCTTTCGGGTCAGGCGCAGAACGGGAGGTATGGGTTGGCCATGATCGATTTCGAGACGCTGACGCTGAAAGCGTCGCCCAACCAGTATCTGATCGCGCCCGACGGGCTGTGCCAGAACGCGACACCCCATGCCCAGGCGCCTGTTTTTTCTGTGCCGGTCTCCGCTCTTCAGGAGGCCTGGAGGCAAATGCTCTCCGAGCAGCCGCGCATCGAGCCCGTCGAGGCCGATGAGACGCTCCAGCAATACGAAGTGATCCAGCGCAGCCTGATTTTCCGATTTCCCGACCGCGTAACGGTGCGATTTATCCCCGTTGCGGATGGATCGGGTACCACAGTGGCCGTTTATTCGCGCTCAGAGGTCGGTTACAGCGATCTCGGCGTCAATAAAAAGCGCGTGGACGCCTGGCTGGCAGCGCTTGAACGCCTGCTCGCGGGGTCCGCGGGGGCCTGACGGGTTGGGGATAAGTTTCGCGGCCAAGAAAAAGCGGATGGCCATACTTTGAAAAGCGACACTGTGGCATATGTAAGCGTGCGGCCCTTCAATGGCCCTGTTGTCGAAGCATTCTAAGATAGATCAATGCGGGATACGGCTTGGGTGTTGAATGGTGTGAGAAATCGGGGCCCGCAGTCGGAGCGAAACGGAACGGCCAACGGGCGGAACCGCTAAAAATGTCACGAAGTTCAGAACGGAGCGGTTTGAGGAATATGTCGCAAGAGCGCTGGGATGAGGATGCTGGCGAGGGGCCTGCGACGGGTACGATCACCAAGCCGAAGCCAAAAACCAAACGCCCCTCTCTGTACAAAGTGATCCTGTTGAACGACGATTACACGCCGATGGAATTCGTCGTGCATATCCTGGAGCGTGTCTTCAACAAAGGACACGAAGATGCGACGCGGATCATGCTTGAGGTCCATACCAACGGTGTGGGAGTCTGCGGGGTGTACACATATGAAATCGCGGAGACCAAAGTGACGAAGGTCATGGAGCTTGCGCGCAGGCATCAGCATCCGCTGCAATGCACGATGGAAAAGGAGTAACCGACGTGCCTTCTTTTTCGCGGAGTCTCGAAGAAGCGCTGCATCGCGCCCTCGCGTTTGCCACGGAGCATCGCCAGGAATATGCAACGCTTGAGCATCTGCTTTTAGCGCTCATCGACGATGAGGACGCGGCCGGCGTCATGCGGGCCTGCAATGTGGATCTCGAAGCGCTGCGCAAGGAGTTGCGCGCCTTTATCGACGATCAGCTTTCCACACAGATCACGGGCGAGAACGAAGACGCCAAACCGACCGCCGGCTTCCAGCGGGTCATTCAGCGTGCGGTCATCCATGTCCAGCAATCGGGCCGCGACGAGGTGACGGGCGCGAATGTCCTTGTGGCCATTTTCAACGAACGGGAAAGCCAGGCCGTCTTCCTGCTGAACGAACAGGAAATGACCCGCTACGATGCGGTGAGTTATATCAGCCACGGGGTGGCGAAACGGCCCGGCTATACCGACGCCCGGCCCGTGCGCGGCGCGGAAGAGGACGAGGTCGGCGAAAGCGTCGTCAAGCAGGGCACCGAGGCGCTCGAGGCTTATTGCGTCAATCTGAACGAAAAAGCCGTTGAGGGACGGATCGATCCCCTGATCGGCCGCGCGCCGGAAGTGGAACGCACCATTCAGATCCTGTGCCGCAGACAGAAGAACAATCCGCTGTTCGTGGGCGATCCGGGCGTCGGCAAGACGGCGATCGTCGAAGGGCTCTCGCGCATGATCGTCAATGACGAAGTGCCCGAGGTCCTGAAGGACGCGACGATCTTCTCCCTCGACATGGGCGCTTTG
>CAZTCJ010000068.1:0-21686 GCA_964612085.1 uncultured Alphaproteobacteria bacterium
ATCTGCAGGACGCCACACCCTTGACCCTGGGCCAGGAATTCTCCGGCTACGCCACACAAGTGCGCTACGGCATCGAGCGGGCGAAACAGTCGCTCCCCCGCCTGCTGCAACTGGCCCAAGGGGGCACGGCCGTGGGCACGGGCCTCAACACCAAGCCGCTGTTCGCGGAGACCTTCGCCTCGGAAGTGGCCCGCATCACCGGGCTTCCCTTCGTCACGGCGGAGAACAAATTCGAGGCGCTGGCCGCCCATGACGCCATGGTGGAAATGTCGGGTGTGCTGAACACGATCGCTTGCGGACTGTTCAAGATCGCCAACGACATCCGCTTCCGCGGCTCGGGCCCGCGCGCGGGCCTGGGCGAGCTCAGCCTGCCGGCCAACGAACCGGGCAGCTCGATCATGCCGGGCAAGGTCAACCCGACCCAGTGCGAGGCGCTGACCATGGTCTGCGCCCATGTGATGGGCAATCACACGGCGGTCACCGTGGCGGGCAGCCAGGGCCATTTGGAACTCAATGTCTTCAAGCCGGTGATGATCTACAATCTGCTCCAGTCGATCCGTATTCTGAGCGACGGCGCCGTGAGTTTCACCGATAACTGCGTCGCGGGCATCGAGCCCAACCGGGAGCGCATCCAGGAACTGATGGAACGCTCGCTCATGCTGGTGACGGCGCTGGCGCCCAAGATCGGCTACGACAACGCCACCACCATCGCCAAGACGGCGCACAAGAATGGCACCACCTTGCGCGAGGAAGCGATCAAGCTCGGCTTCGTGACGGATGCGGAATTCGACGCCGTGGTGCGGCCGGAAGACATGATCGGTCCGAAAGCCTGATCAACCATGAGCGGCCCCGCCAAGCGGTCCGTCACCATCGCCGGTCACCGCACTTCGATCGCTCTGGAACCGGAGTTCTGGGAGGCGCTGCAGGAGATCGCCGCCGCCCAGAACCGGCCCATGGCGGATTTGATCCGTGAGATCGATGCGCGCCGCACGGCAGACGGGCCTGTCCAAGGCCTCTCCAGCGCCATCCGGGTCTATATTCTGAACAGCTTGCGGGCGAAGGCGCCTAACCCTCCGTGAGGAGATGGGTCCCCGTCATCCAAGGTGAGAGTCAACTCACCTCGTCCAGCGCTCTGCGCACCTTGCGCAGGGCTTTCTGATGGGCCCGGACGGTCTTGGCGGTCTCGGCCAGGAACAGGGCCGCCGTCGGTTCGGCAAGCTTGGCTTCGCCATGGGCATAAGTGGCGCGCACCTTCAGGTGCCAGCCATCCACTCGCGTGATCCATACGCCCGTTTTCTGCGCGCCTTCGAGCCCTTCCACGGAGCCGATATCGAACCCGACGCCATACATCCGCCCTTTCGAGCCTGTGCCGTCCGGATCGACGGGCACGGTCAGCACGCCCATGGCGGTCGCGCCCTCGAAGCGGGCCAGCATGGCTTCCGCGGCGGCCTCCTTGTGCATTTCCGGGTGGAACCGGGGCGCATAGGTCGCATAGATCGTCAGTACACGGGTTTCCGCCATACCCAGATAGTTGCAGGCGACATCGTAGCCTTGATCGTCGAATAGGGTGATGCCGTCGAGCTCAAGGCGCGTCTGCTCCATGGTCTGCTCGCAGACGAGACCGCTCAGGCGATGGCGGAAACCGGTGCCGGTATCCTCGAACAATTCCTGGGGATCGGTGGCCTCTTCGTGCTGGGCCAGCACGCGCAGATCCTGCCCGTCCGGGCGTTTCAGGCCCGCGAGCTTGCGCGCCAGGGCGGCCCGGGCCGGATCGAGCGCCGTCTCATGGGCGTTCGCCACACCGTTCAGGCTCGCCAGATCGTCCGCGCTCATACGGACGGGCGCACAGGCCGTCAAAACAAGCGCTATAGCCGCGGCCACCGCCCCGCCAATCACCGATTTCAGCATTACCCCTCCCCATTGTATCGCTGCTACTCCTGAGCTTCCTGGCCCTCGTCTTCGAGGGTCTCCAGGAGATCCAGAAGCTCCTTGGGTAGATCGTCTTCCGTGATCCGGCCGGCTTTCGACGCCTTGATGCGCAAGGCCAGATCGTAGCGCAGATCGGAGGCGTCGAGCACATGGTCCCGCCCGTCGAGCGGCCCCGCGACCCGCAACCGCAAAGGCGAGGCCTCGTCAGCAACGGTGAAGCCCGCATCCAGATCGATCAGGAAGGCCGGCAGATTGACCGTCCCCTGAAGATCCACGCCCCCCCGATCGGTCGCGGCCTTCAGGCCATCGACCATCAGAATGCCGCCCGCCATGGCGGCCTCGCCCGTCAAGCCCTTGACGCGCGTTCGCCCGGAGCGCGCGGCCAGGGCAAGCGCGCCTTCGAAATCCTTGAGGCTGTCGATCCCGGGCCAACTCGTGGCGAAACCATCGAGATCGAACGGCGTCAGGGTGCTTTCGGACAGATCGAAGGCCACGGCGCCGGTCAGGTTGGAAACGAGTTCGAAGGCAGAGCGGCCATGGGAGGCCAGGTCGGCGCGCACCGCGCCGTCCCAGGCGATCCGCGCCGCCGGCTGTTCATCGCTTTGGCGCGCGCTGGTGCCGGTGACGTCAGGCGACAGATCTTCCAGGCTCAGCGCCACATTAAGGGCAATCTCCTCGCCCTGAGGGCGGGCCGTGACCGCGCCTTTCAGGACGCCGCCTTCCAGGATCGCGCGCAGATCGGGAATGCTGAGCCCCTTGTCGTCCAGCACGATGGGCACGGCGATCCGTTCGACGATCAGCCCGCCAATGGTCACCAGATCGATCGAGACGACCAGATTGGCCGTGACCGCATTGAGCGTAGTGATCGGCAGGGGCGCCGTGGGCCAGGGCGCGTCAAGCTCCGGTTCCGTCCCATCGGACATAACGGGCTTGTCTTCGTCCTGGCTGGCAAACGGCTCCAGCGCCAGGCCGCCAATCTCGATGGTGCCGCCCAGGGTGGGCTTGGGCGCGGGTATCGTATCCGCGCCATCGGTAAACAGATGATCAAGCGTCAAGGATCCGGCCAGCGTCGCCTCGCCCACACGGCCGTCGATACGCGTGAGGGCGACCGAATGGGTGGTACCGCGGATCGGAGAGGTGAGGCGCAGGGCGCTCGTTTCGTCCGGAGCCAGAAGAACCGGGATGGGCAGCGCGTCCACCGTCAGATCGGCCTGCCCCACATAGGTCCAGTCGCCATTGCGGAACGACAATTGCGCCTTGGCGGTGGTTTCGACCTGCGGCAGCGTCAGCGAAATATCGGCAAGGCCGCTGGCATTTTCAAACGACAGCTTGGCCCGCACATGACCGGGATCGTTGGAGTCAGCCGCCTGAATCAGGCCGCCCAGATTGAGCAGGCGCGCAAGTCGCATGCCGTCTTGCGCCTCGATGGTGAAGGAAGCCGTGCCCTTGGAGGGCTGATCCCAGGGATCCCGGTGACTGTCGCGGGCCATGATCAGATCGGCGACGCCCGCGATGCGGGTCTCGCCCAGAAGCCCGCCCACGGTGCCTTTGAGACGGTCGTCTTCGAAACTGGCGTCCACACTGAGGGTGAGCGATTCCGGCGCACCGGAGCGCGCCCCTTCCGGGATCGGCGCGGCGCTCAGAATCGTCTGGGCGTCCGGCGCTTCCACGCGCATGGCCAGGCGGCCGCCAAGACCGCCCTTGACGAGAAAATGCTCCTGCTGCGGCAGATCCAGGACGGCCGACACCGTCGTGCCATCCGCGCTCCAACCGTCCATCCGATCAAAGACGATGCGCTCCTCGGTCATCCGGCCCTTGAGCAGGATCCAATCCCAGGCGCGGTTCGCGGCCTGCACCTGCTGCGCTGTCAGATCGAACCGCAGATCGGCGCGCTCTCCCCAGAAACCGGCAGCCCCGGTGCCGCCTTGCGCTTCGGCGCGGGGCTCCAGAGCCGGCGCGATCAGCGGCCAATACGGATCGAGCGCCAGGCCGCTGACCATGCCCACCACGGTGGCGGAGAGCGTGGGACCGAAGCGCAGGTCGGCGGTGCCGTCGATAAGCCCATCGTTCATGCGCAGGCTCACATCGTCGATCAGAACCCGGTCGCTGGAGACGGTCAGCACACTGTCGAGATCCACCTTGCCGAAGCGGCCCGGCGGAATGTCCTCGACGGGCGCGCCGAGCCATTCCAGAAAGGCGCGCGGATGGGCCGCCGTCAATCGGGCCTGCCCGCTCCAGGAGGCGGTGTCTTGGGACGCGCCGGTTTGCAACGCATCGCCTTGGCCAGCGGCGGGCAGGCCTGCAATGGCGATTTCAGCACCGCCCGGCATGACGCCCGACAGGTCGGCAAGGCCCGCAAACCCGTCCGTCAACACGCCTCTGACGGTCAC
This sequence comes from uncultured Alphaproteobacteria bacterium, assembly GCA_964612085.1. GTDB lineage: Bacteria > Pseudomonadota > Alphaproteobacteria > JAJFIK01 > JAJFIK01 > CAZTCJ01. The sequence continues at coordinate 4,320 of CAZTCJ010000068.1, forward strand.
ATTCTGCAGGACGGCCTCGTTCCACAACAGGCTCGATACGGACAAGGAGAGGTCGGCATCGAAGCCGTCAAAACCCTGCGGCACGGCGACCGGCTGCAGCCAGCCCAGGATCTGATCCGCACGCGGACCGGCGGCCGGCCCGTCCACGATCTGCTCGACCGCCAGGGTCTGAATCTGCATGGCGAGGTCCAGATGAGGCCTCGCCTGATCGTCGCCCTTGTAAGACGCCGTAACGGAGAAACGCTGGGTACCGATATCGAGCACCGTGTCGGAGGTCTCGAACGTACCGAGGGAAAACCGCGCCTTGGCGGTGGCCTCGACCGGCTTGGACAGAAAGGCGCTCAAGGCTTCCGGCGGGGCCGTATCATACCCCGTCAGTCGGCGGACCGCCCCTTCGAGCTTCGACAGGCTCGACGCTTTCAGCGTCCATTCCCCGGCCAGCGGCCAGAAGCCGCCGGTCTGGGTCGTGCCGTTGAAGCGGGTTTCCAGGCCCTCGTCGGGAACCTCCAGACGCAGGCGCACGGGACGGGGACGGGCGTCGTCGCCGGGCTCGCCCTTGACGGTCCCGCTCGCCCGCATCTTCACGTCCCGGACCGATCCGTCGGCGGAAAACCGCTCCATGGATTGGTCCGCACGCCACTCCACATTGATTTTCTTAGCGACGGCCCGGCCATCGGCCGCAGTGACGGTCCCCTTATCGACACTGATTTGAGCCAGCGTCGGCATGGACCCGACGGAAAGCTCTTGAACCAACTGAACAAAGGATCGTCCGGGCACGAGCTGAAGGGACGGGCGCTTGGCGGTCAGTCCTGTGACGGTCACGTCCGGACCGATCAGACTGTTCCAATCGAGGGTCGCCGCCAGCCGCCGGATCTCAATGTGTTCGCCGGAGGTCAGGGTCGCTTCCACATCCCGCGCCATGATGACGGGGACCGGCAGGATCTGCACGTCGATACCGCCCTTGATCCGCACCTCGCCAGCAAGCTCGTCCGCCACCTGCTTTTCGAAGGGCGCCCGCAAATGAGACCAGTCGATAAACGGCGGCACGAACAGGCCCGCCGCCAGAAGCACGGCGACGCAGAAAGCGAGACTCGTCAAAAGACGCCCCACGGACTGACCTCCATTTCTTGTTAGATCCCCACCGGAGCCCGCGCGCCTGTGTCTGCAGAGCCCGCATACCCCATTTGTGACGGAAACCAGCACAGGATGTGTGCGATTCTAAGGCAGGCAAGCGCAGACGCCAGCGCCGATTATCGGATAACGTGACCGGCGGCACATCGCCGCCCGCAGGCCACCGAAGGTCATGGTAAAACGACAGAAACGAGCGTCCGGATCAGCCATGGGCAAGATCGTCAATTTGAGAACAGAACGCAAACGCCGCAACCGGGCCGAGAAGGACCGTCAGGCCGCCGCCAACCGGGCCGCCTTTGGCCGGTCCAAGGCCGACCGCACGCAACAGACGGCGGAAACCGACCGGGCGGATCAGACACATCGAGGACGTAAGATTGAACGGGACGAAGATCATGATTGAACGGACGGCGCGGCGCGCAGCCCTTCTCGCAAGCAGCCTGATGATGGCCTGTGCCGGTTTCGCGGGCCCGGCCCGCGCCGATTGCACCGACCCCGCCATGCCGGATGTGAACTGGCGGCGCTGCTACCTGGAGCAGCGGGACCTGATGGGCGTCGATCTGACCGGCGCCGATTTGAGCGAGGCCCGCTTCAACCGCTCCAATCTCAACAAGGCGGTTCTCAAGGACGCCTATGTCCGGCGCGCCAAATTCATCAGCGCCATCGCTCAAAACACGGATTTCTCCGGCGCCAATCTGCGCGAGACGGATTTCACCAGGGCCGATCTGCAAGGCGCGGTCCTTGCGGACACCGATCTGTACCGGGCGCGCTTTTTCAAGGCCAATCTGCGGGGCGCGGATTTCTCCGGCGCCAAGCTCGACCGGACGGATTTTCTGGAGGCGGATCTGTCGGGCGCGACCTGGGTGAACGGCACCTATATCTGCGCGGAAGGCTCGCTCGGCCAATGCCAGTAAGACCAGGTAAGCCAATAACCGTGTACAGACCGGTGTGAGGCGCGCGCCATGGCCTCCCTGTTCCGCTCCGTCCTGGCCTATGTACGCAGTCACCAACGCATCCTCTGGTTCCTGGCCCTGCTGGTGGGCATCGTCTCCGGCTATGCGGCGATCGCATTCGTCCTGCTGCTGAGGGCCGTGGAACGGCTGGCCTTCGGCTCCACCGGACCTGAGACGCTGCCCGAGGCCATCGCCGCCCTGCCCTGGTGGCATGTGGTGCTGGTGCCCACCTGCGGCGGGCTGATTGTCGGTCTGGCGCTGCAATTCCTGCTGAAACGGGAGCGGCCGTTCGGCGTTGTCGATGTCATCGAGATCCGTCTGCTCCGGCGCGGCAGGGCGCCGCTTCTGCCTGCGCTCTACAGCGCCGGGATTTCCATCCTCTCTCTCGGGGCCGGGGGCAGCGCCGGGCGGGAAGGCCCGGTCACCCATCTGGGCGGGGTCTTGGCCGCCGCCTTTACCCGCGCCTTCGATCTGCCGCCGCGCTTTGCCCGGGTCATGCTGGGCTGCGGCGTCGCGGCCGCCGTCTCCGCCTCGTTCAATGCGCCGGTTGCAGGCGTGCTCTTCGCCCATGAAGTCGTGCTGCGCCATTACGCGCCACGGGCCATCGCGCCCATCGCCGTGGCGAGCGTGGCGGGCGCGGTGATCTCCCGGCTGCATCTGGGCGACGAACCGGCGTTCACGGGCGCGGACTATGCCCTGGTCTCCTATCTGGAGATGCCCGCTTTCGTCGGCCTCGGCGTGATCGCCGCGATCGTCAGCATGGGATTTTTGAAGACCATCGACCTGGCCGACACGGTTGCGGGCAAGATCACCCTGCCCCTTTGGCTCCGGCCCGTGCTGGGCGGCGCGCTGATCGGCGCCATCGGCATCTGGTTTCCCGAAAGCCTGGGCGTGGGATACGGCGCGGTCGATGCCGCCTTGCGCGAATCCTACACGCTGCCCTTCCTGCTCACCCTGATCGTCGTGAAGATGGTCGCCAGCGCCATTACGCTCGCCAGCCGATTCGGCGGCGGCCCGTTCAGCCCATCGCTCTATCTCGGCGCCATGGCGGGCGGCGCCTACGGCCTCGTCCTCGGCCAGTTTTTCCCCGGCGATATCGCCTCTTACGGCTTTTACGCCCTTGTCGGCATGGGCGCGGTGGCCGCCGCCGTCCTGGGCGCGCCCATCTCCACCACCTTGATCGTGTTCGAGCTGACGGGCGATTATGCCATGACCATCGCGCTCCTGGTCTCCGCCTCCATCGCCACCACGGCGAATCAGACGCTGATCGGCCAGTCCTTCTTTCAGTGGCAATTGCGCCAGCGCGGGCTCGATGTAACGGCGGGCACCTACACGGCCATGCTGCAACTGATCCTGGCACAAGACATCATGCGCGACCCTGCCCGCGCGGGCCTTACCATCGAGCCGGATGCGCCTTATGTTGCGCCGGACACCACGCTGGGCGTCATTTTGACCACCCTACGCAATCACGATCTCGACGCCATCGCCGTGCGGGACGGAGACGGTCCGGACAGTCTTGTGGGCGTGATCTCGACCATCGATGCCTTGAGGGCGTATAACGAGGCCCTTGTCGAAGCCCATATCGAGGAACATCAATAGGGCTCTTTCTCAGTTCACCTTCCGGGAGACCATGGCCGACCCGTTCGACGATCCCTTCGCGCTCGATGACGAGCCCGGCGCCGCCCCCGGCGCTCCGGCGCCAAATGCCGAGCCTGCCTATCTCGCCGCCCTCAATCCGGAGCAGCGCGCCGCCGTGGAAGCCCTCGACGGGCCCGTGCTTGTGCTGGCGGGCGCGGGCACCGGCAAGACCCGGGTGCTGACCACCCGCATCGCGCACATTCTGGCGACGGGCCGGGCCTATCCCGGCCAGATCCTGGCGGTCACTTTCACCAACAAGGCGGCGCGGGAAATGAAGGAGCGGATCGGTGCGCTGATCGGCGGCGTGGTCGAAGGCATGCCCTGGCTCGGCACCTTCCATTCGCTCTCGGCCCAGATGCTGCGCCGTCACGCGGAGCTGGTAGGCTTGACCTCCAATTTCACCATTCTCGACACGGACGACCAGGAGCGGATCCTGAAACAGATCGTCCAGGCCGAACAGATCGACGAAAAGCGCTGGCGGCCCCGGGATCTCGCCTTCCTGATCGACCGCTGGAAGAACAAGGGCTGGACACCGGATCAGGTGCCGGAAGAGGAAGGCGGCCGCTTCGCCAACGGTAAGGGCATCGACCTTTACCGTCAGTATCAGGAGCGGTTGAAGCTTTTGAACGCCGCCGATTTCGGCGACCTGCTGCTGGAAGCGCTGCAACTGTTCAAGAACCATTCCGATGTGCTTGCCGATTTCCACCGGCGCTTTGCCTATATCCTGGTGGACGAGTACCAGGACAGTAATGTGGCCCAATATCTCTGGCTGCGCCTGCTCGCCCAAGGGCGCGGCAATATCTGCTGCGTCGGCGATGACGATCAGTCGATCTATGGCTGGCGCGGCGCGGAAGTGGACAATATCCTCCGCTTCGAGACCGATTTCCCCAATGCCAAGGTGATCCGCCTGGAGCGCAATTACCGCTCCACGCCCCGCATTCTGGGCGCGGCCAGCGGCCTGATCGCGGCCAACAAGGCGCGGCTGGGCAAGACCTTGTGGACGGGGGCGGACGGCGGCGAGCCCATTTCCGTGCGCGGCCTGTTCGACGATACGGAAGAAGCGCGTACGGTCTCCGACACCATGGAGAGCCTGCAAAAAGGCGGCGCGCCTTTATCGCAGATGGCGGTGCTGGTGCGCGCCAGTTCCCAGATGCGGGCTTTTGAGGACCGCTTCATCGCCATCGGCCTGCCTTATCGGGTGTTTGGCGGTCCGCGCTTTTACGAGCGCGCCGAGATCCGCGACGCCAACGCCTATTTCCGCATCGTCGCCAATCCGTCCGACAGCCTCGCTTTCGAGCGCATCTTCAACACGCCGTCCCGCAAGCTGGGCGACAAGGTACAGGCCCTGTTCACCGGCTTCGCGCGGGAACACGATCTGCCCTATCTGGAAGCCTGCCGTCATCTCTTGGACGGCGGCGCGTTCAAATCCGCCCAGGCCAAAGCCATGGAACGGCTGATCGGCATGATCGATCAGTGGACGGCGCAAAAACAGGACATCCCCCACTGGGAGCTGGCGGGTCTCATTTTGGACGAGTCCGGCTATATGGAGATGCTCCAGAACGACAAGTCGCCCCAGGCGCCCGGCCGTATCGACAACCTCAAGGAACTCGTCCATTCCATGGAAGAGTTCGACACGCTCGAAGGCTATCTGGAGCACATCGCCCTGGTCATGGAACTGGAACAGGCCGACACCGCCGACCGCATTACGCTGATGACGCTCCATGCCGCCAAGGGGCTTGAGTTCGACACGGTGTTCCTGCCCGGCTGGGAGGAAGGTCTGTTCCCGTCTCAACGCTCCCTCGACGAGACCGGCGAGAAAGGCCTCGAAGAAGAACGCCGCCTCGCCTATGTGGGCCTGACCCGGGCGCGCAAACGCGCGTTTGTGTCTTACGCCACGATGCGGACGATCTATGGCCGGATGCAACCTTGCATTCCCTCCCGGTTCATCGGTGAACTGCCGGAGGATCATATCGACATGGAAACGCCCAGCAATCCGTATGCGGGATTTGGCGGCTTTTCCGAAAGCACCGCCCAGTTCGACAACACCTACAACACGCCCGGCTGGCGCCGCGCCCAGGACCGCTGGCGCTCCGGCGCCATGACGAGCCCCGCCGGCCAGCGCTCGGCGCGCGGGCCACTGACCATCGACCATCAGCCCGACCTGATCGCCACATCCGACCCGTCCGACCAGACCTTTTCCGTCGGCGAACGGATCTTTCATCAGAAATTCGGCTATGGCCGGATCGCCGCCATGGAAGGCACGAAATTAACGGTGGAGTTCGAGAAAGCCGGGCAGAAGCGCGTGATCGCCAGCTTCGTCGAGCGGGCCAAGAACCAGGATGCGCCGGACGGCGCCTGATCCAAGCAATCAGGGGATAGTGAGACAAGCAACCATGTGGCGGATACTGTTTTACGGCGAAGAAACGGACGCGCGGGACGTGGCCAATCAGTGGTCGGACGCTCTCATTCCCGAAGCCCTGGCCGTTTCCCTGTTCGAGAACGAAGAGGCGGAACAGTGGCTGGCGGACGCGCTCTACGATACCAAACAGGAAGCATCCGCCGCCCTCGAACTCTTAGATGAAGAGCATCAGCTTTGCGCGAGCATCGCGCCCGTGCCGGAGAAGGACTGGGTCGCCGTGTCCCTCGAAGGGCTGGAGCCCGTGCGCGCTGGCTGCTTCGTTATCCACGGCCATCACCACGAAAATGTGGCGGGGCCGGACGAAATTCCCATCGTGATCGATGCGGGCCAAGCCTTCGGCACGGGCCACCACGGCACGACCCTTGGCTGCCTGATGGCTATCGACCGGCTCGGCGAGCGCAAAGCGTTCCGCAATACCCTCGATCTGGGCTGCGGCACCGGCGTGCTCGCCATGGCCGTCGCCAAACGGCTCGCCGCGCCCGTGGTCGCCAGCGACAACGATCCGGTCGCCATCGAAGTGGCTGAAGCCAACGCAGCGGAAAACGGCTGCGGGCAGATGATCCGCTTCGTGACAGCCGAAGGACTCGACCACGGCATGATCGCGGGCACCCAGCCTTTCGATTTGATCGTCGCCAATATCCTGCTGGAACCGCTGATGGCGCTCGCGGAACCAATCACCCGGGCGCTCGCTCCCGACGGCATTCTGATCGTTTCCGGCATCCTGACCGAACAGGAAGAGCCGTTGCTTGCCGCTTACAAACCACAAGGCCTGCGGCTGGCCGACCGCTTACGCATCGACGAATGGAGCACCCTGGTCCTGACCCGCTAATCCCCATTCCCAGACGTTATAAGGTTGATCATGAGACAGACATTCACAGCCAAGACGGATCCGAAAACCGGCGCCCTCCGCGCGCGAGCCCTGCGCGACCGCTTGGCCGCCCGCGGCGTTGACGGCTTCCTCGTACCCCGCGCCGACGAACACCAGGGCGAATGGGTCGCCCCGCGCTCCGAACGCCTGGCGTGGTTGACCAGCTTTACCGGCTCTGCGGGCCTGGCCATCGTGTTGACGGAGCGCGCTGCCGTTTTCGTGGATGGGCGGTATACGGTACAAGTCCGCCAGCAGGTGGACACGGAGGTTTTCGAACCGGTCTCGACCGTTGAGACGCAGCCGGAAGATTGGCTGCGCGACGCGGTCGGCCAAGGTGCGCGGATCGGTTTCGATCCCTGGCTGCACACACCCGCCGGCATCGCCCGCTTCCGCAAGGCGCTGGAGCGCGCGGGCGCGACGCTGGTGGCTCTCGAGCCCAACCCCATCGACGAGATCTGGGAGGACCAGCCCGAGCCGCCGACCGCGCTCGCCGTGCCTTACAATATAGCCCATGCGGGTCAGGCGGCCACGGACAAACGGGCCGATCTCGGCGCGGGCCTGGCGCGGGACGGCGCGAAAGCCGCCGTGCTCACCCTGCCCGATTCCATCGCCTGGCTCTTGAACATCCGGGGCGGCGACGTCTCCCACTCGCCCATCGCGCTGGCCTTCGCCATCCTCCATGATGATGGCCATACGGAGCTTTTCATCGACGAGCGCAAGGTGGACGATGCCTTGCGTACCCATCTGGGCAATGGCGTTACCATCCGCGCGCCGGAAGAGCTGGGGGCCGCCCTCGACGCTCTTGGAACGGACAAAGCGCGTGTGCTCGTGGACCCCAACTGGGCGCCCCTATGGATCGCCAAACGGCTCGAAGGCGCGGGCGCAACCCTCGTCAACGGACCCGATCCCTGCCTGTTGCCCAAGGCCTGCAAGAATGCGGTCGAAGTGCAGGGCGCGCGCACGGCTCATGCGCGCGACGGCGCGGCCATGACCCGGTTCCTGTGCTGGCTGACCGCGCAAGCCCCCACCGGCACGCTCGACGAGATCGCGGTGGTGCGCAAGCTCGAAGAGATCCGGGAACAGACGGGTGCCCTCAAAGACATCAGCTTTGAGTCCATTTCCGGCGCGGGACCGAACGGCGCCCTGCCCCATTACCGGGTGTCGGAAGCCTCCAACACGCCGCTCGAGACCGGTACGCTTTACCTGATCGACAGCGGCGGCCAGTATCTGGAAGGCACGACCGACATCACACGGACGATCGCGGTGGGAGAGCCCACGCAGGAAATGCGCGACCGCTTCACCCGCGTGCTCAAAGGCATGATCGCCCTGTCCTGCGCGCGCTTCCCCGCAGGCACACGGGGCATCCAGCTCGACACGCTGGCGCGCCTGCCCCTGTGGCAAGGCGGTTTCGATTACGATCACGGCACGGGCCACGGGGTCGGCTCTTATCTGGGCGTCCATGAAGGGCCGCAATCGATTTCGAAAATGCTCCGGGATCAGGATTTGAAGCCGGGCATGATCGTCTCCAACGAGCCCGGTTACTATAAGGAAGGCCATTACGGCATCCGCACCGAAAACCTCATTGTGGTGACGGACCCGGAGATGCCGCCGGGCGGCGACCGGCCCATGATGGGCTTCGAGACCCTGACGCTCGCGCCCATCGACCGCACACTGATCGATATCACACTGATGTCGGCGGACGAAATCGCCTGGCTGAATGCCTATCACGCGCGGGTACGGGCCGAGATCGGCCCGCAAGTTGACGCGAATACCCGCGCCTGGCTGGAAGAAGCCACGGCCCCGCTTGGGGCTTAGAACACCCCTGCGTCGAGCCCGGCGGCGACCAGCATGCCGAGCTCTTCGCATTGGGCGATGAAGCCCTCGTCCCAGTCGCCCCTGCAGATGAGCGGCTCCGCGACCGCTTTCCAGCGCAGGCCCGTGACGATGCTCTCCACACCCCGGCGCGTGCCCGTGCCGTCATGGCCCGCGCGGATATAAAGCGCGTAAGGACGGCCTTGCGTTTCCTCCAGGCACGGATAATAGATCCGGTCGAAAAAGTCCTTCAGCGCCCCGCTCATATAACCGAGATTTTCCGTCGTGCCCAAAATGAGCGCGCTGGCCGCCTTTACATCCTCCGGCCCCGTATCGAACGGCGACAGCGCCTGCACGGTCAGGTCATCCGCCTGCGCCGCGTCTATCCCTTTCAGAACCGCGTCGCGCAGCCGGGCCGTGTTCGGCGACGGCGCATGGGCGACCACCAGAATACGTTTGGTCATGGGCCGCCCTCCGCGCCGGCGATCTCCAGCCAATCGTCCTCGCTGATGACCTTGACGCCTAGCTCTTGCGCCGTCTTGAGCTTGGAGCCCGCGCCGGGTCCGGCCACCACCAGATCCGTCTTTTTCGAGACCGAGCCCGAGACCTTGGCGCCCAAGCTTTCCGCCCGCGCCTTGGCTTCCGGACGCGTCATTTTTTCCAGCGTTCCGGTGAAAACGACCGTCTTGCCACTGACGGCACTGTCCTGGGCCACCTGTTCGAAGTCCTCGACCGTGAGCTGATCCGCAAGCTTATCAAGCGCTTCGCGGTTATGGTCTTCCGCGAAGAATTCGATCACCGCGTCGGCCAGCACGCCGCCGATCCCGTCGATATTGAGCAGGTCGTCCCGCGCCGTCTCGTCCTTGGCGGCCTGTTCCATCGCGGTCCGGAAGTTTTTCAAGGATCCATAAGAACGCGCCAGCACCCGCGCATTGGTCTGGCCCACATGGCGGATGCCCAGCGCATAGACGAACCGGTCGAGGGGAATCGTGCTCCGGTCCCGGATCGCCTTGAACAGGTTTTCAGCGGATTTCGGACCCCAGCCCTCGCGTTTGGCCAAAGGCGGCAGGTCCGCACCGTCCCGCGCCTGAAGCGTGAAAATATCCGCAGGCTGTTCGATCAGCTTATCCTTCCAGAACGCTTCCACCTGCTTCGCGCCCAGACCTTCGATATCGAAGGCATCGCGCGAGACGAAATGCTTCAGCCGCTCCACAAGCTGGGCAGCGCAGATGAGCCCGCCGGTGCAACGCCGGTCCACATCGGCCTTGCCGGTCTTCTCGTTGACCTCGCGCACCGCATGGCTGCCGCAAACCGGACATTTCTCCGGAAACTTGAATTTCTTCGCAGCCTTGGGCCGTTTCTCCATCACCACACGGACGACCTGCGGGATGACATCGCCCGCGCGCTGGATCACCACCGTGTCGCCGATGCGCACATCCTTACGCTCGATTTCGTCTTCATTGTGCAGCGTGGCGTTGGAGACCACGACACCGCCCACCGTGACGGGTTTAAGCTTGGCGACCGGCGTCAGCTTGCCGGTGCGGCCCACCTGAATGTCGATATCCTCAAGCACGGTCTCGGCCTGTTCCGCCGGAAACTTGTGGGCGGTGGCCCAGCGCGGCGCCCGCGACACGAACCCCAGGCGCTTCTGCCAGTCGAGCCGGTCCACCTTGTAGACCACGCCGTCGATATCGTAATCGAGATCGGGCCGGGCACTGAGGATTTTGGCATAAGTCTTCAGCATCTCCCCGATCGATTGGCAGACACGGGCGTGCGGATCGGTCAGGAACCCCCAGGCCTTGAACTGTTTCAGCATGCCCGATTGGGTTTCCGCCGGCAGGTCCGAGACCTCGCCCCAGCTATAGGCGAAGAACCGCAAGGGCCGCGCGGCGGTCATTTTCGGGTCGAGCTGGCGCAGCGAACCCGCCGCCGCATTGCGCGGGTTCTTGAAAACCGGTTTGCCGTCTTTTTCCTGACGCTCGTTCAGCGCACGGAAAGCGGAATGCGCCATATAGACTTCGCCGCGTATCTCGAACACATCGGGTACGGAAGACCCTTTCAGGTACTCCGGAATATCCTTGATCGTGCGCAGATTGGCGGTGACATCCTCGCCGGTCTGGCCGTCGCCACGGGTCGCGCCGCGCACCAGCCGCCCCTTCTCATAGCGCAAGGAGGCGCCAAGCCCGTCGATCTTCGATTCCGCCAGAATCGGCAGCGCATCGTCTGCCTTCAGATTGAGAAACCGGCGGATGCGATCGCAAAAATCCTGCACGTCCTCATCGGTGAAGACGTTGGATAGCGACAGCATGGCCACGGCATGCTTGACCTTGGCGAAGGCTTCCGACGGCGCGGCGCCGACCCGCAGGGACGGGCTGTCCGCCCGCTGAAGATGGGGAAAGCGCTTCTCGATGGCCTGATTGCGCAGGCGCAAACGGTCATACTCCGCGTCCGAAATAACCGGATCGTCTTTTTGATAATACAGCGCGTCGTGCCCGGCGATTTCATCCGCCAGCCGCTCAAGCTCGGCCGCCGCCTGGGCCTCGTTCAAATCTTCGACAGAGATACCGGAAAAGCCGCCGCTCATGCCCGCGCCTTGCGTTTCGCGGACGCAGGACCATCCGTCCCCAGAAGACGGGCGGCCGCCGCGCGGGCCTCGTCGGTCACTTCCGCGCCCGCCAGCATGCGGGCGATTTCCTCGGTCCGCTCCGCCGGATCGAGTTGTGCCACCCGCGTCACCGTAGCGGAGCCGTCGCCCTCTTTGGCGATGCGCCAGTGATGCTTTCCGCGCGCGGCCACTTGCGGGGAGTGGGTCACCACGAGCACCTGCGTGTCCGGCGCGCCCGCCAGACGTGCCAGCCGTTCGCCCACCGCATCGGCCACGGCGCCGCCCACGCCCCGGTCGATCTCATCGAAAATCAGCGTCAGCCCATTGGCCCCGCCCGCCAGAACGACCTTCAGGGCCAGGATGAACCGGGACAGCTCGCCGCCGGACGCGATCTGGGTCAGCGGCCCGAACGGCGCGCCCGGATTGGTCGCCACTTCGAACCGCACCCGGTCGAGCCCGTCGGCCCCGCCCTTGTCGCCGTCCAGAGTTTCGATCCCGGTCCGGAAATGGGCCTTGTCGAGTTTCAACGGCGCCAGTTCGGCCATCACCGCCGCGTCGAGCCGCTTGGCGGCCTGGGTGCGCGCCTTGGACAGCGCCTGCGCCTTGTCCAGATAAGCCGTATGCGCCTTATCCCGGGCCTCTTCGAGCTTGGCCAGATCCGCCGCCCCCGTCTCGATCGCGTCGAGATCGGCCCTGAACCGGTCGCGCAGCCCCGGCAGGTCATCGACCCGCACATCGTGTTTGCGGGCGGCGGCGCGCAGAGCGAACAGCCGTTCCTCCGCCGCCGCCAGACGGTCCGGATCGAAAGCGCAATCGGTCTGGGCGGTCTCCAGGCGGGACTGGGCTTCCGCCACTTCCGTCAGGGCCCGGTCGATGGCGGCGACGGCCTCGTCAAGACGGCCCGCCGCCTGCTCCCGCGCCCGCTCCAGCCGGCGCAGGGCAGCCGACAGTTTCGCCGTCAGCCCGCCCTCGCCCAGGGCCTTCACCGCATCCTCCAGATCGCCCGCGATCTTTTCCCCATGCATGAGGGCGGTCCGTTCAGCGGCCAGCGTCTCTTCTTCATCCGCCTGCGGATCGAGCGCCTCCAGCTCCTGGGCCACATGGGCGAGATAGTCCCGCTCCGTCTGGGCTTTGGTCAAGGCGGCCTGACGCTTGGCGAAGCGCTGTGCCGCATCGCGCCAGGCGCCATGGGCGGTACGCACGGCGGCCACGCGCGGGCCCAAGCCGCCGAACTGATCGAGCAGCGCCCGATGGGCGCCCGGGTCGAGCAGACCCCGGTCATCGTGCTGGCCGTGGATCTCCAGCAGGCTCGCGCCCACATCCTGCAAAAGCGCGACGCTGACGGGCTGATCGTTGATGAAGGCGCGGCTGCGGCCATCGGTCGAGAGCATCCGGCGCAAAAGCACCGCATCCGGATCGCCGGAGACGCCTGCCGTGTCGAGCAGCGCGTGGACCAGATGGTCCGCCGTCACGGCGAAGATCGCCGTCACCGCGCCCTCGTCCGCCCCATGACGCACCAGGCGGCGTTCCGCCCGCGCGCCCGTGGCCAGGCCCAGCGCGTCGAGCAGGATCGACTTGCCCGCGCCGGTTTCGCCGGTGAGCACGCACAGGCCGGGCTCGAAGGCAAGCTCGACCTTGTCGATCAGAACAATGTCGCGAATGGAAAGCGCGTGAAGCATCGCGGTCAGACCCAGACCCAGCGCGCGGCCCGTCGTCTCAAGCCTCAGGCCCGAGACCCGCGCATGTGATTCGCATGATCCCAGGATAGGCGAGCACGGGCGTTGCCGGAAGCGGTCCGTTCAGATGGGCAGCCGGAGCCTTATTGCGGCGGCGGCGGGATGTTGGAATCGCCGGTATTGACCACCGACTGGTGCTCGACCGCCCGTTCGATTTCCCGCTCAAGCTCCGCCTGGGAGCGCCTCTCCAGCTCTTCCTTGTTGCGCCGGCGTGCCGCCTTGATGGGCTTCAGTTCCTTTTTGACGAGGATGTCGTAACTGTCCTCGTACCATCTGCTGCCGGGGAAGTTATGGCCCAGCACGGCGGCCGTGGAGCGGGCCTCGCCGATCACGCCCATGGCCAGATAGGCTTCCGTCAGCCGGTGCAGCGCCTCGGGCACATGGGAGGTGGTCTGGTAGTTCTCGACCACGGAGCGGAAGCGGTTGATGGCGGCCAGGTGCTGGTCGCGCCGCAAATACCAACGGCCGACTTCCATTTCCTTGCCCGCCAGATGGTCGCGGGTCATGTCGATCTTCAGCCGGGCGTCGCGGGCATATTCGCTGGTGGGGAAGCGCCGCACCACTTCCTGAAGCGACTTGAGCGCTTCCTCGGTCATTTTCTGGTCCCGGCCCACATCGGAGATCTGTTCGTAATAGGACACGGAAATGATGTAGTAGGCATACGCCACATCCCGGTTGCCGGGATGGAGCGAGATGAAACGGTTGGCCGCCAGGATCGCTTCGTCATAGCGGTTGGCTTCGTAATAGCTGTAGGCGGCCATCAGCATGGCGCGCCGGGCCCAGATCGAATAGGGGTGCTGGCGCTCCACTTCGTCGAACCGGACGGCGGCTTGCAGGAAACGCTTCTTGTTCATCTCGTCGACGGCCCGGTTATAGAGCGTCTCCACGGGCGTTTCGACATATTGAATTTCTTTCTTCTTGCCGCCGCCCGCGCAGCCGGCCGCAAACGCGCCGGCCAAAATCACGATCACAAAAAGTTTTGTCTGCGCCCAGATCCGCATAGCGCGACGAGCCTCCTTCACACCTACGTCCAACCGGCTGAACCCTTACGGCAGCGTAGCTTAAGCCGTTTGCCTTGCCCAGAACAATGCGGAGTTAGGGCCGATGCCGCAAGCGTGAGACCGGCGTGACAGCAGGGCCCTGCAACCATTCGGCCTATCCGGCAGAGGCCTTGGATCGTGCTGGCATACTGGCATGTGGCATTTTCGCCGGATATGTTTGTAAAGAGTTGTATTACGCCGAATATGGATATTTATGAAACACACGATTAACCGGTCAAGACCATTGATTTAAGGGAATACGGCCTATTTCCCTTCATGATTGCTGACCAGCTCAGCAAAACAGTTGAACGGGATTAGCTGTTGCGGATGCACCGCGGCGTAATTCCAAGAGAGTGCTAACACGGCGGTCTAGGGCGATTTGAGTGGCCCACGGTCTGCCATTGGTAATCACGCGTGAAGCGTGGGAGGGCGTGAGAGTGGATAATGTGATCGTCAAATCTGCGCGGCTCGCCAAGCGGGTCGATGAGCATGTTGGTGAGCGGATCCGGCAGCGGCGGACCCTGTTGGGACTGACACAGGAACAGTTGGCGACCGCGCTCGATATCTCCTATCAACAGGTCCAGAAATATGAGACCGGGTCGAACCGCGTGAGCGCGGGCCGCCTGTACGAGATCGCCAAACATCTGGAAGTCGAAGTGGCCTATTTCTTCGACGGGCTGGAACCGACATCCCAATCGGCGCCCCTGCCCCATGGCGGCCGCAACCGGGCGACCATCGAACTGGTGCGGAACTTCACGGAAATCGAAGATCCGATTGTCCGGAATGCCGTCTCGAGCCTGGTGAAGAGCCTTACGGACCGGCGCGACCGGGCGGCTCTGAGCATCGCCACGAACAATCCGGAACACGCGGCCGAGTAAACGGATGACATCGGCAGCCGTTATTTACCGGCTGCCGGCAACATCTCGTCGGCCTCGGCCATATCTTCGTCGGACACAATGGCCGCCTCGGTACGGGTTTCCAGACACCAGGCGTCCGGGTCGGCAATGAGGGTGTGCAACAGCTTGTTGTTCAGCTCGTGGCCCGACCGGCGCGCCCGGAAACACCCTTCGATCTGAGACCCGCACAAGGCGAGATCGCCGACCGCATCGAGCACTTTGTGGCGGACGAATTCATCCGCATAACGCAGGCCTTCTTCGTTCAGAATACGGTCATCCTGGATAACGATGGCGTTTTCCAGGGAGCCGCCGCGCGCCAGCCCCATGGAGCGGAGCAGATCCACATCCTTGGCAAAGCCGAAGGTCCGGGCGCGGCACAGTTCCGTCTTGAACGACGCGCTCGACAGTTCGAACCGGTACTGCTGCGCACCGATCACGGGCGTTTCGAAATCGATCTCGAAATCGAGGCTGTAGCCCTCTCCGGGTGACAGTTCCGCGTATTTCAGCCCGTCCTCGATCGCGACCGTCTTTAGAATGCGCAAATACTGGCGGGGCTGATCGCTCACCGTCACGCCCGCGCATTCCACCAGAAACACGAAAGGCGCCGCGCTGCCGTCCATGATCGGCACTTCCGGGCCGTCGATATCGATCAGCAGGTTATCGATGCCGCAGCCGGCGAGCGCGGCCATCAGATGCTCCACCGTGGCGACGGAAACGCCCGCCTCGTTGGTGATGGTCGTGCCGAGCTGGGTCTGGGTCACGGTATCGAACCGGGCGGGCACGCGCGGATCGGAATCCTTGATGTCCGTGCGCACAAAGACGATCCCGGTGGAGACCGGCGCGGGCCGCAGCCGCATGGTCACGGGCGCGCCCGTATGCAAGCCGATGCCCGAACAGCGGATCGCATGGTTCAAAGTGGTTTCGTAAACGGTGTTCAAGCCAAAAAGTGCGGACACGGTAAATATGTTCTCCCCTCAAATGACCGGCGGCACGTGTCGTTCCCCAAAAGCCGCCGCGTGCGGATCCGGATGAGGCCTCCGCGTGCCGGTCAGTACGCTACTCAAGGAATGGGCCAGAGCGTGGCCCCCCAGATCATAGGCTGAGCGACATGATCGCTCAAAACAGAGCCGCTTGATGGCCCAAATATGTCGCCACCGTGCCTTTGAGATTACCATTTGGCCGATATAGCGCCAAATCCCAGGAATAAGAAGAGCTTACGCTCTTAACCCTGAAACGAAAAGGCGCCCGACGGCAAGCAGACCCGCCATCGGACGCCGTTATTCTTGGTCAGGCCGCCCTTAGTTGGCCTGGCGGCGCAGAAAGGCCGGAATTTCCAGCTGATCCTTGTCCTCGCAGGCCGGGAAGACCTGATCGTCGGGCGTCGCCCGCAGACCGGCGTCCTTGTCCTGACCGCCCTGGCCTTGCGCCTGATCCCGGCGCTGAGCCTGTTGAGCGGACCGGTTCTTGTTGTCGGACGACAGGCCCAACGAGACGCTCGCCACCCGGTTCAAGAGACCGCCGCGCTTGCGTTCCTGGGGTGCGGGCCGCGTGCCGCCGTCCCCGCTGGGCGCCCGGGCTTCCGCCGCACGTCCGCCGCCGCTCACCGCATGGACGCTGCCGCCGCCCTGAGCCACCGCCAGGGGCGCTTCGGCGGCGATATCCTCCGCCGCTTCGGCCTCGATCTCTTCCAGATCGTCGAGATCGGCTTCCGTGGTGGCATTGTCGGCGACCACCGACAGGCCGGGCTGGGCCTTGGCCGCATCGGCCGGTTTGGAGCCGCTGTCCGCCGCGGGCTGGGCGACGGGCGCCTTGGGACGCCATGTGTCGCCGCTTTCCTTGGCGGCCGGCGCACCGGTCGCGGCCTGAGCCGGGCTCGGGGCCTGGCGGTAGGGCTGGCGTGCCGCCGGACGGGTCGGCGCATCGCCCGGGGCCTCCAGGCCTTCCACGTCGTCGATGCCGGTGGCGACGATCGACACGCGGATCTTGCCGTCCATGCCTTCGTTGAAGGTGGAGCCGACGATGATGTTCGCATCCGGATCGACTTCGCCCCGGATCCGGTTCGCCGCCTCGTCCACTTCGAACAAGGTCATGTCCATGCCGCCGGTGATGTTGATCAGCACGCCGCGCGCGCCTTTCATCGGCACTTCGTCCAGCAGCGGATTGTTGATGGCGGCCTCGGCGGCCTCGATCGCCCGCTGTTCGCCTTCCGCTTCGCCTGTGCCCATCATGGCCTTGCCCATCTCGTTCATCACGGTGCGCACATCCGCGAAGT
>CAZTCJ010000069.1:0-20788 GCA_964612085.1 uncultured Alphaproteobacteria bacterium
ACCCTCAAAGACGCGATGAACGATGCACTGCGCGACTGGGTCACCAATGTTGAAGACACGTTTTATGTGATCGGCACGGCCGCCGGGCCACACCCCTACCCCATGATGGTGCGCGATTTTCAGTCCGTCATCGGACGCGAAGCCCGCGCGCAGATCCTGGAGCGGGAAGGGCGCCTGCCCGATAGCCTGGTGGCCTGCATCGGCGGTGGCTCCAATGCCATGGGCCTGTTTTATCCGTTCCTGGACGATCGCGACATCGAGGTCATTGGCGTGGAAGCCGGCGGCGACGGCGTCGAGACGGGCCGCCATGCGGCCTCCCTGACCGGCGGCGTGCCCGGCGTGCTCCACGGCAACCGGACCTATCTGCTTCAGGACAGGGACGGACAGATCATCGATGCCCATTCCATTTCGGCGGGCCTCGATTATCCGGGGATCGGCCCTGAACATGCCTGGCTGCATGATACCGGCCGCGTTAGGTATGTGTCGGCGACGGATAAAGAGGCGCTCGCGGCCTTTCAGCTTTGCGCGGCCCAGGAAGGCATTCTGCCCGCCCTTGAGCCGTCCCATGCGCTGGCCCATGTCTCGAAGATCGCGCCGGAGCGCGCCCCGGATCATCTGATGATCGTCAATCTGTGCGGCCGTGGCGACAAAGATATCTTCACCATCGCCGAAGCGCTGGAGGCGGAGCTTTGAGCACGGATCAATCGCGCATCGCCAGGCGGTTCGCCGCCCTGTCGCAACAAGGCCGCGCCGCCTTCATTCCGTTCATCACGGCGGGCGATCCGGACCCGGAAACCTCCCAGGCCCTGCTCGACCGGCTGCCCGCCGCAGGCGCCGACCTGATCGAGTTGGGCATTCCCTTTACCGATCCCATGGCGGACGGTCCGGCCATTCAGGCGGCCTCGCTCCGGGCCTTGAAGGCGCATGCGAGCCTTGCGGGCACCCTGGAAATGGTCCGCCGCTTCCGCGCCAAGGATACGGAGACGCCGGTCCTGCTGATGGGCTATTTCAACCCGATCCATGCCTATGGCACCGGCCGTTTCGTGGCCGATGCCCGGACCGTTGGTGTCGATGGCCTGATCGTGGTCGATGTGCCGCCGGAGGAGGATAGCGCACTGGGTGCGCCTGCCCGCGCGGCCGGGCTCGATGTCATCCGGCTGGCCACGCCGACCACGTCGGAGGCGCGGCTTCCGGCGGTTCTGGCCGGAGCCAGCGGGTTCCTTTATTACGTCTCCGTAACGGGCGTGACGGGCGCTGCTACAGCCGCCGAAGAGGCCTTGCAGGATGCGCTCAAACGGTTGCGCAACCACACGGATTTGCCCATTTCCGTCGGATTTGGCATCAAGAGTCCTGAACAGGCTGCCGCGGTTGCCCGCATTGCCGACGGGGTCGTGGTAGGATCGGCGATCGTCGAGCGGATCGCCCAAGCTCTCGATGCCCAGGGCCGTGCCCCGGACGGGCTGGCTGACACGGTCGCGCGGTTCGTGGGCGAGCTGGCCGGGGCCGCGCACAGCGTTGTGAAACAGGCGCCATCGCAAGGCTAGGGATGAGTAGCGGCGTCTTTGGAAGGGTTCGATGGGGGCGACAGAAAGGGTGGTAGACGGATGAACTGGATCACCAATATGGTCCGCCCGAAGGTTTCCAACTGGTGGAACAAGCGCGATACGGCGGAAAACCTTTGGCGCAAATGCCCCAATTGCGGCGAAATGATCTTTCACCGCGACCTGGCGGCTAACGATAATGTCTGCACCAATTGCGGTTTTCACATGAAGATCGCGCCGGAAGACCGGCTCAAGACGATCTTCGACGGCGGTGAATGGGAGGAGCTGCCTCTTCCGGATGTGCAGGACGATCCGCTCAGTTTCCGGGATGAAAAGCGGTATACGGACCGCTTGAAGGATGCCCGCTCGAAGACGGGCCGGCGCGACGCCATGATCCTGACCGTGGGCATGATCGAAGGACACCAGTCGGTCGTCCTCATTCAGAATTTCGCCTTCATGGGCGGCTCCCTCGGTATGGGCGCGGGCGAAGCGTTCCTGACGGCCGCCGAAAAAGCACTTGAGCTGAACGCGCCCTTGATCATTTTCACCGCTTCGGGCGGCGCGCGCATGCAGGAAGGCATTCTGTCTTTGATGCAGATGCCGCGCACGACGGTCGGTGTGCAGATGCTGCGCGATGCGGGCCTGCCTTACATCGTGGTGCTGACCCATCCGACGACCGGCGGCGTTACCGCATCTTATGCCATGCTGGGCGATGTGCATCTGGCCGAGCCTGGGGCCTTGATCGGTTTCGCCGGTCCCCGGGTCATCGAACAGACCATCCGCGAACGCTTGCCCGATGGTTTTCAGCGCTCTGAATATCTTCTGGATCACGGCATGGTCGATATGGTCGTGCACCGCCATGATGTTAAAAAGACCCTGGCGCAGCTTGTCGATCTGCTGATGATCACGCAGAAAGCGCCGTCCGAGGCCCAGGCCACCCCTGTGGCGGACCCCGATGTCACGCCGGAGGAAAGCGCTGGCGGGACAGCTCAGGAGGCGGAATGACCGTGTCCGGCGGCGGCGCGGTCGCGGACCCGTCCGGGTCCGACGCCGTGCTGGCGCGCTTTGAACGTCTGCATCCGAACCTCATCGATCTCGGTCTTGAGCGGATTTTGCGTTTGCTCGATGCCTTGGGCCGTCCGCAGGACGCGGTGCCGCCTGTCATTCACATTGCGGGCACGAACGGCAAGGGCTCGGTTCTGGCCCTGTTCAAGGCCATTCTGGAAGCGGACGGACAGTCCGCCCACTGTTACACTTCGCCCCATCTGGTGCGCTTTCACGAGCGCATCGCGCCCAATGGCCAGCCCATCGACGAAGCGGACCTGATCCGTGTTTTGGAAGATTGCGAGGCCGCCAATGGGGGCGAACCGATTACCTTTTTCGAGATTACGACCGCGGCGGCTTTTCTGGCGTTTTCCCGCCGCCCTGCCGATGTGACCCTGCTCGAAGTGGGTCTGGGCGGGCGCTATGATGCCACCAATGTCATTGATCGTCCGGCCCTGACGGTCATCACGCCGGTCGACTACGATCACCAGAACTTCCTTGGCGACACGATCGAGGCAATCGCCGGCGAGAAGGCGGGCATCCTGAAATCCGGCGTGTTCGGCGTGATCGGTCCGCAAAGGGACGCGGCGCGCGCGGTGATCGAAGAGGCGGCGGACCGGACCGGCGCGCCCTTGGTCATTCGGGGTCAGGATTATACCATCCATGAAGAAAACGGCCGCATGGTCTATCAGGACGCCCATGGTCTGCTCGACCTGCCGCTGCCGCGTCTTCCCGGGCGTCATCAGATCGAGAATGCCGGGATTGTCATTGCGGGGCTGCGCACCCTCGATTGGCTGGGCGTCTCGGATGCGGCCATCGCGCAGGGGCTGGAGACCGTGTCCTGGCCGGGCCGTCTGCAGCGCCTCGTGTCGGGCCCGTTCATTGAGGCGTTCCGGGCGGCGAGCGCGGATGGGGCGGACCGGGGCGAGGTCTGGCTCGATGGCGGCCACAATCCCCATGGCGCGCGGGCGGTTGCCCATACCATGGCCGATCTCGACGAGCGGCTGTCGCGCCCGCTTTATCTCATTGTTGGTATGATGATCCACAAGGACGCGGGTGCGTTTTTCGAGGCCTTTAGCGGGCTTGCGCGCCATGCGGTGGTCATCCCGATCCCCGGTGAGGCCAATTGTCAAGACCCGGAGGATCTGGCGCGGGCGGCTGAAGGCGCGGGCCTTGCCGCAAGCACGGCGGAGAGCCTGACGGATGCGGTGCAAAGGGTGCTGCAAATGGCGCGGGAGGATGGCGATCCCGTGCCGCGCCTGCTGATCGCGGGCTCGCTTTACCTCGCCGGAACGGTCCTCAAGGATCACGCATGAAAAAAGCCCGGCGCGGCGGCCGGGCTTTTCACGTCTTTATAAAGACGGATCAGATCGAGTCGTCGATCCATTCTTGAATCTTGCCTTTCGGCAGAGCGCCGACCTTAGTCGCGGCCACTTGCCCGTCCTTGAAAATCATCAGGGTCGGGATGCCGCGCACACCGTATTTGGTCGGCGTGTTGGGGTTTTCATCGATATTCAGCTTGGCGATCGTCAGCTTCTCGCCCATTTCCGAAGCAATTTCTTCAAGGGCCGGGCCGATCTGCTTACAAGGGCTGCACCATTCCGCCCAGAAATCCACGAGAACCGGCTTATCCGCATTCAGAACATCTGAGTCAAAAGAATCATCCGTGATGGTCGTCGTTGTCATGAGTCACCTTTCTTTGAAAGCGTGTAGGATCCGTATTACGCCAAACATCTGTTGAATCCTACCGCCGATTCGCGAAACGCACGCATTGCGCAGATCTCACGGACAAGCCCGTGGGCGGCTGACGGAAATCTAGGAACGGGGGGTGGGATCGTCAAGGCGCGGCGCCATTCGCGAATTTGGCGAGGGCGCGGTCCATGGCCTGCTGGGGAATATCGACCGCGTGGGGGCCGTCGGTCCACAGAAGCGAGCAGCGCACCGGCCGGGCCGGGAAAAGCGGCGCCAGCAGAGCCTGATAAAGGGCCATCTGGGTCACATACGGCGCGGGGATCTGGTCGGCCTCGGTGGGCGCGGGGCGGTTGGTCTTGAAGTCCACGATATGCACCGCCTCGGGCGTCACAACCAGCCGGTCGATCTGGCCATCGATAACAATATCGTCACCGAGCGCGGCCACGCGGCCGGCGACCGGCACTTCCGCCTGGCTGCCCGGTCCGAACAGGGCCGCGAAGGCGGGATCGTCCAGCACCGCGAGCACTTCCGCCGTAAGCGCTTCTCCATCGCCGGGGCCGAGGCCATGGGCGGGCTGGGCGAGAAAGCGCGCCGCGCTCTCGGCTCTCTCGGCGGGCGGCAGGTCGGGCAGGATCTGCAACAGCTTGTGAATGAGCCGCCCCCGGCGGAACCGTCCGGCCTGGCTGCGCTGGGCCGGTGAGAGGGCGGGGGTCGTGTCCGGCGTATCGAGGCTGGCACCGGTGAACTGGGAGGGCGCCAGGCTGCGCAAGGGCCGCGGTTCGGGCTTGGCGGGCTGTGTGACCCAGGCAGGCGGGTCCGGTGCCTTCGCCTGCGGGGTGTGCTCGCCTTGCGCCGCCGCCTCGCTTGTCTCATCGAGGCCGAAGCGCCATCCGGTCTCCCCGAACGGCAACTCGATTTCCTCCGCATGGGGCTTAAGGGCGGTTTCGATCAGGTCGTACCAGCACCCGTCCGGCCGCCCCTTCTGGCTCTCATAGCCGCAGACATAAAGCCGGTCCTTGGCCCGGGTCATGGCCACATAGAGCAGGCGGCGGTATTCCGCTTCTCTCTGTTCCGCATACTGATCCCGCAAGGTGCTCGATGCGGGGACGTCTTCCGATTTCGCGCCGGGCCATAACAGGACCGGGCTGGCGTCTTCCCGCTCGGGCGCACCTTTCAGCACCTTCGGGTCCTGCTTGCCGTCGGGCATGGTGCAGGTGTCGGGGAGGAAAACGATGCGCGCTTCCAGCCCCTTGGCGCCGTGTACGGTCATGATCCGGACCTCGTCGCCGCCGGTTTCCATGTCCCGCTTGATCACGGGCGGATCCCGTTCCAGGGCATGGAGAAAGGCCTCAAGCGACGGCTCGACGGTCTGCTCCATGGCCTGCGCCAGCGCGAGCAGCTCGTCGATGGGATCGGCCGCGTCCTGACCGAGCCGCGCCAGCAGCTTGCGCCGCCCGCCCGCCTCGCCGAGCAGCCAGGCATAGAAATCGAAGGGCACCCGGTCGCGCGCCTTGTCTCTCACCGCCTGCAGCCAGTCCAGCGTTGCCCGCCACGCGGCTTGTTCATCGGCGCGCGCTTCCAGCGCCGCCCATAGCGTGCCCGTGCGCTCATGGGCCAGATCGAACAGCGCGTCCTCGCTCCAGCCCAGGAATGGGCTTTTCAGCACCGTGGCCAGGGTCAGATCGTCATCGGGCAGAAGAGCGGCGCGGCCCAGCGCGATCAGGTCCATCACGGCGATATGATCCGTCAGCAGAAGGCGGTCGGCGCCGGCGACGGGCACGCGCCGTTCCTTCAACTCCCGGACCAGCATTTCGACGAAATCGTTCCGGCGGCGGACCAGGATGAGAATGTCGCTGGGCCTTATGGCGCGTCCGGTGGAGGGCAGAACGGTTCCCTCACGGATCCAGCTCGCGATCCGGTCGGCGATCCGCTGCGCCAGGCGTGCAGGGGGGCTCGTGAGGCTGGTCATGTCGAGCGGGGCGTGCCAGGGCGTGGCATCGGGCGCTTCGTCCGGGCGCGCAGGGGGCCACAGCTCGACAAAGCCCCGCTCGTCATGGCGCAAGGCCGCATGACTGACCGCGTCGCCGCTCAAGGTCACCATGCGGGCGGTGCCCGCCGAGGCGCACACCAGATCCACCGCGTTCAGAATATCGGGCGTCGAGCGGAAGGACAAAGTAAGATGGACCGGGTCCCAGGCCATGTGGGCTGTCCCGGCGCTGTCGCCGAAATGATCGCGCATGCGGGCGAAGGCCGCCGGTTCCGCCCCTTGGAAACTGTAGATCGATTGCTTTTCGTCGCCGACGGCGAAGATTGTCCGCAGACGGTCTTGGGCCGTGGCGGCGCTGTCCCCGGCGAAGAACTCGGCCGCCAGGCGCCTGACGATGTCCCATTGCTCCGGGCTCGTATCCTGCGCCTCGTCGATCAGGATATGATCGATCCCCTGATCGAGCTTATATAGCACCCAGGCGCTGGCCATATCCTGGCGCAGAAGCGTCAGCATGCGGTCGATCAGATCGTCATAGTCGAGGGCGTTGCGCTGGCGTTTGTGCGCCTGATAGTGGGTAAGAAAGGATCTGGCGATGATCAGCAGGTTCTCGCTGGCCCGCGCCATGCGCGTCGCCCGGCGGGCCTGCTCCAGGGCCTGGATCCGCTCTTGTTCCGCCTCAAGCGTGGCCAGGCCCGCCGGATTGGCCTTGGCCAGAGCCTTGGTCATCAGGGCGCGCTTTGATGGCGTGCCGTCTTTCGTGAGAAAGGCGCTGCGATAAGTGTCATAGGCGGCGAGCCGGTCGGGCGCTTCCAGGAGACCGATGAGCTTGGCGCCCCGATCCGTGTCGGCCTTGCTGCCCGTCAGCAGGCTGCGGGCGGCCATGGTCAGGCCGATGATATCGAGCGCGTCGTCGCTCAAGGCGTCCCGCAGCAAAGCCGTTTCGTCCGTTCCCGGCGTCACCTCTAAGCGGCGCCAAAGCTCCGTACGCAACCGGTCGAACTGATCCGCATCGCCCAGAAACGGTCCAAGGGACAGGCGGTGGCTCAGGACAGACCGCAGGAGTTGATCGAAAGCACTCTCGTCGCTCAACCGGGCCACCTGATTGAGCGCTGTGGCAAGGGCGGGATGGCGCAGGGTGTCGGCCTCGGCCAGCATGGCGTCGCGGGCGGTCTGGCGCAGCTCTTTGTCCTGACGGTCGTCCAGAACCGTAAACCCCGGCGTCAGCCCGGCCTCCAGGGGAAACCGTCCGAGCACTGTCTGACAGAAACTGTGGATGGTCTGGATCTTCAGGCCGCCCGGCGTCTCAAGGGCCCGCGCGAAAAGCTGGCGGGCGCGGCTCAGATCGGGCGTGGTTTTATCCGCGCCGCCGATGGCGCGCAGGGTCTCGCCCAGCTTGCCGTCATCCATGGTCGACCACAGGCCCAGCATGTCGAACAGGCGCGTGGTCATTTCCGCCGCCGCCGCCTTGGTGTAGGTCAGGCACAGGATCTTGGAAGGATCCGTTCCGGCCAGAAGCAAACGGGCCACACGGACGGTCAGCACATGGGTCTTGCCCGCGCCTGCATTGGCGCTGGCCCAGGACGAGGTAGCGGGATCGGCGGCCCGGCGCTGGGCGTCTTTGGTGTCTTCAGGAATGCGGTCGGCGATGGAACGGGCCATGGGTCCTCAAGCCTCCTCGTCCGGTACGGACCATTCCTTGACGCGCGCCAGATGGTCGTAGTCGCCCGCATATTTCAGGAACTTTGGGCGGGGGCGGGAGAGATAAGGCGTGTCCGGATTGGCGTAGTCCCGCAAAAGGCGCATCAGGCCTGCCTGCACATCTTCGATCAGCGCCGTTGCGTCGCTTTCCTCCTTGGCCGGATCGACCGCCTTGCCCGGTTCCCGGCCACCCGACAGTTTCAGATAGCGCAGGCACGATACGGGGCCGCCGGTCAGGCCATCGAAACCGCCTTGGCTGGCGATCAGGCCTTCCAGCGGCAATTGCGGGTTGAGACCGGTCTCGACCTGCTTCACCGATGGCGGCGTGCCGGTCTTGTAATCGAGAATGGCATAGGAGCCGTCGGCCATCCGGTCGATCCGGTCGGCGCGGGCGCGCAGAGTGAAGCCCTGGCCGATATCGAAGGACAAGCGCCCATCGACTTCGAGCGCGGCGACGCCCGCCTCCCGCCGCCAGCGGCGTTCTTCGTCCACGAACCAGCCCATGGCGTCCTCGAAGCGCAGCCACCAGAAGGTCCGCACACCGGGCCAGCGGAAATAGGGACGGAAGGCTTCGAGACCCAGAGCTTCAAGCTGATGAAACGCGTCATCCGGCAGATCGTCCGGGTGCTGCGCGGTGAAGCGGTGAAGGACATCGTGTAGAATATCTCCCCGGATGCGCGGATCAGGACGGCGATCCACCGGATCGAGGGGCCGAAGCCCCAAGATATACTGGGCATAGATCGTATACGGATCGCGGATCAAGGCTTCGATGCGGGTGACCGAAAGCCCCTTGGGCCTGGTTTCCACCGGCGGGCGCGGGGCGGGCGGCTTGGCGCGGGCGACCGGCGGTCCTGTGTCGAGACTGTCCGCCCACGCCAGATACGGCTGGTCCGG
Organism: uncultured Alphaproteobacteria bacterium; assembly: GCA_964612085.1. GTDB lineage: Bacteria > Pseudomonadota > Alphaproteobacteria > JAJFIK01 > JAJFIK01 > CAZTCJ01. The sequence continues at coordinate 8,857 of CAZTCJ010000069.1, forward strand.
CGCCAGATGATCCACGCCCGCGTCCTTGTCGATGAGGCCCGCGCCCTTCAGCAGGTTTTCCAGCCGCAACAGCCAGCGGGACGGCACTTGCGGTGTGCCGTCGGCTTTCTCGGAGCGGGTGAGGATGACCCGGGGCGCGGCGCTTGCCATGGCGAAGTCGTGGGCGGCGAGGCCGATGCGCCGTTCGGGCGGCGACAGGCCCAGTTCCGCGCGCATGGGCCGGTTGAGCCACGGGTCGATGCCCGGATCCTCCGGCCAGATCTTTTCGTTCAAGCCGCCGAGGATCACCAGATCGGGCTGTTGCAGCCGGGCTTCCAAAGGTCCCCAGATGAACAGTCGGGGATGAAGGCCCGTGGCCGGGCGGACGACCCGGCCTTCCGTCAGTGTGGTGAAGAGCGCGGCATAGTCCCTGGCGCGGGCCACCGGCAGAATGCCGCCCTCTTCCAGCATTTCCGACAGAAAGACGGAAAGGGCGTTACCGGCATCCTGCGCCCACAGCCGCTCCGCCCCCTTACCGTCAAGAGCCGGGTCCTCCGACGCCAGATGCTCCGCCGCGCGGGCATGGGCCATGGCCCAGTCCGCAAGGGAGGTTTCGTCCGCCTCGGTCAAGGCCGTCAGAGGGCTGAAGGCCGTCTGCAGGCGGTCCGCCAGATCCATCAGATCCGCATGGCCGTCCGCCCGCTTCCCGATGGCCTGTTTCAGGCCGTCAAGGCCGGGCGCGGGCCGCAAACCGCGCAGCACCCGGCGTTCCAACTGGCTGATCAGCCGCGTGTAGCGCGCTCTGGAGAAGCCGAGCCTGCTGAAAGGGTGCTTCAGCAGGCTGAGCAAAGGCACCGGCGCCAGATCCTGGGCATGCGCCTCGGCGATCAGGCGCAGAAACAGCGCGGGCGGGGTCAAGGACAAGGGGACGCCTGCAGAATCGTCCACCTGGATGTCCCAGCGCCGCAGATCCTGGGTCACCCGGCGGGCCAGACCCCGGTCGGGCGTCACCAGCGCCGCCGTCTGGCCGGGCACGTCCAGCGCCTCGCGCAGGCGCAGGGCGATCAGGCGCGCCTCGGCGGCCTGATTGGGCGCTTCGATCCGCTCCAGCCCCGCGACGGCGTCGGGCGTCACATCGGTCTTGGCGGCCATCCAGCCATCGGTCGAACCGGCGGGCAGCAGGGCCGTATTGATCAGCCGGATCCGCGCCGCCGGGCCGTCTTCCGGGCGGACGCCGGGCCATAGCGGAATATCGGTCCGCTGAAGATCGAGCACGCCCAGCAGGTGTTTCAAACCGTATTGCGGATGGCTGGGATCGAGCGCCTCCCAATCGGTCTCGTCCATGGCGCAATCGAGACCCGGCAGTATCACCCGGCCCTTGGGCAGTCCGGCGATGGTCTTGAGCAGGCGGGCCGTGGCCGGAATACTGCCCGTGGAGCCGGCGGCGATCACCGGGTCCGGCGGCGGAGCCGCGCGCCAGGTCTCCACCACCGCGTCGATCAGGGCGCCCCGGCGCTTGATCGGATCCATTGCGCCGTCCTCGGTGAGAATGGCGGGCCAGGCCTCGGTCAGCAGGCTGAGAAAATCGACGGTCTTTTGCCAATGGGCGGCGAAGCGCTCCGGCGCCAGATCCTTGGCGCGGGTCAGGTCCGCTTCTTCCGTGTCGAGACCGTCGAGAAAGCGCGCGAGATCGGCGGCGAGCCGCATGGCCTGGTCGAGCGGCAGGGCCTTGGCGGCCGTGTCCTGGTCCCGGTCATGCCAGCGCTTGACGAGCTGGCTCAGCATGAGCTGGCGGCGCAGCCCGCCGATCGCGGGCGGCAGGGTGAGATCCGGGCGGCTCGTGCCGCTCAGGCTCAAGGTTTCTTCGTCCACATCGCCGATGGTCTGGATGACGGGCAGCAGAACGGGCGTTTCCTGGACCGCTTCCGTCAGACGGCGGAAACTGTCGCGCAAGGCCCGCACGGCCCGCCGGGTCGGCAAGAGCACGGTGACTCGGGTCAAGGCGAAGGGATCGTCCGCCTGCCTATGGTCCGCGAGGATCCCGCGTGCAAGCGCATCGACGAAAGCCTGGCCGGGCGGAATGGTGAAAACCTTGGGGCCGGGCTGTGCGGTCATGGCCTTGCCATGGGGTTAGGCAATCGCGGTCTTGAGTTCATTCAGATATTGTTCCGCTTGGTCCTTGCCGTCCGGGGTGCCCACATGCATCCAGAAGCCGTCGAGCCGGATGCCGTAAAGCCGGTCTTTCTCGATCGCCCGGTCCCACAGGACATTGGTCGAAAAGGGCGGAGGCGGCAGGTCGGTGAAGAGGCGCGGATGGATGATCTGCACGCCCGTCCAGGCGAAGGGCGCCACATGGCGGTCCTCGCGCCGGGTCAGGCGGCCGACCTTGTCCATGGTGAAATCGCCCATACCGTCATATCCGGAGGTTTTGACGAGCGGCGCAAGCAGCATCAGCGCATCCATCTTGCCGTCGTCCCACATGGCGATCATGCGTTCCAGATTGGCGCCGATGCCGTCGATCCAGATCGAATCGGAATTGTGGGTGAAGAACGGTTTGTCGCCCAAGAGCGGCAAGGCCTTGGCGATGCCGCCGCCGGTATCGAGCAATTCTCCGGTCTCGTCGGAAAGATGGATCGCGGGCTTGTTGCGGCCTTTCAGGTGCTTTTTCACCTTGTCGGCCATGTAATGCATATTGACCACGATGTCGCTGACGCCCACGGAGGTCAGGCGCTCGATGGCATGGTCGAGCAGGGTACGGCCGTCCACTTCGATCAGCGGTTTAGGCAGGTGATCCGTCAGCGGACGCATGCGCTTGCCCAGGCCCGCCGCCAGGATCATCGCTTTTGTCGGCCGTTCCGCCATGGTCTGCCTCTTTAGTGCGCCTGCGCGCGCGGTTGTGTACGGTGGAAATGCTCTTCGAGAATGCCGCCCCGCAAGGCGTCCGGCACATGGGTGTCGAACCAGGCGCGCACCGGCGCCAGATCGGCATGGGTCAGGCCCGCTTCCAGATAGCGCCAGACCCGGGGGATATGTTTCAGATAGCCGGGCTTGCCGTCGCGCAGCCACAGGCGGGCGAAAATGCCGAGGATCTTGGTGTTGCGCTGAACGTTCAGGATGGCGTAGGCGCTCAAGAAAGCATTCCGGTCGAAGGCCGGGTCGGCGCTCATGCGGGCGGTCATGTAACGCTCCAGCATGGCCTCGGCCAGATCCGGCTCCACGTCCCGGCGTGCATCTGTCAGCAGAGAGACGAGATCATAGGCCCCATGGCCTGCGAGCGCGTCCTGGAAATCGAGCAGGCCGACCCGGGCGACGCCCGCGCGCTCCGGCAGCCAGAGCAGATTCTCCGCATGGTAATCGCGCAACACCATTACCGGCTGGGGCGTCTCCAGGCGCGGCAGCACATCGGCCCAGGCCCGGGCGCTTTCCTCGTAGACGGCTTGTTCCACCGCGCCGCCTTGGGCCGCGCGCAGATACCAGTCGATCATGATGACGGTTTCGGTCTCAAGCGCCAGCCGGTCATAGGACAAAAGGGGCAGGGATGTGCCGTTTTGCAAGGCCAGCCGTTCGGGCGCCGGATGGCCGTGGAGGGCGGCAAGCGCATCCACGGCGGCCTCGTAAAGCGGCCAGGGGTCCTGGCCCGCGCCGATGATCCGGGCAAAGAGTGCATCGCCCAGATCTTCCAGCAGCATCAGGCCCCGCTCGAAATCGGCATTGATGATACGCGGCGCGCTTAGGCCCTTGCCCGTGAGCCAGGAAGCAACGGCCGCGAACGGACGGCTGTCGGGACCGGCGAGCCGCGCCATGGCGTTATAGCCGAGCGCCCGGCGCTGGGCGGCGTCGGCATCCGCCGGACAGGCGGCAGCTTCGGCGGCGGGCGGCGCATCCATCAGCACGGCGCGGCCTTTGTCCGTTTCCAGACGATAATAGGCGCGGGTCGAGGCGTCGGCGGCGAGCGGGCGGATCGCGTCTTTCGGCCAGCCGGCCGCTGCGACGAAATGCGTCCGGTCGAGCGCGCGCATGTCAGGTTCAAGTTTCATCGCCGGTCAGTCCCTTCAGCCGCTCGTCCCAGTGAGCCCGGTCCGCCTGGATGCGGGCGATGCGGGCAGTGGGGTCCTTGCCGTCCGCACCCAGTGTAAGGTGCAGCCTGTGGGGCGGGCAGAACGGCCCCAGCCTGTCCGGCCATTCCACCAGAACCACGCCGGAGGCCACGGCGTCATCCCACCCCAGTTCCACAACTTCAAGGGAGTCGCTGATTCGATAAAGATCGAAATGCGAAATCTCAAAGCCTTGAGCGCTATAGGTTTGGATCAAGGTGAAAGTGGGGCTCGGTACCTCTTCGTCCGGGCTGGTCAGGGCCTGAATCAGCGCGCGGGCGAAGGTGGTCTTGCCGGCCCCCAGATCGCCGGACAGCGCCACCACATCGCCGGTGCGCAATCGCGGCGCGAGATTTTGCGCAAGACGCCGGGTTGCAGCTTCGCTCGCAAGCGGTATGACTTGAGTCAAAGGATCGGGCATGGACGGCAGACCTAATACGTGTCTTGCGGTTCTACTGCCCGCTGGGCTCTGTCACAAGCAGGGCGGTTATGAGGTATCTGAATGCGTGAGACTTTCGTCATTGTCGGGGCGGGCCAGGCGGCCGCGCAAGCGATTACCAGCTTGCGTCAGGAGGGCTTTGCGGGCCGCATCGTGCTCGTGGGCGATGAGGCGTATGTGCCCTACCAGCGCCCGCCGCTCTCCAAGAAGTTCCTGTCGGGCGAACTGGGCCTGGAGCGGGTCTATATCAAGCCCGAAGAGTTCTTCGGCGAACTCGATGTGGAGCTGAGGTTGGGCCGCCGCGTCACCCGCCTGGACCGCGAGAAGAAAGAGATCGAACTGGAAGGCGGCGAACGGCTCGGCTACGCCAAGCTGCTGATGGCTACGGGCTCGCGGGTGCGCCGCCTGCCGGTGCCGGGTGAGGACATGAAGGGCGTGCATTATCTGCGCACTCTCGACGATGTCATCGATATCCGGGAGCACCTCACGCAAGGCGCGCGGCTGGTGATCGTCGGCGGCGGTTATATCGGGCTCGAAGTGGCGGCGATCTCCATCAAGCGCGGCGCGGCCGTAACGGTGCTGGAAATGGAAGAGCGCTGCATGGCGCGGGTGACGGCGCCGGAGGTTTCCGCCTTTTTCGAACAGGTGCACCGGGAAGAGGGCGTGGAGATCCGCACCAACGCGCGGGTCACCAGCTTCGAGGGCGCGGGGCGGCTTCAGACCGTGGTCTGCGCCGACGGCTCCCGGATCGATGCGGATCTGGCGATCATCGGCATCGGCATCGTGCCGAACACGGAGCTGGCGGTGGCGGCGGGCCTGCCCTGCGACAACGGCATCCTGGTGGACGAACACGGCAGCACCGCCGATCCGGACATTTTCGCGGCCGGCGACTGTTCCAACCATCCCAACGATCTGGTGGGCCGGCGCATCCGGCTGGAATCCGTGCAGAACGCCATCGATCAGGCCAAGATCACGGCGGCGGCCATGTGCGGCACGCTCAAGCCGTACCGGGAAGTGCCCTGGTTCTGGTCCGATCAATATGATCTCAAGCTTCAGATCGCGGGCCTGTCGGAAGGCTACGATTCCATCGTCCTGCGCGGCGATCCGTCCACCCGGAGTTTCGCGGCCTTTTACCTGAGGGCCGGTACCATCATCGCGGTCGATGCGGTAAACGCGGTGCCGGAGTTCATGATCGGCAAAAAACTCATTGCGGCGCAGGCACGTCTTGCGCCGGAGCGGCTCGCCGATCTATCCGTTTCCATGAAAGAGTTGGGTCAAGAGGCAGTGTGACTTATCTATGGTGAGCAGCGCCGACAATCTGTCGGCGTTTGCTGTTGGATGAGGCTGAATTCCAGGGAAGATCATGGCGAAAATCAAATATATCGAACATGACGGCACCGAGCGGGTGATCGAGGTTGCCAATGGCATGACCGTGATGGAAGGGGCGGTGAAGAACATGGTGCCGGGCATCGATGCCGATTGCGGCGGCGCCTGCGCCTGCGCCACCTGCCATGTCTATGTGGACGAAGCCTGGATCGAAAAGCTGGGCCGCGCCGAAGGCATGGAAGAAAGCATGCTCGACTTCGCCGAGGAGGTGCGTCCCAACAGCCGCCTGTCCTGCCAGATCACGGTCTCCGACGAACTCGACGGCCTCGTGGTCACCACGCCCAAAAGCCAGCACTGATCGGCCGGTTCGCGGGCTCTCCTTTTGCGGTCACATTCTTGTGGTCGGTCCTTCTGGGACCTGACAGTGTTTGTGCGTGGTCCCATGTGCAGGTTTGACAAACCTCATCCCAAGGGAGCTTTTCCATCATGACCCGCCTGCTACCCCGCCAGCCCGTGCCCAGTCTTGAAGTGCCGACCGTCAATGGCGGTCTGTGGTCGCTTGCCGGCCAGACGCCCGAGAATTTCACGCTGATCGTGTTCTATCGCGGCCTGCATTGTCCGATCTGCAAGCCCTATCTGCGCGATCTGAACCGCCGGGTCGGCGATTTCAAGGAACGGGGCGTCGGCGCCATCGCCATTTCCTGCGATGGGGAAGACCGCGCGCGTGTCTCCAAGGAAGAGTGGGGCCTGAGCCCGCTGGTGGTGGGCTACGATCTGCCCATCGACTCCGCCCGCCAATGGGGCCTGTTCCTGTCGTCGGGCATTTCCGACAAGGAGCCGGCCCAGTTCTGCGAGCCGGGCCTGTTTGTGGTGCGCCCCGACGGCACGCTTTACGCTTCCGTGGTCAACACCATGCCCTTCGCGCGGCCGTCCTTCGAGGAAGTGCAGCAGGGGCTCGATTTCGTCATTCCCAACAAATATCCGGCCCGCGGCGAACTGGGATAAACGCGCCGGTTACCCCTGGACGCAGATCCAGTCCGCGCCGCGGCGGTCGAGAACGGCGGCCCGGAGGCCCTTGGGTTCGGGCATGATCTCTTGCGCGAAATTCCAGAGCTCGACCCGCTCCGTCTCGAAGCGGATGACCACCGCATCCGGATCGTTCGGGCCGTCCGGGAACCAGAGATTGAGGCTGTCCCGCCAGACCCCATGGACGGCGTTCGGATCGGGATCGATCCGGGCGCGTCCCACCAGCGTCACATAGGCGCCCTCCGGATCATGCTGGTAGCCGAGAGTGAGCCGCCCGGTCTGCTCGATTTCCGCCGTCTTGCGGGAGCTGCGGCTGGTCACGAAGGTGACCGACCAATCGTCTTCGAGCGGAAAGGGTTCGATGATGCGGGCATTGGCGGCGCCGTCCTGGCCCACGGTGATCGCGAAGCAGTATTGCACCTGGCCGATGGTCGCCCGCGCGGCGCGCAGCATAAGATCCGTATCAGGCATAAGACCAGCTCCCCTGAACCGATTATGCAAATCCCGGCGGCGCTTCGAAGCCGCCCATGGCGTCGGCCAGATAGCGCGCCATGGCGATGGTCGTCAGATCCCCATGATAGGGGCCGACGATCTGTATGCCGACGGGCAGGCCGTCGGGCGTCCGGCCCACGGGCGCGACCGTGGCGGGCAGATAAGCGACGCTGGCGAGCGCCGCCCAATCGCCCAGATCGAACGCCGCATGGCGGCGGCCATTGATCTTGATGGTGCGCCGGTCGATGCGGTGCCGGGGATCGTGCTTCGGCGCGGCGATGGGCGCCACAGGCAGAAGCAGCACGTCGTGATCCTTGAAGAACTCCTCGCACTGGGCGCGGATGCCTTGCCGGGTCCAGTCGGCGGCGATCCATTGGCGGTGGCTGGCGGTTAGATCCCGCGCCGCCTGGTGGCGGGAGCGGGCGAGCGTGCCCACCGGCGGCAGGGCGGTGAGACGGGCCGTGATCCCCAGCATGCGGTAGGCCGATGGCGGCAGGCCCGCGCCCACCGCCGATTGCACCAGGGTGCGGCCGACCCGGCGCACATCGGTGAAGCGGAACTGGGGCTTGGCGCGCTTGAGCGTCTTCGGGCCGGTCATGGCGATGGCTTCGATCGCGGCGTCGAGCCGGTCGAGCACGGGCCGGTCCACGGGCAGGTCGAAATCCTCGAACCAGTAGGCCACGCGGATCTCCTGCAGCCGTTCGCCGCGCGGTTCGGGCAGATCGAGCCGCCAGCCCGCGCCGTTGAGCGTGTCGGGCCCGGCGATGGCCTTGAGCGCCAGTTCCAGGTCCTCCGCCGAACGGGCGAAGGGGCCGATGGCGACGCTGTCAGTGCGCGCGCGGGTGCCGGGGCGGGGCGGGATATGGCCCGTGCCGGGCACGATGTCATAGGACGGCTTGTGGCCGTAGACGCCGCAGAAATGGGCCGGGATGCGGATCGATCCGGCGATGTCGCTGCCCAGGTCGAGCGGGCTCAGGCCCGCCGCCACGGCCGCCGCCGAACCGCCTGAGGAACCGCCTGGCGTGCGGCTCGTGTCCCAGGGATTGCGGGTCACGCCGAAGACCTTGTTGGCGGTCTGATAGTCGCCGGCATATTCCGGCAGATTGGTCTTGCCGAGCAGGATGGCGCCCGCTTCCAGCAGCCGGAACACCACGGGCGCATGGGTCTCGGGCCGGTGGCGCATCAAGGACATGGCGCCCGAGGTGGTGGGCAGGCCTGCCGTCTCGATGCTGTCTTTCACGGTGAAGGGCAGGCCCGCAAGGGCGCCCAGGGGGCCCGCGCCGCGCGTTATCGCGCGGTCGATTTCTTCCGCATGGTAGCGGGCCATCGCCCCATTGCGGGCGACCACGGCATTGATGGCGCCATTGTGCCGGTCGATCCGGGCGAAGGTGCTTTCCAGCAGCTCCACCGCCGACAACCGCCCCTCCGCGATCGCCCGCACCAAGGACGCCGCGCTTTCAAACCCCGTCAGGGTCATCGGATACGTTCTCCCCACCTCCCGACCGGACGAGAGGCGCACTCTTCGTCAGATTATCGCAGTGATGCCGTTATTCGGCCGCCTGCCCGGCGATCTGAGGATTGTCGGGCAGATGGCAGATGACGCGCGTACCCTTATCCGGTTCTGACTCGAGAGTCACCCGGCCACCGTGCAATTCGACGAAGCTTTTAACGAGGGAGAGCCCGAGGCCCGCGCCCCGGCGGTTGGTGTCGCGGGTGGAGAAACTGTCAAAGGCCGAAGCCTGGTATTCGGGCGGGATGCCCTGGCCCGTATCGGCGACCCAAAGTTCGATGCCGCCGGCCTTGCGGGCCGCGCCCAGGGTGACCGTGCCGTCGCCTTGGGTGAAGCGCATGGCGTTCGAGGTCAGGTTGAACAGGATCTGGCGCAGGCGGCGCTCATCGGCCACGACGCTGCCGATATCCTTGGGGCAGTCGATGGAAACAGTCAGCTCCATGTCGGCGGCGCGGCTGACCGCGACCTGACGGGCATTGTCCAGCAAGGCGTGGATATCGACGGTGTTCAGGTCGAGAGTGATGGTGCCCGCCTCGATCATGGCGAGATCGAGAATGTCGTTGATCAGATCCCGGAGCTGGCCCGAGGCCTGGAGGATGTGGCCCATATATTCCTGCTGGCGCTCTTCGAGCGAGCCGACCATGCCGGACTCCATCATTTCGCCGAAGCCGATGATGGAATTGAGCGGTGTCCGGAGCTGATAGGAGACGTTGGAGATAAATTCCGACTTCAGACGGTCGGCGGTCTCCAGGGCGTCGTTGCGCTCCCGCAAGGCTTTTTCGATGCGGGCGCTGTCGGTGACATCAAGGAAGGTCAGCAGGATGCGGCCGTCGGGCAGGGCCTCCGCCGCGAAATCGACGATGGTGCCGTCCTTGCGGATCAGGCGGCCGGGCTCCAGGTCCTGGGACGCGCCGACGGCGGTGACAATGGAGGCGATCCGGGTCCATTCGCCGTCCTCGGACAAATGGATGTCTTCCAGTTGGGGGGCGCAGGCCTCGGTCAGCCCGTTGAAATGAGGCTCGTCCTTGAGGGTTTCGGGATCCAGACCCCAAAGCTGGGCCAGCGCGGCATTGTACAGCTTCAGCTTGCCGTCGCTGCCGAACACGGCGACGCCTTCATGCAGATGGTCGAGCGTCGCCCGCTGCACATTGGAGAGCGTGTTGTAGGAGCTTTCCAAAGCGATCTGGTCGCTGACGTCTTCATACAGATAAATGAGACCGCCAAAGGGGTGGGCGCGGCAGACGACCCGGAGCGTGCGGCCGTCGGGCAGATGCCACATCTCGTCGCCATCGACCAGTTCCTGGTAGAGCGCCAGACGCCGCCGTTTCCAGTCCTTGAAATCGGCCTGTTCGGGCAGGCGGCGGCGCTCGCGCAGGCGCTCCAGGATTTCACCGTCCTCGGGCGCCTGTTCGAGCCAGCGCCGGTCCATGTCCCACAGCTTCACATAGGCGTCGTTGTAGAACACGAGCTTGCGGTCCGCGCCGAAAATGGCGACGCCCGTGCGCATCTTGTCCAGCGTTTCCTTATGGGCGTCCAGGTGGCGGCTGAGCTGCTGCTGGGCATCATCCACGGCGGACATGTCAAGGGCGATGCCGCCGGTTCCGTCCGTCGACGGAATGGCCATCAGATCCATGGCCCGGCGTGCGCCGTTGACCACCACATAACGCCGCTTGATCTGTACGTCGCCTGACCGGGTGGCGATAGCGGCGAGCGAGCGGTCGCCGCTGTCGATATCGAGACGCCGCGACACGGCCTCGTCCGGCGAGGCGGCATCGACGGCCTGGGCATAGGCCTGGTTGGCCCAGATGAGCGTGTGGCCGCGGCGGCGCCAGATGGGGAAGGGGGCCTTGTCGAGCATGTCGGCGAAGGCCGCGCGGTCGGCTTCGGCCTGGGCCAGTTCCGTGGTCAGACGGTCGATCTCGGCCCGGTCGGGGGAGACGTCCCGCAGCTTGACCACCGACTGTGCGCCGGCGGGACGGCCCTGGGCCTCGATGACGCCGCCATCGGTCTTATGCAGCATGATGCAGAAGCGCTCGCCGTCCGTGCGCAAGCCATCGACGGCTTGAGCAAAGCGCGTGCGCGAAGCGTCTTCGAGACTGGCGATAAAACCCTCGAACCGGTCGGCCAGATCGGGCAGCGCGGCCTCGGCCTCTTCCGTGTCCGCCCCATCGCTCTCGCCGTCCTCGCCCCCATCTGCGGCTTGAAGGTCCGGATCGAGCACATGGCCCCGGCCGAGCGCGTGATCGGGGACCTGCAGCGCATAGCGCGTGGTCTGGTCCGTGTCCGCGCCGGCGAGCACCGCGCCCTTGCCCTCGTTCCACATCAAGGTGAGGTCGGGATCGGACTGGAACAGAATATCCGCGCGCGCGATGGTCGCTTCCATCGCCCGGCGGGCCTGGCCCCAGCCGCGTGAGATCGTCCGTCTCCGGAGTCCCTCATAAACTGCCCACAACGAAGTCCCGAATGCGAAAACAACCGCGCCCGAGGTGATAATCCACTGGATCGTAGAGTCCGGCATTGCACCGCCCTGTCCGAGAAACGAATCACCTCGATTATACGGATTTCAGCAAAAGTGCATCCCTATATTCTTAATAAAGGGTTTCTTTTTTTCCGAAAGCCGTCTGTCTCCGGACTCTTTGCCGGTCCGCAGCCTTATCCGGACTGTATCAGTGAATCGGCTGTCATGGGAAATAGGACGGGCAGACTCATTTCCGGCAACGGACTCTCTTGGCGCGGAATGGAGCGGGTCGGGCGATTGATCGCCTGTCATGTTGACAGGCGGCCAGTGTCAACAAAAAAGCCGCGGATCTTTCGACCCGCGGCCCGTGCCGTCCGATGGACGCCTTGATCAGTAACGGTAGTGCTCCGGCTTGAACGGACCGTTCGCCGGAATGCCCAGATACTCGGCCTGATCTTCCGTCAGTTCGGTGATCTGTGCATTAAGGCGCGCCAGGTGGAGCGCGGCCACCTTCTCATCGAGATGCTTGGGCAGCACATAGACCTGACGGTCGTATTTCTCGTGGTTCTGCCACAACTCGATCTGCGCCAGCACCTGGTTGGTGAAGG
>CAZTCJ010000070.1:0-20185 GCA_964612085.1 uncultured Alphaproteobacteria bacterium
TGAAGATCAACGACAAGCACATCGAGGTGATCATTCGCCAGATGCTGCAAAAGGTCGAGATCACGGAAGCGGGCGACAGCACCTTCCTGCCGGGCGAGCAGATCGATAAGATCGAGCTTGACGAGGTCAATGACCGGATCAAGGAAGAAGGCGGCAAGCTTGCCGTCGCCGAACCGGTCCTGCTCGGCATCACCAAGGCGTCCTTGCAGACCCGCTCGTTCATCTCGGCGGCCTCGTTCCAGGAAACGACCCGTGTGCTGACGGAAGCCTCCGTCAACGGCAAGGTCGATTATCTGGTGGGCCTTAAGGAGAACGTCATTGTCGGCCGGTTGATCCCGGCGGGCACGGGCGGCGCGGTCGACCGCTACAAGCAGATCGCCCAGGCCCGCGACAAGGAAATCCTGGACGCCCGTCAGACCCAGGCGCTGCCGGAACCGGGGGCCGAGGCTCAGGCCGATGCCCCCGCTGCCGAGGGCGAGACCGCCGGCGGCGAGAAGGAAAGCGTGGCCAGTTCAGCGGCTTAAGCCACCGCGTCACGCGCGAGACAGGATTAAGGCGGCCCCTCACCGGGCCGCCTTTTTTCATGGGCTTTTTCAGTTGTTCATGTGTCTCCAGCGGTCTTAAGAGCCCTTTATGCCTTCGCGTGCATGATGGGTCGTTCGAGTGGGAGGGGGAGACTGCCGCGCTAAAGGATCGGCCGGGGAATGCACAGCTTTGTCAGGCGTCTGGCGTTTCAGGCGGACCCCAAGCGTCTGTGGCGCCGCTATCTGTTCGCCATCGCCATCATCATGGTCATGATCGTGGTATCCCATACCGTACAGGTCATGGCCTTTCATGCCGCGCGGGACGATGCGGCGATCATCAATGAGAGCGGCCGGCAGAGGATGCTCAGCCAGCGGATCCTCTACTTCGCCACGGCCTATCATAAGAATGCGGATCCCCAAGCTGCCATATCTCTGGAAGACGCGATCGCGCGGTTCGCGGCAAACCATCAGGATCTCATACGGCAGGTGGATCTAAGCCAAGCGCAACGCGCTCTTTACTTTGAAGGCGACGGTCATCCGTCTTTGAACGATCTTATGACCCGTTATGTTGCCGATGCGCGTCAGGTTCTCGGCCAAGCCCCTGGGGCGGCGCGTGCCCTTGTCCGCATGCAGCGGATCGGCGCGGACCGGCTGCTGACTTTACTGGACCAGGCCGTCCACGGTTTCGAAACGGAAGCGAACGCCAAGGCCGAACGCCTGCAGATGATCAGGAATACGAGCTTGCTCGCGGCGCTTGGCATTCTGATCCTGGAAGTCGGCCTGATTTTCTTCCCCGCCCATGTCGCGGCCAAACGCGCCTTGGAGAAACTGGAAGATCAAGCCACGGATCTGAAGAAAGTGAGCGACAAGGCCATGGCGCATAACGCGCAAATGGCTATCGCCAAGGCCGAACTTGAGTATTCGGCGCTACACGATCCGTTGACGGGGCTGGCCAACCGGCGCCATCTCGATCTGACCTTGGAGCAAATGGCGGAGCAGGCGTCCAAGGACGGCCTGGGCATTGCCATGCTCCATGTGGATCTCGACCGGTTCAAACAGATCAACGATACGCTCGGTCACGCAGCAGGTGATTTTATTCTGGGGCATGTGGCAAGCGTTCTGAAAGCAGAGGCGCACGCAGACGATCTGGTGGCCCGCGTGGGCGGCGATGAATTCGTCATTGCCCGTATCACCGATGGAACAACCGAGTCTCTCGCCGTCTTGGCCTCCCGCATCGTGACGGCTCTGTCTAGTCCCGTTTTCTACGAGTCGGCCTTGTGCCGGTTCGGCGCAAGCATCGGCATCGGCATCGGAATCGCGGTCGAAACGGGTGGAAAACTTGATCCGGCGAAGCTTCAGGTCAATGCCGATATCGCCCTTTACAAGGCCAAGGAAAAGGGCCGTGGGCGGTATGAGTTTTTCTCCAAGGAGATGGAAAAGGAAGTGATCCGGGTCAAGCGGATCTCCGATGAAATTCTGAACGGGCTTGAGAATGGCGAGTTCGTGCCTTTCTATCAGCTTCAGTTCGATGCGCGCACGCACCGGCCCGTCGGTGTCGAGACCTTGGCCCGTTGGCGCCATCCCCGGGACGGTCTTCTCATGCCCAACGAGTTCCTGCGTATTGCCAAGGACCTGAATGTCATCGCGCAACTGGACCGCATCATGCTCGAACAGGCCTTGAAGGACCGGGAGACGTGGCGGAAGGCGGGCTACGATATTCCCATGCTGTCGGTCAATGTCACCGCTCAACGGCTGCAGGATCAGAAATTGATCGATGATATCCGGGAGCTGAAGATCGAGCCGGGCCGTGTCGCCTTTGAACTGATGGAGTCGATCTTCTTCGATGAATGCGACCCCGATATCGAGCGGGCTGTCCGTGCTTTGAAACGGTATGGCGCCGAGATCGAGATCGACGATTTTGGAACGGGCCATTCGTCCATCGTCAGCCTGATCAATATCCGCCCCGACCGGTTGAAGATCGATCAGCAACTGGTCTTTCCCATCACACAGTCGCAGGCGCAACGGGATCTGGTGGCCTCGGTGATCGGTATCGGCAAGGCTTTGCAGATCGGCGTCGTGGCGGAAGGGGTCGAGACCATGCAGCATGCCCGGATCCTGGCCGATATGGGCTGCGATGTGCTGCAAGGCTACGCCTTCGCCACCCCGAAAACGCCCGAGGAGACGATGGCTTTTTTGAAGAGCGACACGATCCGCAGCGCGTCTTGACCCGATCATGCCGGTCTGCGGGTCAGCCACCATAGCCGGGTGCCCAACATCACCGAAGCGGCGGCGAGTCCTGCGAGCAGGCCCCACCAGACGCCGACCGCGCCAAGCTCCGTATGCAGGCCGAGAAAATATGAGACCGGAAAACCGATCAGCCAGTAACTGATGCCGGTCATGATCATCGGGATACGGACATCCTTCAGGCCGCGCAGGCACTGGATGGCCGAGACCTGGATGGCGTCGAACAGGGCGAAGGCGCCTGCGATGGGCAGGAACGCAGCCACCATCGCAAGCACGACCGTATTGGTCTCCTTGCTGTCATCGAGATAAAGCGCCGCGATGGTATCGGGCATCATCAGGCAGGGGATCGCCACCAAGGCGATCGCCGTGACGCTGGCGATAAGTGTGGTCACGCTGGCCCGGCGCACCCGGGACCAGTCGTGTGCGCCCGCCGCCAGCCCTACACGGACATTCCCCGCCATGCTGAGACCCAAGGGCAGCATGAAGGCGATGGCCGCCACGTTGAGCGCCACCTGATAGGCGGCCACTTCATTGGCGCCGATCCGGCCCATCAAAAACACCGCCGCATTGAAAAGCGTGATCTCGAAGATCATGGAAGCGCCGATGGGCAGGCCAAGGCGGATGATCTCCTTGAACCGGGTCCATTGGGGCGTGAAAAAATCCCGGAACAGATGAAAGCGCCGGGAGACCGGCTCCCAATAGACATAGGCCATCAGCATGAAGAAGCCTATGGCATTGGCGAGCGAGGTGGCGATGCCGGCGCCTACCAGCTCCAGCCGGGGCGCGCCCCAATTGCCGTAGATCAGGGCGTAGTTGAGGAGCCCGTTCAGAACCGTGGTAAGCGCGATCAGCGCCAGGGGCACCCGTGTCCGGTCAAGGGCGGCGAGCACATTGCGCAGGATGATCGTCGCATAGGTGAACAGCAGACCCGGCGCCAGCGTCAGCACATAAGGGGCCGCCATGGCCGCCAGATCGGCGTTCTGGCCGAGCGCCAGCGCGATCGGTTCGGCATTCGCGAACACGATCAGCGCGGCCGGCATGAAGAGGGCGGCGCACCAGAACCCCATGCGGACCGACAGGCGCACATCGTCACGATTGTCCGGATCGGCGCCCAAGGCCTGGGAGACCATGGGCGAGACCGCAATGACCGCGCCATAGCCGATGATATAGACGCTGTAATAGAAGACCTGGGCGATGGAAGAGGCGGCCAGCGGCTCGGCCCCCAGCCAGCCGATCATCACCACATCCACCGTGTTGGTGGAAAACTGGATGAGCTGGGTCAGGCCCAGGGGAACGCCGATGCTCAGGAAAGCTCTGATTTCGGACGCCCACGGATTTCTTCGGGCTGCGAGCGTGCTCATGGTGATGAACCGGTATGCGGCATCAGTCCCCCCATTTCGTCTTGTCGTTGACAGGCACCATACTCATGAGCCGGAGCGCGGACCAGAGACTATCTATATGCGCGGCACACAAAAAAGGCGGCCCGCCGGGGGCCGCCTTTCCCGTCTTATCCGTCCAGATGCCGTTACTTGGAGCCGAACAGGCCTTTCATGGCGCTGCCGAGCAGGCCGCCGCTGTCGCCCAGGCTCGTCATCAGTTCGCCGCCCTGGCTTGCCTGATCGATGATCTGGGGCAGGGCCGCCTGCAGGCCCGAAAGCGCATCGGGCTTGGCCAGGTCGAGGCTTTGGGCGAAGCCGTCGATCTTCGTGTCTCCGAACAGGCCCAGAATATTCTCGGCACTGATCGCCTCATTGCCGCCGTCCCCGAGCCAGGAGGCCGCCATGGACATCAGGCCGCTGCCGTTCATGTTCGACAACAGGCCCGCCAGGTCGATCTTGCCGTCGGGACCGCTCAGCAGGCCCGCCAGGGCCGACACCACGGTGTTCAAGTCCAGTCCGCCTCCGGACGATCCGGCATTGGCCGTGAAGGTCTTGGCCGCTTGGACCAGAAGATCTTGGATAGTCATGTCACACCTTAGTAGCTGAGTTTCGGATCGAGTGTCTTGGCCTGCTCGACCCACTGCTCCACTTGGGACTGGGCGGGCACGGCGCGCACGAGCTTCTTCTCCTCGTTCACTTCAGCCATCTTGGTGGTGAGGTTTTCGGCGTTGCGGGTGGCCAGTTCCTTGACCGTGTCCACGCCCGCGGCTTCCAGAAGATCGGAATATTCCTCGCCGACGCCGGAAATCCGCATCAGATCGGCCATATTGGCCCAGCGCAGGACGCGCTTGGGCTCGCAACCGGTCTTCTCGGCCAGCTCTTCCCGGCCTTTGGGCGTGGCGGCGGCTTCCAGCAGATCGTCGGTGGTGGCGATATTGGCGGCGCTGAGTTTCTCGGCGTAGACCGGGCCGATTCCTTCGATCTCGGTGATTTTATAAGCCATGGAGTCCTCTCTTCTGTGGAGTAAGGGCCGAATCGGCCCGGGAAAGGGGGTGGAAGGGCGATGCGCGCGCCCCGTACCGTTCACTCGTCGGCTTTTTCACCCCAAAACTGACAAATCAAGCCGTTTTCCGGCGGTTATGGCGGTTTTGACAACCGCAGATGCGGCATGATCCAGACCCAAGGATATGGCACGAATGAGGCCGGGATTTTGTCGTGCGGCCGGGCGGCCCGGCGCCGCTCAGCGTATGGGTCCGCCACTCTTGATCCTTGCAGGATCGTTTCGCCGACATGCTAAAGGAGATGCAGGCGCTATTCTGTTAGGTCCGTGTCAGGATATTGTTAGCCGAGTGTTAGTGCAGGGTCACAGAGGTGTCTCAAAAGCAGGGAACAGTTTAGTCCACCTGCAACGAAGGGACATGGGGGGCCATGAATGAAACGGGGTTTGACGGCACTTATCTGTTTTTCTGTCGTATCCGGTCATGAGGCTTACGGACAAGACGCGGACAGCGAAACGCGGGAAGCGAAAGCCGAGATCGAGCGGATTATCGTCAGTGCACGCAAGCGTGACGAAAGCATCGAGGAAATTCCGCTGGCGGTCTCCACGATCGGCGCGGATGAATTGCGCATCCTGAATGCGGAAAGTTTCGAGGACTATCTGACGACCGTTCCCGGCGTTCAGTTCAATGACGGCGGTAACACCTTTTCCCATTCCATTTCCATCCGTGGGGTGACGGATGGCACGGGCAGCGTGCTGACTCAGGCGCCGGTCGCGCTCTATCTGGACGAGACGCCGCTCACCCTGTCCCAGGGCAACATCAATCTGGATTACGGGATTTTCGGGGTGGAGCGGATCAGTGTGATCAAGGGGCCGCACAGTACGCTTTACGGCGCGGCCTCGCTCGGCGGCACCATCAAGATCGAAACCCGCAAACCGTCGCTGACGGAGAATACCGTGCGCGGCGGTGCTTCGGTTTCCGCGATCCGCTTCGGCGGCGTCGGTTACAGCGTGCACGGTTCGGCATCCGCCGTCGTGGTGGAGGATGTTCTGGCGGTGGAAGCCACGGGTTATTCCCGGCGCCGCGCTGGATTTATCGACGATCCTTCGCGGGACGAAGATAATATCAACCCGGCCGATACCTATGGCGGGCGTCTTGCCGTGCGCTTTCAGCCGACGGAGAGACTGCTGATCGACGCGACAGCGCTCTATCAGGATTCGGACGGCTTTCAGGATACCTTCGCGCCGGGCGTCGGTGATCTGGACAGCGCGCCGCTCGTTGTCGAACAAGGCGATCCGGACGAGATCTTCCTTGCCTCGCTCGTGGCCAAATACGATCTGGGTTTCGCCGAGCTGGTGAGCGCGTCGTCTTACTTCGACCGGAATACGAATTTTTTCCAGGATCTGTCCGACAGTTTCGGCCTCGGCGTTCCGGATGCCGTGGTCCGTTTCGACTTCTTCGCCAAGGCGAATGTGTTCTCCCAGGAAATCCGTCTGGCCTCCCAGACGGCCGGCCGGTTCGATTGGTTGGTGGGCGGATTTTACTACCGGGAGAACTATCAGGAAGAAAGCCTGATCGACCATTCCGTCCTGGGCAAGCTGTTCGGCACGCCGGATGACGGGGTCTTGCGCTATGACTACCGCACGCTGGCGGCGTTCGGCGAGGTCTCCTATGAGATCATCGACAATCTGACCGTGACCGGCGGGGCGCGCGTGACGAATTACGTTTCGGATGTGGACCTCTTTATCGAAGGCCTGTTCGGGCCGCCCGAAGGCAGCCGCTCGGTGGAGCGCCGGGACGAGGAAACGGTCGTCACCCCGCGCGCCGCCGTCAGCTACCAGTTCGATAACGCCCTGCTTTACGTCCAGGCGGCGCGGGGCTTCCGTCAGGGGCAGGCCAACTCGCCGGTGCTGACCGTGCCCGGCGACATGCGCCCAGCCTTCTTCGAATCCGACAGCCTGTGGAATTATGAGATCGGCGCTAAGACCACCTGGTTTGACCGGCGCCTTCAGGCCAATGCCGCCGTCTATTACATCGACTGGACCGATATTCAGCAGAGCGTGACCTTTTCCACGGGCTTCGGCGGCGTGGCCAATCTGGGCGAGGCGGAAATCACCGGTTTCGAATTGGAGACCACGGCGCTCTTGACCGAGGACACGGTCTGGACCATGGGGGTGTCCTATATCAATGCGGAGCTGACGGAAGATACGCCAACCTTCGCCGAGGCCGGATCGGAGATTCCGGGTGTGCCGGAATTCACCTTCGCCACTACGCTGCAGCAGAATTTCTCCGTCTTCGGACGGGAGGCATTCGCCCGCGCCGATTATCTGTTCTATGGCGAATATAACAATGTATTCAGCACCACCGGTGATCCGGTCGAAATCAATGGCGGCTATCACAAGTTCGATTTGCGCACGGGCCTGTCTCTCGGGGGCGTCGATGTGCAAATCTTCGCCACCAATATTCTGGACGAGCGCCCGGTCATCACCCGCGACGGCTTCGGCGCCCTGCAGCGGGTTACGACCATCCGGCCGCGCACGATCGGCGCGGCCATGACCTTTGAGTACTGACCATAGTCAATTCTGTCCGAACCATGACGATGACACAGGAGAAGCCCATGAAGACCTTCTTATATGCCGCTCTTGGACTGATGATGCTCGGATCCGCGGCCCACGCCCATGAAGCGCCCGATACGCCGGTCGAACCGGGGCCGGTGCCCCAGGTGCTGATGGACCATGCCCCGGTCATGCTCTACGAAAACGATGTGGTGATCCCCTTCGTCGTGCGGCCCGACAAAACCCTGTTCTGGATCGAGATGCTGCCGAAAATCGAAAAATCCTTCGCCGGGCCCGCCACCTGGACCTGGGAGGACAACGAATTCTGCATGTTCATCGACAATCATCCGACCGTCTGCTTCGCGCTGGAAAGCGAGCTGCAGCCTGGCAAGATCTATGACAGCACGGTGCGCTATCTGAACGACGAGGGCGAGGAGACCGGCTCCAAGCCCTTCAGGTTCATCCTCATCCGGACGAGCTGATCGCGCTCGAAGCATGGGCGGGCGTGGTTTGCCGCCCGCCCGGCACTGTGTCCGAGCGTTGAACGCTCTAGCGAATCACAGCCAGCTCTTCCCGGCCTTTAAGCGTAACGGCGGCCGGGATTTTGTCGTGCTTTTGGGCCCAAGATCGGAAAGGATAGGGCACGGTTCACCGGCGAGAGCGTTTTATGACATCCGGCACGTCCTCAAGGCCCATTTCCCTGCAGTTCATTTCCATGACCCTGCTCACGGCGGTCGTGGTCGCCGTGTTCCTGGGCATGATCCAGGATTTCCTGATCGCGCTGTTTCTCGCCGCCGTCTTGAGCGGCATCCTGTTTCCCACCTACAAGCTGATCAAAGACCGGATGATGGGCGGGCGGCCCGGCGTCGCGGCGGCCGTGACGCTGACGCTGCTCTTTCTCGGCGGAATCGTGCCTTTGATGGCCCTGATCTTCCTGCTGGCGGAACAGGCTCGCGATATCGGTCAAAGCGCCATTCCCTGGATTCGGGAGCAGCTTGCCAACGATGACGGGATGGCGGCCAATCTGCCCCAATGGCTGCCGTTCCGGGAACAGATCCAGGCACTGCTGCCGGACTTTCTGGTCCGGCTCGGGGAATTGTCGGGCTCGATCAGCCAGGTGACGTTCCAACTGGCCTCGCGCGTGACCTCCAGCATCGCCGCCTTTCTCCTGGGCCTCCTGGTGTTCTTCTACGGGCTCTATTACTTCCTGACCAAGGGCGGCCTGGTGCTGGAACGGGCCAAGGCTTATGCCCATGTCTTCGGCGGCATCCACGAGCAGGTGCTGGAGCGGGCGCTGGCGGTCTCCCAGGCGACCATACGGGGGACGCTGCTGATCGGCCTGATCCAGGGGACGCTGGCGGGGATCGGTTTCGCCATTTTCGGCGTGCAGGGCGCGGTGTTTTGGGGCGGCGTCATGGCGGTCGCCTCCTTCATCCCCATTGTCGGCCCGGCAATCGTCTGGATACCGGCGGTCTTTTATCTCCTGGCGATCAATGAGCCCTTGCAGGCGATCGGCCTGGCGGCCTGGTCGCTGATCATCGTCAGCAATATCGATAATATTCTGCGCCCGTATCTGGTGGGCCGCGAATCCAAGCTGTCGGATCTGGTGGTGCTGATCAGTACCCTGGGCGGTTTGAGCATGTTCGGGGCGGCCGGTCTCATAATCGGGCCCGTGATCGCGGCGGTCTGCATCACCATTGTGGATGCCTACGGACAAATTTTGCAGAAACATGTCTCCGGCGAGGAACAGGCGGGCAGCGGCATTTGATCCGCTGTTCAGCGGATCGCGGCCAGCTCGTCGAGCAGACCGCTCCAGGCGTGCTCCATGGCGGGCGTCCAGTCATCGCCCAGCACGTCGCGGATGACATCCCGCAGGACCGTGAACATGAGCGGAAAACGGTCGTCCGGCACGCCATAGCCGTCGTGATGGAAGCGGGCGGCGGCAACGGTCGCCCGGGCCGTGTCGCTGCCTTCCGCGACCCCGATCAGACATTCAATGCACATCTGGAGCATTTCGCCCCGGACCTGACCGCTTTTGTCGAGCACGAACAGGCGCTCGAACTCCGGGTGCAAGGC
This sequence comes from uncultured Alphaproteobacteria bacterium, assembly GCA_964612085.1. GTDB lineage: Bacteria > Pseudomonadota > Alphaproteobacteria > JAJFIK01 > JAJFIK01 > CAZTCJ01. The sequence continues at coordinate 9,777 of CAZTCJ010000070.1, forward strand.
GAAGAGCCGCCCATAGACCGGATCCATCAGATCGGCCGGGTCTTCGCAGACCGCCGCCATCCGTTCCAGCGTCTCGAAGATGAGGGCGGCTTTGGTCATGGGCGGGTCTCACGGTCCTGGTGTCATAGGTATGGGCTCCACATGATGGCCCAGGTGCCGTAAATCCCCACCGCCATCAGGCCCGTCAAGAGGGTGACCACCCCGGCGGTGACGATCTTGGCTACCGCGCTGTCTCCATCCTGAGCCCAGAAATAAAGCTCCAGAAAGGCAAGCGGCACCAGATAGTTGCCGAAGGTCCAGAAGAGATCGAACGGGCCGTCCATAGTCCGGCTCATGCCCACCGGGCCTTGATTGACGATCACCCAGGCCATCATGCCGACCCGCAGAAACCAGACGCCGCTCACCACCATAAAGGTCCGCATGGCCCAGCGCCGGTGGATGTCGATCCGGCGCGCGGCGGCGTAACGCCAGGCGATGCCTGCGAACAGGATGATCAGGATCGCATCGAGCGTGATGGCGATGGCCGCCGGGATCGACAGATAGGTACCGCGCACCCAGACCAGATAAAGCCCGCCCAGCGCCATGACGAAAGCGACGATCATATAGACGCGGCCGTTCCAGCGGTGGAAGGCGCGCGCCCTGTTCCGGATCTGGGGGGTGAGCTGGAGCAGGCCGCCCAGGGTGATGATGGCCGCCAGCAGCACATGGACCCCGAACATCAGATTGCCGGAAGGATCGTTCTCGATATAGCCGTCGATCAGGGGCTTGTTATCCCAGTCGGCGAAGCGGCCCGAGAATGTGGACGGTCCATAAAAGGCGGCGATGAAATAGATGAAGATCCACTGGCCGATCACGGCCGTGACGAACCAGAACGCGCCGGACCCCCTGAGCAGGGTATCCGCGAGTGAGCGGCTGGAAGCGGGGGTGGCGGACATGGCGAACTCTCCTCTCAGTCGCACGGAACGGGTCTGGAGGAGGGATAAGGCGCACGGCCCCCGCGATCTCGCCGATTTGGAAATCGGCAAATGTTTTTTGTCGGTCCGGACGGTCCGCTTCGGGCGTATGATGAACAGACCCGACAACGACCCCAGGAGGTAAGGCGTGCCGGATCTGTCCGTGCTGTCCCTGGTACAATTGACCACCGCGCTCGTGGCGCTCATCAGTGCCGGGATCGCCCTGGTGCAGCCCGCGCGCTCGCCCTTGACCACCACCTGGGCGCTGTTCTGCGCGTCCATGGTGTTTTTCATGGTGCACAATCTGACCGGGGACGAGTTGGGGGCCTTCGCCGTCCTCGTCGCCGCCGGGGGCAGCGCCACTTGCGGCTGGTTCTGGCTGTTCTCGCGCGCCCTGTTCCGGACACATGCGGCGGTGGATGTCCGCCACTATGCCGTTGCCGGGTTGATCGTCGCGCCCGCCGTGCTCGATCACGTGGTGGTCTCGGAAAGCTGGGCGCCGGTGGTGCGCATGGGATGGACGCTCGCCAGCATGCTCAGTTCCACCATTCTGGTCCTGGCATTCTGGGAAGCCGTCCGCGGATGGAAAGACCTGCCATCGGCGGCCGAACGCCGGTTCCGCATGGGTTTTGCCGGGGCGTATGTGCTGATGGTGACAGTCTCGGTGGTCTGGGTCGGCCGTGCCGTGGAGGGCAGTTTCGCCGCCCAGATGGCAGACACGGTCAAGGCGCTGTGCGCGTTCGCCGCCGTAGGCGTGGCCGGGTTTGCCGTCTGGTACCGGCGGGCGCATCCGCTGGCGTCGGAGATGTCTTCCGTCAGGCCGCGTGCGCGCAGTGCCGTGAACGCGGATGAGGCCGCGCTCGCCCAAGCGATCGAACGGCATATGCGCGACCACCGCAGCTATATGATCCCCAGTCTGAAAGTATCCGATCTGGCCGATCGTCTGGGCGTGCCGGACTACAAGGTCAGCCGCGCCGTCACCGGCGCTCTGGGTTGCCGGAACTTCAACCAGTTCATCAACCGCTACCGGGTCGCTCACGCCAAGCGCCTGCTGGCGGATCCGGCCTGCGCGGATCAATCGATCCTGGCCATCGGGCTCGATAGCGGTTTCGGTTCTATCGGTCCGTTCAACCGGGCCTTCAAGGAAAGTGAAGGCTTGACGCCGCGCGAGTTCCGCAGCCGCGCCCGGCAGGAAGACCCGGAGCAGGACTCTTATGCGCTGGAAGGCGCGTCTGGCTCCGTCCGTTAACGCAAAGAAGCCCTGAACAAAAAAAGGCCGGCCCCCAAAGGGACCGGCCCGATTTCGTGTCAAGCCTGGCTCGGCGATCAGACGAAGTCGGCCATCTGATCGGGGCTGCTCAGGTCGAAGCTGTCCAAGCCGTCGAGCACCAGATCATCGATGGCGAAGGAACCCCGGCTGGTGATTTCCAGGACGCTGACATCCTCGAAGCCCAGATCGACGGTGACGATGTCGCCATCGCCCAGGCGCGGCACATGGACCTCGCCCACCAGCATGCCGTCTTCGTCATAGCCCCGCACCGTGCCGCCCTGTTCCTTGTCGAGAACTGTGACGGCCTCTACGTCCACCGCGTTCTCGAAGTCGAAGACAAAGGTGCCGCCGCGGCCGTTGTCATCCGGGTCGCTGCTGTCGTTATCCTCGGAAATGATCAGCACATTGCCTTGGGTTTCCGTCGCCAGATCGTCGTCGCCGCCGGTCGGGTTGAGGCTGTCGAAGATCATCGCCGGGTTGGGACCGTCGTTGCGGGACGGCACGTCCACGGTGGTGATGGTCAGGCCGAGCGCGCTGAACGCAGTCTCGACCAGATCGCCGGCGGCCAGACCCTCGCCATTGCCGTCGGTCTCGAAGTCAAGAACCACACGGGTATCGCCGGTGGCATCGTCCACGTCGATGGGCAGCAGCACCCGGTCGATGGCCTGGACCACGCCGTTGGAGGCTTCCAGATCCGTCAGACCGTCGATCAGGCTCGGATCCTGCAGATCGGGATCGTTGTCGATCAGCGTGGTGCCGTCCACGGTGATGGTGCCGCCCTGGGCGGTGGTCACCGTGCCTTCAGACTGAAGCTGCGCCACTCTCAGGCCTTCCGGCAGCACGTGATAGAGCAGGATGTCGGTGAGCAAGCCTGGCTCGTCCGCCGAGACGAAGCCAGTGGCATCGGCCAGGAAGCCGAACACGGAGGCCTCATCGGAGGTGTCGCCGCCGAAGCCCAGATCGACCGCCAGGGCGGTGAAGGCGGAGTCCGTCGGCGCGAAGACGGTGAAGTCCGCATTCGGATCGTCGACCACCGGCAGCAGGTCGGTGGCGATCAAGGCTTCCCGCAAGAGGTCGAAATCGTCGCCATTGGTGTCGAAGCCCGTATCGCCGGAGGTCAGGATCACCAGATCGACGATGTCGGGCTGGGCGACCGTTTCTTCCACATCGATGGGCAGCAGCACCCGGTCGATGGCCTGGACCGTACCGTTGGTGGCCTGAATGTCCGTCAGGCTGATGATGAATTCCGGATCTTCCACATCCGGATCGTTATCGATCAGCTCGATGCCGTCGACCGTGAAGGTCTCGCCGGCCAGCGTTTCGATGATGCCCTGGTCCTGCAGTTCCACCACCGTGTTAGCGCCCACTTTGGCGTGATACTCCAGGATGGTGGTCAGGGTCGCAAGGGCGTCTTCCTCGGTGCCGGTGATCTCGATCAGCCGTTCGAAAATGGCCGTGGTGACGCCCACATCGTCGAGGCCAGTGGTGTCGGCACCCAGCGTCACCGCTAGTTCGCGGAACGCCGCATCGGTCGGCGCGAAGACGGTGAAGTCACCGGGCTGAGCGAAGGTATCGGCAAGGCCGGCCACGGTCAGGGCCGCAACGAGACTTTCAAAGTCCGGATTGCTGACGGCGATGTCTGTGATCGATTGGGTGACCAGATCGAGCGGCAGCAGCACCCGGTCGATGCCTTGGACCACGCCGTTGGAAGCTTCCAGATCCGTCGCGCCGTCGATCAGAACCGGGTTCTGCAGATCGAGGTCGTTATCGATCAGCGTGGTGCCGTCCACGGTGATGGTGCCGCCCTCAGCGGTCGTCACCGTGCCTTCGGCTTGAAGTTCGGCCACTTTCCGGCCGCCCGGCAGGACGTGGTAAAGCAGGATGTCGTCGAGCAGGCCTGGCTCTTCTGCCGAGACAAAGCCGGTAGCGTCGGCCAGGAAGCCGAACACGGCGGCTTCATCGGCCACATCGCCGTCAAAGCCGAGATCGACCGCGAGAGCGGTGAAGGCGCCATCGGTCGGCGCGAAGACGGTGAAGTCCGCGTTCGGATCATCGACCACGGGCAGCAGATCGGTCGCGATCAGCGCTTCCCGCAGCAGGTCGAAATCATCGCCATTGGTGTCGAAGCCCGTGTCGCCGGAGGTCAGGATCACCAGATCCACGATGTCGGGCTGGGCAACCGCTTCCTCGAGATCAAGCGGCAGCAGCACCCGGTCGATGCCCTGGATCTTGCCGTTGGTCGCGGCAATATCCGTCAGCTCCGCGATGAATTCCGGATCTTCCACATCCGGATCGTTGTCGATCAGCTCGTTACCATCGACGGTGAAGGTCTCACCGGCGAGCGTTTCGACAACACCTTGTTCCTGCAGTTCGGCGACCGTATTGGCACCCAGTTCCGCATGATACTGAAGAATGGTGGTCAGGGTCGCAAGCGCGTCTTCCTCGGTGCCGGTGATCTCCACCAGGGTGTTGAAAATCGCAACCGTCACGCCCGCATCGTCCAGGCCGGTCGTGTCGGTGCCCAGCGTCACCGCCAGTTCGCGGAACGCCGCGTCGGTCGGTGCGAAAACGGTAAAATCGCCATCCTGGTCAAACGTATCGGCCAGTTCGGCAACGGTCAGCGCCGCGACCAGGCTTTCGAAATCTTCATTGCCAGCGGCAATTTGTGTGATCGTCTGGGTCGGTTCCATATCCATTTAGCCCTCCATCCATCCACGTTTTTGGATTCTTGAATGACGCGTTTTCGTTCATCGTCCATACGCCCGTCTCGCCGGCTTTTGTCTAAAAACCGCTTGCAGTGAGACATGGCGATGAAGTCTATCGGCACCCTAATTTTTGAGTGCGAATGTTGTACGACGTTTGGGGAGCGTTGGACCGCAAACTCCATTAACTTTTGATCATGAAATGTGAAAACAATTCTGAAGAGCATTGTCCTTTCGCGGATCTTCGCTGGAGTGGCAACGGGTTACGCAAAAGGATCAGATCCACGCATCCGGTGTTCTGGATGCGCCGCAAAAAACACAGCGCGGCCTTGTTCCGTGTACATGCATTTACAGGCCAAGGTTTCATCTCTCGCCACTCTCGCGGGAAAATCGGGCGGTCTTTTTGCCGGTACAGCCTCTCCTGGTAGAAGGCGTCAGGGATCGCGGGCGGGCTTCAACTCAAGGCTGTGTGCGGAAGTCCAAACCGGCCATGACGGCTCTTTTGGATCCGTTTTGGATACATGCCCAGGGTATACTGCCCCAGGCGCGCCGCTCCGGAGGCGTCGCTTGCCATTGGCCGGTTACGGCATGTGGTTTGCGGGTCAGACGGCCCGGTTTCCAGGATTGAAGAACATCAAAGACGGGTGGCCGACGCGCTCTTATAAGGGGCGCATTGCATTATCCCTCAAGCCGGGCCTTGCCCTTTTGGACCCATGATCTGGATCGCCCTGACACCGCTTCTGGCCGTTTTCTGCCTGCTCGTGCTGGCACGCCTGCCGGCCGATCGCGCCATGCCCTTGAGTTTCGTGCTGACGGCCGTCGTGAGCCTGGCCTTCTGGCAGGTGCCCGTGCGCCAGGTGGCGGCCGCCTCGCTCGAAGGGGCGCTGATCGCGGTCTCCATTTTGTGGATCGTGTTCGGGGCCGTGCTGCTCCTCAAGGTGTTGAGCGAAAGCGGCGCTTTTGCCGTTATCCGTCAGGGTTTCATGCACATCACGCCCGATCCGCGCGCGCAGGTGATCGTAATCGCCTGGCTGTTCGGGGCGTTCTTGGAAGGGGCCGCCGGCTTCGGCACGCCCGCCGCCATCACTGCGCCCTTGATGGTCGCGCTCGGCTTTTCGCCCTTGGCGGCGGTCGTCCTGGCCCTGATCGCCGACAGCAGCCCGGTTTCTTTCGGGGCGATCGGCACGCCCGTGGTGGTCGGCCTGGCCCAAGGCCTCCAGGAAGGCGCCGCCATTGCGCCGCCGGTCGCGGCCGTGCTGGGCGGCCAGACGCTGCCCGGTTTTCTGCAGGACGTGGCGGTGCGCGCAGTTACTACTGATCTGTTCGTGGGCTCGACCATCCCCTTGGTGCTGGTCCTGATCATGACCCGGTTCTTCCATCCGTGTAAAAGCTGGCGGGCGGGCCTGCGCGCCTGGCGGCTGGCCCTGTTCGCCGGGCTTGCCTTTACGGTCCCGGCCCTGGGTGTCGCCGTTCTTCTGGGTCCGGAGTTTCCCTCGCTCCTGGGCGCGCTGATCGGCCTGATGCTGGTGATCCCGGTGATCCGTGGCCACTATCTTCTGGCGCCCGACCCGGCCATGACCCTGCCACTCTCCGAGGCCGAGGAGGCCGCCGCCGCCAAGCCCTTGTCGCTGCCCATGGCCTGGGCGCCCTATGCCTTGCTGGCTGTCGTGCTGGTGGCGACGCGGCTCGACAGCCTGCCTTTGCAGGACTGGCTGCGCGCGGCAAGCCTCTCCTGGACCGGTATTCTGGGGACGGAGATTTCGGTTTCCATCGCGCCGCTCTATCTGCCGGGCGCCGCCTTCGTTCTGGTATCGGCCGTGGCCGTCCTGTTTTTCCGTATCCCGCTCAAACAGACGGGCCGGGCCTTGCGCGGGGCAGGGGGCGTGGTCGCCAGCAGCACCCTGGCCCTGGTCTCGGCGGTGGCCATGGTGCGGATCTTCATTCAGTCGGGCGTGAACGGGTCGGGTCTGGAGAGCATGCCCCTTGAACTGGCGGCCCGGGCGGCGGACGCAGTCGGCCCGGCCTGGATCGTGACCGCGCCCTTGATCGGCGCCCTGGGCGCGTTCCTCTCCGGCAGCGCCACCTTCAGCAATATGATGTTCGCGCTCCTCCAGTTCAGCGTCGCCGAGCGCACCGGTCTGCCCGAGACGGCGGCTCTCGCGGGCCAGATGCTGGGCGCCAATGCGGGCAATATGATTTCCGTCCTGAATGTGGTCGCCGCCGCCGCCGTGGTCGGCCTGTTGCGCCAGGAAGGGGCGATCATCCGCTACACGCTCTGGCCCATGCTGTATTATTGCCTGATGGCGGGCGCGGTCGGCGCGGTGTTCGTCGCGCTGTGATATCCACGACGCGTGAGGGCTTTCAATCCTTCAAGCGCTTGGCGACGTAGAAGCCGTAGCTGACATAGTCCGTATACTGCCGGTAGAGCGCGATTTCCCGGCGTTCTTCCTCCACGATGGCCTGAGCCGCCTCGGACCGGGCATGCCGCGCCAGAAAAGCATCGAACCGTGCTTCCAGGGGGATGTAATAGGCATCGAGCCAACAGGGGACCGGCAAGGGGAAATAGCCGACCGGCATGTAGCCTGCTTTCTCAAGCACGGCCATCTTTTCAGAAGCTGTCGCAACTTCAGGGTAGGCCGCGCTCCAATGGGCCTCGAGGTCCGCGGGCCGCTCATGGGTCAGCCAGGTCAGGTCCGAGACCGCGAGCACGCCGCCGGGCTTGAGAAACCGGCGCCAGTCGCGGACGCCGCGCTCAAACCCAATGTTGTAAATCGCGCCTTCCGACCAGATGGCATCGAGGGAGCCGGGCTCCAGGGGCAGGGCGTCCATCGAGGCGTTCAGCGGCATGATGCGGTCTGCAAGGTTCTCCTCAGCAATGCGGCGGCTGAGAACGTCGAGGAAGACTTGCGCGAAATCGATGGCGGTGATCTGCGCGTCCAGCTCGGCGGCGAGCACACGCGCCGACGCGCCGGTGCCGCAGCCCACATCGGCGATCCGCAAGCCCCGCCGCCCGCGCAGGCCGGACAGATCGATAGCCCGGCGCGTTTCGTCCGCGCCGCCGGGGCCCTGCCGCTCACCGTCACTGTGCAGATCGATCAGAAGGCGGATGTCCTCGTCCATGGGCCCGGTTTCATTGGTGCGAGAAAGTCGCACGGTAGGGTGCATTGAGCGTCAGCGAAATGCACGATCGTCAGGACGCAATTCTAAAATTCTTCGCTGGACGAGATTTGTAACCCTGCCCACACAGTCATAAACAATGATAACTTCGATTTCGAATGCAGATGAAGATACCCGTTCAGCGAGAACAAATCACCACTGACCCTGCGGACGAGATTTTGAAACCCTGTCTGTCTGGGGATGCGCCATGGGAAAAGCCGCAGCCTTGCCTTTTCTGCTTCTGATGGCCTGCCTGTTGGCGGCCCTCTACGGCGCGGTGCACAACCAGATCTCCTACACCGTCTCGCCGGATTATTTTCATGCCTTCAAGTTCAAACAGTTCGGCATTCCGGCGGATCTTCACAATCGGCAAGGGGCCGCGCTGGTCGGTGCCTTGGCCTCCTGGTGGATGGGTCTTCTGATTGGTATTCCGGTTTCGATTGCAGGCCTTTGGCTGAAAGGCACCAAAGCGTATGTCCGGCATGTTCTGACAGCGGCCCTTCTCGTTACCGTCAGCACTCTGCTTGTGGGCCTCGTCAGCCTGGCGCTCGGTTCTTTTGTCATTGATGCTGCACTTTTAGAGCGGCTTTCCAGCCGGTTTGGGCTCGGCGCGCGCGAGGCCATGGCCTTTGCCCGCGCGGGCACGATGCACAATGCAAGCTATCTGGGGGGCGGTATCGGGCTGTTGATCGGCTGGTCTTACATCGTCATCGCGACGGTTTCTCAGCGCCGAAGATCGCGGGCCGACGCGTAGATTAGGCAAAGGCGGATTTCGCGTGAATTCCGCTTGCATACCGATCCTTAACCCATTATGACACCTCCACGACGTGACAGCGTCAGCCTTCCGGGGTTGACGGCCTGGGTATGCGTGTGTATCACCATGCTCTTTCGACGGGCTGGGCAGTAGGGCCTGAGCCGATCCGGCGGCAACGCCACTCACGTTCGATCGGTTCCGTTCTAAACGCCACCCGCCTTCGATCTGTCAGCGATATTTCAGGGGATCTCCGGCTCTTCGGGCCGGCGGGTCTTCTTTCGCATCAGCGCCAGGGTCTGGCCCGCGCCGATGCATGCGCCGCGCTCAAGCCATGTCCGGCCGGGCGCGACACCCGAATGTCATGCCGGGCGGCTGTTCCGCAGCCAACTGGCCTATAGAAAGAGTGATGAGGCGGAATGCCGACGATCAATCAGCTCATCCGCAAGCCCCGGCAGCGTCCGGTCAAGCGGAACAAGGTGGTTCACATGGAAGCCTGCCCCCAGAAGCGGGGCGTGTGCACGCGCGTCTACACGACGACGCCGAAAAAGCCGAACTCCGCGTTGCGGAAGGTCGCCAAGATCCGCCTGACCAACGGCTATGAAGTGATCGGCTACATTCCGGGCGAAGGCCATAACCTGCAGGAACACTCCGTGGTGCTCATTCGCGGCGGCCGCGTGAAAGACCTGCCGGGCGTGCGCTACCACATTCTGCGCGGCACCCTCGACACCCAGGGTGTGAAAGACCGCAAGCAGCGTCGATCGAAATACGGGGCCAAACGGCCGAAGTGAGGAACAAGGGGCGGTTCAGGATTGGACCGCCTTCTGTCGTACACGGTACGACTTGACCGAAGACAAACGAGGACTGTGCCATGTCGCGCCGCCATCGCGCTGAACGCCGGGAAGTGCTTCCCGATCCGAAATTCGGCGATCTGATCGTGACCAAGTTCATGAACTGCCTGATGTTCCACGGCAAGAAGTCGGCCGCCGAGGGCATCGTTTACGGCGCGTTCGACGAGATTCATTCGAAAACCTCTCAGGACCCGGTGCAGGTCTTCCATGAGGCGCTCGACAATGTGAGCCCGGCCATCGAGGTGCGCTCCCGCCGGGTCGGCGGCGCCACCTATCAGGTGCCGGTCGAGGTGCGGCCTGACCGGCGCAAGGCGCTGGCGATCCGCTGGCTGATCAATGCGGCCCGCGCGCGCAATGAGCGCACCATGCGCGACCGCCTGTGCGGCGAGCTTTTGGACGCGTCGCAGAATCGCGGCGCGGCCGTGAAGAAACGCGAGGACACCCACAAGATGGCGGAAGCCAACCGGGCGTTCTCTCACTATCGCTGGTAAGGGCAACGGCAGAGACAGAAGTGCTCACGGCTCGGACGATCGACTTGAGATGACAGGATCCATTTGACGCCGGTTCAGGGGCAAGAGGTACGACGATGACGAGACAAACTCCGCTCGAAGACTACCGCAATATCGGGATCATGGCGCATATCGACGCCGGCAAGACCACGACCACGGAACGCATTCTGTTCTACACGGGCGTGAGCCATAAGATCGGCGAAGTCCATGACGGCGC
>CAZTCJ010000071.1:0-20064 GCA_964612085.1 uncultured Alphaproteobacteria bacterium
AGAAAAAGGCGCTGAAAGACAAGCCGGTCCAGCGGGTGGTGTTCAACGCCATCACCAAGAAGGCCGTGCTCGACGCCATGGCCAATCCCCGCGAACTCGATATGGAGCTGGTGGAAGCCTATCTGGCGCGCCGGGCGCTCGATTATCTCGTGGGCTTCACGCTGTCGCCGGTGCTGTGGCGCAAGCTGCCGGGCTCGCGCTCGGCCGGCCGGGTCCAATCGGTGGCGCTGCGTCTGATCTGCGAGCGCGAAATCGAGATCGAGGCGTTCAAGCCCCAGGAATACTGGACCATCGAAGCGGCCATGAAGACCGCCAAGGGCGAGGACTTCACCGCCCGGCTGTTCAGTCTCGATGGGGACAAGCTCGACAAATTCACGCTGGGTACGGAAGACGACGCCACCCGCGCCGTGACGCTGGTGCGCCAGGGCGGCTTCAAGGTCGCCAGCGTCGAAGCCAAACCGGCCCGGCGCAATCCGCCGCCGCCCTTCACCACCTCGACGCTGCAGCAGGAAGCCTCCCGCAAGCTCGGCTTTTCCGCCCAGCGCACCATGCAGGCCGCCCAGCGTCTTTATGAAGGCACGGAAATCGACGGCGAGACCGTGGGCCTGATCACCTATATGCGGACCGACGGCGTGCAGGTGACGCCCGAAGCGCTGACCCAAACCCGCGACGTGATCGGCGCGCAATTCGGCAAGAGCTACCTTCCGGAAAAGGCGCGGGAATACAAAACCAAGGCCCGCAACGCTCAGGAAGCGCATGAAGCGATCCGGCCCACGAGCCTGGATCGCCTGCCCGACCATGTGACGGGCGTGCTCGATACGGACCAGCAGCGGCTTTACGAGCTGATCTGGAAACGGACCATCGCCAGCCAGATGGAAAGCGCGCGCATCGAGCGCACCACCGTCGATCTTCTGGGGGCGGACGGCAAGGCGGGTCTGCGCGCCACCGGCCAGGTCATTCAGTTCGACGGCTTTCTGAAACTCTATCAGGAAGGCCGCGACGACGACGCGGACGAGGACTCCAAGCGCCTGCCCGCCATGGCGCAAGGCGAGCAAGCCCAGCTTATCGAGGCCACGCCCAACCAGCATTTCACCGAGCCGCCGCCGCGCTTCACCGAGGCCACGCTCGTCAAGAAGCTGGAAGAGTTGGGCATCGGCCGGCCCTCCACCTATGCCTCTATCCTGGAAGTGCTCCGGGCCCGGAGCTACGTCACCATGGACCGCAACCGGTTCGTGCCGGAGGATAAGGGCCGTCTGGTCACCGCGTTCCTGGAGAGTTTCTTCCGGCGCTATGTGGAATACGACTTTACCGCCGATCTGGAACAAAAGCTCGATCTGGTCTCCTCCGGCGATCTGGGCTGGAAGGCGCTTTTACGCGAGTTCTGGCAGGAGTTCATCGCCAAGGTCGAGGAAATCAGCGATCTGCGCGTCACCCATGTGCTCGATGCGCTCAATGAAATTCTGGGCCCGCACATTTTCCCGCAAAAGGAAGACGGAAGCCCTGCGCGCGCCTGTCCGGCCTGCGACACTGGCGAACTGAGCCTCAAGCTCGGCCGCTATGGCGCCTTTATCGGCTGCTCCAATTATCCGGAATGCAACTATACGCGGCCGCTCTCGGTGCCGGACGATGAATCCGAAGCAGCCATCGCCAATGAGCCGAAGGAACTCGGTGCCGATCCTGAAACGGGCGAGATGATCACTTACCGGACGGGCCGCTTCGGACCGTATGTGCAGCTCGGCGAGGCCCAGGACGGCGAGAAACCGAAGCGCGCAAGCGTTCCGAAGGAAATGCAGGAAGAACTCGATCTGGACCTGGCGATCAAGCTTCTGAACCTTCCCCGCGAAGTGGGCGCGCATCCGGAAGACGGCGAAATGATCCGGGCCGGCATCGGCCGCTACGGGCCTTACGTTCAGCATGCGGGCAAATACGCCAATCTGGATTCCGTCCACGAAGTGTTCACCGTCGGCCTCAACCGGGCGGTCTCGGTCATCGCCGACAAGAAGTCCCGGGGCCGCCGTCAGACGGCAAAGCCGCTGAAAGTGCTGGGCGATCACCCGGAAGACGGGAGCCCTGTGCAGGTGATGGACGGGCGCTACGGGCCTTACGTCAACCACAACAAGATCAACGCCACCCTGCCGCGCGGCCTCGACCCGCAAGAGGTCACCATGGAACGCGCGCTCGAACTGATCGCGGAAAAAGCGGCCAAGGGCGGCAAGAAACCGGCGAAAAAGAAGGCCGCGGCCAAGAAAAAGACCACGGCGAAGAAGAAAACGGCGGCTAAGAAAAAGACGGCGGCGAAAAAAACGACCGCTAAGAAGAAAACCGCAGCCAAGAAATCGGCGTCCAAAAAAGCGAAGGACACCGACGCAACTGCGGATGCAACGGAGTAAGATCGTTTGGCCGTCAAGAAACGCGCCGCCAAGTCCCCTCTGCCTACTAAAAAAGCCATTCTCGACTTCCTTCAGTCAGCGGACGAGAAGGTCGGCAAGCGCGAGATCGCGCGCGCCTTCTCCGTCACCGGCGACGACCGGATCGCCCTCAAACAGCTTTTGAGGGAAATGGAGGAAGACGGGCTTCTGGACCGCGCCCCTCGCAAGGGTTTGGCCAAAGCCGGAGCGCTGCCCCCCGTCACCGTCATCGAGATCATCGATCGGGATACGGATGGAGAGCTGATCGGCCGCCCCACCGAATGGAAACACAAGGAGCCGCCGCCCAAGATCCTGCTCGCGCCCAATGAAGGGCGCGGCGGCCGCAAGGCGAAGGCCCCTGCCGTCGGTCTGGGCGACCGGGTGCTGGCCCGCCTCGCCCGCGTGGATGATGCGCTTTATGAGGCCCGCGTCATCAAGAAGCTGGGCCAGTCGGCCCATAAGATCCTCGGCATTTACGAGCGTGAGGGACGCGGCAAAAAGGCCGACGGCAAGGTCACGCCCGTGGACCGCAAGAGCCGTTATGATATCGCCGTCGCGGCGTCTGACAATGGCGGGGCAGAGCCCGGCGAACTGGTCCGCGTGGAGATGCTCCCCACCCGGACCTACGGTCCAAAACGGGGCCGCGTGGTGGAACGCCTGTGCGACCGCAACGACAAGGGCGCCATCAGCCTGATCGCCGTCCACAGTTACGGCATCCCTACGGAGTTTCCCGAAGAGGTGGCAAAAGAGACCGCCGCCATCAAGCCCGTCGGCGTGAAGGGCCGGACGGATCTGCGGAGCCTGCCTCTCGTCACCATCGACCCGGAAGATGCCCGCGACCATGACGACGCGGTTCATGCGCAAGCGGACGATGATCCGAAAAATCCCGGCGGCTGGATCGTCACCGTCGCCATCGCCGATGTGGCGGCTTATGTACGCCCGGGCACAGCCCTCGACCGGGAAGCCCGCAAGCGCGGCAATTCGGTCTATCTGCCGGACCGGGTGATCCCCATGCTGCCGGAAAAACTGTCGAACGATCTGTGTTCGCTCCATGACGGCGTCGACCGGCCGTGCCTTGCCGTGCAGATGGTCTTCAACGCCAACGGCACCAAGAAACGCCATGATTTCGTCCGTGGCATCATGCGCTCGGCCGCCAGCCTCCATTACATGGAAGTGCAGGACGCCATCGAAGGAAAGCTCACCAAACGGACGAAACCCTATCTGGCCTCCGTGATCGAACCCCTTTACGGCGCCTACCGGGCCGTGGCCCAGGCCCGCGACAAACGCCAGCCTCTCGATCTCGATTTGCCGGAACGGCGTGTGGAGATCGATGACAAGGGCCGCATCAAGGGCATTACCGTGCGCGAACGGCGCGACGCCCACCGGCTGATCGAGGAGTTCATGATCCTCGCTAATGTCTGCGCCGCCGAGACCCTGGAACGGCGCAAAGTGCCTTTGCTTTACCGGGTCCACGATACGCCGGACCGGGAGAAATTGCGCGCGTTGGCCGAATTCCTGGAGACCGTGGGCTTGAGCCTGTCCAAAGGCCAGGTCATCAAGCCCATGCATTTCAACAAGATCATCGGCGCGGCCCGCGGCAACGAAACCGAGGCGATGATCAGTGAAGTGATTTTGCGCTCCCAGTCCCAGGCCGTCTACGCACCGGAAAACTTGGGTCATTTCGGGCTGAACCTGCGCCGCTATGCCCATTTCACCTCGCCCATCAGGCGCTATGCGGATCTTATCGTCCATCGTGGCCTGATCCGGGCCTGCGGTCTGGGGCGTGACGGTTTGCGCGAGGAGGACGGCGCGAGCCTGGAAGCGCTGGGTGAGGAAATATCCGGGCACGAACGGCGCGCCATGGCGGCTGAGCGCGACGCCACCGACCGCTTCGTCGCGGCCTATATGCAGGACAAGGTGGGCGGCGCCTTTCATGGCCATATCAGCGGCGTGACCCGCTTTGGGCTCTTCGTCAAGCTCGATGAGACGGGGGCGGACGGCCTGATCCCGATCCGATCCCTTGGAAACGAACGCTTCACCCATGACGAGGAAGGCCACGCGCTGATCGGCGATCATACCGGCGACATGTACCGGCTCGGCGATCCGGTCGAAGTGGAAGTGGTGGAAGCCGCCCCCATGACCGGGGGGCTGCGCTTTGAGCTCTTGTCCGATCCGCTGCACACGGCCTCGAAGGCCGCCAAGCGCCGCGCCGCCTCCCCGAGCGGCAGGGCCACGAAAGGCCGGCGCGACGGCAAGGGCAAACGTGGCAAAGGCCGGCGCTAAACGTTTTTGGAAATGCGCCGGAAGACGCATTTCAAGACGCTTGGCCAGCCCGCTCCCCCTCCCGACCACCCATTGAAGGTACCCTTGTGGGTGGTCGGGAGGGGGAGCGGGCTGGTGATGCCACTTTCCAAAAAGAACCGCTAAACGCTTTCCGAATCCGTCCCTTGACCCCGCCCGGGAAGGGCGTATGGTGCCTGCCCTCAAACAAGAACCGGGGTCGCGCCATGGGTGGTTTGTGGAAAAGTCAGCGGGGTGAAGGACGGTCCGTCCCATGATGGACGATGCCGCCCGCCAGCGCAGCCTGTTTACCATTTTGACCTGTGCCGCCATCACCGGCATCGGCTGGGGCGCCATGAGCCCGCTCGTTAGCCTTTCCATGAACGAGATGGGCGCCTCGCGCACGCTGATCGGGCTTAACACGGCCATGCCCGCCATCGCCACGCTCGTCTACATGCCGCTCGCGCCCGGCGTCATGAAGCGTTTCGGCATCCGGCCCGTCCTGATGGCCGGGCTCGCCCTGACGCTTTTCTCCATGATCGCCTTCAAGCTTTATGAAAATGTCTGGGTGTGGTTCCCGATCCGCTTTTTCGCGGGCTTCGGCTTGGCCATCATGTTCGTGGCGACGGAAGTCTGGGTCAATATGGTGGCGGACGACCGCACGCGCGGGCGGATTTTGGGTGCCTACAGCACCTGCCTGGCGGGTGGTTTTGCCGTCGGCGTCGGAATTTTCGCCTGGCTCGGGGTCGGCGGCTGGGCACCCTTCCTGGCGCCCGCCCTGTTCCTGGGCCTGGCCATCCTGATACTGACATTCATAAAAGCGCCTGCGCCGAAGCTTGAAGGCGAGGCCCATACCCCGCTTCTGCCTTACCTGCGGGCAGCCCCCGTGGCCATGGCGGCGGGCCTGCTGTTCGGCGCGCTGGAGATGGGCATCTTGAACCTGCTCCCCGTCTACGGCGTGCGGGTGGGCCTCACGGAGTCCGTGGCGGCGGGCATGCTGATCGCGGCGGCGGCGGGCAATATCCTGCTGCAGATGCCCATCGGCATGCTAGCCGATGTCATGGACCGCCGCCTGGTGCTGCTGCTCTGCGCCGTCGCGGGCGTCATCGGCGCGTGCCTGATCCCGTTCCTGGTGACCATTCCCTGGGCGCTTTACCTGGTGCTGTTCATCATGTGCGGCACGGTGGTCGGGCTTTACACGGTGGGTCTCGTGCTGATCGGCCAGCGCTTCACGGGCGTGGATCTGGCCGGCGCGAACGCGGCCTTTATCCTGATGTACGGCTTCGGCTCGCTGGTCGGGCCGTCCATGGCGGGTTCGGCCATGGATGTCTGGGATCCCCACGGGCTGATGGTGGTGCTGGGGGGCTTGTGCGCCATTTACGTGGTGCTGGTGGGCTATCGCACCGCCACCGCGCCCCGCGCACTCCCCGGCGCATCGCTCGACGAGCCCTGACCCGCTTGACAAAACCTTGCATTTTGGCGTTTATGTGCCGCTTTAGCGCGCCTTCGAGGCGCGCCGTTCCCGTTGGAGAGTGAGATGGCGAAGCCGACCACGGTGAAGATCCGGCTGAACAGCACCGCCGGCACCGGTTATTTCTACGTGACGAAGAAGAACACCCGCACCATGACCGAGAAAATGACGGTGCGGAAATACGACCCCGTCGCGCGCAAGCATGTGGACTTCAAGGAAGGCAAGATCAAGTAAGAAACTTGATCGCCTGACCTGTTCGGGGGCTTCGCTTAAGCCTAAGCGAGGCCCTTTTGCGTTTGCGCAGCGCTTTTGGTTCTAGGTTGCGCGCCCCCCCGCCCTCGCGCAGAATGAGAGGAAATGCTGATCCTGACGGGGGATGAGGATGACACTGCGCGCGCGTATGTCCTGTTTTTTCTTAAGTCTGGCTCTTGCCGCCGTGCCTTTGACGGCCCATGCCGCCGAGCCAGTGCCGGTAGAAGCCTTTGGCAACCTGCCGGACATGTCCCAAGTCCAGATCTCGCCGGACGGCAAGCACCTGGCCGCTCTTCAGGAGTATCAGGGCCGGCGCATCGCCGTGATCTATGAGATCGGCGGCGATCAGCAAAAGGTTGCCCCTTTCGCCGTGGATGACGCCTCGATCGATTCCATCACCTGGGCCAACAGCGAACGCCTGCTGGTGGCCGCGCGCACGCAACACCGGGTCGCAGGCACCGGTTCGACGAAAGTCGAGTTCAGCCGGATGGTGTCCATCAATACGGACGCCGAGGACGTGGAAGTTCTGTTCGACAGCAACCGGCGCATGGGGCGCAATCAGTTCCAGACCGAAATCGTCCACCGGTTGCCGGATGACCGCGAACACGTTCTCATTCCCTCCTACGATCAGGCCGGACGGTTTAATCTGTATAAGGTAAATGTCTTCACAAGCCGTGCCCGTATAGCCGAAGGCGGCAACAGCGACACCCGGGATTGGCTGACCGACCACACTGGCGAGGCCCGGGTCCGGTGGGATTACGACTTCAAACGGGACCGGCAAACGATCTTCATCCGAAGCGTCGGCGGCGGCTGGGAAGAAATGTACCGCAGCAATACCGGCGACGACGAGGACTCTCAGAAGCGCATCAATCCGACAGAGTGGTCGGATCACCCCAACAAGGCCTATGTGACGTCACGCAATGAGGAGGGCTTCAGGGTTCTCTCCCTGTTCGATGCCGAGAGCAGAACGATCAGTAAAGAGGTCTTCTCGCACCCCCAAGCCGATGTAACGGGTATTTCCGTCAATCAGCGGACAGGCGCCTTGCAAAGCGTTTATTTTGCAAAAGACGAACCGGAAGCCGTGCATTTCGACGAATTGCGAAAAAAACGTCAGAAGGATCTCGACAGGGCTTTCCCGAACACATCCGTCAACCGCCTTTACTCCTCGGACGATGCCCTGCAACGGCATGTGGTCAGGACCAGCAGCCCCAGCACGCCCCCGATCTATTATTATCTCGATACGGAAACAATGAACGCGTTCGAGTTCGGCCGGGCCTATCCCCTGTTGAGAGACGTTCCCCTGGGCCCGGTCCGGAAAATCACCTATGCCGCGCGGGACGGGCTCGAGATCCCGGCCTATCTGACGCTTCCGCCCGATACGGAAGCCAAGAACCTGCCGACCGTGATCCTGCCCCATGGGGGACCTGCCTCCCGTGACATGATGACCTTCGATTACTGGGCGCAGTTTCTTGCCAATCGCGGTTATGCCGTGTTGCAGCCTAATTTTCGCGGCTCGACCGGTTATGGCAGGGCTTTCACCGCCGCCGGTTATGGCGAATGGGGCGGCAAGATGCAGGACGACGTGACAGACGGCACGCGCTATTTGATCAGTGAGGGCATTGCTGATCCAGACCGCATCTGCATCGCGGGAGCATCCTATGGCGGTTACGCCGCGCTGATGGGCGTGGTCAAGGAGCCCGATCTCTATCGCTGCGCCATTTCGGTCAACGGTGTCTCCGACCTCATAAAAATGATGCGCTATGAGCGGCTTTTCACGGGTCTCAACTATTGGAAAAAGCATATCGGCGATCCCCGGAAAGACCGGGACAAGCTCAGGGCCGCCTCGCCCGCCCGCCATGCGGAAAAGATCAAGGCCGCCGTCCTGTTGATCCACGGAAAGGAAGACACGGTCGTCGAATTCGATCAGTCCAAGGACATGGCCCGCGCGCTGCGCCGGGAGGACAAGCCCCATAAACTCGTTGAGCTGGACGGCGAGGACCACTTCCTCAGTTTCGGGGAAACCCGCATCGCCATGCTGCGCGCGACGGAAAGCTTCCTGCGCGAGCATCTGGGCCCTGGCGCACGCTGAACCGTCCCCGGACCAGAGCCACTGCGGGACATGAAACGGCTTTCATGCGGTGACGGAGGATGGCATGGCTTTACGCGCGCGGATATGCGCCTTTATGGCGGGACTGGCCCTCGCCATTGCCCCGCTTGCCGTCCATGCCGCCGAACCGGTGCCGGTGGAGGCGTTCGGCAGCCTGCCGATGATCTCTGACGTACAGATTGCGCCGGACGGGAAGCATATCGCCGCGCTTCAGGAAAAGGACGGCGCATGGGCGGTGGTGATCTACCGCCTCGGCGCAACCGGTCAAAAGCCCGCGGCTTTGAGCATCACGAACGGCTCGGTCGATTGGATCACATGGGCCAATGGGGAGCGCCTGCTGATCGCCACCCGCAGGCAAGAACGCTATATCGATTTCCGTACGCCCAGGGTCAACATCAGACGGATGATCTCGGTCGATACGAATGCCGAAAATATGGTGCTGATGTTCGGCAAGGAACGGCGGATGGGCAGGACCACCGGGCAAACCAGCCTCATACACAGCCTGCCGAACGATCCCGACCATGTCCTAATTCCGTCTAATGATGAGTATAGCCGCTATAATCTTTATAAGGTCAATGTGGAGACGGGTACTGCGGACCGGGTCAGTTTCGGAACGGATAAAACGCGCCTCTGGATGACGGATCATCACGGAACGCCGAAAGCTTTCTGGGAGTTCAATACCAGAACCGGGCTTCAGAGCATGATGATCCAAAACGCTGAAGGCGAATGGCGGTTTCCGCGGCAGGACAATCCCGATGCCGCCGCATTCACACCACTTGCCTGGTCCCATCGCGATGACATGTTTTACGGCAAGGCGCAGAACGAAGAGGGTTTTTGGGCCATTTATGAGATTTCGGCCAGCGATGTGACCGACCGCACACCGGTCTTCTCTCACCCGGATGTCGATGTCACTGAAATCGATGTCGATCCACAAACGGGCGCGCTTAAGGCGGTCACCTATGCGGTGGACGAGCCCGTAATCCATCATATGGATGAAAAGGGCAAGGCCTTTCAAGCCTTCATCGACCGGACCTTTCCCGAAACATCCGTCAACCGCGTGATTTCCTCGGACGAAACCGGCAGACATCATATCGTACGGACCAGCGGGCCCGCGCAACCGCCTGTCTTCTATTATCTTGATACGGACAAGATGGTGACAAAGGAATTGGGCCGTGCCTATCCCCTGCTGAAGGACGTTCCCCTGGGCCCTGTCCGGAAAATCACCTATGCTGCGCGCGACGGGCTTGAAATACCCGCCTATCTGACCCTTCCTCCGGATACGGAAGCCAAAAACCTGCCGACGGTGATCCTGCCCCATGGCGGACCGGCCGCGCGCGACAGGATGATCTTCCATTATTGGGCCCAGTTCATCGCCAATCGCGGCTATGCGGTGCTGCAACCGAATTTCCGGGGCTCGGACGGGTATGGCGAGTCGTTCCTCATGGCCGGGGTCAAGGAATGGGGCGGCAAGATGCAGGACGACGTGACAGACGGCACGCGCCATCTGATCAGCGAGGGCATTGCCGATTCCCGGCGCATCTGCATCGTGGGCCTGTCCTATGGCGGCTATGCGGCTTTGATGGGCGTGGTGAAAGAACCCGACCTCTACCGCTGCGCCATTTCGGTGAACGGCGTATCGGATCTGATCGGCTTTCTCGACCACAAAAGCAGTTTCCCGACCGAAATCCACTACTGGAAAAGCCATATCGGCGATCCAAAGACAGACCGTGAACGGATTATCGCCGTGTCACCGGCCCGTAATGCAAAGCGCATCAAGGCGTCCGTGCTGTTGATCCATGGGCGGAACGATACGGTCGTTCCCGTCGATCAGGCGAAAACCATGGCAAAGGCTCTGCGCAGGGCGGATGTGCCCCATAAGTTGATAAAACTGAAGGCCGAGGATCACAATCTGAGCTTCGGGAAAACCCGTATCGCCACGCTGCGCGCGACGGAAGCCTTTCTGCGCGAACATCTGGGACCGGGCGCGCGCTGAGATTACCGGTCGCGGACCGGCGGCCAGCCGGTGAACAGCGGGTTGGGATCGTAGCGGCCTTCGAAGATCGGATCGGTCAAATAGTCGGGCCGGCGCGACACGGTCACCTCCTCCCCCGGCATCACGGTGACCTGCTGGCCGGGGGGCAGCATGCGCAGTTCACTCGACGTGATACCGCCGATCAGATCGGTCATCTCGCGCGCCACCAGATGGGTGTTGAGCCCGAAGGTCTGGAGCACGGCAGCGTTGTTCACCATGGTCTGCCAGTCGTCCGGATACAGACGCTTGACCTGGCTCAGATCCTGAAACAGCATCCAGATCTGCAGCCCGTAGCCGCGCATCAGGGTTACCGCCTGGCGCAGCACGCTCAAGGAGCCCAATTGGGCGCATTCGTCGAGCAGGAAGACGGTCTGCTGCTTGGGCCGGGTCCGGCGCTGCATCAAGGCCAGAAGCAAGGTACCGATCCACAGGCGCAGGAGCGACTTGTGAGAATCAAGCTTCGTGGGCGGAATGATCAGATAGAGCGTCATCGGTTCGCCCCGGATCACGGCCTCCAGATCGATGGTGGAGGGCGATTGCAGCGAGCGCAGCACCGCATCGCTCTTCAGGACATGACCATGGGTAAACGCCGTGGCGATGATGCCGCCCCGGGTGATATCGGCGGAAATGCCAAGAAACCCTTCGAATTCGGCGCGCACGAAAGGATGGAGATCCTCCCGCTCGTCCAGCACCTTGGCGATGCGGTAAACGAAATCGCTCCACAGCAGGCTCCGGAAACTGCCGAAATGGCGTTCATGGGGTGCGCCATGGGCCGCGATATAAGCGATCAGCCCGGAAATCAATGACGAGGCGGAAATGTCCCAGAACGGATCTTTCAGCGACTGGACACCGCCCGCCATCATCTCCGCGAGCATTTCGGAATCAGCGTCGAGCTGAGCGCCCGGCAGGTCGAACACGTCGAACGGATTCAGCCGCGCGGTCTCCGTCGTCACCACGCCGAAGGGATCGAGCACATGGACGCGCTGGCCGAGGGAGCGGCGGTAGCGCGCCGTGACGTGATAGTTCTCGCCTTTCGGGTCGATCACGATCATCGGCCCGCCATAACGCAGCAGATTAGGAATGATGGCGCCCCGGCCCTTGCCCGATCCCGTGGGCGCGATGGTCAGCAGATGGCTGTCGCCGTCATAGAGAATGGGTTGAGACACATCGCCGCGCAGACGGTAGCGCGGTCCGGGCTGGGCCGGCTGGGAGGGCGGAAACAGCACGGGCGCCCCCAGTTGGCGCCAGCCCAACAGCAAGCCGCTGCTCTCCACCGCCGCAGCGGCTCGTTCCGTTTCAATATCGCTCATGAATTCGCCGGGTGCCCCTTGATCGCGCCGTCTTCCTCTGCGCCAAGGCTTCAGGCTAGCATTCCTCCGGCAGAGCCTCCATGCCCATATGGGCGTCATTCGAAACGGAGAGACGGACGCGATGACTGAGACCGGCATTCCCGAAGACTATCGTTTGTCCGGGCGCACCAGCGGCTATCTGGACGCCATCGGCCCGGTCTATGAGGCGGGCAGCGGAGCGGACTACCGGCTTGGCCTGCGGATCGGCGAGGCCTGCGTCAATGCGCGCGGCTTCTGCCATGGGGGCGTGTTTTCAGGTCTTGCGGATGTCCATCTGGGCCGCCTGTGCGCCATGGCCGCCGACCCGCCGGTGGCGCTCGTTACCACCCATCTGGCGATCGACTATCTGGCGCCCGCCACTTTGAGCCAATGGCTGGAAGCGGTGGGCCGGGTGGACCGGCTGGGGCGCAGCACGGCCCATGCCAGCGGTTATCTGCGTGCGGATGGAAAGCGCGTGGTGCGCGCCAATGCCGTGTTCCAGGTGGTGGGACCGAGAAGCGGGTGAAGCAGTCTCACGCCGCCTGGAGCGAGACCCGGTTGCGGCCGTCGCGCTTGGCGGCATAAAGCGCCTGGTCGGCCCGGCGCAACAGCGTCTCGGTGGTGTCCTCGGCATCCTCGAGCACGGCCACGCCGATCGAGACCGTCAGGTCGAGACGGCCGGGCGGGATGGAAATATCGAACGGGCTGGTGCCCACATGCCGGCGGATCCGCTCGGCCACCATTTCCGCGAAGCGCAGTTCCGTATCGGGAAGAATGATGATGAATTCCTCGCCGCCGGCGCGGCAGGCCAGATCGAGGCCGCGCACATTGTCGTTGATCCGCTTGGCGAATTCGCGCAGGACCTCGTCGCCGATATCGTGGCCATGGGTATCGTTGACGGCCTTGAAGTGATCGATGTCGAGGGCCAGGATGCTCAAGGGCCGCCGCGCGTCGATGCTGCGCGACACGTGCTTTTCCAGATGGCCTTCCATATAGCGCCGGTTATAGAGCCCGGTGAGCTGATCGGTGATAGCCATTTCCATACTGAGCTGTACGGTCCGGCGCAGGCGGTCGTAATAGCGCTGCCGGCGGATCTGGGTGCGCACCCGCGCGATCAGCTCGTTGCGTTCGATGGGCCGGAGCAGGCAATCATTGACGCCCACTTCCAGCGCCCGGGTCAGCCGCTCTTTTTCACTCTTGTCCACCAGCACCAGGATCGGCAGATGGCGCGTCTCTTCCATGGTCCGCATCTGGGCGCACAGGCGCAGACCGTCGGCCTGGGTCAGGGCCAGGCTGACGATAACGAGATCATAACCGCCGTTCTTGATCAGAGGCAGGGCCGCCTCGGGCTCGGTTTCGATATCGAGCGCCCTGATCTCGCCGAGGCCCGCGCGGATCGTCTGGGCCGAAAGCTCATTGTCCTCGACAAGCACAATGCGGGCTGAGCGCAGGGAGACATCCAAAGGGTCGGGCAAGGCATCGGACACCACGCCCAGGGTTTCGCCCTTGATCTGCTGCATGCGCCATTCATCGGTCATGAATTTCAAGCGCACCAGATTGCGCACGCGCGCGAACAGGGCGAGATCGTCGACCGGCTTTGTGAGAAAATCGTCCGCACCCGCCTCAAGGCCCGCTATGCGGTCCGCAGGCTGATCGAGCGCCGTGATCATGATCACGGGGATATGCGTCGTCGCGGTGGAGGATTTAATCCGGCGGCAGACTTCGAAGCCGTCGATATCCGGCATCATGACATCGAGCAGCACGATGTCCGGCGGTTCGCAGGCAACGATTTCAAGGGCTTCCTGACCGCCGCAGGCCGTTACGACATCGTAGTATTCCGCGGAGAGCTTGGCTTCGAGCAGCTTCCGGTTCGTCTCGATATCATCGACCACAAGGACGCGTGCGGACATTTACCCATGCCTTCATGCCAGGAATTGACGGACCGTTTCCAGGAAAAGGCCCACCGAGACCGGCTTGGCGATATAGGCCTCACAGCCGCCCTCCCGGATTTTTTCCTCGTCCCCTTTCATGGCAAAGGCCGTGACGGCGACGACCGGGATTTCCCGCAAATCATCGTCTTCCTTGATCCATTTGGTGACCTCGAGCCCGGAGACTTCCGGCAACTGGATGTCCATCAGGATCAGGTCGGGCCGGTGTTCGCGCGCCAGCTCGAGCGCTTCCATGCCGTCCCGTGTCTGGAGCGTGCCAAACCCGTGAGCATCGAGCAGATCATGAAACAACTTCATGTTGAGCTCGTTATCCTCGACGATCAAAACCGTCTTCGCCATAGCGTCCATGATTCCCGCGCCTCATCATGGCTGCGGCACGACCGATCCAACATTACTGTGAGACCCTGTCGGCCGGGCACCCGGTCCCGCACCCCTTCGTCTACGGACCTGCCTGTTACCTTGCCTATTAGAGCGCCCAGAACGTTAATTTTGTGCTACCCGCCCCTGGAACGCCCGGATCCTCTACCCCTTCCGGGCACGCCGCTACCCCACGAAGATGTGTTTTTAGACAGGATCGTGGACACCTTTGGAAGCCCCTACCGGCTTATGATAAGGATGGCTGAGTGAGGGTGTAGGGCGCACGGTCCGAGGCGAATCGGGCGTACCGGTATTTGGGGGTCAGGGTATGGCGATTCGCATTAACGAGATTCGCGTCGATCAAGAACAAAACGGCGTCTCGCGCACCACGGCAGATCCAGACGAATATTTCGAACTGTCAGGCACGCCGGGCGAAAGCCTCGACGGGCTCTGGTATGTGGTGATCGGCGACGGCGACGTGCCGGGGCTCGGCAAGGTCGGCGGCACGGTCGAGGTGGCGATATCGCTCAATGGCCGCGAGATTCCCGACGACGGCTATTTCCTGGGCGTGGAAAACGGCTTCGATCTGGTGCCCAACAGCCAGGTGGACTGGCGCGGCAGCCTTTACTTCGAGGATACCGACAACGTCACCCATCTGATCGTGCGGAACTTTCGAAATCCGGGCGATATCAGCCTCGATCCCGATCAGGACGGCGTGCTCGACGTGGTGCCGTGGGATGAGGTGATCGACGAGGTGGCGCTGCTGGAAAGTTTCATTTTCGGCGAACCCGGTCTGGAGCCGTACTACTCGACGGTGACGGTGGGGCCGGACCCTTCCCCGCCGGATCTGGGCGCGGCGAGCGAGCCGAGCGTCAACCATACCTACCGGCTGCCCGACGGCACCGGCGCCTTCCAGATCGGTACCTGGGAACTCTCCGGCCAGGATACGCCGGGCAAGGCCAATACGGGCTTCGGCAGCCCGGGCAACGGCGTGCCCGAAGCCGATCCCGACAGTGCCACCACGGACGAAGACGAGACCGTCACCATCACGGTGCTCGCGAACGATTCCGATCCGGACGGGGACGATCTGGAGGTCATCTCCGCCAGCGCGGCCAATGGCTCGGTCAGCGTCAACGGCGCCGACCAACTGGTCTATACCCCGGACGATGATTTCAACGGCAACGATCAGATCACCTACACGATCCGCGACCCCCAGGGCGCAACCGCCAATGGCATCGTCACCGTCACCGTGGTGCCGCAGAACGACGTGCCCACCGGCGGCACTCTGCCCGACCGCACGGCGGCGGCAGGCGAAGCGATCGCGGTCGCCGATCTGTCGGACGCGTTCGACGATCCGGATCTCGATGACGGCGACAGCCTTGCTTTTTCCGCCTCCGGACTGCCTTTGGGTCTTGACCTGTCGTCTGCCGGACTGCTCACGGGCACACCGGGCGATATCGGCACGTTCGCCGTCACGGTGACGGCGACGGACGAAGGCGACGAGACGGCGACCGCCTCCTTCACCATCACCGTGGATCCCGGCGTTCTCAATGTGGTCAATGTCAGCGGCCCGGGCGCGCCGGTGCCGGAATCCCAGGACGTAACCCTGACCGCGACCCGCGTCGGCGATCTGACGGACGCCCTCACCGTGCCTTTCGCCATTGAGGGCTCCGGCGATAATCCGGCGGATGCGGACGATTTCACGGGCAGCTTTCCGGGCCAGGGAGCGTTCGATTTCGCGGCCGGACAAGGCACCGCGACCTTCACGGTCTCGATCAATGACGATTTCACCTATGAGCCGGATGACGAGACCTTCACGGTCACCCTCGATCCGGACGGCACGCTGGCCGGGGATATTCTGATCGGCGTGGGCACGGCGACGGTCACGCTGATCAGCGAGGATCCGCCCAACGCGGCGCCCCAGACGGCCGCCGATACGCTTTACGGCTCCTCCCGGGGCGCGGTGAGCGGCAATGTGCTGGGCGATAATGGGAACGGCGCGGACAGCGATCCGGAAGGCGGCAGCCTGACGGTCACGGGCGTCAATG
The DNA here is from genome assembly GCA_964612085.1 of uncultured Alphaproteobacteria bacterium. Lineage (GTDB taxonomy): Bacteria > Pseudomonadota > Alphaproteobacteria > JAJFIK01 > JAJFIK01 > CAZTCJ01. Next base: position 16,233 of record CAZTCJ010000071.1, read on the forward strand.
GCGGCCCCTTGTCCAGCGGGCTCATGACGCTACCGAGCGGCGCTTTCCTCAGCCTGCGCTCCGACGGCAGTTTTTCCTATAATCCGTCAACGGCCTTTACGGGCCTCCCCTCCGGTCAGACCGGTACGGACAGTTTCACCTACATGGTCACCGACGATGCCAATCTGAGTGCTAGCGGCACGGTGACGATCACCATCTCCAATGCGCCCGCCAAAGGCACGGAAGCGGACGATCTCATCGCAGGCACCTCAAGCGGCGACAAGCTCAGCGGCCGGGGCGGCGATGACGAGATCCACGGTGGTGACGGCAACGACACGGAAAAAGGCGGCGACGGCAACGATGTACTGTTCGGCGAGGGCGGCGACGACAAGCTGAAGGACAAGAACGGCAATGACACGCTCGATGGCGGCGCCGGCAACGACACTCTGAAGGACAAGGCGGGCAACAACACGCTTTTGGGCGGCACCGGCAACGACACTCTCAAGGCAGGCAGGGGCCAGGACGTGCTGGACGGCGGCCTGGGCGACGATGTTCTCCGGGGCGGCGGGGCGGCGGATCTGTTCGTCTTCACCGGCGGGCGCGACACCATCAAGGATTTCGAAAACGGTTTCGACACGATCGACCTGACCGCCTTCGAAGGTCTCGATTTCGAGACGCTGCGGGCCAATGCCGTTGCCCAGGACAAGGGCGTGCTCATCGCTTTCGATGCGCTCAACAGCTTGTTCCTGCGCAAAGCCGGTCTCGGCGATCTGTCCCAGGACGATTTCCTGTTCGATAGCGGCATCGACACCGGTGTGTGACGGGGCGGCCGGTAACGAGAGGGGCGGATGGTGACGAGAGACGCAAACGCACCGCCACCGCCCCATGTGCGCGACCAGATCGCAGGCCTCGATCTCGATCCTGACAAACCGCTGATCATCTCCGACGCGGACAATGTGCTCCTGGAATTCGTCGCCGGGCTCGAAGCCTTTCTGGCGCGCCATGACCTCTGGCTTGATCTGGTCAGTTTCCGGATTCACGGCAATGTCAAACGGCGCGGCAGCAACGCGCCCGTGGCAGACGAAGACGTCACGCGCCTGCTGCGCGCCTTTTACGACGGCGGCGCGGGCGATCTCGCCGCCGTGCCCGGCGCGCGCGATTGTCTTGCCGCTTTGAGCGTCCGCGCCCAGATCGTCGTCCTGACCAATGTCTCCCCCGATCACTGGGCCATGCGGGTGCGCAATCTGGAACGGCGCGGCTTTCCCTATCCGGTGATCGCCAATGAAGGGCTGAAAGGGCCTGCCACGGCGGCTCTCAGCGCGCGCGCAAGCCAGCCGGTCTTCTTCATCGACGACATCCCCCACAACATCGCGTCCGTGCGTCACGCCGCGCCCGAGACCGTGTGCATTCATTACGTCGCCGATCCGCGCCTCGATCCGCTTCTGCCGCCCGCGGAAGGCTGCGATCACCGGGCCAAGGACTGGCCGGACATCGCCCATGTGATCGATACGCGCCTGTCGAAACACGGATTTTGACAGTTCCCCTTTGACAGGAGACTCTGATGATTCGTATTACTCATCTGAAACGTGTAAATCGCCACGCGGATGTTACCTCATGCGGATCGGCATTGACCTGGGTGGAACCAAGATCGAAGGCGTCGCGCTCGATGCGAACGGCGCCATCGCGCAACGCCTGCGCGTCGCCACGCCCCGGGACGATTACGACGGCACTGTGCGGACGATCGCGGCCATCGTCGCGGATCTGGAACAGGACAAGCCCGGCATCGCCAGTGTCGGCATCGGTATTCCGGGTGCGCTCTGTCCTGTTTCGGGACTGGTGAAGAACGCCAATTCCACCTGGCTCAACGGCATGCCCCTCGACAAGGATCTGACCCGCGCGCTCCACCGGGAAGTGCGCATCGCCAATGACGCCAACTGTTTCGCCTTGTCCGAAGCGGTGGATGGCGCGGGCCGGGGCGGCAACGTTGTGTTCGGCGTCATTCTCGGCACGGGCTGCGGCGGCGGCATCGTCGTGCACGGACGTCTCCTCACCGGCCCCAACGCCCTTGCGGGCGAATGGGGCCACCATCCCCTGCCCTGGCCCGATCTGATGGAAGCGGCGGGCGCCCCGTCGTGTTATTGCGGCAAGGTGGGCTGTATCGAGACCTGGATTTCCGGCCCCGGATTATCGGCGGATTTCGAACGGGCGACGGGCGAAACGGCGGACGCCAGGACCATCGCTGCGCGGGCAGCCGATGGCGATCCCCGCGCGGACGCCGCCTTGATGCGCTATGAAACCCGGCTCGCCCGTGCGTTGTCCCAACTTGTCAACATTCTGGACCCGGATATCATCGTGCTTGGCGGCGGCATGTCGAATGTGGAGCGCCTTTATGTCAATGTGCCGCCCTTGATGCGCCCGTTCATCTTCGGCGGTACCGTGCGCCTGAAGCTCGCGCGGAATGTCCACGGGGATTCGAGCGGCGTGCGCGGCGCCGCCTGGCTGTGGCCCGAGCAACCGGCCCGCCAAACCTAAGGGTCAGGCTGCCCATAGGACGAAGGTTCAATGGCCGAGAAAGACGGTCAACCCGACGGACCCGGCCTGTGCCGGGACTGTTTCACGGTCCTCGACGGCCCCGCCGGGCGCTGTCCGTCGTGTCATGGCCGGCGCGTCCTGTCCCATCCGGAACTGGCGGATCTCGCCATCGGCCATATGGACTGCGATGCGTTTTTCGCGGCGGTGGAAAAACGCGACGACCCTTCCCTTGCGGACAAGCCGCTCATTATCGGCGGCGGCAAGCGCGGCGTGGTCTCAACCGCGTGTTACATCGCGCGGCTGTCGGGCGTGCGCTCCGCCATGCCCATGTTCAAGGCCCTGAAAGCCTGTCCCGACGCGGTGGTGCTGAAACCCAATATGGCGAAATATGTGGAGGTGGCCCGCGCCATCCGGACCCGGATGGAAGCGCTCACCCCCCTCGTCCAGCCGCTTTCCCTCGATGAGGCCTTTCTCGACCTGTCGGGGACGGAACGTCTGCATGGGGCCTGGCCCGCCGTTATGCTCGCCCAACTGGTCAAGGGGATCGAGGACGAGATCGGCATTACCGCCTCGGTCGGCCTGAGCCATAACAAGTTTCTGGCCAAGATCGCATCCGACCTCGATAAGCCCCGGGGCTTTGCGGTGATCGGCAAAGCGGAAACCAAAAGCTTTCTCGCCACCCTGCCGGTGACCGCCATCTGGGGCGTGGGCAAATCTTTCGCCGGGGCGCTGGCCCGCGACGGCATCACCCAGGTCGCCCAGATCCAAACCCTGCCCGAGGAACGTATGATGCGCCGTTATGGCGCCATGGGACGCCATCTCTGGCTGCTGTCCCAGGGCATCGATCACCGCCCCGTACGCTCGGACGAAGCGCCCAAAAGCATCTCCAGCGAAACGACGTTCAATGAAGATCTGTCGGACCTTGAGGTTCTGCGGGGTATTTTGTGGCGGCTGTGCGAGAAGGTGGCGGCCCGCTCCAAGGACAAGCACTATGCGGGCCGGGTGATCACCTTGAAACTCAAGACCGCCGACTTCAAGACGCGCACCAGGCGGCGCAGCCTGGATCAGCCGACCCAGATGGCCCATGTGCTCTACCGTCACGGGACGGAGCTTCTGGAGCGGGAAGCCACCGGCATCCGCTACCGGCTGATCGGCATCGGCCTGTCCGACCTGACCGGCGGAGCCCTGGGGGACGAGCCCGACCTGATCGACCGGACCGGCGCCAAACGTTCCCAGGCCGAGCGCGCCATGGACGCGCTCAAGGAACGCTATGGGAGTAACGCCATTGGATTAGGGCGCGGGCTGAACGGTCAAAAACGCT
>CAZTCJ010000072.1:0-19886 GCA_964612085.1 uncultured Alphaproteobacteria bacterium
GAACTCACGGGCAAGGCGCTTTACGGCCTCGACGTGGACGCCACCTTTTTGTGAGCGATGCGGCCCCTCAAACTGGGGCATTGGAGAAGAGGGGCGTCGACAGCGGCCCGCTCGGGGCCGTCACGGGATCGCACGAACGCCTTTTCAGCGGAAAAAGCCGCGGCGACTAGCGCCGCGGCCGTAGGCTGATCATTGACCGTATCCGCCTTATTGCTCCCGTTCGCTGACGCTCATTGCTGAAAACGCTCTAGCGCGCCAGAAAACCGCCATTGACGAAGAGGGTTTGGGCCGTGACCCAGCGGCTTTCTTCAGACACCAGAAAATCGATCAGCGGCGTTATGTCCTCAATCCGGCCGAGCCGTCCCTGCGGCGACATATTGGAAAGATACGCAACCGACTGTTCGTTTTCTTCGCCATGGAAGAACGGTGTATCGATGGGGCCGGGTGCAACGGTGTTTACCGTAACCCCACGGGCACCGATCTCCTTGGCAAGAGCGCGAGTGAAGTCTTCGAGTGGCGCTTTCGATCCGGCGTAGACGGAATACATGCCCGTTGTCGCACCAAGAAGCGTCGTGCCCATATTGATGATGCGACCGTTGTCTTCAATGATCTTGGCCGCTTCCTGCATGGTGAAAAAGGCGGCCTTGGCATTGATGCCGAATGCGCGGTCGAAGTCGTCTTCGGTGACTTCGGCAAACGGCTTCTTGATGACGATACCGGCATTGTTAATGACGATATCGACGCGACCGAAGGCGTCTTTCGCGGCCTTGAAGATTGCGCGCACCGCGCCCGGGTTTGCGAGATCGCCATTGGCGATCAAGGCGCGCGCCCCATTTTCCTGCACGGCACGGGCGGCCTCCTCGGCGTCTTGCCTCGATTTGGTGTCATGGTGATGGATGACGATGTCGGCGCCCCGCGCCGAGAGCGCCTGGGCAAAGGCGCGGCCCATATTCCGGGCTGACCCGGTAATCAGCGCCACTTTTCCCTCAAGATCGCGGGAAGCCGGCTGCGTCGCATCTTGGTTCTTCGATCCAAACATGATCAGGGTCTCCTTGCGTTTCGATGCCGGGCTTATCCCGGGCGATGAGGAGAACATGGCGCAGCGCTAAAAAGTCATGTAGGTAGAGTTTTCGCAAACACTGAATGCGAAAAACGCACGAAATGATCGAGACGCCAGAACAGCTTTTCTTGCGGGTCGTTGAGGCCGGGAGCCTCAAAGCCGCCGCTGAACAGATCGGCTCCGACCCCTCCGCCGTCAGCCGGAAGATCTCCGGCCTTGAAGCGCGCTTGGGGGTCAAACTGCTCTTCCGCTCTACGAAACGCTCGAGCCCGACCGAAGCAGGGCAGCGCTATTACGACGGCATGCGCCGCATCGTGGACGAACAGGCCGCCCTCGAAGCCGATGTGACCGGCCTTATCGACAAGCCCAGCGGCCGGTTGAGCGTGGCAGCGCCTGTCGATTTCGGCGCACGTTTCGTTGCTCCCGTCTTGGCCGCTCTGCAAGACGACTATCCGGACCTGTCCGTCGAACTGGTGCTCGGCAGTGGGTTCGCCGATCTTGTCAGCCAAGGGATCGATGTGGCCATACGCATTGGGCGCTTGCCGGATTCGAGCCTGATCGCCCGGCGGCTTGGCGCCTTGCCGCGTGTCATTGTCGGCGCACAGAGTTATTTCGAACGCAACGGAACCCCGCAGCACCCAGAGGATCTCGCCGATCACGCGTTCATCTTCTATGGGCCCGGTCAGCGCACACTCGATATTGTGTTCGGTGAAGACAAGCAGGCGCGAAGCGTTATGGTGACCGGTCAGTTCACCGCCAATTCCATCACGGCTATTCGGATTCTCGTCGCCTCAGGCCGGGGTCTGCATCTGGGCCCGCTCTGGGCATTCGAAGAGGGCCTTGCCGACGGATCCCTGGTCCGGGCGCTCCCTAAAGACCCTCTGCAAAGCTTTCCCCTGCACGCGCTTTACGCGCCGGGCGCGTTTATCCCGGCGAAAGTTCGTCAGTTTATAGATCGAATGGCGCATGTTCCGAAAGAGACAGCCTCTCTGGAGTAACGTCACTGTGAGCCGGATGGGCACTCTCACTGTGAAGCCCGGCCCGTTTCGGGTCAGCGATCTTCTGGCGCTCCAAATCACAGGTCTTGGGACCCATCAGGTGAGCCTCTGAATTGCTTTTCCGCGCCTGTGCCGTCACACTGACGGCTTGTTCAAGTCAGCGGCGGGCAAGCAAGGGGCTGTTTGATGGACGATTTGCAGAGTCTCCTCAACACGATCAGCGGCATCGTGTGGGGACCGGTGATGATGGTGCTGCTGCTCGGCACAGGGCTGTTCATCACCCTCGGCCTCAAATTTTACACCATCCGCAAGATCCCGGCGGGCTTCAAAAACGCCGTGACCGGTGTTGCGGCGGATAAGGACGCCGCTGGCGAAATCACCCCGTTCCAGGCGCTGGCGACGGCGCTCTCCGCGACCGTCGGCACCGGCAATTTGGCGGGCGTGGCGACGGCGATCTTCCTGGGCGGCCCCGGCGCGATCTTCTGGATGTGGATGACCGCGCTTGTGGGCATGGCCACGAAATACTCCGAGGCCGTCCTGGCCGTGAAATACCGGGAAATCGATGCCGAAGGCCGCTATGTGGCGGGCCCGATGTATTACATCAAGAACGGCTTGGGCAAAGGCTGGGGCTGGCTCGGCGGCGCCTTCGCCGTCTTCGCCATCGGCGCCAGCTTCGGCGCGGGCAATATGGTGCAGGCCAATTCCGTGGCCGACGCCATGGAAGCCAATTTCGGCGTGCCTCCCTTGTGGAGCGGCCTGGGGCTCGCGACGCTCGCCTTCGCGGTGATCATCGGCGGCGTGCGGCGCATCGCGGTGGTGGCTGAATTCATGGTGCCCGGCATGGCGGTGCTCTATGTGGGCGGCGCGCTCACCGTGCTCGCCTTCAATGCGGAGCATATTCCCGGCGCCTTCGGCCTCATCTTCTCCAGCGCCTTCACCGGCACGGCGGCGACGGGCGGCTTCGCGGGCGCGGCCGTCTGGGCGGTTCTGCGCTTCGGCATCGCGCGCGGCATCTTCTCCAACGAAGCGGGGCTCGGCAGCGCGGCCATCGCCCATGGCGTCGCCCGCACCAAGGGCCCGGTCCACCAGGGCACCATTGCCATCGCGGAAGTCTTTATCGACACCATCCTGATCTGTACCGTGACGGCTCTGGTCATCCTGACCGTCCAGGTGCCGGTGGAGATGGCCGACGGCACCACCCAGATGATGGGGGCGTGGGCCTCCGGCCAGACCGGCGCGCAGCTTTCCACCTACGCCTTCGGGCAAGGCCTGCCGGGCGCCCAATGGGTCGTGACCATCGGCCTGCTGATCTTCGCCTTCACCACCGTTCTCGGCTGGAGCTATTACGGCGAGCGGGCGGCGGAATATCTCTTCGGCCTGTGGATCATCACCCCTTACCGGCTGTTCTTCGTCGCAATGATCGTGGTCGGCGCTGTCGCCAAGCTCAGCATCGTGTGGACGGCGGCGGACATTCTGAACGCCCTGATGGCGATCCCGAACCTGATCGCGCTGATCCTCTTGTCGGGCACGGTGTTCGCCATCACGCGCCAGGCCATCCAAAAAGGCGAGGGCTGACGCCCCCATGACAGAGCGCACACAAAACACCGGCGGATCGGGCCCCGAAACACTGGCTCCGGTGCGGCTGTTCGGCCGGACGGTGGCGTACCGGCACTATGCGCTCTTCATCCTGACGGCGATCTATGTGCTGAACTATATGGACCGGCAGATCCTGTCGATCCTGTTGCAGCCCATCAAGGAGCACTTCCAAGTCTCCGACAGCCTGTTGGGCCTGCTCTCCGGCTTCAGCTTCGCGCTGTTCTACGCCACACTCGGCATTCCCATCGCCATGCTGGCGGACCGGTTGAACCGGCGCAACGTCATCGCCGTCTCTCTCGCGATCTTCAGCCTCATGACGGTGCTGTGCGGCATGGCGGTGCAGTTCTGGCACCTGATGCTGGCGCGCATCGGCGTCGGCATCGGCGAGGCGGGCACGAGCCCGCCGTCTCATTCCATCATCGCCGATCTTTACCCGGAGGAAAAACGCGCCACGGCGCTGGCGATCTTCGCGCTCGGGGTCAATATCGGCATCATGTTCGGCTTTTTCGGCGCCGGGCTGATCAACGAGTTCTATGGCTGGCGGGTGGCCTTCGTCCTGGCGGGCGTGCCGGGCATTTTGCTGGCCATCGCGCTGCCCTTCATCATGCGCGAACCGCCTCGCGGCTTCTCCGAGGCGAACCGCACCAAGGTGCAGGATGCGCCGCCCTTCATGACCGTCGTGCGCACTTTGTTCAAGCAGCGGACCTTCGTGCACCTGTCTCTTGCCGGCGCCTTGAACGCTTTTGTCGGCTATGGCGCGGTGGCGTGGACGCCCGCCTTCCTGATCCGCTCCCACGGCATGAGCACCGCCGAAATCGGCCTGATTCTGTCCCTGATGTATGGCGTGGTCGGCGGCGCGGGCACGTTTTTCGGCGGCTATCTGGCGGACAAGCTGGCCAGCCGGAACCCCCGATGGCGGCTGTGGGTGCCTGCCTTGGGCATTTTCATATCGGCGCCGTTTTCGGTGGGCTTTTATCTTTATCCGGACACGGCGATTGCGCTCGCCTTCTATCTGGTGCCCGCGCTCATGGGCGCCATCTATCTGGGACCGGCGTTCGCGATCACGCAAGGCCTGGCCCCGTTGCGCATGCGCTCCGCCGCCGCTGCCATGTTCCTCTTTATCTTGAACATTATCGGGCTCGGCTTCGGCCCCTGGGCGGTGGGTGCGGTCAGCGACATGCTGCAGCCCAGTTTCGGGGCGGATTCCTTGCGCTGGTCGCTACTGGTCATCAGTGTCGTCGCGATCTGGTCGGGCATCCATTTCGTCCTGGCCGCGCGGACCATGGTCGCCGACATGAAAGCGGTGAAAGATCTGGAATCCGGCACCGCTTGATCAGGGCACGAGAGACGAGCGCCCAACCCAGGCCAGATTGAGCGCGCGGGTCACAAAGCCGGGCCCTTTGCGCCCCGCGAGCCGTCCGCAGGCTTCCCTGTAGGCCGGCACATACCGGAGCGTTTTCGGCAACCGGGTGTAAACGCGCGGCGCCCATTTGCGCGCCCAGGCGGCGGAGCGCTGTTCCCGTTCGCCGAAAGGCACCCGGAAGCCCTCGCGCACATGGGCGGGCACTGTTTCCGCCGTCAAAGCGAAATACCAATAGGGCAGTTTCGGCCGGGGTTTTTCGCCCTTGCCGCGAAACAGCGTATCGACGATCTCCCGGCCCGCCACGCCGACGCTCAACAGGCCGGAGGCGAAGACGCCGTCCACATAGGCCTGGAACGACGCCCAGTCGGGCGGCACCATCTCTTGCGGAATACCGAAGAAGTAAGCGAAACGCCGCGTCTCCTGATAATACGCCTCCAGATCGTCCGGCTCCATGGGTCCGAGCACCAGCTCATGCATGAGCACGGAAGTATCCCACAAGGTCGCATGGACCCAGAGCATGGCCTCGGCCTCATTGGCCCAATAGGGCGAGCCCTGATCGAATGGCCCGACCGCCTCTTCCATGGTGCCGTGAATGCGCTCATGAATGTGATGGAGCAGACGGGCCTTCTCGAAGGCCTGATCGAGCGTGCCGAACACCATGGAAAAAACGATCACAAAGGTGCGGTGAAACCGGCCGATGGGATCGGTCATGCTTTTCGAATGGCGCTGGATGCCCGCCGCCACCCAAGGGTGCGCGGTCTGGAGCATCATGGCCCGGCCCGCGCCCAGGAACACGAGCGCTTCCCTTTGCCTGCGCCAGATATGAGACTCCGGCCCGAACACGCCCGCACGAGGATCGGATGTCAGGGTGCGGAGCGTGTCCAGCGACGCCTCGAGCTGCGCCTTATCGATCAATCGTGGAGACATGGTCAGCGGACGACCTGAAACATGGAGCGGGCGCTGCGGCCTTCCGCATCAACGACGGAGACATCGACAAAACCTTCCCCATCGGCGGGCCAGACCGCCAGGCGGGGATCCTTCTCGTTCGTGGGCAGAAGAGAGCCGTTGACGATCCAGCGCAAGGGCAGGGTACCATCCTGGCCGCGCAGGATCACATCCCCCTGGCCCTCGCTCATCCCGGCTGGCACGACGGCCCCATGGGGCGGATAGGCGATGCGCGGCGGCGGCATGCCGTCAGCCGCCTGATAGAGCCTTTCTTGAACCGTGAAGCGGCGCATGGCGGGCGGCAGGTCCTCCCGATTGCTCACCGTCAGGACGTTCTCCGGCACGGACCAGCCACCATGGGCTTCCCGAGGCAGGAGAGAAAAGACTTGCAGCATGACCGGTGCCGCGTCGTTGCGCCCGAAATGACCTGGCCGCGGCGTGCCGTCGGCCCGGCCCACCCAGGCGCCCACCGTATAGGCCCCCGAATAGCCGATCGCCCAGGCGTCCCGGAAGCCATAGGAGGTGCCCGTCTTGAACGCGATCTGCCGGTCCCGGACGATATTGCGCGCCCGGCCCCAACCGTCCGGCAACGGCGCGTTGCGCAGCGTATCGGTGACATACCAGGCCGCCGCCGCACCGAAAAGACGGCGGGCGGGCGCGGGCGTAACGTCTTGGGTCAGTCTCAAGGGCGCCACGAGACCGCCCTTGGCCAGGCCCGCGAACAGCATGGTCAAATCCTGCAGGCTGATACCCAGACCGCCCAGGGCCACCGGCAAGGTGGCCCGGCTCACATTGGCGGGCAGCATCAGACCGGCCCCGCTCTGGCGCAGACCGGCGAAAAAACGCTCCGGCCCCACCCTGTCGAGCAAGGCCACGGCAGGCACGTTCAAGGATTGCTGCAAAGCGGTCCGTATAGTGACCGTGCCTTGATAGCCCCGGTCGAAATTGCGCGGCTCGTAAGCGCCAAAGCGGATGGGCCGGTCTTCGATCAGGGTGTCGGGGTGGACCGTCAGATCGTCGAAGGCCAGGCCGTAAATAAAAGGCTTCAGCGCCGAGCCGGGCGAGCGGATGGCGCGGGCCAGATCCACCTGACCGGCCCGGCCCCAGAAATCGTCCCCACCCAGATAGCCGATGACGCCCAGCGTTTCATTATCCACCACAAGGATGGCCACGCTCGCGGGATCGTCGAACGCCTGGCCATGGCGCGCCGCCAGATCCTCGATCGAGCGCTGGACGGCCGGGTCGATAAAGGTCTCGATCGCCGATCCGGGCAGATGCCGGCGTTCCAGCCTGCGGGCGAGGCGCGGGCTGTGAAAGGGAAAGGCGCGGCGCGTATCGGGCACCGGCTCGGCCATGGCCTCTTCGAACGCCTGGCCCGTGATCGCGCTCGTCTCCAGCAGCCGCGTCAGCACTTTCGTCCGGCCTGCCCGCGCGGCTTGTGAAAAACGGTCCGGCCGCAGACGTTCGGGCGACTGGGGCAGGGCCACCAGAAGGGCGGCCTGACCCAGGCTCAGCTCTTTCGGCTCCTTGTTGAAATAGGCAAGCGAGGCCGCGCGCACCCCTTCCAGATTGCCGCCATAGGGCGCCAGCGTCAGATAGATCCGCAGGATTTCGGGCTTGGAGAAGCGCCATTCCAGTTGGACGGCGCGCGCCATCTGCTGGAGCTTGGCGACAAGCCCGCGCGGACGCGGCTCCAGAAGGCGCGCGGCCTGCATGCTCAAGGTCGATGCGCCCGAGACGATCCGTCCGCTCATCGCCCATTGCAGGCTGGCGCGGGCCACGGCCAGCGGATCGACGCCCCAATGGCTGTCGAAACGCTTGTCTTCGTAAGCCTTCAGCAGGCGGAGATACCGCCGGTTGACCGTATCGGGATCGCCCTGCAGCCGCCAGATCCCGTCAGACGCCAGAAAGGCCCGCAAGATGCCGCCTTGCGCATCGAGGACGACCGTGGAGCGGTCTTGATAGCGGCTCAAATCCGGCGGAAACGCCTTGTCGAGCAGCCACAGGCCGCTCACGCAGACCGCGAGGCCGAGAAGCGCCAGCCCGGCCCAACGCTGCGCCCGGCCCGCCAGCAGGCCACCGGACCCGTCACTGGGCGGGCGCGACTCGGAGCGTGCTTTCGGCGGTCTGGGCATAGACCCTCGGGGCATACATGTCCTCCACGCGCGCGGCGGGCAGCGTATAGGTGCCCGGCGTCACCGCACGGACCACATAGGCCACCGCGAAACCGGGCCGGACGATTTTCGGCTGCTCGCCGGGCTGGGGCCGGGGCTTGTAGAGCGAGCCGATGGTGAAGGCCGCCACGAAGCGGTCGTCCCGGGCGCTCGCCATTTGCGTCGCCGTCAGATCGGGCAGCCAGGGATACAGCCCCTTGTTGGAGCCCGCGGGCAGAACCGTTTCGATCTCGAAACCGGCGGGCAGCAGGTCCAGCACCGCCATTTCCCGGAAATCGTTATCGTTCATCCGCCCATTGATCAACACCACATAACGCTCGCTTTGGCGCGCGTTTTGAAGATCCTGGGGCTGACCGTTCAGACTGTAGACCTGTTTGGTGAGCAACAGGCCCGCCGCGTCAGCCGGTTGGGCCTCGGCCGGAACGCCTTCCGCCGTCACCACGGACCACAAGGCCTGACTGCCCGTATTGCGCACCGTGATGCCAGCCTCCAGATCCGTCCGGTCCGGCGTCATGACGGCGGGATCGCCGGTCACCATGGCCCGGTCCGTGCCGGAGATCGAAACGGGCAGCCCGTCCTGGCGATCCTGCTGCCGCAGCGCCCCCAGGCGGTAAGCGGCAAATAGCATCCAGACCTTTTCCTGGGTCGTGGTGAAGCGGGGCCGCCGCTCCAGACCGTCCATCCGCTCGAACAGGGCAGGCAGCAATGCGGGCCGCCGGCTTTCCGCCGCCAGCGCCGTCACGCCCGCCGTGTCGCGCAAGAGCGAGCCGTAGCGGATCGATTCATAGCCTTGCGGGTTGGCCTCGCCGACCATACGCACGGCTTCCTCGAAGGCGATACGGCCCCGCGCCTTGTCGCCGACCGCATCGAGCGCAGCCCCCAGCATGGCGAGGCTCATGCCATTCTTCAGTTCACCCCGTTCCGTGTCGAAGAAATAACGCAGATCGGAAATGCGCGCCTTGCCCTGCCGGGCCAGGGAATAGAACGCGAAGGCCCGCGCATCGTCGCTTTGCCAGCTCGAGGTCACCAGATTGTCGAGCCAGCGCCCGCCGCGATTGAGCGCATCGGTCGGCACCACATAGCCCTGGACCTTCGCCTGGGCCAGGAAATCGAGCGCGAAGACGGACAGCCAGACATTGGCCTCGCCGCCCGCCCGGCTCCACATGCCGAACGCGCCGCCCGGCATTTGCAGATCCAGGACCCGGTCGACCGCGTCCTGAATACGGACTTTGAGGCCGTCATCGGCGGCAATGCCGCTGGCCTCCGCCACAGCGTTGAAATAAAGCAGCGGATAGGCGCGGGACACGCTTTGTTCCAAACAGCCATAGGGATAGCGGTCGAGCGCACGCAACAGTCCGGGCACGTCATAGCCCGCCGAGGACGCCACGGACATGGAAAGCTTGGCGGTCGAGGCGATAAAGCCGTCGAGCTGGCTAGCATCCACCGTGCGCGCCGCGCCCGGATCGAGCACCTCGACGCTGCGGCGGCTGACCGCCAGGCGGGGCGCGCGCACCTCAATATCCCAGGAGCGGGACAAGGTGAAATCGTCCGGCCCCGTCAGGTCCAGAAGCACGGTCGCGACACCCGGCGCGGCGCCGGTGAGCGTGACCGGCAGGCGCTTGTCCTCGCCGGGATTGAGCGTCAGCCCTTCGCCGTCGATCACCGTTTCGGTTTCGCCCAGTGCGCCCGTGGTGCGGATCACCGCCTCATAGGCACCGGCGGCCCCTTCCACATTGTTCACATGCAAGGTCGCCTGGGCCGTGTCGCCCGGCGCCAGGAACCGCGGCAAGGTCACGTCTCCGACCACTTCCCGGCGCACGGTCAGCGCCTGATCGCCATGACCGACCGCACCGGGCGCGGAGGCTACCGCCATCAATTTCAGCTCACCGACGAAATCGGGGATCTCCAGCGGGATCACCGCCTTGCCCGCGTCATCGAGCGCCACGATGCCGGAGAACAGGGCCACGGTCTTGGTGGGCACCACATTGAGGCCGCCATCGCCGCCGAAGCCGTCGCCGCCGGAGCGGATCTCGCCGAGCTGGCCTTTGGCATTCAGAATCAACCGTCCGTAATCGTCGCGAATATCGACCGCCAGACGGCGCTTGCCGAAGAAATGATCTTCCGGCGCGGGCGGCTTGAAATCGGTCAGGTTGAGAATGCCCGTATCGACCGCGGCCAAGGTCACGAACGCGCCCCTCGGGACGGCGCCGCCGCCTGTGGTTTCGACCTGCACCGGCACGGTGATGCCCTGCTGGGGCGGGACGGTCTGGGGCAGATCGAAGGCCACATCCAGGGTGCGCGCCGACTGATCGACGCCGAGCCAGGCTAGGCCGATGGCGCGTACCGGCGCCCGCCGCCGCTCGTCCGACAGCGGACGATAAGCGCTGACCAGCACATAAGCGCCACTGCCCCAGTCTTCCGAGACGGTCAGCTTCAGTTCCGTTCCATCCGACGGCAGATTGATCATGCGGGTCTCGAAGACCCGGTCATTGGCGACGGTCACCAGCGCCTTGCCGCCCATGGGCGGGCGCACGGAAACGGTCGCGGTCTCGCCGGCGCGATATTGCTCCTTGTCCGCCACGACCCTGACCCGGTCGGGACGGCCATCGCTGTCGCCGCCATACCAGCCCACGTAAAACCGCACGCTGGAGCGCGCCCCGCTTTCCGGATCCCGCACCGCCAGGCGATAGCTGCCGGAGGTCAGCCCGCCCGCGCTGACGCTGGCGCCCGGCAAATCGGCGCCCACATCGATGGTGCCACCGCTGACCGGCCGGTCCCGGACGATCCGCTCATAGCGCCATTGGCCGTCGATCTGATACCACTGGTAATTCACCACCTCGCGGATGACCTGGAAGGTCACGCCCGGCTTTTCGATCTGCGCGCCGTCCCGGTCGAGCGCGATGACATTGAACGCGGCATCCTGCTTCTGCTTGACGCCGCCGCCATCGAATTGCGGGCGAATGCCCAGGTTCACCGGACCGGTCCGCACGGGCACGGAAAGCTGTTCGCGGGTCAACCGCCCGCCGGGCTCGAAAATCGACAAGGTGATATCGGCCCGGAGCGGCTTGGAGGTCTCCGGCACACCCTCGAGCGCACCGGTCGCCAGCGTCACCCCTTGGGGATCGGTCTGATTGACGACGAGATCGACCAGGGTCGGCGAGAAACGTTCCTCGGTCAGGCCGAAATCATAGCCTTTATAGTCCGGAAACGGATTGGGATCGGCCACGAGGCGCAAGGTCGCTTCGCCGTCGAGACCGGCGGCGGGCGCGTCGTAAAGATAGCGGGCATTGGCGGTCACCTCGACCGCATCGCCGGGCGTCCAATAGTCCGCATCCGTGGACAGAGCGACTTCCAGGCGTTCGGGCACGAAATCCTGCACATCGAAGGATACCGAACCGATGGGCGCGCGCTTGGGATCGAGATAGGCGCTGGCGCTCCAGCGCCCGAGCGGCGCGGTGCGCGACAGGGTCACCGGCAGATGGGCGGAGCCCGCGAATTGCTGGTTGATCGTGGTCCGGCGGTATTCGATGCCGTCGGGACGGCGCACGATCACCGTCAGCGGCACGTCGTTCAGGGCTTGCGCCTGATTGTCCCGCACCATGGCGACGATCTGCACCGTCTCGCCGGGCCGGTAAATGCCCCGGTCCAGATAGAGGAAACTGTCGGTCGCGCCGGGCGCGGGCCGTCCGCTCACCCCCCGGTCGGAGAGATCGAAGGCCGCACGGCGCAGATCCTGATAGTTGAAGTCCTCGTCATTGTAAGCCATCACCATGACAGGCCGCAGGCCGCCTTCACCGCGCATCAGGCCCGGATCGAACGTGGCCGCGCCGTCGGAGCCGGTCTCACGCTCGGCCAGGATCTGGTTGTTGCGCGCCACCAGCGCCAGACGCACATTGCGCACCGGTTCCGCCGTATGCAGCGAACGGACGAAAACCCGCAGGCCGTCCGTGCCGTCGAACGTGGTCAGACCCAGATCGGAATCGACGATCCACTGGGCGGCCTTACCGTCCCAACGGTTATTATCCGTCACCGGAGCGGAGGCGTCTTCCGCCAGGATCAGATAAACGCCCGGCGCGCGCTCGGGCAGCGCCTCGCGGATCGGAAAGAGCGTCTGGACCGTTTTGTTGGGCACGGAGGAAACGGCCATCTCCCGCGACCAGACCAGGGCGCCCTGCTCGTTTTGGACCTGCTCGATGGTCCAGCCATAAAGCAGCTTTTCATCGACCAGGCCTTCCTGAAGCTGCGACAACAGCCGGTGGCCGACCCGGAAGACGCGGATCTTGAGCTGATCCACGTTCACCGTCGTCACGGGCACGCCGTCGGCGCTTTCGCGCGGCAGGATGATGCCGGACCCAAAAGCGATCGCAGGGGGCCGGTTGGACAGGGAGACCGGCACGGTCTCGTCATAGCCCAATTGCTTGCCGGAGGCGGCGGGCAGGCCCTCGCGCAGGGTCACGCTGTATTCGGTTCCAAAGGAAAGGCCGCCGAGGCAGAGCAGCGGGCCCGCCACCCGGATGGCGGGGCGCACATCCGAGGCAAAGCGCACGTAATCCTCGTAGCGCACCGTCTCGCCGGAGGCGAGGTCCTCGGAAAAGGCGAGGCAGGCTTCCGGCGTGTCTTCCCCCGTATTGATCTCCAGCCGGGTGAAAACGAAATCCTTGTCCCTGCTCTCGCGGCCGGCGGCGGCGGCCGGCGCCATCGCTCTTGCGGCGGGCGAGGCATCTGCATCGGCGCGCTGGCCCGTGGCCACTGCGTCCGCTTCCGTTTCATCCGGCAGAACAGAGTCCAGTTGCGGCAGGTCCGAAACCGCGTCTCCGTCTTGCGGGCCGCTGCCGCCCAATGTCATATAGACCAGCGCCGCCACGGCCAGAACGCCAGCACCCAAGACCAGGATCAGATTCCGATTCATCGCTCATGCCCCTCTCGTTCGCCGGGCGGTCTGTTGCGGGATGTGTCCCATCCCATTGCTGAATGCGCCAACCCCCGCGGCGCGATTCAAGCCCCTCCCGGCCTGGCTGGTTTGTGCTGTTGCTTTATGTCCATTTTCAGACCCCAAGCCAAGCGTTCTCAGGGCTTGCGGACCGCTTCAAGAGCCGCTGAAAAGCCCAGAAGCGACACCGGCACCCCATGGCTGAGGCTGGCGGCGTCCGTGAACGTCACCACGGCCTTGGACCCGGCGCGCAAGGCCGGCTCGATGGGTTCCTCCAGGGGAAACAGCGCCGAACAGCCGGTTTGCGTGCATTGGGCGAAGGGGCTGTCGGCCACCGGTTTGCCATCGACGCTGAGCTTGACGCCCGGCACCAGCGACACGCCCAAAGGCAGCACGATCTCCAGCACGGCGCGGGGCGCGCCGTCCTCCTTGGACTGGGCGAAGCCGAGCCGCGCGGACATAAACGGCGCCGTATTCTCGGGCGCGTCGCTCAGGCGGAATTCCTGCAGACCGATACATTGCACCACCGTGCCGTCGGGCTGTTCCAGGCAGCGCACGCCCCAGTCCCTGTGCTGGGCCGTCCGCACCGACAAGTCCTGCTCCTGCGGCGCCGCAGCCTCCTGCGCCAGGGCCGGATGGGCCAGCACCGCCGCGATCAGGACGGCAATCACGCGTTTCATGGTTTCGTCTCCCCTGTCTGCGCCAGCGCCAACACCCTGAGGGAGAGCGGCGCGCCTGTCCACCGCTTGCGGAGCGCCCGGCTTGACCCTGCGCACGCGCCAGTGAAATGATCCGCTCGTATCCCACACCGACCATGTCCCACACCCGTTTGGAGTCTTCATGTCCGCCAGCCCGTCACAGCCCGCACCGCACAGCCCCTTCAAAGCGCCGCTCGGCGCGGTCCGCCACGACTGGACCCTGGACGAGGCCCGCGCGCTCTTCGAGATGCCGTTCGCCGATCTGATCTTCACGGCCCAGACGGTGCACCGGGCACAGTTCGACCCCAACGCGGTGGAAAAGGCGGAGCTGCTGTCGATCAAGACCGGCGGCTGTCCGGAGGATTGCGGCTATTGCAACCAGTCCGCCCATTTCGACACGGGCCTGCCGGTATCGAAACTGATGGCCGTACAGCAGGTCGTCGAGCAGGCGAAAGAGGCCAAGGCCCGGGGCGCCACGCGCTATTGCATGGGCGCGGCCTGGCGTGAGCCGAAGGACCGGGATCTCGACGCCATCGAGGCGATGATCCGGGAGGTGAAGGGTTTGGGGCTGGAGACCTGCATGACCCTCGGCATGCTGACGCAGTCCCAGGCCGACCGGCTGGGCGAGGCAGGTCTCGACTACTACAATCACAATATCGATACGTCGGAAGAATATTATACACAAGTCGTCACCACACGGACCTATCAGGATCGGCTTGACACGCTTGATGCCGTGCGCAATGCGGGCATTCATGTCTGCAGCGGCGGCATTGTCGGCATGGGCGAGGGCGCGGACGACCGGCTGTCCATGCTCGTAACCTTGAGCACCCTGCCGGATCATCCCGGCTCCGTGCCGATCAACGCCCTGATGCCCACCAAGGGCACGCCTTTGGGCCAGAGCGACGCTCTGCATCCGATCGATTTTGTGCGCACCATCGCCACGGCGCGCATCATGATGCCGCGCTCCGTCGTGCGCCTGTCGGCGGGCCGGGAAAACATGTCCGATGAAATGCAGGCCCTGTGTTTCCTGGCGGGCGCCAATTCGATCTTTGTCGGCGCCAAGCTTCTGACCACGCCCAATCCGGACATGGATCACGACAGCCTGCTGCTGAAACGGCTCGGCATCGAAGGCAAGGCGCCGGAAGCGGCGGCGGGCGCATCATGATCGAAGCCGTTTTGTGGGATTTCGGCGGTGTGCTGACCACCTCGCCTTTCGAGGCGTTCCGCCGGTACGAGCGCGAGAACGGCCTGCCGAAGGATTTCATCCGGACCGTGAACGCCACCAATCCGGACACCAATGCCTGGGCCCAGTTCGAAAGCAGCACAGTCACGCTAGCCGAGTTCGACCGTCTTTTCGCGGAGGAAACCCGCGCGGCAGGCCATGAGGTGCCGGGCCGGGTGGTGATCGAGTTACTCCATGGCGATCTCAGGCCCGCCATGGTGACCGCGCTCAGGCGCTGCAAACACGTCTTCAAGACCGGCTGCATTACCAATAATGTGAAGCCCGAGGACGGCAAGGATTTCTGGGCAAGCGGGACGCGCACGGCGGCCATCGCCGAGGTCATGGCGCTGTTCGATCACGTGATCGAATCCTCGAAAGTGGGCCTGCGCAAGCCCGATCCGCGCATCTACGCTATGATGTGCGACGCGCTGAAGGTCGATCCAGCCAAATGCGTCTATCTGGACGATCTGGGCGTCAATTTGAAGCCCGCCCGCGCCATGGGCATGACCACCATCAAGGTCGTGGATCCGGATACAGCACTTACGGACCTGGAAACGGCGACCGGCCTGTCTTTGCGCTGATCAGTGCGCGGCATCACCGGCATTCCAGAGAAAAGTTACCTCGCTTTGGGATCCGCCATGCCCAGCGCCTGCAGGGCCCGCTGGCGCGCCGCCTCGCAAAAATCCGCATTGACGCCCAACTCCTCGGCCACCCGCTGAATCATGTGCTCCTCGAACCGGTGCAATGTGCCGTCCGCATACGCCACTTCCCACAGCATGGCGATGACATCCGCGCGCTCGGCTTCCGTAAAGCCCGTGGCGATGGCCTGGGTGAACATCCAGTCGGAATAAACTTCATCCTGACGGCGCTCGGCCACGGCGATCAGCGCCTCGGCGTCCTCCGGCCCAAGCCCGAACCGGTCGGCCACCAGCGCCTTGATCTTGGCCCGTTCGTCGGCGTCGAATTCCGTATCGATGCGCGAGGCTTCCACGAGCAGCGCCGCCGCCGCCACATGCCGGCGGTCGAAGGCGGCATCCATGGCCTCTTCCTGTTCGGAGGCCCGGCCCTCCAGAAAACGGATGATCCTGCTCAGCATGGCGTGTTTCCTTTTCGCGCGTCTTTATGCACATAAGACCGGAGCCAGCGGCGCGCAACTCTTCAATGGCCATGCTTCGGCGTGGGCACCGGCCCGCGGCGCGGCACCAGCAGATCCAGCACCACGGCCAGCGCCGGCAAGGCCGTCACCGCCATGATCATATTGGCCATGAACATGAAGAACAGCAGCAGGCCCATATCCGCCTGAAACTTCAGGGCGGACAGGACCCAGGTGAGAACGCCGAGCGCCATGGTCAGCGCCACGAACACCACCGCCATGCCCGTCTCCTGCAAGGTCTGCTGATAGGCATGGGTGATGTTCAGGCCCAGGCTCAAATGGTGCTGAATGCGGTTGTAGATATAAAACGCATAATCCACGCCAAGACCGACCGCCAGCACCATGACCGGCAGCGTCGCCACTTTGAGGCCGATCTCCAGCTCCTTCATGAACCAATAGCCCAGGAAGGTGGCGATGGTCAGCGGCAGGCAGCACGCGAGCGTCGCCCGCCAGTCCCGATAGGTGCCGAACACCATCAGGATAATGACGGCATAAACCGCCACCATCATGGGCACTTCGGAGGCTTCGATCTCTTCGTTCGTCGCGGCGATGACGCCCACATTGCCGCTGGCCAGCCGGATCGAGACATCGGGCAGGCGGGGCTCATGATCCGCGCGCCAGTCTTTGACCGCGCCGACGATCCGGGTGAGCGTCTCCGCCGTTGCATCCTCGGTGAAGATCATCAGGGGCAGGACGGTGCAGTCCGTGTTGAGCAGGCCGGAGGAACTGGGAATGGGCGACGTGGCCTGTACCAGCGCGAACTGATTGCGCGGCAGGGTGCGCCATTTCAGATTGCCTTCATTCCAGCCCGCATTGATGCGCTTGGCCTGTTCCGCCACCGACGTCACCGACAAGACGCCCGGCACGGCGGCCATGGCCGCGCCAAAATCGCTCAGAAACTTCATATACTCATATTTGATGCAGGCCTCTTTCGGCGTCTCGACCACCACGGTCAGGAGATTGAGCCCGATGGAATAGCTTGCCGCGATGGCCCGGCTGTCAGCGTTGTAGCGGGCATCGGTGCGCAGTTCCGGCGCGCCCGCATGCAAATCGCCGATATGGCGGCCCTGGCTTTGCCACAGGCTCACCGCGAAGAGCCCCATGGCGGCAAAAAAGGCCAGCAGCGCATAGCGCGGCTCGGCGATCCGCCCGAGCCCAGCCATGATCCGGGACCGGACGGCGCGTGCCCGTGTCACCCGCTCGATGAAGCGCTCATCGAACCGGCAATAAGAGGCGAGGATCGGCAACATCACCAGATTGGTCAGGATCTTCAGTGCCACGCCGATCGATGCCGTGATCGCCAGCTCCCGGATCATCGGGATATTGATGAAATAAAGCGTACCGAAGCCCACGAGATCGGTGACGAGCGCCATGGAGCCCGGGACCAGCAGACTGCTGAAGGAGGCCCGCGCGGCCTTGTCCGCGCTCGACCCCGCCTCCACTTCCTTCGAGATTAGATTGATCTGCTGCACCCCATGGCTGACGCCGATGGCGAAGACCAGAAACGGCACCAGGATCGCCAGCGGGTCGAGCCCGTAGCCCAGGACCGTCAACAGGCCGAACTGCCAGATGAGAGAGGTCAGGGAACAGACGAGCGGCAGAACGGTCAGCAAGATCGAGCGGCTGTACCAGTAAACAAGGGCCGCCGTCACCAGAAAGGCGATGGCGAAGAACTTCACCACGCTGCCCGCGCCATCGGCGATGTCGCCCACCAGCTTGGCGAAACCGATGATCTGGACATCGAACCGCTCTGTTTCATGGGGCGCGCGGATCTTCGTTTCCAACTGGTCGGCCAGATCGAAATAATCGAGCGGCTTGCGGGTCGCCGGGTCGATTTCCTGAAGCTCCGCCACGATCATGGCGGAGGTGAAATCGTTCGACACCAAACGGCCCACATAGCCGCCCCGGATCACATTGTTCTGGATACGCTCGATGGCGTCCGCGTCGATCCGGTCCGGCGTAATCGTTCCCGGAATGACATCGTCCGCCCGGAACCCTTCCTCGGTGATCTCGAACATGCGGGTGTTGGGCGTCCACAGGGACGTGACCGTGCGCCGGTCGATGCCGGGCAGAAAGAACAGATCGTCCGTTACCTGCTTCAGTTTGGCGAGAAAGTCTTGCGACCAGATATCGCCGTCGCGGGCCTTCAGCACCACGATGATCCGGTTGGAGCCGAACAGCCGGTCGCGATACTCTTGGAACGTCTCAATATAGGGATGACCGGCAGGCAACTGCTTGTCGAACCCGGCCGCCAGGCGCAACTGCGCGGCGAAGACGGCCGTGACGATGGTCACCAGCGCGAACAAGGCCAGGATCGCCAGCCTGTGGCGGAAGATGACCCGTTCCAAAACCCGCACACTCATGACGCCACCGCTCTCCTCCTCAGCCCCGGCCTGAGACGGGAGGGTCGGCCATGCGCTCCTAAGAACCTCCTAAGCACCTCCGAAGCACGTAGGTTTGTGTGCGCTTGAAGAAGTTGACGGCCCCGTCATTTTTACTTGTGGCGCCGGGCCCATGGGGGTAAATTTACCTGTGGCTGATTAGAATTCCGCGCGCTCAGGGAGGACCAGATGGCTCAGCAAATCACCAAGGACAGCGCTTACGACGCCGTGGACCGGGACGATTTCGCGGCGATGGTGGTGCCGGAGCGCTATAACGCGCGCTCGGACGCGTTCGACAAGATCATTTCCGCGACCCACGATCATTTCTGGGACCCGCTCGACACCCGCTATATCGATTTTGGCGAACCGTTCGACATGGACACCCAGCCGATCCTGCCCGAGGACATGGTGCCCGCGCTGCAGACCAAGCTCGTGGGCGACCGGCTCCAGGGCCGCGACCGGGTGCGCTTCATCAACGAGAACGCGCGCTGGATGCTCTCCAGCATTCTGCACGGGGAGCAAGGGGCGCTGTCCCTCTCGGCGAGCCTCGTCCATATCCTGCGAGACCAGGGCGCCCAGGAATATGCCGCCAATCAGGCGCGCGAAGAGGCCCGCCATGTCACGGCCTTCTCCCGCTATGTGCAGGTGCGCTGGGGCACGCCGCTGCCCGTGGGCCCGACGCTGGGCGACCTGCTGAACGAACTGGTGGGCGCGCCGGAGGTCTACAAAAAGATCATCGGCATGCAGATGCTGGTGGAAGGGCTCGCCATGGGCGCTTTCGCCACCCTGTTCACCAAGAGCCACGATCCGCTGTTGCGCCGCCTGACCCAGCTCGTCATGACCGACGAGGCCTTCCATCACAAATTCGGGAAGATCTGGGCGGACCGGACGATCCCCAAGCTGACGGATGAGGAAAAAGTCCTGGTGGAGGACTGGTCGGCCCATTGTTTCCAGACCCTGCTGTTCAACTTGGTGAGTCCGCACCAGATGCAGGGCATTTACGCTCAGTTCGGCTTCGACTGGCAGGAGGTGGAACAGGCCTTCCACGAGGCCGTCACCGACGATGTGCGCCGCGAGCGCATGCGCGAAAGCACGGATATCTTCCGGGTCTTGATCAAGACCCTGTTCAATGCCGGGATCATCACCGACCGCACCCGCGACTTCTACGCCTTCTATGTGGACATGGAGGAGTTGAAAAAGGAAGGCGACCGGATGGTGGGCGACGATATCGCCGAGGAAGGCATCCGCTTCCTGCAGACCATCAATTTCGGCGACGGCAAGGTCACCAGCCCGCTGGCCGTGGAGTAGCTCACCAGCCTGCGCGCGGTCCGATATCCGCACACGGTTTAACGCTCAAGGTATCTCC
>CAZTCJ010000073.1:0-18500 GCA_964612085.1 uncultured Alphaproteobacteria bacterium
GATCGTCCTGGCGCGGATTGACGACCCACTCACGAGGGAGCAACTGCGAATGGCTCGGCAGCATCATGGCGTAATTGCCGGGTGCCAGATCGCCTGCGAAAGGCTCGTTCCAGCGTTCGAACAATGCTTTCAAATCCTGTTCCAGGCGGGCCTTGGAATGGCGTGCGCTCAATGATTCGCTCAGGTTCACGGCGTCTTGCGTCAGGTCCGGCGGGTTGTTCAAAAGATCGGCCGCAAAGGTCGACGCTTCGTCCAGCGTTTCGTAAAGACGGCCGTTGCGCTCGGTGAGATAGTCCCGTCCGCCTCCTTTAAGGTCGCGCCGCACGATACACGGCAGACCGCTGAGCAGAGCCTCTGAAATCGTCCGGGATCCACCTTCCTGACCAGCGCAATGAACATAAACCCGTGAAGATTGATAAAACCAGGCCATGGTCTCGTGGGATACGGGAAACAGTTTCCTGGTGTTGAGGATCATGGGTAACATCAGGTCAAGCCGGTTTTGCTCTTCCGCGTTGAACAGATCATTGGCGGTACGGACCAGATCGTCCGCATAGTTTTGGCGGGCCGGGCCAAACGGCGCCATAAGGAGCGCGCGGGCATCCGGTTTACGGTCGAGCAGCCCTCTGAAAATATTCAGGAAGTCTTCGTGGCGCTTGAACGGCTCACACCGGCCCACGGCGATCAGGTCCCATTGCTTGAGCGTATCGGCGGGCCGGAAACTATCCGGAATGAAATCCCGGCTACACATGCGGATCACTGGTGTCGGATTATCCGCACTCAGATGGAGCGTATCGTGGCCCGCCAAATGAAACCGGATATGGGGAATGACGGAAACGTCCTTGTGGTACCATCCCCAGTTCATGCCGCATACATAGCGGCCCTCAAGAGCGGCAAGGGCGTCCTGAACGGCCGGCAGGCTGGATTCCAGGAAGGGCCGCTCCTTGTGCGTGAAAACGACGATGCCTTTGGAGCCGTCTTGCGCCTGTTTAATGACTGAAGCCACTGGTCTTTCCTTTTCCGCGCGCCTTTGAAGTCAAGGGTCAAATCTACCTGGCCGACCTTACCGAGACGGCCCTTACGATTCAATCCAGAGCCGTTGCCGAATGCGGTCCCGGCCGGTCTGCCGCTATGCTGTGAGCATGGTAACAACGCGTTAAGGAACGGTTGAATCGGTAGCAGGGACATTAGACTGATTGCTCCGGCGACGGACGGTGCCGCTTGATAGTAAACCGCTCCAGAAGTTTTGTGCGGACATCCCGGTCCATGCCGAACCAGAAACTGACGGCCAGGGTTGCGCCGCCCCACAGGACTGCCGCGCTTAAAAAGACCGGAACCGATACAATGGCGCCGATGAGCCCGAGGGCCGGGAGCGAGACGATCAAGACAAGGAGAGCAGGCCCCTGACCCGCTATGACCCCTTTCATCAGGAAAGATCCCACCGGCATGTGGCAGCGGCGCAGAATGACCCATTGAATGAGCGGGTTGAGAAGCGCACCTGGCAGGACGGCGCCGATCACCGCGCCGCCGACGCCAAACCAGCGGCCGCCCAGAAAGATCGACAGGCTGACCGCTACGGACATGGCGATCCCGCTCACGGCGATGAAGGGCACCAGATCCGGCTTGGCCATGGCCGCGCGGTTCAGAATTCTGGTCGCGCTCGGTATCAGCACCAAAGCCGCGCCGATCTGCAGCACGGGCGCATAACCCGCAAGCGCGTCCCCCGCCCAGAGGGCCAGCACCGGCTCGGCGAACAGAATGATGGCCGCCACGAAGGGTGTTAAGAACGCATTCTGTGCCCGCGATCCGCTGACGATCAGCCGCCGGAAGCCCTGCTCATTATTGGTTGCGAGCAAATGGCTGCTGGTGGGCAACACCACAGCATGGAACAGCGCCGAAAGCGACACCAGGATCCGCAGCACTTGACGCAGACCGTGATAAAGCGGCACCGCGGCAATGCCCAGGACGGCCGCCACGATGATTTTGTCGAAATAGGTGTTGATGGCGCTGCCCACCTGCCCCAAGGCCATCCATTTGCTGTAGCTGAAGATTTCGCGCAGGACGCGCCCCGTGCCCCGGTCGAGGATGATCAGCGCATGGCCCAAATGACCCTGAAGTGCGATCCCGAGACCGATCTGCACAAGGACCATAGGCACGAGATGAAGCACGAAGAGGACATCGAGCGACCAGCCGTTCAGTGCGCCCCAGGTCACGGCGCCCAGGCGCGTCAGTTCCATGACGCATTGGAGGGCGATGACGATGTTGAACCGGTTCAAGCCTTCGGCGGCGGCGAAAATCGTATTGAGCGGCCAGACGAGCACCAATGCCGCCACCAGCAGGCCGATGCTTTCCGGCGTCAGGCCCTCTTCTTGGGACAGCCAGGCCATGCCCAGCGCTTCGCCGCCAAAAGCGATAGCGGCGATGGACAGCCCCACCAGCAGGCCCGTGACGGTCATGGTACAGAGGGTCGCGGCCACCGCGCGGCCCACATCCTGGTCCCGCTTTTCCGCCAGAAAGACCGGGATGTAGCGGTGCAGACTCTGGCGCAGGCCTCCGTCCATGAAATCGAATTGCTGGAACAACGCCGTCAGCAGAATGAAGGCGCCGTAAACGTCCAAAGGCAGCAGGCGGATCAAAATGGCGAAGCGGACCACGCCAATGATCAGAATGAGCGGCTTGAACGCTACGGAGACAACCGCGTTGCTGACCAGCTTGCGCGACGAATAGCGCTCTGCCCCTGCCCTGTCCGCTGGCGCCGCCGGATCAGCCATGACCTATTTGACCGCCTCGACATACATAGAGAGTTTCGGATGCGTATTGTCGAACAGCTTTGTATCGCGCAACACGGGCGATTGGCTTTGTCCGTAGCCTGACTGGTAAACCGCTTCGAACCCGGCTGCGTTCAAGGAGCGGAATGCCTTTTCAGGCGTCCACCAGTTGATGTGATTGCCGGGATATTTGCGCTGCACCTCAAGCGAACATTTGGATACGCAGTAATCGAGCGCTTGTTCGAACGGCATATCCGCGAAAATGCGGTCTATCTCCTGATCGGATATACGTTCGGGCGCGCCGTCCGCATGGATTTCCGAAGCGCTTGCCGCGAAGTGATGCAGGAAAAGCTGCTGGATAGAGGCTTCGCTCAGGGGTCCCGCATAACGCGCCCGCTTCCATTCCCGTTCGATGGAATACATCTTGGTCCAATAAAAGTAATTGCGGTCTCCCGCCAGATAGGCCCGGTAATCGAGTTCTATATTGGGCATGGTCAGGCGCACGATGCCGCCGGGCCGCAGCATGCGGTGACACTCTTTCAACAGGAAAGCCGCCGCTTCGTCGGTGATATGCTCAACCGTATGGCTGGAATAAATCACCTGGGCCGTGTTGTCTTCGACCGGGACCGGCTCTAACGACAAAAGATCGTAATTGATGAATGCGCCGGCGTCCGTATCGTCCTGCTGATGGGCGTACCAATCCGTACGCCAATCGATATTGGTCCAGCAGGGATGGGAAAAACTCCCGGCGCCCACATTGTAAAACTGCCGCAGACGAACGGCCTCCTCGCCATAGGTGGCCGTGTAGAGACTGAGATCCTCGGTCTGTTCGAGCTTGACCAGATCGTACCCGATCGAGCGGAGCAGACCCTTGACCGCCGATTTCATTGCTGCGACCTCCAGGACAGTGTTACCGGAACGAATACCGTTCACCCAGTGGAGCGGATTTGACATTTGAGAACGGACCGCGCCGCAACTGGGACTCAAATGTCAAATTCGCTCCACTGGTGTTACTGTGGGATCCAATCATTCCGGATTTCTTAACTCTATGGTCCATACTCAATCACCGCAGGCGCGGTGCTTTTGGCCGCTGACCGCTATCGCTTTTCCGTGCTCGTCCTTGAATATGCTCAAGCATGTCCTGCGTCCTCGCGCAAAAATCAGCAGCCAAAATCGCACGCGTCACGGCCACGCCGGTGATTGAGTATGGACCCTAAAGGCTTGAAGTCGGGACGTCTTGTCTTCAAACGGGAGAAGCGCTCTCAGGCAGTCGCCATGGGCGCCGTCTGCCCTTATGATCAAGGTGTTTTCTCCGAATGAGAGCCAGCTTGCAACAGGCGTTTCCTGCGGACATGACAGAACCGCAATGCGATTTGACGAAGGCCGCTTTTCCCTCCGAAGACCGTGGTCCGAGCGTGCGCACCCTGTTCGGAGCGCTGACCGGTCTGGAGGCGCGCGAGGGCCTGTTCGACTGGACGGTGAGTGGCGTTCATCCCTGGCCGCTGGTGCGCCATTTGCTGTTTAACCAGGCGCTGAAACATCATGGCCTGTTCGAGGATCTGCACCATGCGCCCGCGACGCGCGGACTGTGGGCGCGCCGGCAGACCGCGCGGCTGTGGCGGGCCGCCGCCCATCATCCGGCCCTGACCGCCCGCCCCGCCGAGACCGTCTTCGTGCTCCATGGCCGCAAAGCGCAAGCCGCCGACGGCCGGATGATCGATCCCTATCTCGATGCGCTGATCGCCCGGACGCCCGCGCCGGCCCGCGCGGTGTTCGATTATGAAGATTTCGACGGGCGCTTCGCCGTGACGCCGGGCCTCGGCCAGCCCTCCCTCGATTCGATTTTTCTGGCCACCGGCATCGGCGCCCGCGCCATGGGGCGCAGGCTGTTCCGCGATGACGATCTGGCCCGGCTGGATGCGCTGGAGCGTCTCGTCACCGAAGCGTTGGCCCCCGGCCTTCCGGTTCAGGATCTGGCCATGCGCGAGATCCGGCGATTCCGGGTTCTGCGCTCTCTTTATGCCCGCCTGTTCCGGCGTCTGCGCGCCAAGCGGCTCGTCACGGTCACCGCCTATTGCCGCCATGCCATGATCGCGGGCGCGGAGGCCGAAGGGCTGGAGACGATCGAGGTCCAGCACGGCGCCATGGGCCCTTATCACGCGGGCTACAGCTTCGCCTGGGAGGGGCCCGTGCCCTATACGCCGCGCCTGTTCCTGTCCTGGGGACCGCTGTGGACAGCGCAGACGCCCTTGCCGCGCGGCACGCAGGTGCGGGTGATGGGCGCGCCGGGCATCGCGCAGCGTATCGCCGCCCATAAAGGCGCTCCCCGCACGGACGATGTGGCCGTGATCTCTCAAGGCTCCATCGGGGTGAAGCTCGCGCCTTACGCCAAGGCGCTGGCCGCCGCCCTGCCCGGCCGTCAGGTGCTGTTCCGTCCGCATCCGTCGGAGGATACCGGCCGTCTGGCAGCGCTTCTGGGCCTGGGCGAGAACGCCCCCGGCACGCTTCGCCTGATCACACGGGACGAGGAACCCGATACGCTGGCGCTCCAGGCGCGCTGCGCCGTGCAGGTGGGCGTTTATTCCACAGCCGTCTATGAAGGGCTGGCCTTGGGCTGCCGCACGGTCATCGCCGATCTTCCCGGGGCGGAATATATGGACGGTCTGGTGGCCCAGGGCGAAGCGATCCGGTGCGCCGATCCGGCCGAAGCGGCCGAGGCCATCCGGTCGGACGCGGTGCCGTTGCCCCAAGCCGATCCGTTCGCGGAGACGGCGTTAAGCGGCGCGCAAGGGCTTAACGCTTTGTTCGCCATTGACCCGGTTTCTGAAGACCCGACGGATCTTCATACCTCTCCCGTTAAGGTGTCATGATGTCCAAAGCGTCCCTCGCCAGTGATTTCGCCAAACTGTCAGTGCGGGCGATCCGCGCCAATCTGGCGCGCGGTCCCCGGGCCTCCGTCAGCGCGGAGCAAGCGCAGAGCTGGCTTCAAGAGGTCCGCCGCACGGGGCTGTGCGTGGTGGAAGGATTTTACGACGCCGCCCAGTGTGCCCAATTGCGCGCCGAGATCGACCGGCTGATCGAAACTTATCCGCAAGCGGTGCACCACAAGTCGGGCGGCGCGGATCTGCGCATCTTTGGGGCCGAAACCGCGTCGGAGGCGATTCGGCAGTTCTCGGACGATCCGGTCCTGCTGGAAAGCGCGGGCGCCATGCTGGGCCGGGGCGCGCGCCCTGCGGTGACGCTCGCGGCCCGTATCCAGGCCACCCAGAGCAATATCGGCTCCGGCGACGGTTGGCACCGGGATTCCTTTTTCGATCAGTTCAAGGCGATCGTTTACCTGAGCGATGTGGAACCGGAGAACGGTCCGTTCCAATATGTTCTGGGCTCCCACACATTCGGATCCAAAATCACCGACGCGGCCAGCGCCGGGATCTCCGCCGCGACCACCCGTGTGGACGATGCCCAGGCGGAGGCCTTGATCGCGGCTGCGCCGGAACGCAACCGGATCGTCACAGGCCCCGCCGGTTCCCTGGTGCTGGCGGATACTTCCGGCATTCACCGGGGCATGCCCTTAGAGGCAGGCAGCCGCTATGCGCTGACGAATTATTATTTCGGAGACCATCATATCACGGACGGTCTGCTCGATCACTTCAAGCCGGTCCTGGGCCGCGACGTCCCGGTCGTTTGAATGTCAGAATAGTCCGCAGCCATTGGCCACCCGGCGCAGATCCGCTTCCGCCATATCCACCACCAGATCCTCGAAACTGGCTTTAGGGGACCAGCCTAACGCTCGTCTGGCCAGGCTGGCGTCCCCGACCAGATGATCGACTTCAGCGGGGCGGAAGTAATCCGGATTGATGGTGATCACCGGCTTGCCCGTTTCCCGGTCGATGGCCCTGCGCTGGGTCCCCTCACCGTTCCAGTCGAGCTTGAAGCCCGCGACGCGCGCGGCCAGATTGACGAAGTCTTCCACCGAATGGGCCGCGCCCGTGGCCAGGACGAAGTCCTGCGCCGTGTCCTGACGGACCATGGCATGCATGCCGGTGACGTAATCCTTCGCATGCCCCCAATCGCGCTTAGCGTTCAGATTGCCCAGTTCCAGGCGGTCTTCCTGACCGTGACGAACCAAGGCGAGCGTTGCGGTGATCTTCCGTGTCACGAAATCCCGCCCGCGCATGGGGGATTCGTGATTGAACAGGATGCCCGAGGTGGCATGGATGCCATAGGCCTCCCGATAGTTGCGCGTCATCCAATGGGCATAGAGCTTGGCGATGCCGTAAGGGCTACGCGGGGCGAACGGCGTCTCCTCGGTCTGGGGCGAGGCTTGCACCTGCCCGAACATTTCAGAGCTTGAGGCCTGATAAAAGCGGATCGACGGATCGACCTCGCGCACCGCTTCCAAGAGCCGTGTCACCCCCAGCGCATCCACCTCGGAAGTATAAAGCGGCTGGGCGAATGAGGCGGCGACATAGCTTTGCGCCGCCAGATTATATATCTCGGTGGGGCGGATATCCTTCAGCACACGGTAGATATTACTGTATTCCAGCAATTCCATCTCGGTGTAGCGGATCGCGCTTTCGATGCCCAGCTCCCGCAAGCGCCAGGCCCCCCGGGTCGAGCCCCGGCGGTGGGTACCGTGCACCTCATAGCCTTTTTCGAGAAGATGCTGCGCAAGATAAGCCGCATCCTGACCGAAAATGCCTGTGATCAAGGCGCGCTTGTCCGTCATCCCTGCCTCATCCACTGCTAAGAGCACGCCATCGCCGCGCGGTGCGCCGTATTCGCCGTGATAACTGCGCGATCGGATGGACATGTCCAGGAAGGTTGACGCATCATAGCCATGAGGACCGGCAGGGCAATCCCCTGCGACCCCCGGCCTCAGGCGCCCTGTCTAAGCTTCGCGTTTCCAATAATAGGAGGCCATGGAAACCTTGGCTTTCCAGCGCCGGGACAGACGGTGTTCGTTGAGGCCGAGCCGGTAGCCCAGATATTTCGCGCCCGTGCGCAAGGCCGCGCCGGGAATCGACAAAGGCTCATGGCGGGCCAGATAAGCGATCTCAGAGCGGACGAAACGCGCGCCCTCCCCTTCGGCCCGGCCGAACGACTCCCGCAGCCAGCCATTGCGCGCATGGAACAGGCCCACATCGAAATAGCGTTTGAATTCTTCCGTGATGGTATAATCATGGGAATGGATGACTGGCGCGTCGCCCATATAGGCCAGCCGCCATCCCTTCAGGACCATCTGTCCGGAGACGATCTGATCCTCCGCGAAGACCGCGTCCTGGGGAAAACTGCCGACGGACTGGAGCGCCTGCATGCGGTAGGCGGCGAAGGAGTTGGAACAGAAAACGGTTTTCAGCCCCAGCCTGTCCTTGTCTTCCAGACTACGGACCGCGCTTTCGGCCGGATAGTTGAACTGCCGCGCGTGGCGTTCGACGGCCCGCGCTTCAGGGCGCGGCAATTGCCGGCCATAGGCCAGCCCGACGCTATCGTCTTGAAACGCCGCAACGAGGCGCTCGATCGTTTCAGGTTCCGCTGGGATGGCGTCCTGCGTCAGCATAAGGAGGATATCGGCGTCCGAGAGCCGTTCGGCGGCCTTGCGCCGCGTGCCGCCGTGATTGAACTCCGCCTGGGGAATGATCTCGACCTCGGCGCCGAATGCCCGCAGCCGCTCCGCCGTATCGTCGCGCGAGGAGGAATCGATCGCCAGGAACCGGTCGGGCTGGAGGGTCTGGCGTTTCAATGCGGGCAGCAGGGCATCGAGATAGGGCCCGGCATTGTAGGTCGGCAGGAACAGCGCCAGACGCGGTTTGTGGTCGCTCATATCCCGATTTCTTTCTGCATGCGGACTGGAAACTTTCGGCTGGGCCGTTTAACCCTAGTGTCGTGGTTCGGAAGTTCGCTTCATAAGTCGCGGCTCGTCCGTTAGCGATCTTCCGAACCGAAACGACACTAGAGTCAAAGAGTTGCTAGTGTGGCTTTGATTCAGGAATTCGCAAAAGCGGGCGCTGTGCACTCATGCGAATTCCTGAATCGCCACACTAGAATGTCCCCGATTCCTTAACAGGGCTTAATGGACTTCTGCGGGAACCGGCCTTTCAAGCAAGCGGCATCGTCTTGCATTAAGCTTTCCTTGACAACGCATTCAACGATACTGAGCCTGTTTTCCGTTCCTTTTCCGCAAGGGCTTTCATGACCGACATCATCGTCAATTCCCGTATCTTGAAACGGCCGACGACGGGCGTTCAACGGTATACGCGCGAAATCATCCGGCGCTGGCCCGAAGGCAGCTTCCGCACCGTCGAGCCAGAAGGCGATCCGGTCGGCATGCGCGCCCATGCCTGGGAGCAGATGGTGCTGCCGCGCCGGGTGCGCGGGTTGTTGTGGAGCCCCAGCAATTCCGGGCCTTTGGCGGTGGAGCGCCAGGTGCTCACGATCCACGATCTGGTGTTCTTCGACATGCCGGAGACCCTGAGCCGCCGCAACGCCCAATGGTATCAGATCCTGTTGCGCCGTCTGGTGGGCCGGGTGCGCCGGATCATTGCCGTTTCGGATTTCACGAAAAGCCGCATCCTTGCCCATTTCCCCATCGATCCGGAGCGGATCGCCGTCATCCACAATGGTGTCGATCCCAGTTTCCAGCCTCAGCCCGAGGCCGAGATCGCCCGGGTGCGCCAGCGCCTGAACGTGCCCGAGGGCCGCTATGTGCTGAGTCTGTGCTCGCTCCAGCCGCGCAAGAATCTGCGCCGGGTGCTGAGCGCTTGGCGCGCGCTTGAGGACAGCATCGATCCGGACGTCACCCTGGTCGTCACCGGCATGCAGGGCGAGTTGAGGCATTACGGCGAAACCGATCTGGGCACGCTGCCCAAACGGATCCATTTCACCGGCCATGTGGACGATGCGGATTTGCCGGGCCTGGTGGGCGGGGCGCTTGCCCTGGTCTATGTGCCGCTTTACGAAGGCTTCGGCCTGCCGCCGCTCGAGGCCATGGCCAGCGGCGTGCCGGTGGTGGTAAGCGAGAACACCAGTCTCGATGAAGTGGTGGGCGATGCCGGGCTCGCGGTCGATCCGCATTCGGATGAAGCCGTCGCCGAAGCCTTGCGCATGCTGATCGAGAATGAGAGCGAACGGGCCCGTCTGGCCCAGGCGGGGCTTGCGCGCGCCCGCGCCTTCACCTGGGACCGGGCCTCCGCCCAGACCCTCGACGTTCTGAAACAGGCGGCCTGACATGGCGGAGCGGCCCGCCGACGCGCCAAAAGGCCGGGCGGTGGTCGCCTCGGTCAACCCTTATGACGCGCCGCCGCGCGGCAGCCATTACTGGGCGCGCTGGCTGGCCCGCCAGGGCTTCGCGGTGGATTATATCTCGACGCCCATCTCGCCGTTTCATCTGGCGCGCGGCCTGACCGGCGATCTCAAGCGCAGGGCCCGCGCCTATCTTTCGGGCGGCACCGAAGCCGCGCCCCGGATCCGCGCCTATGTGCCCGGCACGCTGCTGCCGCCCAAACCCAACCGGCTGGCCAAAGGGCCCGGCCTGCTGCGGGACTGGCCCCGCTGGACCCTGCCCGGCCTGAAACGGCGGTTGAGCGCCCAGGGCCCGGTGGATTTCCTCTATTGCGACGATCCGATTTTTTGCGGTCTGCCCGCGCTCCTGAACCCGAAGCGCTCGGTCTACCGCATCATCGACAAGCTCGACTCCCATGGCCGGGGCACTGAAGAGCATTGGGCCGCCGCGCGTCTTTTGGCGCAAAGCGTCGATCTTACCGTCTATGCCTCCCGGACCTATGCCGGGGATGCCGAGAAGCTGGGGGCCAAGGCCACGCGCTACGCGCCCAATGGCTATGAAAACCATGTTTTCAGGAAGCCGGACATCGCGCCGCCTCCGCCATCCGATCTGGGCGCTATTCCGGAGCCGCGCGCGGTCTATGTGGGCGAGCTGGGCAGCCGCTTCGATACGGCGCTGGTCGGCGCTTTGGCGCAAGCCCTGCCCCATATGTCCTTCGTGCTGATCGGTTTCTTCGTCTCGGGCCGCGCCGATCGCGCTTTTGAAGCGCTTTTGGCCCAATCCAACGTCTATTTCCTGGGCGAGAAACCCTATGAAAGCCTGCCCGCCTATCTTTGGGCGAGCCAGGCGGGCCTGATCCCGTTCAAAACCCAGGACAGCGATCCCTTCGCTGCCCACGCCAACCCCTTGAAGCTTTATCAGTATCTGGGGGCCGGTCTGCCCGTGGTGGCCGCCCGCACGCCTGCCCTGGAGGCGCTTCAAGCCCCGATCGCCTTGACCGGAACGACGGATGAAGCTGTTGCCGCGCTCGCCAGCACCCTTGAGCCAGTCCACAGGGAGGATGCCGGAGCCCGGCTCGCCTTTGCAGAGCAGTATGGCTTCGATGGGTTGATGGAAGCGCTGTTCGCCGATCTGCCGGATCTGGACCCAAGGCAGCCTTTCGGTTCATAACGGCACAGGCCATGGTTTGATCACCTTTCACCCTATGGTGATCCCTGGTTAACGGGTTTGAAATCTGAAAGGCCTGAGAAATGCCCGGACAAGCGGCCGTCCGACACGGGCTGACGCTTTGACGTACCCAGCACGGGCCAGAATCCGGTATGGGGGATTGCGATCCGGTCGAACGCCTCGTGAGTTTCGAAGGCGCTGTGCCGGTTCGGTGGTGGCGGTCAGTAATATATGAAAAAAAGCGTATCCCGTATCGATCCGGCGGCCGGCGGCAGGCACCTTCCGCCCGATGACGACGTGGCGTCCGATGAGCACAAGACGCCGGAGTCCGAGGAAGGTGTGCGCGCATACGGCAATGACCGCGACCGGCCCGATATGGCCATTGTGGATTTCCTCAAGATGTTCGTGCGCCGTCCGCGCATGAGCGTGATCCCCCTCGTGCTGATGATCGTGTTCGCGGTTTTTAATCTGACCCGCGCGCCCGTGCTCTATTCCGCGACGATCTCCATGGCGCCGCCGGTGGACGAAGCCGAGTTCGCCGGCCTGGGCGGCGCCGGATCATCCGTACCGGGCCTGGGCAGTGTCGCCGCTTTCCTACCGGGGATGAGCGAAGGCAACAATACGGTCTTCATGCGTTTCAAGGAGTTGCTCACCAGTGTGCGTCTGGCGGAGCGGCTGATGGAGTCCGACGATATCGTCCGCAAACTGTTCAGCCGGGAATGGGATCCGGACACCCGGACCTGGCAGCGCCCGACCGGTTTGAGCTATGAGATCAAACAGGGAATCAAATCCCTGTTCGGTCTCGGCACCTGGCGCCCGCCCAGCCCCCACCGCCTGGCGGCCTATCTGGAAAAGAAGGTCGTCTTCGGCACCAAGAAGGGCTCCACCACGGTCACCCTCACCTATTCCCATACGGACCGGGATTTCGCGCTCGCCTTCCTGTTACGGATCTTCCGCGAAGCCGACCGGCTGCAGCGCACCGACGGCATCGCCCAGGCGCAGGTCAAGCGCGATTTCCTGGCGGACCGGCTGCAGCGTACGACTTTGTCGGAATTGCGCAGCCTGCTGATCACTATGATGGGAGAGATCGAGAAACAGGAAATGCTGCTCGCCGAAGAGCTGCCTTACGCGGCCGAACTGGTGGACCGGCCTTTCGTGACCGATCAGCCCACCTCGCCGCGCCCGACCCTGATCCTGCCGCTTTTTGCCTTTGGGGGCGTGCTCTTGGGGATCCTCGCCGTCTTCATGACGGAAATCCTGATCGGCTCGCGGCCTTTGCGCGAGGCCCTGGAGCCTGTGCTCGGTCCGCGCACCCGCCCGCACAAGAAGCGGCCGCGCAGGCGCGGGCCGGATGGCGACTGGCAGGATATTCGCGACCGCGCGGCCTCGGCCCCGCGTCCGCCGCGCCGGCCGGTTCTGTAAAGGCATAGTCCGAAGCATGCCCGTCACCGACCAGACCTTGCTGTTCTACAAGGTCGTTTTGATCACCACCTTGAGTCTGCCGACGGTGCTGAGCTTCGCTGTCTGGCCGTCCCTCAGAAACTATCCGGTGATCACCCATCTGCCGTTCGTGATGCTGGCCTTTATCGGCGCGCCGTTGTTGCTGATCGATCCGTTCCTCTATAGCGGCCGGGTGCCCGTGGTCACCAACGATGCCATTCTGGCATTGTCCATTGCCTTGCTGATCGGTGCGATTGCGTTCGTGCCCGGATTTATGTTCGGGCTACGGGACCAGCGCATCACGGTTCCTTTTGTGGAACGCTTCACGGCGGTGGTCACCCAGGAAAACTGGTCGCCGCCGCCGCTCGCCTATATCACCCTGCTGGGCATCGCCACGCTGTCGATCCTGCTTTACGCCTATTCCTATCTGGGCATGGGCTTCATTCCCGCCCTCGCCGAGGATCCGCTTGTCGCCAAATATATGGCGGGCAAGTACCAGGAGGCCTACAAGGCCTATGCCGCCTATTACCGGATCGCCATTGTCCTGTATTCGGTGACCTTTCCGTTCCTGCTCGCCCTGTTCTTCATCAGCCCGTTCCGTATCAAGATGATTTTGCTGGTCTGGATGATCCCGATCTTCATCCTGACCCTGTTCACTTTGAAGCGCGGGCTGGTGGCGTCGCCGATCCTGGAAACGGCTTTTCTCTATGCGATCATTTTCCGCAATGGCCGGTATCTGATCCTTGCGGTCCTGGGCTATCTGGGTGTTTTTACTTTGGGCTCGGCGATCAACGACATCGCGCTTTACCTGGTGGGTATCCGCCCGTCGATCAATCTGCTGGCGATCGTGCGCGGTGTGCCCGATGTGGTCGATCTGACCTGGTTCTGGCAGGCCTGGACCGACAGCGATTATGAAATGGCGCTGGGCCGGACCATTTACGGCGGCATGGTGCCGGGCCATTACGAATGGAATCCGGGCGCGCTCACCAAACTCGTCATCGGCGGGTCGACCGATGCGCCGACGGGCGGTTTCAGGCTGCCCGCGCCGGTCTGGGGTTATGTGAATTTCGGCTGGATCGGCGTGCCGCTCTGGGGCCTGTTTCAAGGCTTGGCCGTCGGCATGCATTTGCGCTGCGTAAAATATGCGATCATGCGCGGCCGCACCAATCTTCTGGCGCTGGTGCTGGCTATTGGCTTTGCTGAAATACTGATCGGGACGTTCCGGATGCTGAACAGTGCGAAAATCGACACTTTCGTTCTGATTATCGTGACAGGCGTATTGCTCTTCACCTTTTTCGCGCGCATTTCCATTTTTCCCAAACAGACGGAACTGCCCGCCGCCGCCCGGTGAGAGATTGATCACTTCTCACGGGCACGCGCCTATCCTAGGGTTGTTCCTGGATCGGAAGAATGGACGGGAACATCATGCGGGCTTTTATCGCGGGGGTAGCGTTGGCGTTTGCCTTCGCCAGCGCTCAGGCGGCCGAGGACGACGCGGCGCCGGACACGATCAAAGACTTTATCAAGGGCTATGAGGCCGCATTCGCCTCGTGCGATCTGGACCGCTTCACCACGCTTCATCACGAAGATTTCAAAGGGTTTTCCGTCCGCGGTCCCCTCGGCATCGGCGTCGGGCCGGAGGGCCTGAAAATCATGTGCGAGGCGGGCTTTAAAATGTCCGGTGAATTCGACCTGCAATGGCACAGGCCTTTGGGGGACGGCTATTTGCTGGCGCTCCATTACCTGGGAACGCTCGAACGCCCGGACGGCACCACATCGCAAAACAACGGCCGCTTTACCATCGTTCTGACGCGGTCTGACGATACGCCCCGAGGCGCTAAAAGCGAAGACAAGCCGAAGCGGGAATACCGCTATTACAAGCCCCGGACCGAGCGGGCCGGCAATGCCGATACCCAGTGGATCGTGCTCCACTCTCACGTTTCCGGCGTGCTTTAGGACCCTAGTTCAACACCGTCGCGATGGAGGCCGCCGTGATCGCGAGCTGGCTCGTGACCTGGGCCGCATCCCGCACGAAGTCCGACAGGAAGAACGGCGAAACGTCATAAGGCACCACGATCACGGCGCCCGGAACGATCCGCGTGGAGCCCAGCCGCCAGAAGGAGTCTTTCAAGCGCTCCGAGGTGCCGTCCGGATAGACCACGAACACCCGGTTTTCATCGGCCAGCTTGCTGTAGCCGCCGGCGAGCCGCGTGTAGTGTTTCGCCTTCTTGCCGGCCGCGAATTGGAACGCTCCTTCGTTCAGGACCTGGCCCGAGACGGTGACGGTCGAAGGCCGCGAGGGCATGTAGAGTGCGTCGCCCGGCTCCAGCTCGATATCGAGCTCGGGCTTGGCGGCCAGGATGTTCGGATCGGCCTCCACGGCGATGCGCCCGATGGGGATCTGATCGCGCAGGGCCCGTACCAATTGCTGCAGGAACACGATCTGTTCCTCGTTCACTTCCCGGCGGCTCGTCTGCGCGACGATCAGGTTCAACAAATCCTGGGCCTTGCGCTCGTTGCTTTCCCGCTCGATACGGGCCACCGAGCGCCGGGCGTAGATGGCGCCGTAAGGATAGGCCTGGTCGGTCAGCCCGCCCGCCCGCGCGATCAGAGACGACAGGCGCTCGCCCCGGACAATCTCATAGGATCCGGGAAAGCGGACCTCGCCGAAGACATTGACCCGGCCTTCCCAGCGTTCCGAATAGACGTCCCGCAAGACGATGGAGTCCTGAGGCTCGATGCGGATGGCGGCCAGGCTTGAGGCTTCGAGCGAGACATTCTTGCGGATGGTCTGGGACGCGCCGCGCGAGGTGTCATAGGTGGTGGCGGTGATCTCGATGGTCGCCAGATCGGCGGTGCGCTTGACCCCGCCCGAGGCCATGACCAGGTCGTTCAGATTGGTCTCCGGCGCCAGCAGGTAATAGCCCGGCACCCGCACCGCGCCCCGGATCGTGCTGATATATTCGGTGAGGAAGACGGCCGCCGCGCGCCGGTCCACCTGCAATTCTTCCGCGAGCGTCGCAAGATCGAGCGGCAGGTCTTCCATGCGGCCGTCGAAGCGCGGATCGACCTCATAGAAGCGGCCGAATTCCTCGCTGTTTTGCAGGCCTGCACGCCGTGCCCGGTCGCGCTCGGAGAGCGGCTGGCCTTGGGGACCGAAACGCGGGTCCTGGTTGCGGCGGTCGAAGCGCGGATCGGTCATGGGGCGCTGCTGGAAAGTCTGCTGGCCGTTGGGATCGGCGAACCGGCCTTGTGCCGCCAGGGCCCCGGCGTTACGCGCATCGTCATTGAGGAATTCGGCTTCGTTCTGGGACGCGTCCAGTTCGACGCGCGAGGCCAGGGCATCGTTGCCGGTGACCGTGCTGGTCGTCTCCTGGCGTTCGGCGACGAAGCGGTCGCGCTGGCGTTCCAGGCGCTCCGCGTCCTCGGCCTGGGCGGTGGCGGCCAGACGGCGCGCTTCTTCCACGGAAAAGACCCAGACAATGTCATGATCCTGCAGGCCGACGCGCGTCTGTCCCCGGATCACCTGGGCAGGCGAGAACGGCACGAGGGTGCGCGCGAAACTCTGGGGATCCCGGCGGCTGATGATGCCGAACATCAGATACGGCGATGCCTTGAGTGCGGCCGGAGAATTCAGAATGTCCCGCATGCTGCGGACCTGGGCCAGCGAAAACTCGCCCGCGAGCGTGGTATGGCCGCGCAAGGAGACCCGGCCCACGGACTGGTCCATGGACGGCTGCACGAACAGAATGTCCCCATCCTGAATGACCGCGCCGTTGAGCCCGTCAATCTCCACGAATTCCCGCACCCCGTCGGAACGGGTGCGCAAAACCGTGAAGCGGTAGACGCCGCGCACCTCGACCCCGCCCGCCAGCGACACCAGATCGGAGGCCCGGATCGTCCGGCTGCCCCCCAGTTCGTAGATGCCGGGCCGGCGCACCGCGCCCACGGCGGCGACCGTGCGGCTCAAGGGCGGCACCACGATCCGGTCGCCTTCGCGCAAGTGAAAGCCCGGTTCGCCTGCGGTGCCCACCAGCAAAGCGTAGAGATCGACGGCAAGCGCCCGGCCGTCCCGGATCACGCGGATGGACCGCAAAGAGCCGGTCTTCTTCACGCCGCCCGCCAGGATCAGGGCATCGACCGGCGTGGACAGGCCTGTGAGCGTTTGCGGGCCGGGCACATGGACCTCGCCCGCGACCAGAACCGTCACCTGACGGATGGCCCCGAGCGACACGAAGGCCCTGGTGGCGATATAAGCGCGCTCGATGGCCGCTTCGATTTCATTGCGCACTTCCGAGAAGGTCCGCCCCGCCGCCGAGATCGGCTCCAGCCCTTCCAGCAAGACCTGGCCGTTGCGGTCCACCCGCTGGCGGTATTGGGTGTTCTGCTGGCCGCGCAAGGTCACCAGGACCTCATCGCCCTGCCCCAAGACGTAAGAATCCTGCACCGCACCCGACTGGCGCAAGGTCACGGACTCGCGGCTGGTGAATGTGTCGTATCCGAACTGTTCCAGTTGCTCGCCGGCCCGCTCGGAAAAGATATCCTCGACCCGGGACGGGCCTTCCGGCGGCAATGTGCGCTGGGGCACACGGAGCACACGCTCCTGGGCCTCCTGTTCGCGCTCCTGGCCGCGCCGCCCGGCCAGTTCCCGGCGCAATTGCTCCGCATCGAGAGTGGGAATACGGCTCAGGGGATCGCCCGACTGGGCATGCACGGGCCGATCCGCCCACAGCACGGCCGCCATGGCCGCGGCCAGGGTCAGAATGCAAAGGATCCGCGCTCCCACCCGTGGGATCGGGCGCAGTATTGCCGGCACGTCAGTCACCATGGCGGACGGGTTCGCCTCTCTTGGTCATCACCGTACTCATACCTGAGCAGACACGAACGGCCCGACGGCCGTCCGCTCTCTTGCTCCCCGGTGCACGATACCCCTTGATCGTGCTGACCAGCTCTTCCCCGCCCGCTGGACAACGGACCCACGCCATATGCTGCGGTAGCCAAGAGCCCGGCCACGCTAGCCGATGATTCCGCTCCTGACGGACCGGAAAGATCTCTTTCGCCCTTTTAGCAGCGAGGATTTGACCTGCACTTTGGCCCTTGCGGGACTCCGGCGCAAGTCCGGGGCCTGAAGCTGTCGGATGACAAGGTCGCAATGGTCGTACTCCTCTCAGGCGTGCGCGGGCCTTACTCGAACTTCGATGGGCGCAAGGGCTCGATAATGAAGGCGTCGAGCCTGGGATGGACATGCTGGCGGCTGCGCAACAGCTTGCCGGTGCGCGGATCCGCCCAGTATGTGTTGGTGAAGCGCCAGTGGATTTTCGGCGCCTTGCAGCGTTCCTTGACGACCTTCGCCTGGCGCTTGCGGCCCAGCACGGTGATGGTGTCCTGGCCCGCCGGTTTGAAGCGGCATCTGAGCCGCTGGCCGAACACCTGATTACCTTTGAAATCGACGATCCGCACCCGGTCGATCCGGCCCGGCAAGGTGTGCAACTGCCCGTCCACCGGATCGTCACCGATAAGCCGCGTGGCCGTCAGGTCCGAGGGATAGCCCGCCGTGCTCAAGACCCGCCCGCCGCGCGTCACGATGGTGGCCGGATCGCCGGTGACCCAGCGGTGATCGCGCCCGTTGACCGATTGCAGCACGACGATCTGGCGCGGCGCCGCGCCCACGCCGACGCCGATCGAGGCCGGCGCGATCTTGGCCACTTGATCGAGCGTGTAGGCGGGCGCGGAGCGGGAGAAGAACGCGGCCTTGGTGTAGTTCAGATACATTACTGCTTCGCTGTCCGACGCGCAGGCGCCCAAGCCCAGAAGGCTCAGGACCGTCAGCGCGCGCAGGCCGTGCC
>CAZTCJ010000074.1:0-17837 GCA_964612085.1 uncultured Alphaproteobacteria bacterium
CGATGGCCCAGAAGAAGCTCAAGCGCGGCGCGAAGGCATCGATATCGAGCCCGGCATCGATCCCCGCACGGATATATTCCACGCCATCCGCCAGCGTATAGCCCAGCTCCAGATCCGCCGTCGCGCCCGCTTCCTGCATGTGATAGCCGGAGATGCTGATGCTGTTGAAGCGCGGCATATTCTGGGACGTGTAAGCGAAAATATCCGAAATGATCCGCATGGAGGGCCCGGGCGGATAGATATAAGTGTTCCGCACCATGAATTCTTTCAGAATATCGTTCTGTATGGTGCCCGCGAGCTTCTCCGGCGCGACGCCCTGCTCTTCCGCCGCGACAATGTAAAGCGCCATGACCGGAATCACCGCGCCATTCATGGTCATGGACACGCTCATGCGGTCGAGCGGAATGCCGTCGAACAGGGTGCGTGTATCGTAGATAGAGTCGATGGCGACGCCCGCCATGCCCACATCCGCCGCCACCCGGTCATTGTCGGAATCGTAGCCCCGGTGGGTCGGCAGATCAAAGGCGACCGACAGCCCCTTCTGGCCCGCCGCCAGATTGCGCCGGTAAAAGGCGTTGGAATCCTCGGCCGTCGAAAAGCCCGCATACTGACGGATCGTCCAGGGCTGAC
The DNA here is from genome assembly GCA_964612085.1 of uncultured Alphaproteobacteria bacterium. Lineage (GTDB taxonomy): Bacteria > Pseudomonadota > Alphaproteobacteria > JAJFIK01 > JAJFIK01 > CAZTCJ01. The sequence continues at coordinate 631 of CAZTCJ010000074.1, forward strand.
TGACATACATGGTGGCGTAAGGACCGCGCAGGTATGGCGCGATGCCGGGATAAGTGCCGAGAAAATCGAGCCCCTTCAGATCCTCCGCCGTATAAAGCGGTTGCACGGGAATGCCTTCCGGGCTGTCCCAGGCGGCTTCTTGGTGTGCGGACCCTTGGTGCGCGGATCCGGGCGCGGTGGGGCTGTCCGTAGGCGCCCAATCGAGCGCCGTGAAATCGGGGATCCGGCTCATGAATTTGCTCCTTCTCCCAGACCTAAGACATCGTGAACGTCGCGCAAGGCCTCCAGCACGTCGCAGCCTGTGTAGATGTGCCGGTCGATACCGGTCTCATCAGCTATCTCGCCCGGCCGCCCGGCCACGAGGATGCGGGCCGCGCCCGCCTGCCGCAGCGCCTGAACCACGCCCGCGCCCGTAGCGCCATAATCGTCCGCATGGCCGCATAAGACGGCGACGGCGCACCCTGAGTCCTTGAAGTCCTGCGCAGCGGCTTCGGCGCTCTCCAGCGGACCCGGCTCCACCCCTTCGATACCGCCGGCGGCAAAGAAATTCCGCGCGAAGGTCGCCCGCGCCGTATGGGACGCGATGGCACCGAGGGTGACCAGGAACACGGCCGGGCGCGCGCCGGTTTTTTGTTCGCAGGCTGAACTCTTGCGCCGCAGGATCTCATAAAGCTCGGCGAGACGTGCGGGAGGCAGCGGATCGCAGGTCTGGGCTTGCGTCCAGATCTGACGGCCCAGATCGTCCACCACCGCGCCCGTTGCCGATCCCTCGATCCAGGCCTTGACGGCTTGGCGCGAGGGGTCTGCAGCGGCCATGGAAAAGGCCCGGACCGCGTCGGTAATCTCGCCCCGGCCCCGCCGTTCGGCGATTTCGGAGGCGGCGCCCGCGCCGAGCGCTTCGAGATCCGGCGCCTCGACGGTGACGGTCCGTTCTTCAAGCATTGGAAACTCGCTGACGCCGGTCAGCGGATCTTTCCGTGTGGCGATGTTCCGTTCCCGCGCCTCCCGCACCTCAGCGATCCGCCGCTGGATGCCACCGCTGAGCAAGTCCGCGCCGATGCCGCCCGCCCGCTCGATCTCCTGGAACAGGCCCCAGGCTTTTTCCGCCAGCCCGTCGGTCAACCGCTCCAGCGACCAGGAGCCGCCTGCCGGATCGGCAACGCGCGCGAGCCCCGACTCTTCCATCAGGATCACTTGGGTGTTGCGGGCCATGCGCCGGGCGAAACCATCGGGCAGGCCCAAAGCGTGGGTGAACGGCAGCACGGTGACCGATTGCGCCCCGCCAACGGCGGCGGCAAAGCCCGCGACCGTCGTGCGCAACATGTTCACATGGGGATCGTAGGCGGTCATCATGCGCTCCGCCGTCTGACCATGGAGCGCCATGGGCCGCGCCGCTTCGCTGGCGCCGCAGGCCGCCGTCACCGTGTCCCAGAGCATCCGCGCGGCGCGCAGCTTGGCGATGGATACGAAAAAGTCCGCATCCGTTGTAAACGTAAAAGCGATCTGGCGGCAGGCCTCGTCCATGGACAAGCCTTCCGCCTCGCAAGCCCGCAGGTAAGCGACGCCGGTCGCCAGCGCGACAGCCAGTTCCTGCGCCTCGCCTGCGCCCGCCAGATGATAACCGCGCGTATCGACGCTCAGGGTGCGGATCTTCGGACGGTTCTGCGCCACATGACCTGAGAAGGCCGCTGCCCAGCGCACCATGCGCTCCAAAGGCGCGGGCAGCTTGCCGTTGCGGGCGAACCGCCCGATGGGATCGATATTGAGATAACCGGAGACCGCGTCAGCAGCATGGCCGCGCCTGTCCCACAGGGCCAGCATCAGGGCGGCCGACGCCGTACCCACATGAGACGTATCGAGACTAATGGGCGCGATATCGAGATGCACGTCCTTCAAGGCCCGGTCGAGCGCGTCGAGATGCGGCACATGCACGCCCCTGCCCGTGGGCCGTTCCTCCGCATCCACCACAAGCTCGATGGAGGTCACACCCTGGTGCAGATCCCGCAGGATGGCGGCATTGGCTTCATCCGGATCTGGATGGGCGTGACGCGCCCGGATATCCCAGTCTTGCCCCATCCCGGCGGCGCGCGCGCCCCGCGTGAACGGCGCCCGGCCCGGCACCCCGCGCGGATCGCCCTCGCCCGTCCAGTCGGCGCGGGTCGAGAGCGGATCGATCCGCACACCGTCATAGGTGTGGGACACAAGGCGCTTGTCGAAATCGGCCCCTTTGAGGATCTGATCGACCAGCGCCCGCCACGCCTCATGGGTGGGTTGTGGAAAATCGGCGCCGAGAGTCAGTGTCTCGGTCGAAGAGGGATCGGATGCAGCCATTAAAAGGTCCTGTCGCGCAAGCTTCGTTCACGGGACTATAGCATCCCCGGCCCGGGGATGGACCACCATGCCGCCGAGCCGTTCGCGCGCCGTTAAAGGCTTACCAGCTGCCGGTGTTTTCCATGGAGGCCCAGGGTTCCTGGGGCGGCAAAGCGTCGCCTTCCTGCAAAAGCTCGATGGAAATGCCGTCGGGCGAGCGCACGAAGGCCATGTGGCCGTCGCGCGGAGGCCGGTTGATGGTGATCCCGGCGTCCATCAGGCGCTGGCACAGCTCATAAATATTGGGCACCCGATAGGCCAGATGGCCGAAATTGCGCCCGCCCGTGTAGTCCTCGGGGTCCCAATTATAGGTGAGTTCCACCATGGGCGCCTTGCGGGACTTGGCCAATTCCACATCGTCGGGCGCGGCCAGGAAGACGAGCGTGAAGCGGCCCTTCTCGCTGTCCATGCGGTTGACCTCCACGAGGCCGAGCTTGTCGCAGTAAAAATCGAGCGACCGGTCGAGATCGCTGACGCGGACCATGGTGTGCAGATAGCGCATGGGGGCCTCCTCCGGCTTGTGGCTTCGAGAGGAGACATAAGACGTCAGAGCCGGTCAAGCAAACAGGGCGGCCTTAGGCGAACGCTTCTTCCCAGGAGCCGCGCGTCGAGGCCTTGGAATATTCCGTGGCGCGGTTCTCGAAGAAATTGGTGTGCTCGATGCCGTTCAGCATCTCGTCCATCCAGGGCAGCGGATTGGTCTCAAGCTTGTAGACCGGATCGAGGCGCAACTGGGTCAACCGCCGGTCGGCGATATAGCGGATATACTGTTTCACATCCTCCGACGTCAGACCGTCGATACCGCCCATCTCGAACGCCAGATCGATGAAGGCGTCTTCATGGGTGACGATGGTCTCGCAGGCCTGGGTCAGATCGCGGGCCAGGTCAGGCGTCCAGATCTCCGGGTTCTCGTCCACGAAAGTGCGGAACAGGCGCACCACTGAATTGGTGTGCAGGGTCTCGTCCCGGGCCGACCAGGCGACGATCTGGCCCATGCCCTTCATCTTGTTGAAGCGTGGGAAATTCATCAGCACCGCGAAGGACGCGAAAAGCTGAAGGCCTTCGGTGAAACCGCCGAACACCGCCAAGGTCTTGGCGATATCGGTCTTGGTCTCCACGCCCCATTGCTGCATGTAGTCGTATTTGTCCTTCATTTCCGCGTATTTCATGAAGGCTTCGTATTCCACGTCCGGCATGCCGATCGTGTCGAGCAGATGGCTGTAGGCGGCGATATGCACCGTCTCGATATTGGAGAAGGCCGACAGCATCATGAGCACTTCCGTCGGTTTGAACACCTGGGAGTAGTGCTTCATATAGCAGTTGTTGACCTCCACATCCGCCTGCACGAAGAAGCGGAAGATCTGTGTCAGGAGGTTGCGCTCTTCATCCGTGAGCTTATGGCGCCAGTCCTGGACATCGTCCGCCATCGGCACTTCTTCCGGCAGCCAGTGAATGCGCTGCTGGGTGAGCCATGCCTCATAAGCCCAGGGGTAGCGGAAGGGTTTGTAGGTGGCGCGCGGTTCGAGAAGGGACATGGCGGATTTCCGGAAATGGATTGGGCGAGATGCCTCACTGGCAGGCGAGGCATTCCTCATAGTCTACCCGTTCGGCGGCGGGTTGCGCCACCTGGATCTCGGCAGGCAGGTCCTCGAGCCGCTTCAACGGCACCAGCGCGATGGGGACGGGCTTGGGCTCCGGCGTCTCGGCCTTTTCCGCTCTCTGGATGGAGAGCGACCGGCAGTAATAAAGCGACTTCAGCCCCTTCTTCCAGGCCTGGTAATGGATCTGATGCAGATCGCGCTTGTGCACATCGGCGGGCAGGAACAGGTTCACCGACTGGGCCTGATCGATCAGGGCCGCGCGATCGCCCGCATGCTCGACCACCCAGCGCTGGTCCAGCTCGAACGCGGTCTTGAACACGTCTTTTTCATCTTGGGTCAGACAATCGAGATGCTGAACGGAGCCGCCATTGACGGAAATGGACGACCAGACCTCTTGTGTATCCTGACCCTTCTCAGCCAAGAGCGCTTTCAGATATTTGTTGCGCACCGTATGGGAGCCGGACAGCGTCTTGTGGGTATAGCTGTTGGCGGCGATGGGCTCGATACCCGCACTCGTCCCCCCACAGATGATCGAGATGGAGGCGGTGGGCGCGATGGCCGTTTTGTTGGTGAAGCGCTCTTGCCGGCCGAAATCCGCCGCATCCGGACAGGCGCCGCGCTCGGCGGCCAGCGTCTTGGACGCCGCGTCCACGCCGGTCTTGATGTGGCGGAACACTTTCTTGTTCCAGGCCTTGGCCATGGCGGATTCGAACGGAATATTTTGGGATTGCAGGAAGGAATGGAAGCCCATGACGCCCAGCCCCACGCTGCGCTCGCGCATGGCGGAATAGCGCGCGCGGGCCATGGAATCAGGCGCCCGCTCGATGAAGTCCTGCAACACATTGTCGAGGAAGCGCATCACGTCTTCGATGAAGCGCGCGTCGCCCTGCCATTCCGGATAGGTTTCCAGGTTCAGGGACGACAGGCAGCATACGGCAGTGCGGTCCTCGCCCAGATGATCCTTGCCCGTGGTCAGCGTGATCTCCGCACACAGATTGGAGGTCTTGACCGTCAGGCCCGCCTCGCGCTGATGCACCGGCATGGACCGGTTCACCGTATCGATGAACAGCATATAAGGCTCGCCCGTCTCGATCCGGGCCGTCAGGATACGGATCCACAAAGCCCGCGCCGAGACGGTGTTCATCACCGTGCCGTCCTTGGGGCTGATCAGATCCCAGGGCGCGTCTTCTTCCACCGCTTTCATGAAGGCATCAGTCATGACGATGCCGTGGTGCAGATTGAGCGCCTTGCGGTTGGGATCGCCGCCGGTGGGCCGGCGCATTTCGATGAATTCCTCGATTTCCGGGTGCGACACGTCGAGATAAACAGCGGCCGAGCCGCGCCGCAGGGAGCCCTGGCTGATGGCGAGCGTGAGCGAATCCATCACCCGGATGAACGGGATAATGCCGGAAGTGCGCCCGACCCCGCCGACCGCTTCGCCGATGGAACGCAGATTGCCCCAATAGCTGCCGATGCCGCCGCCGCGCGCCGCCAGCCAGACATTCTCATTCCACAGATCAACGATGCCTTCCAGGCTGTCCTGGGCTTCGTTGAGAAAGCACGAGATGGGCAGGCCGCGCTTGGTGCCGCCATTGGACAGCACCGGCGTCGCGGGCATGAACCAGAGCCGCGACATGTAATCGTAAAGCCGTTGGGCATGGGCCGTATCGTCGGCATAGGCGGCGGAGACGCGGGCGAACAGGTCCTGAAACGACTCGCCGGGCATCAGATAGCGGTCCTGGAGGGTCGCCTTGCCGAAATCAGTCAGAAGCGCATCGCGGCCCGGATCGGTGACGATGCTATCGGTCGCTACGCCGGACGGGCTCGGTTTGGCGGTCTCGGATGCGCTGTCCCGCGCAGGCGTCGGAAACGTGATCGCGTTCATGCTGGCTCTGCCCAACTCAAAATACGGGACGCCCCCGGTCCTTGGCGGCTACTCACCAGCTTTCGGCTGGATCATGCCGCCCCCTCAAGCAGCCGGCGCCTCCGCGTCCCAAAATGAAGCAACCCCAAGGGTTTGGGGCCTTTCTTGGCTGCAACACAAGATATGGTATCTTTGCATGGAGGGGAGTCAAGCATCCAAACACGATATCTTGTGCCTCTTCCGGATGAAGCCCCAAGATGCTGGGGTTTCCCGGCCCATTTCGGATAGGAAAGGATTTCGACGCCCATGTGCGGACGCTATGCCTTGAAGACCGCTCTGGCGGATCTCCAGCGTGTTTTCGGCTTCGAAGGCCCGCTGCCCAACCTGCCCGCGCGCTACAATGTCGCGCCGACCCAAGGGGTGCCGGTGATTCGCCTGGAAGGCGGCAAACGGCGGCTCGTCATGATGCGCTGGGGGCTGGTGCCGTCCTGGGCGCGCGAGATCGGCGACAAGCCGCTGATTAATGCCCGCGCCGAGACGGTGCTGGAAAAACCGTCCTTCAAGGCGGCCATCGCCCGGCGGCGCTGTCTCGTTCCCGCCGACGCCATCTATGAATGGCAGAAGCATGCGCGCGGCGCGGCCGTGCCTTATGCCATCCGCTCCGCTGACGGAGCGCCGTTCGCCATGGCAGGGATCTGGGAGGTCTGGCAGTCACCGGACGGCTCGGAGCTTGAGTCGGTGGCGATCCTCACCGTCGATGCCAATGAGACGCTCACGGATATTCACCACCGCATGCCGGCTGTCTTGAGCGAACCAGACTGGGACGCCTGGCTCGATGTGGAGGGGACTTCCGCTGAGCAAGCCCGCGCCCTGCTCCGTCCGGCCCCGGAAGACGCCTTTACCGCCTACGCCATCTCCACCCTGGTCAATGCGGTCGCCAATGACAGCCCAGCGGTGCTTGAACCGGCCGCCCCAGAAGCGGAACAGGCAAAGACGGAGCCGGAGGACGCGCAGTTGTGTTTGCTGTAATGTGGTGAGATACGAACGGGACGGGCCATGGCGATCGCAGTCACCGCAGGGGCGCTTTATTTCGCGCTTATTTTCGCACTCGGCTTTGCGCTCGGCACGGTGCGCGTTCTCATTCTGGCGCCGTCTCTCGGCACACTGATCAGCACCCTCATCGAGTTGCCCGTGATTTTGGGCGCATCCTGGCTGGCCTGCGGCTGGCTGGTAAACGCCTTCCGGGTTCCGAGCCGTCTGACGCCGCGCCTGATCATGGGCGCGACGGCCTTCGGTCTGCTGATGATCGCGGAAGCCGGCCTCTCAATCGCCGTCTTCGGCGAAACGCTTTCAAGCCATCTGGCCGCCTATGGCAGCCCTGACAAAGCGCTCGGGCTCGCCGGTCAGATCCTGTTCGCGGCCTTTCCCCTGATCAGGCGAAGGGCGCACTGAAGGCCTGTCCGGGTTTACGACCGCTTCCCCGCGATACCCGCCAGCCAGCGCATGGCCAGCCCGAACAGCACCCCGCCGACAGACCAGGTGACGAAGCCGATGGCCACGGTCTGGAGTGGCGCCAGCTCCGTCTCGCGCAGCAGGTTCCAGGTGGTCATGACCAGGAACAAGGGCCAGCCCCACAGGATCAGGCCGTAAAACACCGATTGCCCCCAGGTGAAGACCGCGATCTGTTGACCGCGTTCGGCCGAGGACAGGCTCGTCGTGTCCGGCCCCCTGATGTCCAGGAGCGTGCCAAACAGAAGATTGAGCCCGTGGGCCAGCGCCAGTCCGATGCCGAGCGCCATAAAGAAGACCACCAGGCTGTTGAAGCCCTGTTCGGGCAGCGCGCCCATGCGCCCGGCCACCAGCAGGACGAAGCTCGCCAGCCCGGCGAATGTCCAGATGATGAAGCCCGTGCGCAAAAACACGATCTGCCGGTGCAGCACCAGATCCGTCATTGGTAACCCCTTCTTTCCCACTGTCCCAATTTCGACCAACTTACCCAATCTTAAGGGGTCCGTCGCGGGCTCACACCACATTCGGGTGGACAGGCCGGAGAACATGCCTTTCGATGGGCCCGCTTCACCCGAAAGGGGTATCTTTTTTAAGAGTGTAAAGACGCCAAGAAAGGACTGCTCATGATCCGCTCGCTTTCCCGCATCGCGCTGGGCATCGGCCTCGCCGCCGGCCTGAGCGTGTCGGCTTCGGCCAACCCGCAAAAGGATTTCCTCACCGAGAACGCCAAGAAGGACGGCGTGACCGTGACCGACAGCGGCCTGCAATACCGCGTGATCAAGGAAGGCAGCGGCAAGTCGCCGTCCGCCACCGATACGGTCAAGGTTCACTACGAAGGCAAGCTGATCAACGGCAATAAATTCGACAGCTCCTACGACCGGGGCCGCCCGATCGAATTCGGCCTGAACCAGGTCATCGCCGGCTGGACCGAAGGCGTGCAGCTCATGAAGGAAGGCGCGATTTACGAATTCGTCATCCCCTCCGACCTCGCCTATGGCGAGCGGGGCGCGGGCGCGTCCATCCCCGGCGGCGCCACGCTGATCTTCGAAGTGGAACTCTTCGAAGTGAAATAAACGGGGAAGTGAAATAACCGGGCCGGGCCTCTCCTGGAACGAGAGAAAGCCGCGGGATGGCAAAACCATCGCGCGGCTTTTTCATAGGTTTCCCCCATCGCCCCGTCTTTCCCCCTCCCCAAAACCGCTGGGCCGCGTAAACTCAAGGCAAAGTAATACCTGACCTGGGGAGAACGCGATGTACGATCTCAGCCGCATTGGATCCATAGCCGACATTGTCCGGGTGGGCGCGCAGGACCGGCCGGACGTGGCGGCCCTGGTGATGGACGGCGATGTCACCACATACGGCCAGCTCGACCGGCGCGCCAGCAAGGTGGCCAACGGTCTGCTGGCCCTCGGGCTGAAGCCGGGCGACCGGGTCGGCTTTATCGGCAAAAACTCGACCGCCTATTTTGAAATCCTGTTCGGCGCGCTGAAGGCCCGCGGCGTGGTGGTCGGCGTCAATTCCCGGCTCGCGGGCCCGGAAGTCGCCTATGTCCTGAACGATGCCAAGGCGAACGTCCTGTTCGTGGGCGCGGAGTTCGTCGATCTCATCGAAAAGATCCGGGATCAGATTCCGGGCGTGCACACCATCGTCGCCATCGATGGCGGCCACGGCGAGTGGCCCGCCTATGAGAGCTGGCGCTTCCCGTTGAACGACGCGGACCCCAAGCTCGTCCATGACGCCCAGGACGACATCATCCAGCTTTATACCAGCGGCACCACGGGCCATCCCAAGGGCGTTCAGCTCACGAACCATAATTATCTCGCCGTGCTCGAGATCGGCCAGAACGCGGGCTGGGGCGATTGGGAGGAAGGCGCGGTCAATATCGTCGCCATGCCGCTTTTCCACGTGGCCGGCGTCAATATCGGGGTGATCGGGCTGGCCCATGGCTGCCGTAACGTCATTCTGAAGGATGTGGATCCCGGCGTGATCCTGGATCTGATCGAACGGGAACGCATCCAGATCATGTTCGTGGTGCCGGCGGTGATCAATTTCCTGGTGCTGCACCCGAAAGCACAGACCACGGATTTCTCGAGCCTCGAAATGGTAGTCTACGGCGCCTCACCCATCGCGGAAGATCTGATCGTCCAGGCCCAGACCATGATGGACTGCGATTTCATCCAGGTCTACGGCATGACGGAAACGTCCGGTTGCGGCACCTATCTGGCGCCGGAGGATCACGATCCGGCGCGCGGCAAGCTGCGCTCCTGCGGCAAGCCGGGACCCGGCGTCGAGGTCAAGATCGGCGACGAGACCGGCAAGACCCTGCCGCCCGGCCAGGTGGGCGAGATCATGATCCGCTGCGATGCGGTGATGAAAGGCTACTGGAACCGTCCGGAGGCAACGCGCGACTCCGTCACCGACGGCTGGATGCGCACGGGCGATGCGGGCTATACGGACGAAGAAGGCTACATCTTCATCTACGACCGGGTGAAGGACATGATCGTCTCCGGCGGCGAGAACGTCTATCCGGCGGAAGTGGAAAACGCGTTGTTCGCCCACCCGGCCATCGCCGATGTGGCCGTGATCGGCGTGCCGGACGAGAAATGGGGCGAGGCGGTCAAGGCCATCGTCGTCCTGAAACCCGGCATGGAGGCGACGGAAGAAGAGATCCAGGCCTTCGCGCGGGAACGGATCGCGGGCTTCAAAGTGCCGAAATCGGTGGATTTCGCCGACATGCTGCCGCGCAATCCGTCGGGCAAGGTGCTGCGCCGGGAGCTGCGGGATCCCTATTGGGAAGGCACGGACCGCCGAGTGAACTGACGGTCCGCCCACCAGCTTTGCGGCTCTGCCCTTTACGACTTACGCCCGGCCGAGATGGTCACGATGGCCGCGATGACGCTGACCACGGCGGCAATCAGCGACATGAAATCGCTGGCGACCGCCAGGAGCTGACGCGGACGGGCCCTGGCCCCTTCCGTATCGCTCAAGGAACGCCGGGCGGCGTCGAAGGCCTGCTCACCGCCCTGGGGTGCTGCAAAAAAGACATACAGGCACAAGCCCGCCACGATCAGAAAGAACAGAAACAAAATCACACGCCAAAAGGACATGGCACCACCCTCTCGTCGGACCCCGGAAGTATTCCGAAGTCAAATCACCGCTTCGATCAGCATAGGCCCTTTATGGGCAAGCCCCCGCTGCATGGCCGCCACGAAATCCTCCGCCGTCGCCGCCCGCAGGGCCGGCACGCCCATGCCTTCCGACAGTTTCACGAAATCGAGGTCGGGCTGGCCGATATCGAGCATGGACAGCGCCTTGGGACCCGGATTTTCCGCCCCCACCCGCGCCAGTTCGATATTGAGGATCGCATAGGACCGGTTGGCGAAGACGATGCTCAGCACGTCAAGGTTTTCCCGCGCCATGGTCCACAGCGCCTGCACCGTATACATGCCCGAGCCGTCGCCTTCGAGGGCGATCACCTTGCGGTCGGGACAGGCAATGGCCGCACCCGCCGCCATGGGCAGGCCGAGACCGATGGCCCCGCCGGTCAGGTTCAACCAGTCATGGGGCGGACAGCCCAGCGTATGCAGGAAACAGTGAATGGCGCCGGTCACGCCCTCATCGGCGACGATGGCGTTTTCCGGCATCAGCGCGCCCAGCGCCCGGCCGATGGCATCGGGCGTCAAAGGTCCCGGTTCGGGCAGATCGGGCCGCATCAGACCCTGACGGTCGGCCACCGTATTGCCCACACCGACGGCTTGAGCGAACTGGTCGAGCGCCGCCGCCACGTCCTCGCTGGGCGCGGCCAGGAACAGGGTTTCGCAGCCCTCGGGCACCAGCAGGCTCGGCTTGCCCGGATAGGCGAAGAAGGCCACCGGCCGGTCCGTTCCCACAAAGATCATCAGATCGGTGCCGGCGAACGCGTCGAGCGCCATCTCGCCGAAATAGGGAACCGGCATGGCGAGCGCCCGGCCCGCGCCCCGTTCGATCCGCTGGTTGAAGGTGTCGCTGTAAAGGGCCGCCCCCGTCGCCTTGGCGATACGGCCCGCGATCTCCAGCGTATCGGCGCGCATGGCCCGGCCGCCTAAAAGCAGCATGGGTTTTTGCGCCGCCTTGAGGGCCTGGGCCACCCGTTCGATGCGGTCGGCGGGCACTTGCGGCACGTCCGGCACGGCCATGGGCGCCACCGGATCGGAGCCTTCCGTCCACGCCGTATCGGCGGGCACGGCGAGCGTCGCGATCTGTCCCGGCGCCGTGCGGGCCGCCGCCACCGCTTCCGCGCCGAGCCGCGCCAGCGCCGTGCTCGAGGTCGCCGCCTTGTACCAGGCGGAGACGGGCCGGGCGACGCCTTCCAGATCGCTCGTCAGCGGCGCGTCGTATTGCAGATGATAGGTCGCATGATCGCCGACGATATTGACGATGGGCGAGCGCGCGCGCCGGGCATTGTGCAGATTGGCGATGCCGTTGCCCAGACCGGGCCCCAGATGCAACAGCGTGCAGGCGGGCTTTTCCGCCATGCGGGCATAGCCGTCCGCCGCCCCGGTGACGACGCCTTCGAACAAGCCCAGCACGGGCCGCATGCCGGGCACCTGATCGATGGCGGCCACCAGATGCATTTCCGAGGTGCCGGGATTGGTGAAACAGACTTCGACCCCGCTTGCGACCAGGGTGCGGATCAGACTCTGTGCGCCGTTCACGGGGCCAGCCTCCAGGTTTCATGAGTCAGGGAAGGGAATTCAATCACGTAAAGGCGTTCCAGGCGACCCGGGCGAGCACCACAACGCCGAACACGGTAACCAGCACGCCGGAGCCCTGATTGATCAGCCGCAGGCGCTTGAAATTCATCTTGCCTTTGAAGAGGCCCATGACGCCGGTCAGCATCGCCCACCACAGCGTCGAACCCAGCACCACAGAGCCCACCAGCACGGTCGCCGAGCCGTAAGAGGCATTGGCCGTCAGACTGGCGCCCATGCCCGAAAAGATCGCCACGAAGCCCAGCATGGTGGCCGGATTGGAGATCGTCAGAAAGAACGTGGAGGCCACCGCCGTGGCCAGATCCGCCGAACCGCCATTGACCGGCAGGCTCACATCGGCCGGGTTCATGTAAGGCCGGGGATTGGAATAGAAGGTGTGGACCCCCATGCCGATCAGCACAAGGCCGCCGGCGGTCTCGAACCAGCCCGCATGGCCCTCGATGAAGGACGACACCGCCGTCAGGCCGAAAGCCACGATAACGGCGAAAACGCCGTCGCCAAGGGCCGCGCCCGTGCCCGACAGGAAGCCGTTGAGCTTGCCGAACGCCAGGGTCCGGCGGATGCAGATGAGGTTCACAGGTCCGACCGGCGCGGCGACGATAATGCCGATAAAAATGCCGCTGACGATCAAGACCAGCCAATCGAGCATGGAGAGGTTCTTCCCTTTAGCGCCGTGCGCCAGGACCCCTTTCAGTCCCACGCCGGGCGGCGCCTGTCTGTCTGCCCTGCCCGGATCCGCTCTTTCGTTCCGCCTGTGCGCCTTTACGGCTTATGGCCGGATGAGCAGTCTTTCCGAAGACAGGCAGCAGCCTGCGTTTCCTTCCCTTTCGGATGGGTAGCACAGGTCTCGTCCGGGCCCAATGCTCCGTCCATGGATTTTATCTCACTTTTGGCACTCTCTCCATAATACTGCTAACATCGTTGCGTCATGGCTCGTCATTAGGGTTTTTTATTGCGCCAAACCCCTGGACAGACGCATGATTTAATCCATACTCATAGGACGAGGGGCAACGAAAGACGAGGATTTGGCATGTCTTTTACGCAGCAGATCGACGGATACCGGCTGACAACGGCGGAAATTCTCTATCACATGCCCGATCACCCCAAGCTGCTTCAGACCTTCATCTGGCAGGATTACGACATTGCGCCGCGCTATCCGGTGCTCAGCAAGTTCCTGAAATTCTGGCAGGACAATCTGGACGGCAAGCTGCACACGGTGAGCGTGGCCTCGCGCAAGCTGATCACGCCGGGCGATATCGGCTTCACGGACGCGGAAGCGACCCTGCATTAGAGCCTTCAACCCTGACCGGGCGAAACCACCCTGTGCCGGACGGCCTATCTATCTATGAATGACACCTTGGATGTCACATGGGATGGGATGTTCGGTCACCCCTTTGGCAGGGGACTGAATCCGCTTGGACACCGCTTCTGCCGTGACAGGAGTGGGCATAGCGATGGTTTTTAGGGAAGCATGGTAAGAAAGCACAAAATGCATCTGCCCCGCAGACGGCCTTTTGGACTGTCAGCGGGGCAAATGATCCCAGAACAGGGAAACAGCAGTATGTCAGCACAGATCGTTTATAATTCTAGCGCCAAAAACTGACTGCCTCACTATCGGTGTGCACTTTCGTTAGACCGCCTGCTTGTTTACTTCGCCTACGGCGATACGCGTCATTTCGCTGTCGCCATGATAGGTGTTGTCGAGACAGGTCTGCAGTTTCTGCACCTCGTCGCCCAAATCCAGCCGGCGCGCGAACGCCACGACACAGCCATATCCCGCTAAAGCGTAATGAGTCATACGCTGATATTGCGTGATGATTACGGCATCGCGCACATCATTGTCCGTGAACTCAGCTTCCAGGGCATGGGCGTGTGCTTCTTTCACAATGCCTTCCATGCCCTTGCAAAACTCGCCCGTCGGTTCGGCGCCATGACCCTTGATCAGCGTGCCAAGTACCTCAAGACCGTCATTGATGCCTTTGACGCCTCGGTCGAGTGCGGCCTTCAACTCGTTGTTTTGGGCTTGCTCGGCCATCTTGGCGGTCGCCGACAAAGCCTGACGGTTCGCACTGTAGAGGTCCTGCAACTGATCGATATAAACGTCTTTCAGATTTTCGAATGCCATGTATACCTCCTATTTTCGCGCGGCAAAGAGGAAACACAGGCATACAGCGGAAGTTCCTTCATACGAAAAATTCATCGCCATACGGCAGACGCCGCGCGGACAGCCGCGCGCCAATTCTCCGCATGCGTCAAAGCGTCTCGGTGAACCGCACCGCCTGGCCTTGGGCGGCGTCGGGCACCTGACCGTCCCACATGACGGTCCGGCCCCGGATGATGGTGCCCACCGGCCAGCCGGTGACGCTGCGGCCCGCGAACGGCGTCCAGCCGCATTTGCTCGCGATCCAATCGTCCGTGATCGTCCGGGTCGCTTTCATATCGACAATAGTGAAATCGGCGTCATAGCCCTGCATCATCCGGCCCTTATTGGCGATGCCGTAAATGCGCTGGGGCCCGTGAGAGGTCAGATCGACGAAGCGCTCGATGGAAAGCCGGCCCGCATTCACATGGTCGAGCATGATGGGCACCAGGGTCTGCACGCCCGGCATGCCAGAGGGCGATTTGGGATAGGTCTCGGCTTTTTCCTCGAGCGTATGGGGTGCATGGTCCGAGCCCAGAACATCGACCACGCCCAGGCTCAAGCCCCGCCAGATACCCTGGCGGTGGCGCTCGTCCCGGATCGGCGGGTTCATCTGGGCCCGCGTGCCCAATTGCTCGTAAGCTTCCGGCGCGGACAGCGTCAAATGCTGGGGCGTGGTTTCCACCGTCGCCACATCCCGGTGGCCCGCCAGGAACTCCATTTCCTCCGCCGTCGAGATATGCAGCACATGGATGCGCGCGCCGGTCTCGTGCGCCAGCCGGACGAGCCGCCTGGTGCATTCCCGCGCGGCCGCCGCATCCCGCCAGATGGGGTGGGTTTCCACCTTGCCCAATTCGGCGAGCCCCCGGTGGGCGCGTAAACGGTATTCGTCCTCGCTGTGGAACGCGGCGCGGCGCTTGATCCGCGACAAAACCTTCCGCACACCCTCGTCATCGTGGACGAGCAGCGTGCCGGTGGACGAGCCCATGAACACTTTCACCCCGCAACAGCCCGGCAGGCGCTCCAGGTCGGGCAGATCGTCCGCGTTCTCCGCCGTGCCGCCCGCGAAAAACGCGAAATCGCACCACATGCGGTCGGTGGCGCGGGCCACCTTGTCGGCCAGCGCCTGGGCATCGGTCGTCGGCGGCTTGGTGTTGGGCATCTCGAAGACGGCCGTCACGCCCCCCATCACGGCGGAGAGGCTTCCCGTGGCCAGATCTTCCTTGTGCTCCAGACCCGGTTCGCGGAAATGCACCTGGGTGTCGATCACGCCGGGCAGCACATGGAGACCGGTGACATCGCGCACCTCCTCGGCCTTGGCGAGCGTCAGATCGCCGACCGCCTCGATACGGCCCGCGGTGATGCCCACATCGCCCTGGCCCACCCCATCATGATTGACCAGCGTGCCGCCTTTCAGGATCAGATCGAAACCCATCGCGTTCCTCCTTGCCAGGGCGCCCGGCACGGCTTACGTGCTTGGGGCTATCCTTCTGGATTGCTTGGGCCAGCCCACTCCCCGCCCAACCACCCACAAGGGTACCCTCATTGGGTGGTCGGGCGGGGGAGTGGGCTGGTGGTGCCAGACAAACCGCATGTCAAAAAGGTGATAGGCGATGACAGAACTGCCGTCGAGGGGCCTGACGCAGGTTCCGCTTTCGGACCGGGCGCTCCTGCGGATCGCGGGAGAAGACGCCCGCTCCTTTCTGCAAGGGCTGATCACCAATGACGTGCAGAAAGTGACAGAGGCGTCAGGCATTTACGCCGGCCTGCTGACGCCCCAGGGCAAATTCCTGTTCGATTTTTTCCTGGTGCCCGACGGCGACGGCCTGCTACTCGATTGCGAGGCGGCCCGCGCCGAGATCCTGTTGAAACGGCTCACCATGTACCGCCTGCGCGCGAAGGCGACGCTGGAGGATATCTCGGCGGACCATCGGGTCTGGGCCGTGTTCGGTGCGGACGCGCCAGCCGCCATTGGACAGGATGGCCCGATGGAGCGCGGCCAGGTCCGGACCCAAGACGGCAGGACCGTCATGGCCGATCCGCGCCATGAGGCGATGGGCCTGCGGATCATCGTCAAAGGGCAGGATCGTCCTCTTCCGGATCATCCCGAGACCGGGCTTGAGGATTACGCCCGCCACCGCATCGCCCTTGGCGTGCCCCAAGGGGGTATCGATATCCTGCCGGACAAATCCTTCCTGCTGGAGAGCAATTTCGAGGAGCTGGGCGGCGTCGATTTCAAGAAAGGCTGTTATATCGGCCAGGAACTCACGGCCCGGACGAAACACCGGAGCGGCACGCGCAAGCGCATCCTGCCGCTCGATCTCGACGGCGCGGTGCCGGAGCCGGGCACGCCCGTGACGGCGGACACCCGCGAGATCGGCACGGTGACGAGCGGCGTCGCGACCGGCACGGGCGCCCGCGCCCTCGCGCTCATCCGTCTCGACCGGCTGGCGGACGCCCAGGAGGCCGGGCACGGGCTCACGATCGCCGGCGCCCCCGCCAGTCTCGACGTTCCGGACTGGCTGAAAATTTAGCTTGTTCTGTTTTTGTTCCATGGTACTCTCCGCGTCCTTCCGGCGGATACGGAGCAAACAGCATGACCAGACCGTTCCCCATCGATCACGTGTCCGTGGGCGTCAGCGACATGGGTCAGGCGCGGGCGTTTTACCGGCCCGTGCTCGGCACGCTCGGCCTGAAACCGGTCTATGAGGGGGGAGAGGCGGCACTCGCCTTTGGGAACGACGAGCCGGTCTTCTGGATCAACCTGCCGCTCGACACCGAACCGGCCACGGCCGGCAACGGCAGCCATATCTGTTTCAACGCCCGCACGCGCAAAGCGGTGGACGCTTTCCATGAGGCGGGGCTCGTTAATGGCGGCTCGGATGCGGGCGCGCCGGGTCTGCGCCCTGAATATACCCCCACGTATTTCGCAGCCTTCCTTGTAGATCCGCACGGGACCAAAATCGAGGCCG
>CAZTCJ010000075.1:0-17559 GCA_964612085.1 uncultured Alphaproteobacteria bacterium
CCCTCAGCATCGATCCGGAGACCAAGGAAACAGCGCTTGAGGGCGGCTATGCCGCCGGCGACAGCGTGCGCGGCGCGTCCCGCGTGGGCTGGGCGATCCGCGATGGCATGGACGCGGCCCACGCCATCGACCGGCGCCTGAGCGGCCTGTCCCCAGCCGGACAGCGCGCCGCCACAGCGAAAGCGATCCCATGACGGACCATCCTTCTTCTGACGCTTTCTGGCTGCGCCGGTTCCGCGACAATGCCGAGCGGCTCACCCGCACCGGGGCCTATCATCCGTCCCGGGAGCATGATGCCTGCGGCGTCGGCCTGATCGCCTCGATCGGCGGGGACCCCAACCGCGAAGTGGTCACCCTCGCCATCTCCGCCCTCAAGGCGGTCTGGCACAGGGGCGCTGTGGCGGCCGACGGCAAGACCGGTGACGGCGCCGGGATTCATGTGCAGGTGCCTCAGGCCTTTTTCGCCGATTGCGTGGAACGCACGGGTCATGAGTGCCTGCCCGGCCGCATCGGCATCGGCATGATCTTCCTGCCCCGGACCGATTACGACAATCAGGAGCGCTGCCGCGCCATCGTGGAAAGCGAGATCATCGGCAGCGGCTATACGATCTATGGCTGGCGTCAAGTGCCGGTCAATGTGGATGTGATCGGCACGCGGGCGCGCGACACGCGGCCCGAAATCGAACAGATCATGATCCACTGCCCTGAAAACGTGGCCGAGGACCAGCTCGAACGGGAGCTTTATGTCATCCGCCGACGGATCGAGAAGCGGGTTCATGCCCAGGCGATCAAGGACTTTTACATCTGTTCCCTGTCGGCCCGCTCGGTGATCTACAAGGGCATGTTCCTGGCCGAACAGCTCTCCACCTTCTATCCGGATCTGGCGGACGAGCGCTTTGTTTCCGCCTTCGCCATCTATCACCAGCGCTATTCCACGAACACGGTACCCACCTGGTGGCTCGCCCAACCCTTCCGCATGCTCGCCCACAATGGCGAGATCAACACCATCAAGGGCAACGTCAACTGGATGAAGAGCCATGAAATTCATATGGCTGCGGACGTTCTCGAAAACAGCGTGGAAGACATCAAACCGGTAATCGGTCCGGACCTGTCGGATTCCGCCGCCCTCGACGCCGTGTTCGAATTGCTGGTGCGCACAGGCCGCAGCGCGCCCATGGCCAAGACCTTCCTGATCCCCGAGGCCTGGGGCAAGGATACCGGCGCCCTGCCGCAAGCGCACCGGGACATGTATGCCTACACCAACGCGGTGATGGAACCCTGGGACGGGCCCGCGGCCATCGCCGCCACGGACGGACGCTGGGTGATCGCCGGGCTCGACCGCAACGGCTTGCGGCCCATGCGGTTCGTCCGCACCACGGACGGATTGCTGGTGGTGGGCTCGGAATGCGGCATGTGCGTGATCGAGGAAGAGCGCATCGAGGAAAAAGGCCATCTAGGGCCCGGTCAGACGATCGGCGCGGATCTTGTGAGAGGTGAGTTCTACCATGACCGTCCGCTGAAAGATCTTTTGAGCGGCTCGCAGCCCTTTCATAACTGGATCCGCAATATCCATGCGCTCGACAGCGTGGTCGGTCCGGGTCCGGAACCGTCTCTGACTCCGGCCGACCGGCACTGCCGCCAGATGGCCGTGGGCATGACCATGGAAGACATGGAAATGGTGCTCCATCCCATGGTCGAGAGCGGCAAGGAAGCAGTGGGTTCCATGGGTGACGACGCGCCGCTCGCCATCCTGTCCGATCTCTACCGGCCGCTCTCTCATTTCCTGCGGCAGAATTTCAGCCAGGTGACGAATCCGCCCATCGATCCGTTGCGCGAGGAACGGGTGATGAGCCTGCGCACCCGCTTCGGCAATCTGAGCAATGTGCTGGCCGAGGATCCCTTTGCGTCCGAAGTGATCGTGCTCGAAAGCCCCGTGCTGACCAATGGCATGATGGAACGGCTGAAGACCCATTTGGACGACAGCGTGCGCGAGATCGACTGCACCTTCGCCCGCGACCCGGCGGCGGCACCCGGCCAGTCGCTTGGCACCGTCCTCGATACTATCCGAGACCAGGCGGAAGAGGCCGTCCGCTCCGGCGCCGCCCATTTGATCCTGACGGACGAACATACCGGGCCGGGCCGGATCGGCGTGCCCATGATCCTGGCCACGGCCGGGGTGCATACCCATCTCGTCCAGGCCGGTCTCAGGAACGAGACCTCGATCAATATTCGTTCTGCGGAATGTCTCGATACCCATTATTTCGCCGTGCTGATCGGCTGCGGCGCCACCACCGTCAACGCCTATTTGGCCCAGGACACGCTGATGGACCGGCAGGCGCGCGGCCTATTCGGCGAGCGCGACGCGGGGGCCTGCGTCATGCGGCACAAACAGGCGATCGAGGCAGGCCTTTTGAAGATCCTGTCGAAAATGGGCATCTCGGTTATTTCGGCCTACCGGGGCGGTTTCAATTTCGAAGCCGTGGGCCTGTCCCGCGCGCTCGTCAATGAATTCTTCCCCGGCATGCCGAGCCGCATTTCCGGCATCGGCCTGGCGGGCATCGAGAAAAAGGCCGTGGACCAGCATGCCCGGGCTTACGACGAGGAGGTGGTCACGCTGCCCGTGGGCGGCTTCTACCGCTTCCGCCAGTCGGGCGAAGCGCATGCCTATCAAGGGCCGCTCATCCACATGCTGCAGGAAGCGGTGGGCCGGGAGGATTATAAGCTTTTTAAGACGTATACAAACGGCCTCGCCAAGAGCAAACCGGTGAACCTGCGCGACCTGTTGGATTTCAGACCCTTGAGCGAGCCCGTGCCGCTCGATGAGGTGGAGACGGTCAACGCCATCCGTAAACGCTTCGTGACCCCCGGCATGTCCCTGGGCGCTTTATCACCGGAAGCCCACCGCACCCTGAATATCGCCATGAACCGGATCGGCGCGAAGTCCGACAGCGGCGAAGGCGGCGAGGACCCGGCCCATTTCGTCCGTATGGACAATGGCGACAATCCCAATTCGGCCATCAAACAGGTGGCGAGCGGCCGCTTCGGGGTGACGGCCGAGTATCTCAACCAGTGCCGGGAGATCGAGATCAAGGTCGCCCAAGGGGCGAAACCGGGCGAAGGCGGACAATTGCCGGGTTTCAAGGTCACCGAGATGATCGCCCGCCTGCGCCATGCCACGCCGGGCGTCACCCTGATCTCGCCCCCGCCCCATCACGACATCTATTCCATCGAGGATCTGGCCCAGCTCATTTACGACCTGAAACAGATCGCGCCAGAGGCCAAAGTGGGCGTGAAACTGGTGGCGGCGACCGGCATCGGCACCATCGCCTCGGGCGTGGCCAAGGCCCAGGCCGATGTGATCCTGGTCTCCGGCCATGTGGGCGGCACCGGCGCCTCACCACTCACCAGCATCAAATATGCAGGCATTCCCTGGGAACTGGGCCTGTCGGAAGTCAATCAGGTGTTGACGCTCCATGCGTTGCGCCACCGCATCACCCTGCGCGCCGATGGCGGCATCCGTTCAGGGCGGGATGTGGTGATCGCTGCTCTTCTGGGCGCGGAGGAATTCGGCATCGGCACTGCCTCGCTCGTTGCCATGGGCTGCCTGATGGTGCGCCAGTGCCATTCCAACACCTGCCCTGTGGGCGTGTGCACCCAGGACAAGGCCTTGCGCGAGAAATTCACGGGCACGCCGGAAAAGGTCATTGCCCTGATGAGCTTCATCGCCGAGGAAGTGCGGGAAATTCTCGCCGGTCTCGGTGCGCGGTCGCTTGAAGAGATCGTGGGGCGGGCGGATCTTCTGGCCCAGGTCAGCCGGGGGGCGGCCCATCTCGACGATCTTGATCTCAACCCGATCCTCACCGTCGCCGATCCGGGCGAGAGCCCCCGCGTCTGCGCGTCCAAAGAGCGTAATCCGGTGCCGGACAGTCTCGATGCCCAGATCGAACGGGACGCCGCGCCTTTCCTGGAACGCGGCGAAAAGATGAATCTGACTTACACGGTGCGCAACACCCAGCGGGCCATCGGCGCGCGCATGTCTTCCCACATCGTGCGGCTTTTCGGCATGGACCGGCTGAGCGACGGCCATCTGACCGTCGAACTGCACGGCTCCGCAGGCCAGTCGCTCGGCGCCTTTGCCGTGAAAGGCCTGCGTCTCGATCTCCTTGGCGATGCCAACGACTATGTGGGCAAGGGCCTCTCGGGCGGACTTCTGGTGATTCGTCCGCCTGGGGACAGCCGGCGCACACCCCAGGACCACACCATTATCGGCAACACGGTGCTTTATGGCGCGACGGCAGGCCGTCTCTTCGCGGCGGGCCGCGCGGGTGAACGTTTCGCCGTGCGCAATTCCGGCGCCGATGCCGTCGTGGAAGGCTGCGGCTCCAATGGCTGCGAATATATGACCGGCGGCACGGCCGTCATTCTGGGGCCTGTAGGAGAGAATTTCGCGGCCGGCATGACCGGCGGCATGGCTTTCGTTTACGACCCGGACGGTCTTTTCCCAACCCGCGTCAATCCGGATACGGTGCATATCCAGAGCATCGAAAGCGCCCATTGGGAAGGCGTCCTGAAAGATCTTATCAGCGCCCACCGGAAAGAAACCGGCTCGCTGATCGCCCAACTTCTCCTCGACAACTGGGCGGAAGAATGCCGCCGGTTCGTTCAGGTCTGCCCCCGGGAAATGATGTCGCGCCTGGAGCAACCGCTCAGCCCCGCCGCGATGCCGTCACGGTAATCTGCATACCCCTGTTTTCAGCCGACCCCCCCCTGCCCCATGCCGCCACGGCCTGTATTGCTCTGGCCGGTTGACAGAGTCAAAATTATCGATAATTTTATAGCAACTATTGATAGTCGCTATAAACGCCTTCTTTATCCGGGGAAACGCCATGTATGGTTTTGCATTTTTGACAGGTCTGACAGGCCTATTCATCTTTATGGCGGAGGCGCGGGCCGAAACCGCTCCGCAAACGGAGGCTTTGGAACAAGCGCAAACATGCGTCGTCGAACCGACGGCCGATCCGATGGGCAGGCCCTTGCCCGACGGCGTTGAAGAGTATTGCCTGACCATCGGCGCGTTGGACCGCTACTTCCTGAGCTACAAGCCCGCGACATTCAAAGCCGGTAATCCGGCGGTGATGGTGCTCCACGGCGGCGCGGGCCATATGCGCCGCACCTTTTTCTTTCCGCCCACGGCCCGATGGAAAGAGCTGTCGGACGAGCATGGCTTCCTGCTGATTTCGCCCAACGGCGTCAATGCCCGAAGCGGCGATACGCGCGGACAACGGTCCACATGGAACGGTCTGCGCCCCGGTTTGGACAACCGGCGGTCGAAGGCGGACGATGTCTCCTTCCTAAAAGCGGTGGCGCAATGGGCGGTCGCGTCTGAAGGGGCGAATGCTGACAAACTCTATATCACGGGCGCATCCAATGGCGGCGAGATGACCATGCGCATGATGATCGAACGGCCGGGCCTCTTCGCAGCCGGCGTGCCGACCATCGCGAGCCTGCCCGCCACCGAAGTGCCCATGCCGTCTCAAGGCACGCCCATCATGATGATCAACGGCACGGACGATCCGCTCATGCCGTTCGAGGGCGGACCGGTGGCCCGTGTTGCCGAACCCGTGCGCTCCGTGGACGACACCATCTCTTTCTGGATTGAGGCCAACGGGCTCAGCCCGGACTCCGCGAAGACGAGCAAACTGCCCGATGGCGCGCCTGACGATGGCTGCCGGATTTCGCGCACGGACTATGCGCCCTCACCCGATGCCGCGCCGGTCGTTGTTTTGGTGAAAGCGGAAGGCGGCGGCCATACGACACCGTTCCCGCAGGAGCTGACCCTGCCTGAAAGAACCAAAAATCTGCTCGGCAATCACTGCCGCGACATCGACGGGACGGAACTGGCCTGGGAGTTCATGGTGCAGCACTGATCAAATAAACGATCAGGGGGCCTCCAGTACGAAGACGGCGCACACATTGGTGTCCCATTCGAATTCGGTGGCCCCCATCGTATGGGTGGCCCCGATCCGCGCGCCATCCACCTGGCGGCGTCCGCTCATGCCGCGCAATTGCCAGACGATCTCGCAGATCATCGCCAACCCACTCGCGCCCAGGGGATGACCGCGCGATAACAGTCCGCCGCTCGGATTGATGGCGGTGCGGCCCTGGTTCGGCAGGGTCTCGCCCGCCGCGATCCGCGCGGCCCCCTCACCTTCCGGAAAGACGCCTAGAGCTTCCGTATAGATCACTTCGCCGATGGTGAACGCGTCATGCACTTCGGCCACGTCGATCTCATCCGGAGCAATCCCGGCCCGCTCCAACGCTTCGCGCGCCACCCGCAGCGCCGTCGGCAGATGATCCGTGCCATCGTTGAACACCGGCACGCCACCACTGAGCGCGCTTGAGCGGATCTTGACGCCGGACAAACCGCGCCGCCGGGCCACCTCATCGGACACGACCACGACCGCCGCGGCCCCATCGGTCCGTGGGCAGCATTGATTGCGCGTCAACGGTTCCGCGATCATGGGCGAGGCCAGAACGTCCTCGACCGTTGTGGGTTCCTGAAAATGGGCACGCGGATTATATTGCGCCAGCAGACGGCTCTTGACAGAGACCGCCGCAAGATCCTCCACCCGCGCCTTGTGGTCTTCCAGATAGCGGGTGGCCTGCAAGGCATACCAGGCCGGCAGATTGAGCCCGGTATCGAACATCCAGTTGCTGCGCGGCAAGGGCAGCGGCCCTGAGGCCACGGTCAGAA
The DNA here is from genome assembly GCA_964612085.1 of uncultured Alphaproteobacteria bacterium. Taxonomy (GTDB): domain Bacteria; phylum Pseudomonadota; class Alphaproteobacteria; order JAJFIK01; family JAJFIK01; genus CAZTCJ01. The sequence goes on from CAZTCJ010000075.1 coordinate 6,755, forward strand.
TCTCCACGCCGAAGACCAGCGCCGTATCGCAATAGCCCGCCGCGATCCACGCCATCGCTTCGCGCAAAGCCGTGGAAGACGACGCACAAGCGTTCTCGATATTGATCACCGGCGTCGCGGCGAAGCCCAGATCCTTCACGCAGGACTGGCCGATGCCGCTGCGCCCGCCCAGGCAGCCGCAAAACACCGCCCCAATGTCCGCAGGCATCATATCCGCGTCCGCCAGCGCCGCCAGAATGGCCTCGTGGGACAGACCGGCATAGCCGCGCTCGGCCTGTTTGGTGAACCGGGTCATCCCGGCCCCCGCGATCACGGGCGGTTTCATGAAGCGCCTCCAGCGGTCTCGACTTCAAAGCGCATGACGCCATCGTGCGGCGCGAAGGTGACCGACGCGCCGACGCGCACCGCCTCTTGAGGTTCGATCAGCCCAAAGACCTTCACGCCGCCCATGAGCATCACTTCGCCCACGGCGACGGGCCTTTCGGCCCCGGCCATTCTGGTGAAGGTATGGATCTGTCCGTACGAACCGATATCGATCTCCGTGACCCGGTGACTGCCGCACGCCCGGCAGCGGGAGCCTGCCGGAAACTGGCTGGCGCCGCAGTCGGAACAGAGACTGCCGCGCAGGACCGGCGGATCGACCGCGTCGTTCCATGTGGGACCGGGCGGATCGAAGGACTGTAGTGACATGGGCCGTTCCCCTCCTGATCGATTAGACCTGACGGTCGGCATCGCCCCAATAGGCGTCGCGCAGGGCTTTCTTGTCGATCTTGCCGATCGGCGTCTCGGGCAAGCTCTCGACGAAGATGACGACTTTGGGCGCCTGCACCGCGCCTTTGAGCGTACGCACATGAGCGGACAGCGCATCGGCATCGGCGGCCGCGTTTGGCCGCAGGATGACGAAGGCCGCGACCGCCTCGCCCCAATCCTTGTCCGGAATACCGATCACGGCCGCCGCCGCCACGTCCGGGTGGGTCTGCAGCGCGTCCTCGACTTCGCGCGGATAGACGTTGAAGCCGCCGGAAATGATCATGTCCTTGGCGCGGTCGACAATATAGTAATAGCCCTGATCGTCCTGACGCGCCATATCAGAGGTATGCAGCCAGCCGCCCCTCAAGGCATGGGCGGTTTCTTCCGGCCGCTTCCAATAGCCGTCCATGACCAGTGGGCCGCGCACACAGATCTCACCGATCCCGCCGGGCTCCACCGGATCGCCGCTTTCGTTCAGGATCGCGACCTCAAGACCCGGCACCGGCGTGCCGCAAGAAGCCAGCAGCCCGACACGGTCCGGATCGTGATCGCCCTTGCCCAGATAGGTGACGATCTGCGGCGCTTCGGTCTGGCCGTAAAGCTGGCAGAACACGGGCCCGAACGCATCGAGCGCCTCGGCGAGCCGGACCGGCGACATGGGCGCCGCGCCATAAATGATCATTTTCAGGCTCGACAGATCGTAACGGTGGCGCGCCGGGTGATCGAGCAGGCGGTATATCATGGTCGGCACCAGGAAGGTCGCCGTGATGCGTTCCTGTTCGACGATGGCGAGAAACCGTTCGGAATCGAACTTTTCCTGCACGAAAAACGTCCCGCCCCGGATGAAAGTGGGCGGCAGCATCATCGCCGTCGCGTGGCTCATGGGCGTGGCGGAGAGGAACCGGATCTCCTCGGGCCATTCCCACACGGCCAACTCAAGCATGACGGCGGTCGTCAGGGTGCGGTGGCGCAGGATGACGCCCTTGGGCCGGCCGGTCGTGCCGCCGGTATAGCTGATCGCCGCAATCGCCGACGGATCGACGCCCGAGGGCAGTTCGCCCGGCTCGAAGCGGGACATGATCGACTGGATATCGCCGCCAAGATCCGACGGGCCGAAGGTGAGCACCATCTTCAGGCTGGGCACGCGATTACGCAGGGCGATCGCCCGGTCGAGAAAAGCCCCTTCATCCACCACCAGAAGATCGATTTCAGCATCTTCCAGAATGAAGGCGTGGTCGTCTTCCGAACCCATGGGATGGAGCGCCGTATAGCGCATGCCGATGCCTTGTGCCGCATAGGACAAGGGCACGCCGTCCGTCCGGCTCCGGCCCAACACCGAAATCGCATGGCCGGGCCCGAAGCCAAGCGCTTTCAATGCCTGGGCGATCCGGCTGCCCCGTTCGCCGATCTCGCGATAGGTCAGGCGCCCGCCATGGCCATCGAGCGCCAGCCGGTCGCCGAAGCGGCGGATCGCCCGTGTCGTCAGGTCCGGCATCGAGCATCCGGTATGCAGTCTGTCTTCGGCCGTCATTCCGCTCTCCGATGTGCCGGTGCGCCAGCCTGCGTGTTCTCCTACGGTGTATCACGCAGGCCCGGTGCGGGAAGGCCGGCGGGACGATCGGCGATAGAGATCCAATCGCCACGCCGGCTCCCGATATTGACGCCAGCATGGGTTGGCAGGGGAGCGCCAACCGCTGGCGTCAATTGTACCGGATATCCAGTCTCACTCCATAAATCTGGGGATCGTTGAACCGGCGGGAGGACGGCCCTCTCTGGATCACGTACAGATTGTCGAACGCATTCTCAGTATAGGCCGCCAGGGTCCAGTATTCGCTCCGTACACCAAGCCGGATATTGGTCAGGGTGTAGGCGGACAGACCGAAATCCGTATCGATTTCCTGCCGTCCGCCGGACTGGCCGTTGGTCAGAACATTGACGAAGCCGGAGAGATCGCCGAAGCCGAGATCGCGCTCGTAATCCACATTGACCGTGTAGATCCAGGTGGGCAGGCGCGGCAGTTCCTCGGCTTCCAACGGGCCGGAGGTGAACTCGCCTTCCTGCCACGTTACACCGCCACTATAGCGCAGCATGCCGCCAAGCAACTCATGCCGGCCATTGAATTCGAATTCGACCCCATAGGCTTCGGAGGTGCCGAAATTCTGAAGGAAGGTGGTCGGCCGCTCCGAGCAAACCGGATTGTTCGGCTGGCAGCCATTGTTGAGACGAGCCAAAGTCCCATCGCCCCTGACCAGGAACGCGGCACTGGAGACGAACAGATCGTCCGTAATATTCCCTTTCGTCCCAATCTCGTAAGTGTTGAAGGTCTCGCTCTCATAGGTCGCCGGCACGGGAACAGGTTGTTCCGGAACCCCCAGATTCTCGTTGAAGCCGCCGGCGCGATAGGCGGTGGCGAAGCGGAAATAGCTCGTCCAGCTATCCGCCCAATCGTAAGAGGCGCTCGCCGTGTAGTTGGTATTGTTTTCCTCGAACCGATCGTCGATGAAAAAACTGTCCGACAAGGGCGCGCCTGTCGCCGGATTGAAACGGGAGCTTTCGAACTCCTTGACGTCCCGCGTAAAGCGCACCTCACCGGACACATTGAGCCGGTCCGTGATGTCATAGCCGAGCGAGCCATAGGCAGCCCAGGAGGTGAAGCTCAGATCCTGGAACTCCAGGAAACCAGCGGTCGGAATGAGCAGCACCCGTTGCTGCCGGGCGAAATCATCCGTCAACTCCGTCCAGTCGCCGCCGACAAGCCAAGTCAGCCGATCATCGAGGGCCTCGCCGGTCGCGTAGATATTCTGGAAGACCCGTTCAGACGTTGTTTGAGACAGGCTCTGCAAGTCCGACCGGGCGTTCGACACCCCGCCGCTGTCGTTGATCGCCTGGACAAAGCTGGGGTCGATGAAGTCGATATCGAGCGAGGTGTCGGTGACGCGCTTGCGGTAACCGGTGGTCGAGTAAAGCTCGCCCCAGCCGAAATCGTAGCTCGCATTGAGGATGATATTCGTCATGTCCTCGATGAAGAAATCCGGGCTGTTATGCGGATAGGTGAACCGGCCCTGGCTGATGCCGGCCGGATTGGTGTCACTGACCGGCAAAACAATCTGGAGCGCGAGTGTACGGCCGTCATTCTCCGAATAATCCGCACTTAGCGTGACATCCAGCGGACCGTTGGCATAGCGCACGGCGCCCTTGAACCCGATAAAATTCTCGTTGTCGTAGAAGTCATCCAGAATCGGATTGAAGAAAAAGCCTTCATCCTGATCGGAATAATCCACGCCGAAGCGGGCCGCAAAAGTGGAACCGATGGGGATGTTCACGATGCCTTGAGCCTCGACATGATCATTTGTCGAGTACTCGCCCGCGGCCGTGACTTCGTATGTTTCGAGCTTCGGCTTGGCCGTGATGATGTTGATCGCGCCACCGACGGCGTTCCGTCCGTACAGGGCGGCTTGTGCGCCGCGCAGAACTTCGACCCGTTGAATATCGAACAGATCGATCCGGCCGAAGCGCCGGCCGCCGAACCGTCCGCCGAGCAAAAACACGCCATCGCGATAGACGCCGACGGTCGCATCGGCATTGGTGCCCTGGCTCGTGGCGGAGCCGCGGATGGAAATCTCACCCTGGACGGGCGCTGTGGAGTCCTGGAAATGCACGCCTGGGATATTGGCCAAAAGCTCGCGCGCATTCCGCACGGTGCCCTGATTTTCCAGGAACTGGGACGTGAGCGATGTGACCGATGCCGGCACGTCGATCAGGGATTCCTCCCGGCGCCGGGCCGTCACCACCATCCGTTCCTCGAGCATATCATCGAGGGACGACTCCTCCCCGATTTCGACGTCATCCGCCGCGTCGTCCTGCGCCAGAGCAGGCGCGCTCACCAGCGCCAAAGCCGCCGCCCCCAGCAGGTATGCAAGTTTTCTTTGATCGGTCATGCCCCTCGTCCTCCCCTCTGGTCCCACTTCAGGGATCTCTTGATTATCGAGAATTCAGAATTATCGATAATTTATCGTCACCGGATTTTGCCGGTAGTCAAGGGCAATCGTCGATGTTAGGAAAACCCATGCGCAGAAAACGTGATGGTACGGCGGTCGTTTCGGGCAACGCGCCCGCCTCTGAAAAACGGTCCCGGCGTTCCCTGGCGCTTGACGAAGAGCTGACGCTCGATATCGCAATTGCGAACAGCCTGCTGCTCGACATCATCGCCTGGCGCATTCCGCCCGGCAGTTGGATCCGCGAGCGGGAAATCTCCGAACGCTTCGAATGTTCCCACAGCCCTGTGCGCGAAGCCTTCCGCCATCTGGTCCAGGACGGCTTCATCGTGGTCGAACCCTGGCAGGGCGCGCGGGTGGTCGATCTCGACCATTACGACATTCACGAAATCCTGGAGTGCCTGCGGTTGATGTTCTCGCGCCAATGCGGGCTCGTCGCGGAGGTCTTCGATCTGGCCGAAGCCGATACCCTGCGTGCTCTGCACAAGGACTATGTCAAGTGCCTGGAAACCCCCAACAGCGTGATCGAGCAGGTGGATTCCTTGTGGCTTCTGGGCGGCTTCATCCATGAGCGGTGCCCGAACGTCACCTTGTCTCAAGCGACCCGGAGGATTTCGCGCATCGCCCATTGGCAGCACCGGGTCCTGGCCGATCCCAGCGCCCAGGCATCGGCCTCCAAGCTGCGGGAGACCTTCGCCATCAAGTCCAGCGATCTGGTGGACGCTATTCTGCGCCGGGACGCGGACGGCGCGGAAGCGGCAGCCAACGGTTTCGTGCGCTTCTCCCAGGACAATCTGGCCTATCATATCGCCCGCCTGATCTCCGAAAGAACGCAAGCAGCGGCCACCGCCAAGCCGAAACGAAGGCGCAAGCTATCCTGAACCGCAGATATGAACCGTATCCGGACAGTTGCCGTGTGCGGACTTTCTTTGGTTTTTGCTCCGGGCGGCCGCCCGGCTGTGAAAGTCATCTTGCGCTGCCGGCCCGCCTCATGCAGGATTATCGATAATTTTTACGGCGTCAATTCCTGAATCGGAATCGCCCTGCGGTAGCTGCCGAAACGGTTCGGGTGCACCGCAACATAAGTCTTTAGCGGAGGAAAGCGCGGATGCCCGAGACTCTTCGCCCCCGGACAATCTATCCGGCCATCAAAAGACTTCTACGGCCCGCACGCGCTCTGATGCCGCCGGTCCTGGCTGCTCTTCTCATGCAAACCGGGCCTGGCATGGCACAAACCGAAGCGATCAAGGCCGGCGCGCCGAAAACCTTGCCGGATTCCCAGGCGGTCCGGGATGCCGCGACACCCGGCCGGATGTTCGTGCCCGTCCATGCGCCGGGCTTCACGGATTTCCGGGAAGGCCTGAACGGCTTCGTGTTCGGCGATCTGAACAAGGACGGTCTTCTCGATCTGGTCACGGTGACCACGGAACCGTTCGCCCTCGATACCATGCCGGAGTTTACCGATCAGACCGGCGGCGTTTCGCGCACACGCGACCCCAAGGACAAACTCCGCATTCTGCTGAACAAGGGCGGCTTTCTGTTCGAGCCACAGGAGATCACGATCACCGGTTCGGCCGCCACGCCGAACGATATCAGCCAGGGTTGGCGCGGCGGGCAGGTTCCGGCGCTGGCCGATTTCAACGCGGACGGACTGCTCGATCTTTACATTTCGCGCCAGGCGCCGGTGCGGGGCGGCCGGCCCATCCCCGGCAAACGTCCGATCGGATCCAGTCTGTTTCTGGCCGATGGCGGGCTTGCCGCTTTGCGCGACGTCTCGATCGCCACCAATGTGCTGAACGACAAGGCCTATAACCGTCAGCCGAGCCTGGGCGATGTCAATCTGGACGGCTTCCTGGATATCGCTCAGGGGGCCGATAATGTGGTCAACGCCTTCGAAGGCCTGCCGATCTCGGCCCTGCTGGTTTTTCAGCCCCAGGACGGCCGGTTCGACGGCGGCCGTTTCGAGGATATCGGCGGTAGCGATCTCATTCCCGATTTCGGCGGCTTTTACCAGGACAGCACGCGCGACCGGGCCGGTCCCAATATCGCCTTGCGGGATATCGACAATGACGGCGATCTGGACCTTCTGCAGACCAATCATATCCTCACCGTCGGCGCCGCCCCGCCCGGCCTGCCCTTCTCGCCCATGGAATATCGGCACGGCTCGTTCAGTTTCCGGAACATGACCAAGGAAACCGGCCGTTTCCATTTCGAAAAATCGACCGGTAACGGTTTTGCCAAGGAAGGCCGCCTGACCTACGATCCGGACAAGCGCATTTACGTCCCCGCGCCCGGCGGCCGCGCGCCCGGCCATGCCCATCTGGTCTTCGGCGATGTCAATAATGACGGCCTGCTGGATGCCTTTTCCTTCGCGGGCACCAATCCTTACGGCAGGCCGGCCAGCAATCCCGTGGCTGCGCGCTTCTGGTACAATCAGGGCAATTTTCAGTTCCAGGAAGATACGGAAAGATCCGGGCTCGGTGTTCTGGAACGCAGTTACCGGGACTGGTACGCCTTCCATGGCCTGACCATGCCGCAGGGGCTTTCGAACCGCCGCCTGCCGCCCCGGCAAACCCGCTCCCAGCCCGGTCTTGAGCCCAAGCCCTTCGTCGATAATCCGCCGTCTTACTCCGATGCCGTCTTCGCGGATTTCAATAATGACGGCTGGCTCGATGTGGTGGTGTTGGACCGGCTGGTCTCGCAAACTATCGACACGCGCTCCATTCTTTTTATGAACAAGGGCGACGGCACGTTCGAGGCGCAGACCACGGCGGTCTCAGGCCTGAGCGCCACCGGTATTTCCGGGGAGGCGGCCGATCTGGACAATGACGGTCTGGTGGATCTGGTGATTTCGTCCGATCCGGACAATACGGGCGTTGCCGTGGACCCAACCAGCTTTGAAAGCCTTGTGTTCAAGAACACCGGAGCGAACGGCGCGCGCGACAATCACTGGCTGCGCTTGCGCTTTTCGGGCATCGATAGCGCCCGCCTGATCGGTACCCATGTGGAAGCCCGCGAACCTGAGACCGGCCGCCTGATCGCCATGCGCGGCATCTACTCCAACCACAGCTACAAATCGAGCAGCGCGCTGGAAGCCCATTTCGGTCTTGGGCCCGTGGGGCAAGTCGATCTCCACATCAAACTGCTGGGCGGTGAAACCATCCGCTTCGAGACCATAGCCGCCGACCGGTTCCTGGATGTGCATGTGGCGGACAAACGGCTGACCCCAGTCAACACACCATAAGAGACGGCCTCACGGGGAGAAAACAGATGGACGCTTCCGATCGCTACACACGGCGTTTTGTCATGAGCGGCTTGGGCGCGAGCGTCCTGCTGCCGGCCGGTCTGGCCTGGGCGAGTAAGCCCCGGTTCACGCGCCTGCGGGAGGAGACGTTTTCCTGCGGCGGTCAGACCTATAGGGTCGAGATCTACAAATGCCATGCTTTCGCGCAAGCTCTCGGGATCGCGGACGATCAATCGGACATCGCCTGCGAGTTCATCAAAATTCCGGACGGGTCCTTTCTGCAAGGCAGCGGCAAGGCAGAACAGGACGCCATGGCGCGGGCGGAAGGCAGCGGCATCGCGGGCCGCTACAACCGCGAACACGAAAGCCCGCAACGCACCGTGACCGTCCCCTCCTTCCTGCTGGCCCGCACGCCGGTCACCAAAACCCTGTGGCGTGAACTCGCTTTGCTTTCCGGGTCTCCGCCTACGCCGTCCTTCTTTCAGCATTCAGACGAGCGCGCCCCGGTGGAACAGGTCTCCTGGGTCGATGTGCGCCAATGGATCCACGGTGTTAACCAGATGCATTTTCTCTCGCTCCGCCTGCCGAGCGAATCCGAATGGGAATATGCCTGCCGGGCGGGCACCACCACGCCACTCTATAATGGGGATATGACCATTCTCGGGGTCGCCAATTGTCCGGAGATCGATGAAATCGGCTGGTATATGGGCAATTGCGCAGTCGATTACGAGGGCGCAGTCGACTCCTCCAACTGGCCCCAGAAGCAATATCCCCATACCCGCGCCGGAACTTTGCCCGTGGGTCTGAAGCGGGAGAACGCCTTCGGCCTTTACGACATGATGGGCAACGTCATGGAGTGGACGGAAGATTGGTCGCATAAGGACTATGTGGACGCGCCGACCGACGGCAGCGCCTGGACCGGGGGCGACTGGATCCCCGGCAGCCTGATCAATGGCCCGGTAGGCCCTGAAGGCCCCCATGTCACCGTGCGCGACGGCACCGACGTGCCCGGACGGGTGCGGCGCGGCGGCAGTTGGCGGCAGCTTGCGTTCAATTTCCGCTCGGCCCTGCGCAGCCATCGCGGTCCCAATTTCACCGACGCTAATCACGGCTTCCGGGTCGCCGCCGCCGTGCCGGCCGGTCTTTGAACGGATTGACTTCAAGGTTTATCAAATCAGTTGAAAGCGGATCTTATGACCATGAGCATCATCACCTTGTCTTTGAACGGAATGGCGGTCCGGCGGGCCGGTCTTGCCGGCGTGTGGATTTCGGTTCTCGCAATGTTGTGCGCGGCGGCCCATATGGGTCCGGCCCGCGCGGACGACTCTGTCCGCTCGGCAGGCGTGACGGTGCCGCATGAGACGCTCGAGCAGATCGTCGGGGAATGGCGTCTTGAGATCCGGCGCGAGCGCATGGGCGCGCGCGGCAGAACCACTGAGGAGGCCTTGACCATCAGAGTCGAGGATGGGGTTTTGTCCGCATCCCTCGACACACCGTCCGGACCCAAACCGGTCAGCGATTTTATGTACCATGCGGATGGCCGGTTGACCTGGCAGGTTCCCACCCGCGCGCCCGGCAGCGACAGGCCCATGAACCCGCGCCAGAGGATTTTGGTCGGCCCCACGCTGTCTTACGAAGCCAAGCTGCAGGAAGGCACACTGGAAGGGTTCATGCGCGCCTATTTCGGAGCGGCGGCCTTTCGGGGCGTCAAATCCGGGAGCGGCATGACCCCGCCGGAGATCACACAGCCCTCCGCCGAGGCGGCCACACCGGACGGCAAGGCATTTCGCTGGTTGCGCACGGAGACGTTCTCCATCGGCGGACAGACGCACCGTATGGAGATTTACCGGTCCAATCTGCTTGCCGCCGCCCTTGGTCTCGGGCCAGATGAAACCGATATCAGCACCGAGTTCGCCCTGATCCCCAAGGGACGCTTCCTGATGGGCAGCTCCGAGGAAACGCAACAGCAGATGATTGCGGCCGGGCGCAGGGCTTCGATGCTGAAAGACGAATCGCCCCAGCGCGAGGTTACTGTCAACCAGTTCCTCATGGCCCGGACGGAACTGACCCAGGAGCTGTGGCGGAAACTGGCGCATTTGGCCGGTCTGCCGCGCCATCCGTCCTTCTTCGCGCAAGCGGGAGACCGGGCGCCGGTCGAGCAGGTCTCGTGGAATGAGACGCGGCTTTGGCTGACAGCGGTGAACGACGTCTATGGTCTGAGCCTGCGCATGCCCAGCGAGGCGGAATGGGAATATGCCGTACGCGCCGGAACCACGACGCCCCTTTACAATGGCGGATCTCCGGACGGCACCGAGGATGCGGAACAATTGGGCCCGATCGCCTGGTATCTCGGCAACAGCGAAGCCGCCTATCCCGGCGGCGTGGCCACGGCGGGAACGGCTTATGCGCAGGTCCCCGTGGCTTTTCTGGGCACCCAGCCCGTGGGCCAGAAAACGCCGAATGCGTTCGGGCTCTACGACATGCTCGGCAATGTGCTGGAGTGGTGCGCGGATCTTGCCCATGGCAGCTATATCGGTGCGCCCGAGGATGCCAAGCCATGGCGCGGCGGCGATTGGGTCACGGGAAGCCTGCTCAACGGTCCGATGACGGAGGACGGGCCGCTCGTTACCGCCCGCGACCAGGCTTATGTGCCTGGACGGGTGCGCCGTGGCGGAAGCTGGCGCAATGTGGCCCAGAACACGCGCGCGGCCATGCGCAGCATAAGGGGTCCGAATTTCACCGATGCCAATAACGGCATCCGTCTCGCGGCCTCCGTGCCGGACGACCTGCCCGCCCCCGGCGCAACGCGCGATTGA
>CAZTCJ010000076.1:0-17263 GCA_964612085.1 uncultured Alphaproteobacteria bacterium
CCGGGGTGAATTCTACAATGAAGACCTTGTGGCCATCGTGCCCATGGGCTTTTGCTTTCCGGGCCAGGACGCCAAGGGCGGCGATCTGCCGCCGCGCCGGGAATGCGCGCCCCAGTGGCGCGAGCGGGTGTTCGCCCATTTGCCCAATCTGGAGCTGGTCCTGCTTGTCGGTGCTTATTCCCAGAAATGGCATCTGGGTTCCGAGGCCTGCAAGACCCTGACGGAGACGGTCGAGGCCTGGCGGGACTTTACGCCGTTTTATGTGCCGCTGCCCCATCCCTCCTGGCGCAACAATGTCTGGCTCAAACGCCATCCCTGGTTCGAGGCGGAGGTTCTGCCTTACATCCGCAAGCGGATCCGGGCGATTGTAACGGACGCCGCTCAAACGAAGGCACACGGATGATTTTGCGCTGTCTTCTTCTCCTTGCTTTGCTCGGGGCATGCGCGCCGCGCCTTCAGGACCAGGGCCCCGCCGTGCCGCCTGTGACGCCCAAGCTCGGTGCGGAAACCGTGCTGACGCCGGACGGCCAGTATCTGGGGCTGGAAACCTGGGTGGCGGATAATCCGCAGGCGGTCATCATCGCTCTTCACGGCATGAACGATTACGCCAATGCCTTCGCCATGCCGGGCCCCTGGTGGGCGGAGAAAGCGCAAATCACCACTTATGCTTACGATCAGCGCGGCTTCGGGCGTTCGCCCCAGACCGGGATCTGGCCCGGCGGCGACCGGCTCGTCGACGATCTGCTGACCGTCCTTGCACTAGTGAAAAGCCGTCATCCGGACACGCCGGTTTTTCTCTTAGGGGACAGCATGGGCGGCGCCGTGGCCATCGCGGCGGTGGCCGAACGCGCGCCTGCCGTCGAAGGCCTGATCCTGGTGGCGCCCGCCGTCTGGGGCTGGTCGGTGCAGCCCTTCATCAACCGCGCGGCCTTGTGGCTGGGCGCGCATCTTTTTCCCTGGAAGACCTTCACCGGCGAGGGGCTGGAAATCTGGCCCTCGGACAATATCGAGATGCTGCGGGGCATTTCGCGCGATCCGTTGGTGATCAAGGGCACCCGCACCGATGCCATTTACGGTCTCGTGACCCTGATGGACCGGGCTTACAAGGCGGTGGAGCGGGTGAATGTGCCCGTTCTTGTTCTCTATGGGGAGAAAGACGAGATCATCCCGCGCGCGCCCATCGAGGATGTGGCGCGCCGCCTGTGCGGTGCGCCCACGCGCGTTATGATCTATCCGGAGGGCTTCCATATGGTGCTGCGGGATCTTCAGGGCGAGACCGCATGGGCGGATATCGCCGTGTGGACGGCGGATGTCTCGGCCCCTTTACCCTCCGGCGCGGAGCAGACGCAGGCCGTGCGGGCGGATGCCGCAGCTTGCCTAACGTCCGATTAACGCCCCGGTGTCCTTAAGCGCCCGTTCACGGTCTTTATGGCAGTCTTGCTGGAAATTTTATGCGTATGCGCCTTCTGCGGGGTTGGTCGTTGACCGTTGAGTGCCATGAATATCGGACAGTTGCGCAAAAAATTCACGGCGTGGTGGGAAGGCGTGGACGCCGCTCCTGAGGCGGAGAATCAGCCTGCTTACTCCGTACCGCCATCCGAGGCGCCGCAATCCGGGACAGATCCTGCGAATTCTCAAGCCAGCGGCTACCGCCCGAACGCCCCGACGCTCGAGGCCCATCTGACGATCGCCCAGAGCCTGTGGGGGCAGGGGTTCGTCGGACCGGGCGATGCCGCCTTCATCCTCGATATCGTCAGTCAGCTTATCATTTCCAAGGAAAAGACGGTGGGCTATCTGGGGCTCGGTCTCGGCGGTCCGGCCCGTGAAATCACCAAGGAAACCGGCGCCTGGATCACCGGCTACGAAACCCGCGAGCAGTCGGTCAAGACGGCCCGGGAGCAATGCATGATGGCGGGCCTGGCAAAAAAAGTCACTGTCGAGCCGTTCGTGCCCGGGGAGACGGCTCTGCCGAAAAACCGCTTCCATGTCATGATCTGCCGGGATGAGCTGTGCTTCATCCCGGACAAGGAAGAAATCCTGAAGGGGATCTACAAGGCGCTGACCAAAGGCGGCCTTTGTCTCATAACGGATTATGTTCACACAGGCCGTCAGGATGCCGATTTATCCAAATGCTTTTCGTCTGTCTGGGGAACGCCCAGCCTGTGGCCGGCGGACCGGTACCCCCATGCTTTTTTGGACTTAGGTTTCGATTTGCGCGTTCAGGCGGATCTGACGCCGCAATATATTTCCATGATCGCGAACTCCTCGGGCGGGTGGTCGGATCTGATGCGCCTGGCGGAAAGCGGCAGCGAAGAGATCGGCGACAAGCGTGGTTTCGTCATGGCTCTGGCGAGCGAGGCGGCGGTCTGGGCGGAGCGTCTGAACGCCATGCGCAATGGCGAATTGGGCGTTTACCGGTACATTCTGCTCAAGTCCTGAAGCCTTTCAGCCATCCTCCTTTGCCGTAGCGCCAAAGTGGACGGGCGCCTGGGCGCGCGTATCGATCTCGAGCCGGAAAATATCCGGCCGGGCGTAGTGGCCGGTGACATCGAAATCGTATTTGCCTTGCGCGATCTCGTCCGTATCGAGTTCTGCATACAGAATGGCTTCCTCATCGAAAACAGGGCCGGCGAGGATGCTGCCGAGCGGGTTGACGATGACGCTGCCGCCACGGATCAAGACCGTCTCCGGCGCATTGCCCTGGATGGGGTCGAAATCGTCCGGCGCATCCGCACGCGTCATATATTGGCAGGCGGACAGAACGAAACAGCGGCCTTCGAGCGCGATGGTCCGCATGGTCGGCGCCCAACTGTCCCGGTCATCGACGGTCGGCGCGCAGTAGAACTGAACGCCTTGGGCATACATGGCCATGCGCAGCATGGGCATGTAGTTTTCCCAGCAGATGACGCCGCCCACCGTGCCGATGCGCGTTTGCGCAACGCCCAAGGTGGAGCCGTCGCCGAAGCCCCAGACCAGGCGCTCCATGGCCGTGGGCATCAGCTTGCGCCGCAGTCCGGCAAGGTGGCCATCCGCATCGAAGGTCAGCACCGAACAATACAGCGTGCCCCCCAGCCGCTCGATGGCGCCGGTCACCAGGACGATGCCGTGGGCGCTGGCGATCCGCCCCATGGTCTCGGTTTCCGGACCGGGAACCTTTATGGCCCCGTCGAAATAGTGCTGGAAGGCCTGCCGGCCCTCTGGAGACCGGGAGCCCACGCGCGCGCCAAAATCCGCGCCTTTGGGATAGCCGCCGACGAAAGCTTCGGGAAAGACCGCGAGGCGGGCGCCGTTCGAGGCCGCCTGCGCCGTCAGATCGGCCAGTTTGGCAAGGGTCCGGGGTGTATCGTAGAGTATGGAGGCAGTTTGAACGACAGCGGCGCGAAGGCGGATCATGGGCGTTCTCTCAGTCATAAGTCTTGCGGCGGAAGCACGCGGATTTGATCCCTTTCAGTTTCCTTCCATAATCTTGCCTTTTGAAGGCGGCAGCGTGCGCCCTGAAACAGGGCCAGTGGCATGTGAGCGGGTTTGAGTGATGATAATGCTGGGAAAAAAGGTCGTTGCAGCGCTTGGCGCGATGGTCGGATTGGTGGGCGTTGCCGCAAGCGCGAGCGCCCAGGATGGTGACCAGGCCATGACCGAAAGCGCCAATACGGTGGTTTTGGAGATCAAATCGGGGCTGTTTGTCCGTCCTGACGGCAATTGCAAGGACGTTTATCTGGACAAGCGCCTGGTCGCCTGCTTCCACCACAAGACCTCGAAACCGGGCGAGACCTGCAATATCCGGCTCTTCCGCTTTGATGCCAGCGGCTTGCGCGAACTGTTTTCCGACATGACGATCCCGGTGGGCGAGCAGCGCACGGCGTGGCGTTATGCCGTGGATGTGATCGAGACCGACAAGGGCTGGCTCGGCCAGCAGCAGAGCTGCGTCATCCAAGTGTCCCTCGCCCCGCGCTGAGCGTCCTCGCGCAGCTGGGCGCTGGAGGCAATGTCGATGCCTGGCGGGATGCGGCTCGGTGGCAATCCGTTTACGGATCCAGGGGCCAGGCGCTGCTTGAGCGTGAAGCGGGCCGCGCAGGCCGCTTCATTCGATCCATTTGCGTTCTCTGAGATGAAGATCCAGACAAATCGCGTTTCTGTGGATGGCGACTTTTTTCGTCGATGCCTTTGCCAGCGGGATCTTGCGTTCATGACACCAGTTGATCAGGGCGCTGCCTAACTCGCTTTAGTTAAAGCTGCGTACAATCTCCCGGGACTCATTCTGCAGTTCCAGCGTGATGTTCGGGGACATCCGGAAATTCATTTCCAGGCCCTGCGCTTTCGGAAAACTTTGTCCCGCTTTCGTACAGAAAAGGCGAAGAGCCTCGAACACCTCTTCTTGCGAGAAGATAAGGCGGCGCATCTCGGTCGGCATCGTGACTGTGTCCTGGGTCATGCTGCGGCGAGCATGGCGCACTTGTCTTGATAGAGACTAAATGACTTGCAGAAGATACGGTTTGCGTTTTATGCGGGTAAGTGAGGGTGCCGTTTTCTCGTTCCTGGCCGCAGGTCTAAGGCCGCGGCCATGGGGCAACGCGCCCTCCCGCGCTGCCTGTGTGATGCCAAAACCGTCTGTGATGGAACGGATGGACGTCAGTTGCGGTCGATGGCTTCTTCCGCAGGCGTCTGACCCAGGGATTTGATCAGTTCCAACACGCTCCGCCGGACGGATTTGGACGGGATGCTCAGATAGCTGGTGCCCAAAGACGTGCCTTCATGGGTCGCCATGAAGCCCAGAATATTCGCCTTGTCGCCGGACGGCGGGGTGTTCAGCGCCTGGCCCCCATGGCCATTGGGCGTCTGCGCGGCAGCGGGCAGGTCTTCGAAAAAGAACTGTACGGGTACGTTGAAGATTTCCGAGATGCGATAAAGCCTGCTGGCGCTGATCCGGTTCGTCCCTTTTTCGTATTTTTGGATCTGCTGAAAGGTCAGGCCCAGCATATCGCCGAGTTTTTCCTGGCTCATACCAGCCAGTACCCGTCGCAGCTTGACCCGGCTGCCAATGTGCACATCGACTGGATGCGGTTGTTTTTCTTGTGCCATTTACTGATTCCTAGTGCCGTTTTGTAATCGCGGTTCCTTTGAGTGCTTGTCCGCCACCCAATGGAAAACCACAAAAAATTTACGCGTTATTTCGTTGGGCAGCAAGACATATCGTCACTTATCGAAATGTAGTTCATCTATTTTTTAAGATGGTGTCAATGCAGGCGGATGATCTGGAGACGGAAGAGGCCTGTTGGCCTTTAAACAGCGCGGGGCGGTTGCCGAAATAGCTGCGACTCCTTCACGCATGTCTTCTGCTTACTGGCGATCGGGACCGGCATGCGGGCGTTGCGCGGCGTATGGGGCAGATTCCTCGGTAGCGGTCTTGCGCTCCAGATGGGGCGCGATCATTTCGGCGAAGCATGCGACCAGCTTACGCTGGTTGCCAATGGCATCGCTGAACCGGTCCTGGGTGATCAGGCCCCGCAGAAACACCCGGCAGATGGTCCAGATCAGGCGCACCCGGTCCTCGTCTCCGTCGGCGGATTTGTAAAGACCCGCGAAATGGTCGTTCATCGCGCCGTTCCAATAGCGCAGACGGCCGCGAATCTTGACTTGCAGTGCTTTATCCGTACGCGCCGCCACCAGGATTTCCAAAAAGGCCCGGCCTTCGCGGGTATTGACCATCCGGTCCCAGAGCTTCAAGAGGTCGGCCGTGAAATCGCCGCCCGCCGCAGGCGCCGGCCCCTTGTTTTCATTGAGCAGGCGCGTGCCGGCCGCACGGCGCAACAGCCGGTCGCTGGTGGCAACGATGAGATCTTCCTTAGTCGGAAAATAATGGGTAAGCGCTCCCCGGGATATGCCGGCGGTCTCGATGATCCGTGTAATGGATGTTTCGGCATATCCGACCGCATCCAGGCACTCGATGACCGCCTCGCAGATCGCGGATTTGGCGGCTTCCGCCTTCTGCTCCCGCCTGTCGCCTGCTGCGCGCGCAGTGCCGGGGCGTCCAGGATCTGCCTTCGTTTCACGAATACCGTTGTCCATCGCCGTTTTGGATCGTTCGGGAACCGCTTGATCGGTCGCGGGCTGTCGTTTATAAACAGAATGATCGTTCTGTTTTTAATGTAAGACGCAGCCGATATCTCTGCAAGCTTCGTTTTCGGGAAGGGCGGCATGACGGGCAAGACCATCCGTATCGGCGGGGCGAGCGGGTATTGGGGCGAGGCCGCCATGGCGACGCCGCAGCTTCTCGCCGGCGGCGGGCTCGATTATCTCGTTTACGACTATCTGGCAGAGATCACCATGTCGATCATGGCCCGCGCGCGCGCCAAGGATCCGGACAAGGGATATGCCACCGATTTCGTCAGTGTGGTGTTGAAAAACAATCTGCACGACATCGCGCACCAAGGCGTGAAGGTCATCAGCAATGCGGGCGGCGTCAACCCGCAGGCCTGCGCCGATGCGGCCCGGGTCTTGATCGCGGATGCCGGGCTGACCCTGAAAGTGGCCGTGGTCACCGGTGACGATCTGGTCCTCGAAAAGCTGGCGCTGCACGCCCGGGATATCCGGGAAATGTTCTCCGGTGAGCCTTTTCCCGACCCGGACAAAATCGCCAGCATCAACGCCTATCTGGGCGCGTTTCCCATCGCCAAGGCCTTGTCCCATGGCGCTGATATCGTCATTACCGGTCGATGTGTCGACAGCGCCGTCACTTTGGGGGCCTGCATTCACGAATTTGGCTGGCGGACGGACGATTGGGATCTGTTGGCGGCCGGAACGCTGGCCGGTCACCTTCTGGAATGCGGGCCGCAGGCAACGGGCGGCAATTTCACGGACTGGGAGCTGGTCGCTCCGTTTATTCACAAGATCGGCTATCCGATTGCGGAAATCCAGCCCGATGGCCGTTTCGTTCTGACCAAACCGGCCGGCACGGGTGGCCTGGTTTCGTCCGGGACCGTCAGTGAGCAGATGCTTTATGAGATTGGCGATCCTCAGGCCTATATCGTGCCCGATGTGGTATGCGATTTTTCCGGCGTGACGGTCGAAGGTCTCGGTCCCGACCGTGTGAGTGTCGAAGGGGCGAAAGGGCGCCCGGCTACTGACAGCTACAAGGTCTGCGCGACCTATGCGGACGGGTTTCGTGGCGGCACCGTCATGACCTTTTACGGCTTCGATGCTGACAAGAAGGCGCATGTCTTCGCTGAAGCCGCGCTGGAGCGCGCCCGCGATGTGCTGCGGACCATGAATATCGGCGACTTTACGGAAACCAGTATCGAGATTATCGGCGCGGAAAGCCAATATGGCGCATCCAGACAAATCGCGGGCGCCCGGGAAGTCGCGGTCAAGATCGCCGCGAAACACCCTGACCAAAGAGGCATCGGCATTCTGCTGCGCGAAATCACGGGGCTCGGGCTTGCAACCCCGCCCGGTCTGTCGGCTTTCGCGGGCGGGCGTCCGGCGCCGTCTCCCGTCGTCCGCCTGTTCTCCTTCCTGCTGCCGAAACCAGACCTTGTGCCTTCCATGGAAATCGATGGGCACAGTACGCCCTGTACAGATCAAGTAGGTGTTCCGTTCGACCCTGGCACTATCGCCAGGCCGGACGAACCGGAGACCGGCGGTCACCAGGAACCTCTTGTGGAGGTGCCTCTGATCAAGCTTGCCTGGGGGCGCAGCGGCGACAAGGGCAATCATGCCAATATCGGCATCATCGCGCGCGAGCGGTCTTACATGCCTTATATCTGGGAGGCGCTCAGCACCGTGGCTGTCAAGGAACGCTTTGCGCATTTTGAAGTCGGCGCGGTCTCGCGGTACTATCTGCCCGGCTTGCCGGCCGTCAATTTTTTGCTCCAGGACGTTCTGGGCGGCGGCGGCATTGCCAGTTTGCGAAACGATCCGCAGGGGAAGGGATATGCGCAATTGCTTCTCGATCATCCCATTCCCATCCCTGAGCACATGGCGGAAGCCCTAACATGACTGTCTTTCAATCGAAAATAGATCCGGCATCGGAAGGCTTCGCCGCCAATCGCGCGGAGATGCTGGCGCTGGTGGCGCGGTTGCGGGACTTGGAGGGACGCGCGGTTGCTTTGTCCGAACGGCGCAAGGCCCGTTTTGAAGAGCGCGGTCAGCTTACGCCGCGCGAGCGCCTGTCCCGGCTCTTGGATTCCGGCATGCCGTTTCTCGAACTGTTCACCATGTCGAACTATCTGCTCGATGATCCGAACCCGGACACGAGCGTGCCGGGTGCCAGTTCCATTGCCGGGATCGGATTCGTGAATGGCGTGCGCTGTATGGTTCTGGTCGATGACAGCGGCATCCGCGCCGGTGCCATGACGGGCGGCACGCTGCACAAGGCGGGCGGCAGCATGGCCATGGCGCGGCATTTCAAGCTGCCCTTTGTCCATCTGGTGGAAAGCGCCGGCGCCAATCTGATGGATTACCGGGTCGAGGGCTGGGCCCATGGCGGCGCGCTCTTCTACAATCTTGCGAAACTGAGTGCTACGGGCATTCCGACATTTGTGGTGCTACACGGACCGTCGACCGCTGGCGGCGCTTATATGCCCGGCCTCAGCGATTATGTCATCGGTGTCAAGAAGAACGGCATGGCCGCTTTGGGTGGGGCGGCGCTCGTCCATGCCGCCACCGGCGAAGAGGCGGACGAGGAGCAATTGGGCGGCTCGGAGATGCATGCCAGTGTTTCGGGCCTCGTGGAATATCTGGCCGAAGACGACGCCCATGGCATCTTGATCCTGCGCGATCTGATCGGCCGGCTGGACTGGAACGGTTCCTGCCCTATACGGACGATAACTTCCGTTGCTGAACCATTATACGATCCGGATGAAATCGCCGGTGCCGTGCCGGTCGACCCCAAAAAACCCTATGATGTGCGCGAAGTGGTGGCGCGCTTCGTCGATGGTTCGGATTTCGATGATTTCAAACCCCGGTACGGCGTCAGCACGGTCTGTCTGCAGGCGCGTATCCTGGGCCATGCCTGCGGTATCATCGGCAATAACGGACCGATCGATCCCGCCGGGGCAACCAAGGCCGCGCAGTTCATTCAGCTATGCGATCAATCCAGCCTGCCCCTGATCTTTTTGAACAATACCACCGGCTATATGGTGGGGACGGATTATGAACAAGGCGGCATGATCAAGCATGGCGCCAAGATGATACAGGCCGTTTCCAATGCCCGTGTCCCCCGTATTACGCTTTATATCGGCGCCAGTTTTGGTGCCGGCAATTATGGCATGTGCGGATTTGCCTATCAGCCCGACTTTCTCTTCTCCTGGCCCAACGCCAAAACGGGTGTGATGGGCGGGGAGCAGGCCGCGCGCACCATGACCCGTGTCATGCAAGGGGCGGCGGCGCGGCGCGGGCAGACCATCGACGAAGCCATGCTGAAAGAGCAGGAGGCGCGCATCACCGCGCATTTCGAGGCGCAGGAAGATGCTTTTTATACCTCCGGCCGTGGTCTCGATCATGGTCTGATCGATCCGCGCGACACCCGGAAGGTTTTGGGCTTCGCGCTTGAGACCTGTTGGGAGGCGCGCAACCGGCGCCTGCAGCCCAACAGTTTCGGCGTGGCGCGGTTCTAACGCCGGTCCGGAGGATAGGACAATGGACCTTCCCCATACGCAGCATCTCATTCTGGACCGGCAGGGCAGTTGGCTGACGATCTGGTTCAACCGGCCTGAAGCGCGCAATGCCCTGTCCCATGACTTGACGGCGGAGTTGCGCACCGTTCTGGAGATTGTCCGTGACGCGTCGTCCGTTCGGGGGCTGACTTTCCGAGGAAAAGGCGGAGTTTTCTGCGCGGGTGGCGATCTCAAGGGGTTCCGATCCGGGTTTCAAGGCGGTCAACAGTCTTTTGAGGATGTCGCCCGCTCAAGCCGTCAGGGCGGGGAACTGTTCGATTTGATCAACACCATGCCGCAAGTCGTGATCATGCTTGTGGAAGGGGCCGCCATGGCGGGCGGTTTGGGGATCGCCTGCGCGGGCGATGCGGTTGTCGTGACGCGGGATGCGAAATTTGCTTTGACCGAAACCACGCTCGGCATTCCGCCGGCGCAGATCGCACCGTTCGTCGCCCAACGGCTGGGCTTGCGGACCGCCCGGCGGATCATGCTGACCGGGGCGCGGTTCGATGGGGCGGAGGCCTATCGTCTGGGATTGGCCGATTTTCTGGTGGAGGATGCGGCCAGTCTGGATGCACAAGAGGCTGAGCTTCGCAAAAATGTGCTGCGCTGTGCGCCGGGCGCCAATGCCGTCACGAAACATATCGTTCTCTCCGTTCCTTATCTCAATCGGGGCGAGATGCTCGATCTGGCGGCGGATGGTTTCGCGCGCTGCATACTCAGCGAGGAAGGGCGGGAGGGTATCGCGTCCTTCCTGGAGAAGCGCAAACCCTCCTGGGCGGATGACCAATGACCGGAAAGGCGTATCATGGCTGAGATTGAAAGCATACTGATCGCCAACAGGGGGGAGATCGCGGTCCGGATAATCCGTACGGCGCGCAAGCTGGGTTACCGGACGATCGCGGTTTACTCATCCGCCGATGCCCGCGCGCCCCATGTTAAGCTTGCCGACCACGCGGTCCTGTTGGGCGATGCGCCCGTCTCTGACTCCTATCTCAATCAGGAGCGCATCCTTGAGGCGGCGGCGCAAAGCGGTGCGGATGCCATTCATCCCGGATACGGATTTTTGTCGGAAAACGCCGGTTTCGCGAAAGCCTGTGCGGACCGTGGGCTGATCTTTATCGGCCCAAGTTTTGAGGCCATCGAAAAAATGGGGAACAAGGCGGAAGCCAAACGTCTGATGATCGCGGCGGGCGTGCCTTGCGTTCCGGGATATGAAGGCCAGGATCAGAGCGATGCGGCATTCCTGGCGGCGGCGGAGCGGATCGGCTTTCCACTCATGGTCAAGGCAGCAGCAGGTGGCGGCGGCCGGGGCATGCGACTTGTTCATGGTGGGGAAGATCTTGCAAGCGCCTTGCAGACAGCCCGGTCGGAGGCGCGAAATGCATTCGGTTCGGATGAATTGATCCTGGAACGGGCTATCGTGAATCCACGCCATGTGGAATTTCAGGTGTTCGGCGACCGGCATGGGCACATTATTCATATGGGCGAGCGGGATTGCTCCGTGCAGCGGCGCCATCAAAAGGTGATCGAAGAAGCGCCATGCCCTGTCATGACGCCCGACTTGCGCGAGCGCATGGGACAGGCGGCGGTCGATGCGGCGCGCACGATAGACTATACGGGCGCGGGTACGGTGGAGTTTCTGCTGGGCCAGGATGGTGCCTTCTACTTCCTGGAGATGAATACCAGGCTGCAGGTCGAGCACCCTGTCACCGAGATGGTCACAGGGCTCGATCTTGTCGCCTTGCAAATTCAAGTCGCACGCGGTGAACCTCTTGGCTTGAGCCAGAACGATGTGCGGTTGAGCGGTCATGCCATAGAAGTACGTCTTTATGCGGAAGATCCGGACATGGATTTCCTGCCTTCCACCGGGACGGTAGATTTGTGGATGCCGCCAATGGGCGCGCATATTCGCGTGGATGACGGGATCGAGTCCGGCCAGACGGTCAGCCCGTTCTACGATCCGATGATTGCGAAAATCATCGCCCATGGGCCGTCCCGCGATGTGACCAGGCGCAGTCTCATCGCTGCTTTGAACCAGACGGCGGTGTTCGGTCTGCGGACCAACCGGCAGTTTCTGGCGGCCTGTCTGGACCACGCACTCTTCGCCGATGGTGCCGCGACGACCGGCTTTATCGCCGAGGCGAAAAATGCCTTGTTGCCATCGGGACAAAGTGTGGATGTGGCGCATGTGGCTGTCGCCGCCGTGCTTCAGGACCGCGGCCGCCGGGACAGGGCTTATGAACGGAGCCTGAGCATATCGCCCGAGCTGCTCAACTGGTCGAGCGCCGGGCGGCTGCGGTCGTCTTACCGGTATGATGTTTCCGGTCATGCCGTGAACCTTATCGTTCAACCGTTTACGGATACTCTGTACCATGTCATGATTGGTCAAGAAACGATAGATGTGGACATTCTTGCCTTGGTAGATCCAAAAGCAAGGGTGTGCGTCGCGGGCAAACGGGAAAATGTCCTATTTCATCACGTTTCCTCAGCGCAAATCCATTGCCAAATGAGGGGGCGCTCCTTGTTCCTCGCGGATCATCTGATGCAAGGGCCGCAGGCGGAAGATGCGGCGAGAAGCGGGCGCATTACGGCGCCCATGCATGGCAGGGTGTTGGATGTTTTCGTTTCGGCGGGGCAGGAGGTTGCCGAGGGCGAGCGGCTCGCCGTTCTTGAGGCCATGAAAATGCAGCATGAGATTCTCGCGCCCGTCGGCGGTATGGTGTCGGCCGTTCATGCGAAACCGGATGCCCAAGTCGCGGCGGATGACGTGCTCCTGGAAATCGACGATCCCGTGACTGAATGATCGCAAACCATACCGTGGAGGAAAAGATGCACTCGCCGATTTGTGAGATGTTTGGCATAGACTTTCCGCTTCTGGCGTTCAGCCACTGCCGCAATGTGGTCGTGGAAGTGTCAAAGGCCGGCGGCATGGGCGTGTTTGGCGCAGGTGCCATGACGCCGGATGCTCTCGATACGGAGTTGAAATGGATCGATGAGAATATCGACGGCAAGCCTTATGGCGTCGATCTGCTGGTACCGGCGAAATCCGCTTTGGATGATAATACACCGAGTGCGGAGCAGATTATTGCCATGATCCCGGATCAGCATAAGAAATATGCGGCGCAAATTCTGGCGCAATACGGTATCGATGCGAGTGATCTGACGGATGAGGCGCGCCTCGGTTATGCGCAGTTCGGCCAGAATATCCAGTCGGATGGCGTGGAGCGGCTGCTCGATGTCGCCTTTTCCTATCCCATCAAACTGATCGTCAATGCGCTCGGCGTGCCGCCCAAGCCGATGCTCGACAGGGGCAAGGCGCAAGGCGTGAAGGTCGGCGCGCTTGTCGGTGCCAAGGAACACGCCATCCGGCAGGTTCAGGCGGGCGTCGATGTCCTGGTTGTGTCGGGGACGGAAGGTGGCGGCCATTGCGGCAGCGTATCGACGCTTGTGCTCATTCCGGAGGTTTTCGAAGCCATTCAGCCGTATGGGAATGTTCCGATCCTGGCGGCGGGCGGTATCGTCACGGGGCGGCAGATGGCGGCATGCATGACCATGGGCGCCGCCGGCGCCTGGACGGCATCCATGTGGCTGACCACGGCGGAAGCCGAGACGCTGCCTGCGGTGAAGGACAAGATGGTGGACGCCAGTTCCGCCGACACGGTGCGCTCGAAAAGCCGTACGGGGAAGTTTTCCCGGCAACTGCGCTCGCCCTGGACCGATGCCTGGGAGGCGCCCGAGAGTCCCGGCTCCTTGCCCATGCCCTTGCAGTCCATGGTCAGCGAACCGGCCTTGGCCAAGATCGACAAGCTTGCCGATGGCGGCCATGAAGGGGCCAAGGAATTGGCGACCTATTGGGTGGGCCAAGGGGTCGGCTTGATGTCGAGCCAGCAATCGGTCCGCAGTGTCATGGTCGAGTTCATGGAAGATTTCCTTGCCGGCTATGACCGGTTGTGCGGATATCTCGGGTCGAAATAAACGCATTCATGCTGTGAGAGGACATCATGCTGGAGCAGGCCATCGATTTCCGCGACGAGAGCGAAGCCCTGTATGGGCTGCTCGAGCCGCATACGGATGATGTGTTCGGCAAGGCCACCCAGTTCAAGGGGTGGACCATCGACGACGTGCTGGTTCATTTGCATTTCTGGAACAGGGCGGCCGATCTGTCTTTGCGGAACGAAGGGGCGTTCGATATTCTGTACGGGGATCTCTCCGCGCAAATGGAGCAAGGCAAGACCATGCGTCAGGTCGAGAATGCCTGGGCGGCGGAGATGAATTTGTCGGGCCGCGCCTTGCTGGACGCCTGGCGGGCGTTCTATCTGGAGATGTCCGGGCATTTCGCGCAAGCCAATCCCAAAGCGCGGGTCAAGTGGGCGGGGCCCGATATGAGCGTGCGCTCCAGCATTACGGCGCGCCTGATGGAGACCTGGGCCCATGGGCAGGAAGTCTACGATACGCTGGGTGTCGAGCGTGTGAATACGGACCGTATCCGGAACATCGCCCATTTGGGTATGAACACCTTCGGCTGGACCTTCATGGTGCGCGGCCTCGATATACCATCCAATGTGCCTTATGTGCGGCTGACGGCGCCGTCCGGTACCGTCTGGGAATGGAACGAGCCGCAGGCGGATAATCGCGTCGAAGGCAGCGCGGTGGAGTTTTGCCAGGTGGTCACCCAGGTACGCAACATCGCCGATACCACCCTGTCCGTTACCGGCGAGACGGCCACGCGGTGGATGTCCATGGCCCAGTGTTTCGCCGGGCCGCCGGAACCCCCGCCCGCGCCGGGAACCCGCTTTCGCAAACAGGAGGGATCGTCATGAGCATGCGCCACGGTTTGACGGGGTTGATTGTCTGGATCGCTGTCGCGGTTGCCTCGACCGGTGTCCAGGCGGAGGATCATGCCGATCTGGACCGGGATGCGGCGGTCATGGCGGTGCTCGACCGGTTCATGGAGACCTTCAACGCCCAGGACAATGACGCTCATCTTGAGACCTATCATTTCCCCCATGTGCGGATCGCGAGCGGTACCGTATCCGTGATGGAGACGGCTGCGGCCTATCCGCGGGATCTTTATGAGCGCAGCCTGATCCCGTCCGGCTGGCACCACAGCGCCTGGCTGTCCCGCGACATCGTTCAGGCGGGTCCGGACAAAGTGCATGTGGCGACGGAATTCGCCCGCTACCGGGCCGATGGCAGCCTGCTGGCCACGTACAAATCTCTTTATGTGGTGACGCGTATCGATGGCCGCTGGGGTGTGCAGGCCCGCTCCAGCTTTGCTCCTTGACCGGGGACGCGGGCATGGGCGGGAGCGGTCTCGGCGCATCGTCCTTCGAGACGGCTTTCGCACGGGCGCGAGTGGCGCGTCCGGAGGAGTGCGACGAGCTTGGCCATGTGAACAACGCGGTTTATGTGCAATGGCTTCAGGAGATCGCCACGGCCCATTGGTTCACGGTGGCGCCCGAGGCCATGGCCCGCGATCATGTCTGGATCTGCCTGCGCCATGAGATCGATTACCGGGAGCCCGTGTTGCCGGGCGAACAGGTTGAGCTGCGCACCTGGCTCGGGCGCCGCTCCGGCCCGCGTTTCGATCGTTATACGGATATTCGCAAATCCGGCTCGGTGAAAGGCTCGGTCAAGGCGCTGACGACCTGGGTGATGATCAGGCGGGAGACCGGCAAGCCGGTCCGGGTAGGCGATGACGTGCTGGAGGCTTTCGGTCTCACTCCCCAGGATCACGATTGACCGGGCCTTTAAACGTTCGCCTCCACTTCTTCCGGGACATAGGTCAGCTCCCGTGACACGGTCTTGGCCTCGTCGAGGGCCGTCTCGATTGTCCGCACTTCTTCCGTTTTCAGATCGAAATCCGCGAAGCTGGGAACCCGGCCGAACGCGATCTTGGCGCCCGCATAACCGCCGGGCGGCTCGACCCAGGGGCCGAGGCTGACGGCCTTGGCGCCGTGTCTGGCCGCCAGGGCATCCATGACGGCGGAGGCCTGCTGCCAGCGGGCCTGGGCGCGCCGTTCTTCGGGCGCGGCGGTATGCTCGAAAAGGTCGAACTGCCGCCCGGAAGGGGCGGACAGGCCATGGATCATCACCGCGATATTCTTGATACGGACCGCTTCCTGGTGCTGCGCCGTTTGTCCGAATGCCTGGGTCCAGAGCCGGGACAGGGCGCGCAAGAATGTATGATCGTCCGAGGCGGCGGCGAACCGGTGCTCCAGGCTGTGGCGGGGCCGGTCCGCATAGCGCAAGGACAGGCTGAAGGCGGTGGCCTCGAAGCCTTCGCGCCGCAGCCGCCGGGCCGCCTTGATCGTCAGCAGGCGGGCGCAATGTTTGGCCTTGTCCGGTGTGCGCCAGCCGAACGGGAGCACCCGGCCATGGCCGAACATGCGCCGTTCCGTGTCATCCCGGCCCACCGCGTAGCCATGGAGCGCGTACCAGAAGCGCTCGCCCTCCACGCTGTTCCAGATGGCCCGGGCCTGTTTGGGCGGCAGCGCCCAAAGGGCCGCCATATCGCTCACACCGGCCGCCGCCAGACGCTCGGAAATACCTTTCGCGATGCCGGGAATGTCCTTCAACGGCAGGTCGAGCAGGCGGCCCGGCAGATCCTCCGGATGGAGAATGACGAGACCGTCGGGCTTGTCCATCTCGGCGGCGGTCTTGGCCAGAAGCTGGTTGGGCGCGAAGCCGATGGAGCAGGTCACATGCGGGCCGATGGCGTCCGCGAGACCGGCCTTGATCCGCTGCGCCAGGCCTTCCGGATCCGTCCGTTCCCGTCCGATCAGGCCGCAGGTCACCTCGTCGATGGAGCAGACCCCATCGATCGGCGCGTGCCGGTGCACTTCCCGTTTGATGGCTTTATGGACGGCCACATACACGTCATGGCGGGCATGGGTGAAGGCAATGTCCGGGCACAGGCGTTTGGCGTCGGCGACCGAAGTGCCCGTCTTCACACCGAAACGTTTCGCCTCCCGGCTGGCGGCGATGACGCAGGTGTGGGCCGAGACGATCGGCACCACGCCGACCGGCCGCCCGCGCAATTCAGGGCGCAATTGCTGCTCGGCGCTGGCGAAGAAGCTGTCGAAATCAATATAAAGACGCTCGATCTGCGTAGGGCGGCGCATGGGCTTTCCTTCCGGTCGGGCGGTGAAAGTTGGAACAAAAGAAGAACAAAGTCAAGCCCTTCCCCTGTTGCGGCCGATGGCCAGGGCCGGACTCACAAGCTAGAGTGCACCTGTTTGAAGAATGAGATTCATGATGTTCGCGACAGGAGGGCGGCCGGCGGTTGGAACCGGGCCCGAGCAGCGCGGTGGGCTTCATCCTGCGCGGTCCTTGCGGCGAGACGTCGGCTTTCAGTGAGGGTTTGAGGTCCGTTCGGGCCTCTTGCGCGCGGGGGCGTGGAGGACGCGCGCTGGCTCTTGCGCACCTCCCCGTTCTTGCCTATAGACACGGGTTCGAAACGGCCTTCCCAGGGCCGGATTCGGTTTGGCGGAGTAGCTCAGGTGGTTAGAGCAGCGGAATCATAATCCGCGTGTCGGGGGTTCAAGTCCCTCCTCCGCTACCATTCGAACCGACGGTGCAAAGCACTGGCACATCGATCCGGTGGA
>CAZTCJ010000077.1:0-17057 GCA_964612085.1 uncultured Alphaproteobacteria bacterium
GCACCAGGAAGTCGCGCGCGCCTTCCGGGCTCGAGGCGGTCAGGATCGGCGTCTGATACTCAACGAAGCCCTGGCCGACCATCCGCTGGCGGATCGATGTAATGATCTTTGAACGCAGCAGAATGTTCTTGTGCATGCGCTCCCGGCGCAGATCCAGATAGCGGTAGCGCAGCCGGGTGTCTTCCGGATAGTCGAGATCGCCGAACACCGGCAGCGGCAACTCGTCGGCCGCCGACTGGAGCGTAAACGCTTCAATCCGCACTTCGATATCGCCGGTGGGCAGATCGGTGTTCACCGTATCCTCCGTGCGCGCCACCACCGGGCCCGTCACCGTAATTACGCTTTCACTGCGGATGCGCTCGACCTCGGCGAAGATGGGATTATCGGGCTCGATCACGCATTGGGTCAGGCCGTAATGGTCGCGCAGGTCGATGAACAAAAGCCCGCCATGGTCGCGCTTGCGGTGAACCCAGCCCGACAGGCGGACCGTCTGGCCCACATGCTCCTTGCGGAGCGCCTCGCAGGTGTGCGTGCGGTAATCGTGCATGCTCGTCAAATCCCAATTGCCGTGAACCGCGCCGGTCGCGCGTTTTGCTCTCGAAAGGATGGTAAGGCGCACGGATCAGCCTTTTTTGTCAAGGCTGCGGCCTCTTTTCGTCGCAAGGATCTATAGCGCCTGCGCACGCCTTGGGCTATAGGTCTGCGATGATGCGCGTTGTGACTGATTCATCCGGGCTGGAAGCTCTGTGCAGAGAACTGGCGGACGGCCCCTTCCTCGTCATCGACACGGAATTCCTGCGGGACACCACCTACTGGCCCAAGCTGTGCCTGATCCAGGTGGCGACCCCGACCGTCGAGGCGATCATCGACCCGCTTGCGCCCGGCCTGCAAGACGGCGAGCAGTTCAAGCTCGAACCGCTGGTGGCGCTGTTGCGGAACCCGGATCTGATCAAGGTCTTCCACGCCGCCCGCCAAGATATGGAGCTGTTCGTGCACCGGCTGGGCGTGCTGCCCAAACCCGTCTACGACACCCAGATCGCGGCCATGGTCTGCGGCTTCGGCGAGTCCGTCGGCTATGAGACCCTGGTCAAGACCGTGCTCGGGCGCAGCATTGACAAGAGTTCCCGCTTCACCGACTGGAGCCGGCGGCCGCTGACCGAAAAACAGCTCACCTATGCGCTCGCCGACGTGACCCATTTGCGCGAGATCTATCCGCATCTCCTGGGCAAACTCGAAGAGAGCGGACGGCTCGGCTGGGTGGCGGAAGAAATCGCCGAATTGGAAAATCCCGATCTCTACACGCTCCACCCGGAAGACGCCTGGCGGCGGCTCAAATTCCGCAACACCAGCCGGCGCTTTCTGGGCGTGCTGCGGGCGGTGGCGGCCTGGCGCGAGAGTGAGGCCCAATCCCGCGACGTGCCGCGCAACCGCATCATCAAGGATGACGCGCTGCTGGAAATCGCGGCCCATGCGCCGAAGGACAAGAGCGATATCGACCGGCTCCGGGGCGTGCCACGCGGCTTCGGCAATTCCGCCACGGCGCGCGCGCTGATCGAAGCGGTGGCCAAGGGCCAGGCCGTCGATGGCGACGATCTGCCGAGCTTCAAGAAACCGGCGCCGCCGCCGCCGGGCACGGGCCCGATCATGGAACTGTTGCGCGTGCTTTTGAAGAAGGTCTGCGAGGACGAAGGCGTGGCGCCGAAGCTGATCGCCACCTCCGCCGATCTGGAAAAGATCGCCGCCGACGACAACGCCGATGTGCGCGCCCTCACCGGCTGGCGGCGGGACCTGTTCGGCGCGTCGGCCATCGACCTGAAAAACGGCCGCCTGGCGCTGGCGACGGACGGCAAGTCGGTCGTCCTGGTGCCGACAAATCTCGGGTCGTGACGGTCACTCCTTGACGATCTCGTAGCGCCGGCCCATGGCGCGCGCGAGACGGTAGATCCGTTTCGAGATGCTGTCGGTGACGAGGCTGTGGGCGCCGTCGCGCAGGCTCAACCGCAAGACCGGCCCCTCCACCGTCAACCGGCAATAGGACAGAAGACCGGGCGCGCCGCCGGTCAGCTCCAGCGCGAGACGCAAGGCCATGCCCAACTGCTTGGCTTCATCGAGGCGGCTCTTGGGCAAGAGATCCTGAACCTCCGCAAGCTGACCTTCCGGGGTCGACCGCGTATAGCGGTACCACAAAGCGAGCGCCAGATAGGCCCGCTCGCCATGGCTCAGGCTCGGCAAGCCGGCGCGCAGGACCAGGGAGCCGGACTCCCGAGCCCGGTAGTCGGGATGCACGCGCCAGCCGATATCGCCCAGAATGGCCGCGACCCGGCGCAGATGCGCCGCCCGCCCGGCATCCGGCACGGTGCTTCGGTCCGCGAACAGAGGTTCGATCCAGTCCGCCAGCTTTTCATCGTCGATGATGGCGCGCGCCATGCGCCCGGCCATGCGGGTCGCGGTATCGACCAGCGGATCGCGGCGCTGCACATCGGCGGGGACCTGGCCGTAGATCAGGCCTTCCCTGAGACCCGCTGCCGACACCACCACCCGCGCCGCGCCGGACAGGGCCATCAATGTCTTCAGGACCGTGGCCGCCTGCACCATGTAGTCGAAGCGCCGCATGGGCACTTTTTCCTCGATCTCGACGAGCCTGTCCTTGAGCATGTGACGCTCGGGCCCCGTCAAACGGCTGGCCACGTCGAAGACCTCCTCGGCCTCCATGGCATAGCCCTGCAGCAGGCGCAGCGGATAGTCGGTCTCCGCCACCCGGATGCGCGCGAAATTCCGCCAACTGCTGCCGACCGTGTAAAAGGACTGCCCGGCGCATTCCGCAAGCCAGGCCTCCTCCTGCAGGACGGTCCGCACATGGGCCTCGATGGCATCGGTATCGTCGCCGAACATGCTCACGAGACGGAGCACACCCAGTCTGCGGCTGACCTTGTTGGATATGGCGCCGTCGCCCACACGGACGAGTTCCAGACTGCCGCCGCCCAGGTCCCCCACGATCCCACGGGCCATGGGCGAATCCGACAAAACGCCCAGAGCCGCGCCTTCGCCTTCCTCCGACTCCGACAGAATGCGGATGGGTTGGGCGATCCTGTCCCGGGCCTGGGTGAGAAAAACCTCCCGATCCGAGGCATCGCGGACGGCGGCGGTCGCCACCACGTCCAGATGCTCGGTTTCATAATGTTCGGCGATGATGCGGAAGCGCTCGAGCGTGATCAGCGCGCGCGCCACGCCTTCGGCATTGAGATGGCCCGTCTGCACCATATCGCGCGCCAGGGCGCATTCGATCTTTTCGTTGTAAACCTGGGTCGGGCTGCGTGTCAGCTCCTCGACAATCACGAGGCGCAGCGAATTCGATCCGATATCGATCACGCCGTAAGGCTTGCCGGAGGCCGGCCGCCGCCCTCTTCTGCCCAGTCCGAATGTCACGACCTGTCCCCAATTTCCACTTCCGGCGGACGGTCCGTCTCGATCGCTTTGCCCCGCCCCGACAAACTCGGATTTTGCATGAAATAGTTATGCGCGCTGAACGCTTCCTGATCGGCCCGCCGCACCACACGGCGATACTGGCCATCGGGCTGCAACAGCCAGCTCTGCTCATTATCCTTGAGATTGGCCACCATGATCTGATCGAGCACCTGTTGATGAACCGTCGGATTCTCGATGGGGATCAAGGTCTCCACGCGCCGGTCCAGATTGCGCGGCATCCAGTCAGCCGAAGAAATGTAAACAAGAGCCTGCTGTGCGGGCAGGCCATAACCATTGCCGAAGCATACAATGCGGGAATGCTCCAGGAAGCGCCCGACGATGCTCTTGACCCGTATGTTTTCCGACAGGCCCGGCACGCCAGGGCGCAGACAGCAGATGCCGCGCACCACCAGATCGATCATGACACCGGCCTGGCTGGCGCGGTAAAGCGCGTCGATCACGATGGGATCGACCAGCGAATTGAGCTTGGCCCAGATCTGGCCGCGTCTGCCCGCCTTCACATGGGCAATTTCATCGTCGATATGCTGAAGAACGCGCGCCCGCAGCCCCTTGGGCGACAAGGCGATCTTCTGCAGGCCCCGCATTTCGGTAAAGCCGGTGACGAAGTTGAACGCCCTGGCGGCATCCTGACCGAGCGCCTTGTCGGCGCTGAACAGGGACAGGTCTGTATAAACCTTAGCCGTATACGGATGATAATTGCCCGTGCCGTAATGAACATAGGAGACGAGCTTGTTGTTTTCCCGCCGCACCACCAGGCTCATCTTGGCGTGGGTCTTCATCTCGATAAAGCCGTAGACCACTTGCGCGCCCGCGCGTTCCAGGTCCCGCGCCCATTTGAGGTTCTGTTCCTCGTCGAACCGCGCTTTGAGTTCGACAAGCGCGGTCACCGAGATGCCCGCTTCCGCCGCCGCGATCAGGGCGTTGATGATGGGCGAGTCCGCCGAGGTGCGGTACAGCGTCTGCTTGATCGCCACCACATCGGGATCGGATGCCGCCTGACGCAGGAACTGCACCACCACATCGAAGGATTCATACGGGTGATGAACGATGAAATCCTTCTGCCGGATCGCCGCGAAGCAATCGCCGTTCTGCTCGCGCACCCGCTCGGGAAAGCGGATATTGAACGGCTCGAATTTCAAATCCGGCCGGTCATCGACAATCAGTTGGGAGACTTCCGTCAGGCCCACAACGCCGTCGATCAGCACAGGCTGAATATCGGACGCATGGAGATCATCCATGATAATCTTGCGCAGTTCCACCGGCATGGCCATGTTCATCTTGACATGAATGACCTCGCCACGGCGGCGTCTGCGCAGCAGCGTTTCGAAAACGCGCACCAGATCCTCGGCGTCTTCGTCCACTTCGATATCGCTGTCGCGCAGGATCCGGAAAGCGCCCATGCTGATGACTTCATAGCCCGCGAACAGAATATGCAGGAACTCCGCCATCAGATTCTCAAGCGACAGGAAGCGGATCTCGCCCCACTGGCTGGTCTGAATGCCGATATTCGGCAACCGGATGAACCGTTCGAGCTGGCTCGGGATCGGCAGGATCCCGTTCATGGGCCGGCCATCGGACAGGCGGCGCAGTTGCAGGGCAAGGGCGAACCCCCGATTGGGAATGAACGGGAACGGATGCGTCGCGCCGGTGGCGAGCGGCGTCAGGACCGGAAACACCTGTTCCATGAAATAGGTTTCGATCCAGGCCCGCTCCTCCGGCGTCAGCTCATGGGGCTTGAGGACGGAGATGCCGTTGCGCCGCAAATCCTCGCGCAGCATCGTCCAAAGGTCCTGCTGCTGATGAATGAGCGTTTCCGCGCGCTGATGAACGCTTTCAAGCTGTTGCGACGGCGTCAGACCGTCCTGGCTGACGAGCGAGATGCCCGATTTGTTCTGTTCGATCAGGCCGGCGACGCGCACCATGTAGAATTCATCGAGATTGGAGGCCGAGATCGACAGGAAGCGCAGGCGCTCCAGCAGAGGGTGCTTGGGGTTGCTGGCCTCTTCCATGACCCGTGCGTTGAACGCCAGCCACGACAATTCCCGGTTGATGAACCGGTCCGGCGAGGTGATCGAAATCGGCGGCACGGGCGGACGCGTGCCGTTGGCGGCGGCGGGATCGCCGGTCTCGATCCGGTGACCGGGCTCCAACGGACTGTCTGACGGCTCCCCGCCGCGTGGCACAGCCATACCGGGCTCAGGCGATGTGTCGTCTGTGGTCATGGCAAAGGCTCCAAGGATACGCGGGGCGGGTGAACGAGACAGGCGCTTTCCCAGCATCTTACCGTAAGCGGTGATTGCCTGTCATGGGAGCCTGCCCGGAACGGGCAATCGTCACGCGCGCGCGGACCGGTCCAGAACCCGCGCGGCCAGGCGGGTGGTGATGGGCCGCTTGTCCTCGAGCGACAGCCGGTCGAGCGCATCCACCAGACGCGCGGCTTCCGCGAAGGACCGTTCCATACGGGCGGTTAAATAGTCGATGACGGGGGGCTCGATCACGAGCTGACGGTCATGGAACAGTTTCACGAGCACGGCGGCCAGCAGCGTATCGTCGGGCGCCTCCAGGGCCGCTGCGGGCATGGCGCGCAGGCGCGAGCCCAGATCGGCGCGGGCGACGGGCCAGCCCGACGGCGCCGAGCGGGCGGTGATGAGGAGATGGGCCCCGTCTTCGGCCGTCAAATTGATCAGATGGAACAGGGCCGCCTCGTCGAAGGGCGGGCCGTTCTCCGCCTCCAGCACCAGCGCCCCGGCGGCCAGCGCCTCGGGCACATCCTCCGCCCGGAGCGTTGCAAGCGCGCGCCGTTGGGCCCCGGCCCGCTCGGCCCAGACGCCCGCCAGATGGCTCTTGCCGGAGCCTTCGGGTCCGTGGATGACGGCCCAGGCCGTGGTCCAACCGGGCCAGCGGTCGATCAGCGCGACCGCTTCGGCGTTGG
Source organism: uncultured Alphaproteobacteria bacterium (assembly GCA_964612085.1). Classification (GTDB taxonomy): domain Bacteria; phylum Pseudomonadota; class Alphaproteobacteria; order JAJFIK01; family JAJFIK01; genus CAZTCJ01. The sequence continues at coordinate 6,419 of CAZTCJ010000077.1, forward strand.
ACGGTGCCACGAGAAAATCCTCGCGTCCAAGCGCGGGGCGCGCGGGCAGATCGAAGGGAATCTGACGGGGAGAAAGGCTGTCTGTCATGGGCTGAAGACCGGATGCGGCCGCTCAGGTGCCGCCGTCGTCCTCTTCGGCCCGCTCCAGCCGGCGCCGGCTTTCGGGCGAGTAAGGATCGATATACCCATCATCCTCGGCCTGACCCCGTTGATCGCGCTCATAACGGTCGCGCCAGCGCTCATCGGGCACCGCCGACCACAGGGGGGCGTCCCGCCCGGCATCCGGCTGGTCCTGCGCCGCGCCGAAGCCCGAGCCGTACAACCGCACCGTATCGACGGGCGGGCGCTGTCCGAAACTGTCCTGCAGGGAGGGCACGGTGAACCCCTTGCGGCTGATCTGCCAGTAGCCCGCCTCCCCGGACAGGGCCAGGCCTTTCTGGTCGAGATTGAGTGCAAGCTGTTCCACGGAGCCTGCGAAGACGACGCGGATCTCCGCGCCGCGCGACGACAGCGCCCGGGTGCGCCAGTCGGTGACGGTGGCGATATCGTCGATGGTCTTGCGGATCTGGCTCCAGTCCTGGAGCGAGGCGACGGTGACGGTGGCGTCGATCTGGCGCATGGCGTTGTAATCGACCAGGGTCAGTGCCTTCCAGTCCTCCGACAGGGCCGCCATGATATCGGACACCGCCTTGTCGAAGACGGTCTGGCCCGTGCCGTCCGGGTTCGCGGTCAGCGGACCGACGGCGGAAATCGCATAGTCCTTACGCGTCATTTCATCGACCCGGGTCACCGTCACTTCCAGGAGCACGTCCTGGCCCGCGGCTGCGCCCGCGCCCGCGTCATAGCTGGAACCGTCGCGGCTGATCTGGGCATAGGCGACGAGCACATCGCCGCTGCCATAGCGCTGGGCCAGCGGTTCCAGATCCGGCCAGTGGGCGCCCAGGGCGCGGGTGGCGTCGATCGCGCCGATGTCGCGCAGATCGCCGAGCGGCGCTTCCACCGGCACCAGCTCATGGAGCAGGGAGCGTTTCGACCAGGCCGCGAGCCAGGGATTGGGCTGTTCCCACAGAATGGCCTGGCCGCCATCGACGAGCACGGGCAGGACGACCGCAGGCCGCGCCTGGCTTTCGCTGAAGGCGATGCTGGAGCGGCGCAGCACATCGCGCACGCCCTCAGGTGAAAAACTGTAGGTGATGGTCCCCAGATAGCGCTCCTGGCTGTTGCGTTCTTCCTGGATCTGAAAGCCCGCCCCCAGCTTGGCCAAGGTCTGATCGTCGGGCTGCGGCAGGCGCATCCAGTCCGACGGCATGGTGATGCGCTTCAGGACCTGTTCGAAGGCCTGGCGCCGCCCCAGGGCCTGGGCCAGCTCGCGCGCCTGGGCGGCGCTGGCGGCCCGCGCATCGACGGCCACATCTTCCACGGTGAAAACATTGGCCCGCGCCGGACCGAAAAGGGTGACGGCCAGCATCGCGGCCACGCCCCAAATGGCGAAACGGGTGATCCCCATGAGCGACTCACTCCCTTGAGCAGACTGCGCGCACCCTACACGAGACCGCGCTCGACGCCAAAGGCAGGACATGACCTGAAATCTAGGCGGAGAAAAGACCATCGAGCGGGGCCGCGCCGCCGCTTTGCGGAAACACCTTGGCTTCCACGAAGGCCGCATCGAGACCCAGATGGCCGATCAGTGCCGCCTTGAACAGGCTGCGCATATCGGTGGTGGGCGCCAGATCCCGCCCTTCGCGCAAGTCTTGCGGACGCAGGCCCGGCCAGTCGGCCGTGACCTTGCCGCCGGACACGCCGCCGCCCAGCACGAAAGCCGCGCCGCCCGTGCCGTGATCGGTGCCGAAGGTGCCGTTGACCGCGACGGTGCGGCCGAATTCGGTGACCACCAGAACCGCCGTCTTGTCCCAGACCGGCGCCATGGTCTCCTTCAAGGCCATTAGCCCCCGGTCGAGCGCGCCCAAACGGTTGGCGAGCGGACCGGTCTCACGCCCCTGATTGGCATGGGTATCCCAGCCGCCCGCCTCCAGCACGGCGATGCGCGGACCGTCCTCGGCGATGAGGAAGGTGCCCGCCGGTTCGGTCAGTTGCGCGAACGGCCCGCCGCCGCCCCCGTCCCGCTCGCCATCCATGGCGCCCGCCGCCATGCCCCGGGTCTCGATACCCTGACGCAGGGCCGCATCGAGTAACGGGTGATCCGCATAAAGACGGGTGACCCGGCTCATGTAATCTTCGTCCGCCTCCGGCAGGCGCGAGGGATACCAGGACCCCGCCGGGCGGTCGCCGGTCAGGATCAATGGCATGGCCTCGGAGACCGCGATGGCCTTACCGTCCGTACGCCCCTCAAATCCGGCCAGAGCACGGTTGAGCCAGCCGTCGGACTTGGCGCGCACCGCCGCGCCGCCGCTTTCCAGCACGTCCTGGCCGTCGAAGTGAGAGCGGTCCCGGTAGGGCGTCGCCAGGGCATGGACCACGCTCAGCTCGCCCGCGCCGTAAAGACCGTGCAGACCGGTCAGGGCGGGATGGAGACCGAACAGGCCGTCGAGCTTCAGCACGCCATCGGCGGCGCCGGGGCTCCCCAGCGCGATGCGGCCCCGCGCGGACCCATAGGCGCTGTCGCCGTAAGGGGCCACGGCCGCGAGCCCGTCGAGCCCGCCGCGCAGGATCACAACGACGAGCCTGCGGTCGGTCGGCACTTTCGCGAATGTGACGCGGGCGGACAGCAGGGACGCCGCGGAGACGGCGCCCACACTTTTGATCAGGGTACGGCGGGACAGGCTCATCTGAATTGCATCTCCGGTGCGGCGAGCAGCAGCGCGATGCCCTGGGCAGGGCTGGCCGCGCCCGCGATCTCGAAACGGGTCTTGTCACTGATGGCGGGACCGAACACGACGTCCGCCAGATCGGCCGGGTTGACGCCACCCGCGCGCGCGATGCGGTTGGCCACCGCGTGGCACCACTCGACGCGCTCGACTACGGCGTCTGGACCGGCCCAGGCTTCCGCCCGGTCGGGCCAACCCTCGGGCGAAGGGGCCTGAAACGGCACTTGCCCCATCTGCTGCAGGCTGACGAGCAGCGGCGCGCCCGGCTGCCCGGCAAATTGGCGCGCGGCCATGGCGCGGGCGCTCATCACCGGATCGTTGCCATCGGTATCGTCCTGGCCCACGCCGCCGCCATCGGGCGTCATGGCCTGGCTGGGATTCAGGCTACGGATAACCTGATCCACATAAGCATCGGCATCGGCCTCCGCTGCCATTTTGGCCAGGCCGGTCAGCAGAGCGACCGCCCAGTGGTCCCGGTCGGCGGGCGCCGTGGCGCGCAGGGCCGCGATCATGAAATCCTCAGGCGGACGGAACTTGCGCCGCTCCGCCTTCCACAGTTCCGGATCGTCCACCAGGGCCATGGATACGGCTTTCAGATCACCCTTGGTGTCGCGGAAGGCGCGCTCGAGCCGTTTGACGCTGGCCTCGGGTGGATCGTCGGCGATGAAATGACGGGCCAGCTTGGTACAGACGAATGTCGCCGTGGAGGCGTGCTCCGCCAGCATGGTCAGCGCCCGGACGCCCTGTTCCTCATCACGGGTTTCCTGAAAAGTCTGGCCAAGGAGCACATGATCGCCCGGCTCGTGACGGAAGGGGAAATAACGGAAGCCCGTTTCGGTGTCCTGGCCCCGCGCCACGCTCCAGCCGGTCAGGATCTTGGCGAGCGCGATGACATCGGCCTGGGTATAGCCGCCATCGGCACCCAGCGTATGCAGTTCCAGGATCTCGCGGGCGAGATTTTCGTTCAGTCCCCGGTCGATCAATTGACCTGCACGGGAGCCCGGCCCGATGGACTGCGCATTGTCCAGATAAAGCTGCATGGCCGGATGGCGCGTCGCCGCCAGCAGCAGATCGGCGAAGCGGCCCGTGACATGCGGACGGATCGCTTCCCGCTCGAAGGCGCCGACGAATCCGGCGGCATCGGGATTGCGGATCGAGACGGTGAAATGATTGCTCCAGAAGCGCACCAGCCGCTCGTGAAAACCGTCCTTGGTCTGCAGTCCGTGGGCCAGGCGCAGGGCGATCTCGCGGCGGTGCATCATCTGCCCCTGAAAGCGGAAGCGCACGAAAATCCGTTGCCTGTCTTCCTGACTCATGCGCCGGGTCGCGCGGTAGTCCGGCACATCGGCGACGAGGCGGCCCGCGCCTGGCAGATCCCGGAACACCGCAGGTTCGGGCGGCTTGCTCTCAAGCTGGTCGCGAAGCCAGGCGTCCGGCCCTTGCGCCACGCGCGTCAAATCGCCGGGCCTGACGCCCAGACCGAACCGGTGCAGCGCAATGGCGGCTTTTTCTAAAGACATCAAAGACCCCCAATCTCATCCGCAACCCTTGAAAGTACAGGCCGCAAGATTTCTTCTTTTATTGTACGATGAAATACGACTCATTCCGTCGCCTTTGTTCCACCGGCCAGATGCGCGAGGGCCCCATGACTGCCTCTTCTTCCGACGAAGGCCTGACTTACGCTGGTGCCGGCGTCGATATCGACGCGGGCAACGCCCTTGTGAAACGCATCGCGCCTTTCGCCAAAGCCACCGCCCGGCCCGGCTGCGACGCCAGCCTGGGCGGCTTCGGCGCGCTGTTCGATCCCAAGGCCGCGGGCTTCAGCGATCCGATCCTGGTCTCCTCCACCGACGGCGTCGGCACCAAGATCAAAGTCGCCATCGAAAGCGGACGGCACGAGACAATCGGCATCGATCTTGTGGCCATGTGCGTCAACGACCTGATGACGCAGGGTGCGGAGCCTTTGTTTTTCCTCGATTATTTCGCCACGGGCCATCTGGAGGTGGAGGTCGCCGCGCAGGTGGTCGAAGGCATCGCGGAAGGCTGCCGCCAAGCGGGCTGTGCGCTGATCGGCGGCGAGACGGCGGAAATGCCGGGCATGTATGCGGACGGCCATTACGATCTCGCCGGTTTCGCCGTGGGGGCTGCCGAACGGGGCACGCTGCTGCCCCGCGACGACATCGCTGCGGGCGATGCGCTGATCGGCCTTGCCTCGAACGGTCTGCACTCGAACGGTTTTTCGCTGGTGCGCATGCTGGTCCAGAAACTGGGGCTTTCTTACGACGCCCCCGCCCCGTTCGAGCCCGGCAAGAGCCTGGGCGAGGCCCTGCTGACGCCCACGCGCATTTATGCAGGTCCCCTGATCACAGCCATGCAGACGGGCTGGATCAAGGCGGCGGCCCATATCACCGGCGGCGGTATTCCGGAAAACCTGCCCCGGGTCCTGCCGAAGACCGTTGAGGCTCACCTGGATCAAAACAATCATCCGCGCCCGCCCGTTTTCGACTGGCTCCAGGAGGAAGGCAAGATCACCGACGCGGAGATGCGCCGCACCTTCAATTGCGGCACCGGCATGGTGCTGGTGGTGCCGCGCGATATCGCCGATACGGTGCTGAACGATCCGGGTTTCGCGGACTGGTCGCCGCGCCTACTCGGCGATCTGCGCGCCTCGGATCAGTGAAGACCGCCAAGACGGTCAGCAAGGGGAAGACTCTATGACCCGTTTGAAACTCGCCGTTCTGATTTCAGGACGCGGCTCCAATCTGCGTGCCCTGGCGCAGGCTTGCGCGGATCCCGGCTTTCCCGCCGAGATCGTCCTGGTACTGTCGAGCCGGCCCGACGCGCCCGGCCTGCAACTCGGTATCGAAGCGAATGTCACCAGTATCGGCCTCGACCATAAGGTCTATGACAGCCGGGAGGCCTTCGACGCGGAAGTGGAAAAATACATTCTCGAGTCCGGCGCCGATCTGGTTTGCCTGGCGGGCTTCATGCGGATCTTCAGTGTGGGATTTTCCGAGCGCTGGGAAGGCAAGGTGATCAATATCCACCCCTCCCTGCTGCCGCTGTTTCCGGGGCTCAAGCCCCACAGGCAGGCTCTGGAGGCAGGCGTGCGCCTGTCCGGCGCCACGGTGCATTACACCACGCCCGATGTGGATGCCGGTCCGATCATCGGGCAAGCGGCGGTGCCGGTCGAGCCTGAGGATACGGAGGAAAGCCTGTCCGCCCGCATTCTGGAGGCGGAGCATAAGCTCTATCCCCTTTGCGTGCGTCTGATCGCGGAGGGCCGGGTCGTTTACGAAAACAAAAAGGTCCGGTTCCGCGATATCGAAACCGGACCGCAGCAGATTTTCTCGCCTGCTCTTTAATCCTCACTTGTCATTCCAGACGCCAGCTTGTTCCAAATCTATGATTTGGTCAGCAAACTGAGCGATCTGGAGTCCAGGGCCGCAAACACTGTGCCCGATGCTCTTGGATTCCGGCTCTAACACTCGCCGATCAAAATCCTTCGGTTTTTGAGCTCGTGTAACGTCCGGAATGACGAAAAAAGTCAGCCGACGATTTCGTCGTCCGCGAAGAAGAACTTCACTTCCTGCGCCGCCGTCTCCGGGCTGTCGGACCCGTGCACGGAGTTACGCTCGATATTCTCGGCGAAGAGCTTGCGGATGGTGCCTTCGGCGGCGTCTTCCGGATTAGTGGCGCCCATCACTTCGCGGTTCTTGGCAATGGCGTCTTCGCCTTCGAGAACCTGCACGACCACCGGGCCGGAGGTCATGAACGAGACCAGGTCGCCATAGAACGGGCGTTCCTTGTGCACTTCATAGAAGCGCTCGGCCTGCTCCTGGGAAAGGCGGATGCGCTTTTGCGCCACGACCCGCAGGCCGCTTTCTTCGAATTTCTTGACGATGCAGCCGGTGATGTTCCGTTCCGTGGCGTCCGGCTTGATGATCGACAGCGTGCGCTCGATGGCCATATGTGCCCCCGATAGGTTTGTGTTGTGGAAGAGGATGAATTCGCGCTGGCCTTATAACCGTCTCGCCCCTGCTTGCCAAGGCGGGCGTTTCGTAATGACGCGGCCCGTGCTAAATGCCCACCCCATGCTGCATATCAACGACCTCACCTACCGCATCGAGGGCCGCCTGATCCTCGACAACGCCACCGCCGCCATTCCGGCGGGGCACAAGGTGGGATTCGTGGGCCGCAACGGCGCGGGCAAGTCCACGCTGCTGCGTCTGATCCTGGGCGAGATCGGGCCCGAGACCGGCACCATCACGGTGCCGCGCAATGCCCGGATTGGATCGGTGGCCCAGGAAGCGCCGGGCGGCGCCACAAGCCTGATCGACACGGTGCTGGCCGCCGATCTGGAGCGCACGGCGCTCATGGCCGAAGCGGAAACCGCCACCGACCCGCACCGGATCGCCGAGATCCAGACCCGGCTCGCCGATATCGGCGCCCATGACGCGCCCGCGCGCGCGGCCTCGATCCTGGCGGGCCTCGGTTTCGACGAGGAAGCGCAACAGCGTCCGTGCTCGGAATATTCCGGCGGCTGGCGCATGCGCGTGGCGCTTGCTGCCGCCCTCTTCGCCGCGCCGGATGTGCTGTTGCTCGACGAACCCACCAACTATCTCGACCTGGAAGGCGTAATCTGGCTTGAGACCTATCTTAAAACCTATCCCTATACGGTGCTTCTGGTCAGCCACGACCGCGATCTCTTGAACCGGGCCGTGGGCTCGATCCTGCATCTGGATGGCGGGCGGCTCACCCTGTACAAGGGCACATACGATCAGTTCGAAGCCCAGCGTCGGGCCCAGCTCGAACTGCAAATGGCCATGAAGAAGAAACAGGAAACCCAGCGCCGCCATATCGAGGCGTTCGTGGAACGCTTTCGCTACAAGGCTTCCAAGGCGCGCCAAGCCCAGAGCCGCCTTAAAATGCTGGAGAAGATGCAGCCCATCGCCGCCCTGGTGGACAACAGCGTGGTGCCGTTCGCTTTTCCGGATCCGGAGCCTTTGAGCCCGCCGATCATCACCATGGAGAACGCTGCTGTCGGCTATGAGACGGACAAGCCGGTCCTCCGGGACCTGACCTTGCGCATCGACAATGACGACCGCATCGCGCTTCTGGGCCAGAACGGCAACGGCAAGTCCACCTTCGCCAAGCTCATTTCCGCCCGTCTTAAAGCGATGGCCGGGCGCTTCCGCCGCTCGCCGACCCTCACGGTCGGCTATTTCGCCCAGCATCAGCTCGACGAATTGAACGAGCGGGAAAGCCCTTACGAGATGTTCGAGCGTCTGCTGCCCGATGCGACGGAAGCCCAGCGGCGCGCGCGGCTCGGCGCCTTCGGGTTCGGCGTGGAGAAGGCCGACACCAAGATCGGCGCTTTGTCCGGGGGCGAACGGGCCCGCCTCATGCTCAATCTGGCGGTCTGGGAAAAACCCCATCTGCTCATTCTCGACGAGCCCACCAACCATCTGGACGTGGACAGCCGCGAAAGCCTCGTCCAGGCGCTCAATGCCTATCAAGGCGCGGTAATCCTGATCAGCCATGACCGGCACTTGGTAGAGGCGACCGTCGATCGCCTATGGCTTGTGGCGGATGGGACCGTTACGCCGTATGAAGAGGACCTCGACGCCTATCGTGACTGGTTGCTCGCGCGCCGGGGCGGACGGTCCGACAAGAAGAAAGAAAAGGCCGACGGCGAAAAATCCCTGAAAGCCAACAAACAGGATCAGCGCCGGGCAGCGGCCGAACGGCGGGCGCAACTGGCGCCGCTCAAAAAAGACGCCCAGCGCTGGGAAAAAGAAGTGGCAAGCCTGACGGCCAAACTCGCCAAACTCGAACAGGCGCTGGGCGATACCGATCTTTATACGAAGGACCCGGACAAAGCCGCCGACCTCGCCCGCCAGGAAGGGCAATTACGCAAGGATCTAGGGCATGCGGAAGAGGCATGGCTCGCCGCCCTGGAGGCCTATGAAAGCGCCGAGGCCGAAGCGCAAGATCTGTAAAGAGGAGCCGCAGCGATGGATCTGGTTACGGCACTTTACGACAAGGCAGCGCATGCCTATGACGAGGCGCGCGGGCGTTCAGGTTTCGAGCGGCCTTATCTGGACGCAGTTCTCAGCCGTCTGCCAACGGAGAATGGCCATGTTCTCGATCTGGGCTGCGGCGGGGCCGAACCCATGGCCCAATTCTTTATCGAGCGCGGTCATCGCGTCACCGGCGTGGACGCCGCCCCCGCCATGATCCGCATGGCCCAATCCCGGTTTCCAAACGAGACCTGGATCGTCTCGGATATGAGGAACTTGCGCCTGGACCGCCGCTTCGACGCCATTCTGGCCTGGGACAGTTTCTTTCATCTGCCGCAGGACGATCAGCAAACGATGTTTCCCATCTTCCGGGATCACATCAAGCCGGGCGGCTGCCTGCTCTTCACGGCGGGCCCGAAGGCGGGCGAGGTCTGGGGCGATCTGCAGGGGGAGCCGCTTTTTCACGCCAGCCTGTCCACGGACAGCTATCAGGATCTGCTGGACCGGCACGGATTCCGCGTCCTGCGCCATGTGATCGAGGATCCCGCCTGCGGACAGCATACAGTGTGGCTGGCGCAGCAAGCGGTTTAGGCTTTTTTCTCCCAGCGGCCTTGAGGCGTCTGCTGCCAATAGGACGTCTCCAGATCATGATCCTTGGCCTGTTTCCAGGCCGCGCGGGCGGAGGCGAGCGCCTCCTGGTCCGTGCCGTCGAACAGCAGGATGCAGCGTTCGAACGCCTCGAAGGCGCCGGTCTCCAATTCGGGAAAATCCGCCCCGTCCACCAGAAACAATGCCTGGGCCCCGTTGGGATTCTCCTCGCCGGTGGTCAGCAGCACGGGCTGATGGGCCGCCTGGCCCTGCGCGGCCGTGCCATGGGGCAGAAAGGACTCGTCCTGATACGTCCAAAGATGGCTGTCGAGCGCCTGGACCCGTTCCGCGGACCCGGCACGCACGATCGCCCGCCAGCCCCGGTCCAGGGTCTTGGTCAGAAGATCGGGCAGGACCCGGTCAAGGGGCGTGCGTTCCAGATGATAGAACCAGATCTCCGACAAACCCCTTCTCCCGCAACTATTCGTAATTGTCCGCCAGGAAACGGTCGAGCAGGCGCACGCCGAAGCCCGTGGCCCAGGCAGGCGAGGTATCGCTCGCCTTTGAACTCCAGGCCGTGCTGGCGATATCAATATGCGCCCAAGGCACACCATTGGTATAGCGCTTGAGGAAATGGGCCGCCGTGATCGACCCGCCGGGCCGGGGTCCTGTGTTTTTCATATCGGCGAACTGGGAGTCGAGCAGCTTGTCATAGGCCTCGCCCATGGGCTGGCGCCAGACCTTTTCGCCCGAGGCCATCCCCGCCCGGAACAATTGCTCCGCAATCGTATTGTCGTCGGAGAACAGCCCGGCATATTCATTGCCGAAGGTATTGACAATGGCGCCGGTGAGCGTCGCCAGATCGATCATGAAGCGCGGATTGAAGCGGTCCTGCGCATACCATAGAGCATCGGCGAGCACGAGACGGCCTTCCGCATCCGTATTGACCACCTCGATGGTCTGGCCGGACATGGAGGTGAGGATATCGCCGGGACGCATGGCGCTTGAGTCCACCATGTTTTCCACCAGGCCGACAATGCCGATGACATTGACCTTGGCGTTGCGCGCCGCGAGCGCGTGCATCAGGCCGGTGACGGCCGCCGCGCCGCCCATATCGCCTTTCATGTCCTCCATGCCGCCCGCGGGCTTGATCGACTCGCCGCCCGCGTCGAAGCAGACGCCCTTGCCGACAAAGACCATGGG
>CAZTCJ010000078.1:0-16987 GCA_964612085.1 uncultured Alphaproteobacteria bacterium
TCAGGTCCATCGGGTTCATGCCGGCGGCCACGGCCTTGGCGCCTTCGCGCACGATGGCCTGGGCCAGAACGGTGGCGGTGGTGGTGCCGTCGCCGGCGGCGTCGTTGGTCTTGGACGCCACTTCGCGGACCATCTGGGCGCCCATATTCTCGAACTTGTCAGCCAGTTCGATTTCCTTGGCGACCGTCACGCCGTCTTTCGTGGTGCGCGGGGCGCCGAAAGACTTCTCGATGACCACGTTGCGGCCTTTGGGACCGAGGGTGACTTTCACCGCGTCGGCCAGAATGTCGACGCCGCGCAGCATGCGGTTGCGCGCTTCCGTCGAAAACTTGACTTCCTTAGCACTCATAGCTGGTTCGCTCCTTTAGTGATTTCGGGTGTCGAAGAGGAGGGGCGGACAGAGAAAAAGCCGCCCTGATCCTTATAATCAGGCGGCTTTTTTCTTGCCGGCCTTGCGGCCTTCGATCACACCGAGAATGTCGGATTCCTTGAGGATCATCAGGTCTTCGCCATCGATCTTCACTTCCGTGCCGGCCCATTTGCCGAACAGAATGCGGTCGCCTTCTTCCACATCGAGAGGCAGGACCGTGCCGTCGTCTTTCTTGATGCCTTGGCCGACCGCCAGGACTTCGCCTTCTTGAGGCTTTTCCTGAGCAGTGTCAGGGATGATGATGCCACCGGGGGTTTTGCTGTCTTCTTCAACCCGGCGCACGAGCACCCGATCATGTAGAGGACGGAATTTCATACCGACGTCTCCTTGGTAAGGTCAGACTTGTCTTGTGTGTCACACGAGACGCGGCTGCCGTTAGCAGCCACGTGAGGAGAGTGCTAACTCCCTCTCGACGCGTAAATAAGAAGGCAGGTGAAGGCTGTCAACACGACGGGTCGCAAAAAGTTCATCGCGCGCCAGCGGAGCGGGAAAGGACCATGGGCATCATGGCTTACGGAGACATTAAGGTTAGGACATATGGATTGCGGGCCCTGGCTGCAATGGGGCTGGGGTTTCTGGCGGCCTGCAATGGCGAGCCCCAGGCGGCGTGCAGCGACGAACCCCAGGCCTGCGTGCAGATCGTCTCCCAGGAAGACCGCACCAATGCGGACGGCGAGACCGTCTTTTCCGTCACCGTGCGCAACAGTTGCGGGCGGGAGGTGGATGTCATGGTCTGTTTCGAGGATAACCGGCTGGAGGCCGATTGCCGCACCACCACGGCGCTGGAGAGTGCCGCCTTGATCCGGGAAGACAAGGCACTGCGCTTTTTCGGCGAGCGGGTGCGCGTCTACCGGCGCTATTCCGACGAGGTGCAGACCTGCCGCTTCCCGTTCTCCAATCGCGTGACGTTCTGAGACACTATTGGCTGGCCAGGCTCTTTTAAAAAAGCCTCTAACCGCCGCCGGGCCGGAGCAGCCAGTCGGCGATCTGCAGGCCCGAGGCGGCAATCCCCAGAAGTGCCGAGAGCCGCTGCACCCAGATCCAGAAACCCGCGCCGCCGGATTGAGACTGGGACTGGATGCTGCGCGGCGCCGTGATCCGCACCACGATGATCAGCGCGACAATCGCGAAACAGGCGACCGCGATCAGGCCGAAGGGCAGAGCGCCCAGGACATCGCGCCATGTCTCCATTTCCATCCGCCGGTCCTTTCCTTGGGGGGTGAGCCGTTCTCCCCGCATCCTAGAGCAAACGGCCGGGCACGGGGGTCCGGTCCCTCGATCCATCCATCGCTCTGGGCTTGACGGATAAGTCTACATATGTAGATTAAAGCCATGACCCGGCAGCGGACCCCCTCAAAACAGACCAGGCAGGTGTTGCGCATCCTGTCCGAAGCGCCGGACAAGGGCTGGTACGGCTACGATCTGTGCAAACGGACGGGGCTGAAGTCCGGCACGCTCTATCCCATCCTCATGCGGCTGAGCGATCAGGGCTATCTGGAGTCCGAATGGCAGGAGTCCGAACAGCCCGGACGGCCGCCCCGCCACGTGTACAGACTATCGGCCTCGGGCAAGGCGCTTGCCCACGCGCTGGCCGCCGGGGGAGCCGCCGCGCCCGGTGCTCTGGCTACGGACGGAGCGGCCTCATGAAGCGAACAGTCATACGGTCCATCGCACGCGCCATGATCGGGCGGACCCAGACGATCGCCTGCCCCGAGCGGCAGTTATGGACGCAAGCTATGGCGGCGGAGTTGGACCGGATCGGCTCCGATTGGGAAGCGCTCGATTTCGCGCTGGGCTGCCTTGCCGCAATAGGATGGGAGACTTTGCGCATGCGGAAATTCGAACCTTTGATCAGATGGCTGCTGGCTTTCAACGTTCTGGCCTGGGCGGTGGCAAAGGTTTACCTCATCGTCATCCTGTCCCTCAAGGACGGCAGCGCGGTCAGTCTGGCGCTGCCCGATTGGATCTGGGCAACCCTGTCGGGCGCGGCCCTCCTTTATGCGGGCGCGGCGCTTGCCTTGTTCGCAGGGCGTTATCTGGCGTTCGGCCTATGCCTCACTTGCGCGCTGGCGGTCATTTCAATTCAGTTCGGGCTGGCCCAATGGCAATTTATCCGTGCTGACTTTCAGCCAGCGGAAGACCTCATGTGGTTCTTCGCGCTCATCAGCGAGGACTATTTTGTTTGGACGGCTTTCCTGGTTGGCACTGCAGTCATGCTTTTCCTGAAGACGTGTTGTCGCGGAAGGATCGCGCTATGGCCCGCATGAGCTGGCTTCGCAAAGCGCCGGCCTGGGCCGGAAGCGTCATTCTGCTCCTGGGCGCGGGCTATCATCTCTCCGCCCTGCCTTTCGCGCGGGAGCAAGCCGCCGCCGGGATCGAGTCCGCTTTTCTGCGGGCCGTGTCGGACCCGCTCTGGATCATGCCGAGTGCCCACTGGGCCGTCTTCGCGGTTGTCGCGGTCCTGGCGATCCTCAGCCCGTCGGGCCTCTCGCGTTGGATCTTGCTGCTGATCTCAGCCGCTGTCCTGGCCGATGCGGCGATGATCGCCGCGAAACTGGGGCCCTTCATCGGCGCCATCATGCTGGGCCTTGCCAGCGCGCTGATCGGGCTGTCCGCGCTGCTGATCCCCCGCCGTTCCGCCACCGGGTGAGGCATCGCGTCCGCCCGGCGCGGTTCTGACCACTTGTCATCGTGAGAAGAGAAGCGTAGCGTTTTGAGACCGTGCACAGTGCGCGGTGATAGAAGGCGCTTGTTCTCAGGGCAGGGTGAAAATCCCGACCGGCGGTATTTCGATCCTCGTAACAGAGGGGAGAAGAGCCCGCGAGCGCCCGCTCCCGATACCGGGGGCGGGGTCAGCAGATCCGGTGAGAGGCCGGAGCCGACGGTAACAGTCCGGATGGGAGAGGATAAGTTGTTCAGCAGGCCGTGCGGGTACGCCCGTGCGCTTGTGGACGTATCCGTGTCAGCGGGCGTGAAGCCCGTGGACCCGGATAATCTCCAAGACGCCCTGATTCTGGTTCGCCGTTTTAACGGAGTGAAACTATGAATCAGACCACACTCACCAAACCGACCGGCCTCAAGGATTTCGGGACGCCCACGGAGCGTGTCGAAAAGGCCATTGCCGCGCTCCGCGAAGGGCAGGGCATTATCGTCGTCGATGACGAGGACCGGGAAAACGAAGGCGATCTCATCTACGCCGCCGAGACCGTCACGGTCGAGCAGATGGCGCTTCTGATCCGGGAAGGCACGGGCATCGTCTGTCTGTCCTTGCCGGAGGAACGCCTGCGCGCGCTCGACCTGCCGCAGATGGTGTCGGAAAACACGGCGTTCATGAGCACGGCCTTCACCGTGTCCATCGACGCCCATGACAACATCACCACGGGCGTGTCGGCGGCCGACCGGGTGGAGACGATCCGCACCGCGATCGATCCCGCCTCCCAGCCGGACGATCTGGCCCGGCCCGGTCATGTCTTTCCGCTGCAAGCTCATCCGGGCGGCGTCAAGGCCCGGCGCGGCCACACGGAAGCCTCCATCGAGTTCGTCACCATGGCGGGCCTCAAGCCGGCGGCGGTGATCTGCGAGCTGATGAACCCGGACGGCACCATGATGCGCCTGCCGGAGCTGATGCTGTTCGCCCGCGACCATGGTCTGCCGCTCGTCTCCATCGAGGATCTGGTGGATTATCTGAGCGAGCGGGAGACCGCAGCGGCTTAAGTGCGCGTCACCTTGCAGGCGAAACAACCCCGTTTCGCGAAATGCACATGGAGATAGGTCGTACCCGGATTGCTGAAGAAACGGCCTATCGCCTCCTCGACCTTCAGGCCATCGACCACATCCGCATCCTGCATCATGTGGTTGGTATCATAGGCCCGGACCGACAGGGGGCGGCTGCGCAACTGCTCGGGGATCTCGTCCACCCGGTCATAGGGGTCCCGGGCCGCCTCCCGCACGAAGATCGGGCCCGACGCATGATAAGGGCCGTCCGCTGGCTGATGGGTGTAGGGCATCAGGATCAGGGTTTCGCCGATGGCGGCGTCCTTAAGCGTGACGCGGCAGGGGAAGCCCGGCACCGCAGTCGCGGTCATGCGCACCGCATCGTGTTTCGAAAGTTCAGAGTCCGGCAGGCCGATGAGATGGGCGCCGGTCGCGGCGGGCAGTCCTGTGATGCGGAAGGACATTTCAAATCTCCTTATACTGAAAGCAGATCAGGCCAGAAGCGCGCCTTCGTGACGCAACAGCCATTCCTTGCGCTGGAGCCCGCTGGCATAGCCGGTGAGCGTGCCGTCCGCGCCGATCACCCTATGGCAGGGCACGACGATGGCGATGGGATTGAGGCCGTTGGCCCGGCCCACCGCGCGCGAGGCCCCGGGTCGTCCCAGTTTTGCTGCGATCTCGCCATAGCTTGCCGTCCGGCCCGCCGGGATCTTGCGCAGTGCATCCCATACGGAGCGTTCGAACGCGGTGCCCCGCGCCGCCGTGGGCAGCGCATCCACCGCCGTGATGTCGCCGTCGAAATAGGCCTCGAGCGCGGCTTTGACCTTCGGGTCGGGCTCGACCGTCTCGATCTCCGCATCGTCATAGCCCTTGGCGAGCAGGCGCGCGCCCCGGTCTTCATGGCCCTCGAATTCCAGGGCGCACAGGGCGTCGCCGTTCATCACCACGGTGAGCGTGCCCATGGGGCTCGGCAAGGTGAATTGTGTCAGATGATCAGTCATCGGTTTTCTCCTCCAAACCGGCCCACAGGCGCATGGTGGCGTAAGACCGCCAGGGGCCCCATGTTTCGGACCGCTCGCTTAGGGCTTTCTTTCCGCTGGCGGACAGGTCCATGCCGAGTGCTTTCAGAACGCCCAGATCGGTTGCCGGAAAGGCATCCGGTTCGCCCAGGCCCCGCATGGCGATATACTGCGCCGTCCACGGACCGATGCCGGGGAGTGCCGTGAAAATCTTTGCGCACTCCTCAAGCGTGCGGGGCGGGTGACCGGCAAGCGGGCCGTCCGTGAACGCATGGGCGAGCGCCTGGAGCGTTTCGATCCGCTTACCCGTCAGTCCAAGGCCGGAGAGATCGCCGTCCAGGATCACTTCAGGGGTCGGGAACAGGCAGGTCACGCCCGGGATCAGATCCTGAAGCTCTGCCGGGAGCGGTGTTCCGAAGCGTTCCACGATGCGCGCGGTCAAGGTGGCCGCGCCTTTGACGCTCACCTGCTGGCCGACCACGGCCCTGACCGCGATCTCGAACAGGGACCAGGCGCCGGGCACCCGGATGCCTGGGCGGCGTGCGATCTGATCCGCGAAGCCCGGATCGCGGGCCAGATCCCCATCGATCGCGGTACTGTCCGCATCCAGATCGAACAGGCGGCGCAAGCGCCCGGCGACACTGCGTAAGGTGCCGGCGGAGGGCAGGGCAAGCCGGGCGATCAGGCGATTGCGGGCCCCGTCAGCGCGGATCAGCACAAGGCCCGGTCCGGCGGGCGTGCCGATGCTGCGGGCGTAGAGTGTGCCGTCCCCCATCTCCATGCCCTGGATCGCCCGGGTACTCAAGAAGCGGAGCATCTGATCGGCGTCAAAAGGCGGGCGATAGGGCAGGGTGATGGCACAAGGCAGGCCGCTTGCCTGTGCGATGTCGAAATCATCCGCCTGCGGTTTTTGACGGCGGATCTCCGTCGGGGCCTGACGAAAGGCTTGCGAAAACGCGTCGTTGAACCGGCGCAGGGACTGGAAACCGGCCGCCGCCGCCACCTCCGTCATGGGCAAATCGCTCGTCTCAATGAGCCGTTTGGCCAGATGCAGCCGTTGGGTCTGGGCGATGGCTTTCGGCGCAGCCCCCAAATGGGTGACGAACAGGCGGCGCAGATGGCGCGGTCCGATGCCGAGCCGGGCGCTCAGGTCCTCCACCGAACCGGTGTCGAGCGCGCCTTCCTCGATCAGACGAAGCGCGCGGGTGACGGTCGCTTCCGTGCCGGTCCAGGCCGGGCTGCCGGGGGCCGCTTCCGGACGGCAGCGCCGGCAGGGCCGGAAGCCCGCGCCTTCCGCCGCGGCGGCCGAGGGCGCAAACGTGCAATTGGCGCGTTTCGGTTTCGGGGCCGGGCAGACCGGGCGGCAATAGATGCCCGTGGAGCGCACGCAGGTGAAAAAGGCGCCGTCGAACCGGGCGTCGCGGCGCATCATGGCGTCAAAGCATATGGTGGGGTCCAACATCATGACCCCTATATAGGGGCTGGCCGGACCCGGCGCTCGCCATTTTCGGACGTCGCTTTTTTAGCAATGGCACCGCCGGCCCGCTCCCTCTTCCCGACCACCCCAAGGGTACCCTGAATTGGGTGGCCGGGAGGGGGAGCGGGCCGGCCAGGCAGGGCAATGATCCGTCAGGATCATTTGTGCAAAGGTTACTCCGCGGCCTGCATGAGTTTCGCCCAGTGCTGGCGCTTGCGGTAGATGGTGGACGGATTGATCCCGAGACAGGCGGCGGCCATCACCACATTGCCCTGGCAGATGGCGACGGCCCGTTCGATCTCTTCTTTCTCCACGAGCCACAGGGGCCGGATGCTGTCCAGGCTGGCCAGATCCGTCGAGATGTCCTGGGACGGGATCGCCTGTCCGAAGGCAGGCGCGGGGCGTTCGCCCTTGACCAGGGGCGGCAGCATATCCGGCTCCACCACATCGCCGTCATGGAGCACGACGATCCGCCGGATGACATTCTGCAATTCCCGCACATTGCCCGGCCAGTGATGGGCAAGCAGGGCGGCTTCCGTACCGGGAGCGAACTCCGCGAAATGCTTGCCTTCTTCCCTGGCATAGAGATCGAGAAAGCGGTGGGCGATGAGCATGACGTCCTGCCCGCGCTCGCGCAAAGGCGGCAGGTGCACCGGCACCACATTCAGACGGTAAAACAGATCCTCGCGCAGCAGGCCGTCCTGTACGGCCCGTTCCGGGTTCCGGTTCGTGGCGCAGATGAACCGGACGTCCACGGAATGGCAGTCGCCGCCGCCCACGGGCTGCACGTCGCCCGTCTGAATAAAGCGCAGCAGCTTGGACTGGAGATTGATCTCCATTTCCCCCAGCTCGTCGAGGAACAGGGTGCCCTTGTGCGCCCGGCGCGCCGCCCCGGCCCGGTCGCTGGTAGCGCCGGTAAAGGCGCCTTTCACATGGCCGAACAGTTCCGATTCCATCAGATCCTTCGGGATGGCGCCGCAATTGAGCGCCACGAAGGGCCGTGTATCCCGGCCCGAGCGGGTGTGGATCGCATGGGCGACCACGTCCTTGCCCGTGCCGCTTTCGCCGGTGATGAAGACGCTGGCTTTGGAATGGGCCACCTTTTCGATCATCCGGTAGACCGCCTGCATGGGCGCGGACGCCCCGACCAGGCCGCAGAACGCATCGCGCTTGTGGTCTTCCCGGATGGTTTCGATCTCGCGCTTCATCCGCCCGCTGTCGAGCGCCTCGGTCACCACCTTCAGTACGCGGGCCGGGCGGAACGGCTTGCCGATGAAGTCGATGGCCCCTTCGCGCATGGCCGAAACGGCGGTGTCCACCGTGGACTCGCCGGTGATGACAACGGTCGGCGGGGGATCCGGCAACTGACGGACGCGTTGCAGGACTTCGAAGCCGTGCATGTCCGGCAACTGAAGATCGAGCAGGATCATGTCCGGCAACGGGCCGCTCAGGGCCTCGAGGCCTTTCGTGCCCGTATCCGCATGGGCCACCCCGATTTCCCCGGCTTCCAGCGTGGCGCGCAGCAGCCGCGCGATGGACGGATCGTCCTCGATCAGCAACACGCACGGGGAAGGCGATGGCGGCGGGGGCGTTTGGGACATGGAGTTAGAAAAGGACATGGGATTCGGAAAAGGACATGGGAATTCAGAAAAGAGCAGGGACAGGCTGACGGATCCTGCAATGCGAATTGCGAATCACTCTCGGCATGACGAAAGGCTAGGCATGTGCGCGAGGCAGGGCAAGCCGCATGTTGCCTGTCTCAAATGCGCCTGTGGATAGGGCGGGGACAAACCCAAAAATCCAAGGAAACCCCTGGCGTCCGGCCATTCATCTTGCGTTCAGCTTGGCACGGTCACTCTCAAATTACGTTAAGGCCGCGTTAAAAGTTGAGATTAAGGAGTTTGCGTAATGACGGAAGCCGGCACCAGATTTGCCGCACTGATCACAGGGTTGGCCGCCTGTGTCTTGATGATGTCTCTGATCAGTGCAAGCACGGCTTACGCCGATGGCGTGCGCCAAGCCACTGAAAATCAGGGTGAAGCGATCAAACTTGCCGGCGCTGATCCGTATTATGAACGTGATCGCCGCAGGGATCGCCGCCGCGACCGCCGCCGCCGCAGGCGTGATCGGTATGACGACCGGGATCTGGATTTCGGTGTGTTCATCGGGCCGGACAGGTTCGGCCTGTTCCTGTCGGACCGGGACTATCGCCGGTTCCGCCGGGGTCCGCGCCGGGATTATTTCTACCGTGATTTTCGGGACCGCCGGTATTACGGACGCTATCGCAATTTCTATCCCCGGGAAGGCCATTGGTATGTGAAGCGCCGCCATCGCGGCCGCCGCTTCCGCGGATGCCATCCCGTCTTCAAGCGCGGGTTCCACAACGGATACCGCGTCTTGATCCGGGGACGAATGTGTTACCGCAACGGACGCGGCTTTGTTGTGCGCGGAAGCCGCAGGATCGTCCGCCGGTACTAGAGACAACGCCGAGCCAACCCCGCCTCGAGGGGCCCCGCCTCGGGGGTTGTTGGGCACGCCGCGCCGGCCGACCCGGAACGGCGTGCCCTTTTCCCTTCCCGCCCCTGAACGGGAGGGGGGAGCCCAAGACAAAGGTCACTCACCTGTGATGAACGGGTGTCTGGCCAAACCGATCCGGCGGGACCACATGCAGGTGGTCCCCCTCGCCGAGGCCGCAGCCCTCCCCCCTTCCCCCTTATGCGGCCTCGGCACCTTTTCCGCGGGTCCGGTGCTGCCCCCTCCAGCCGGACCCGCGATTTCTGCCGGGCTTCCGCCTCAAATCCCCAAAAGGGGGCGTTTCAGAAGAGAGCGTGTGCCGCATCGCGCAGGCGTGGGAAACCATCCGCCGTCCAATGGGCCAGCGGGCACAGGGTCAGAATGAACGGAAAGGCGCTTTACTCTTCGGGCTCTTTGACCGCGGTCCGGTCGGCCAGCATCTGCAGGCGCTCCAGCTCGCGGATATAGAGCGTCTTGGTCTTGCGCTCGGTGATGCCCGCCTGTTGAAGCTGGCTCAGGACCCGCGCCACGGTCTCGCGCGTGGTGCTCGCTTTACTGGCGATCTGCGCCTGGGTGGGCAGGGGATAGATGAGCCAGGATTCGGGGCGCACCGGATCGGGCCGCACCAGTTTCAAGAGTTCCGAATAGACCCGCTGATAGGCGCTCAAGGTGGCCAGATCCATGATCCGCTCATCGCAGTCGCGGATGATTTTCGCCAGCTTGCGCATCACCCGCATGGCGATCTGGGGATGCTCCATCACCAAAGCCTGGAAGGCTTCGGGCTCGACGGCGGCGAGCTTGCAGGCGGTCTGGGCGACGATGGTGGCCGAGCGTTCCCGTCCGTCGATGGCCGACATCTCGCCGAAATAATCGCCCGGTTCCACGATGCCATAGGCCACCGCGCGGCCGGACAGGGAGTAGTTCATCACCTGCACCCGGCCTTCGACCATGAAGAAGGCATGCTTGCTGGCGGAATCGCGGTTGAGGATTTCGTCGCCCGATTTGGCGGTCAGCCACAGGCAGGTCTGCGCCAGGGAGCGGCGTTGATCCGACGTCAGACAATCGAGCAGGGCAACGCCGTCGAGAGAGCCGGGTTCATTGACCCGCTGCAGATGCATGAAATCGCGATCCCGGCGCGGCTGTGAGTGTCCGGCCGCCGAAGCGCCGTTGTCGTCAACCATAATGTCCGTATCCGATGGCATGATGTCTCTCGCGTCCTGTTGTGTCATCGGAGGTTCTCATCAGCCGGTCTTATCGGCCGCTGATCCGCTGCCTG
Source organism: uncultured Alphaproteobacteria bacterium (assembly GCA_964612085.1). Classification (GTDB taxonomy): domain Bacteria; phylum Pseudomonadota; class Alphaproteobacteria; order JAJFIK01; family JAJFIK01; genus CAZTCJ01. The sequence goes on from CAZTCJ010000078.1 coordinate 10,431, forward strand.
CCTCGCCGCCTCTGTCTTGTTCAAAAGCCGGGCCGCTGCCCAAGCTCGCCCATTTACGACCTTACCGTGTTTTCCAAAACATGACCATCGCCATGGCATCGGATATTCGCGGATCTGTCCTCTTAACGATCTGTCATCTGCATAAACGGTCCGGGACGCGTTTTGCTGTCGTTCGCGCGCTCGCTTGGCCCTCAGGCAATCGTCTGTCCGCCATCGATTACGATGCCCTGGCCGGTCATGAAGGCCCCGGCCTTCGAGGCCATGAGCACGGCGGCGCCGGCAATCTCGTCCGGCATGCCGATGCGCTTCAAGGGCGCGGTCGAGGTGGCGCTCGCCAGGATCTCCTCGTTTTCCCAAAGCGCGCGGGCCATGTCGGTTTTGATCAGGCCTGGGGCGATCGCGTTAACGCGGATATTGTGCGGTCCGTATTCGACGGCGAGATTGCGGGCAAGCTGAAAATCAGCGGCCTTCGAGATCGCGTAAACGCCCAGAAGCTCCGATCCCCGCAAGCCCCCGATCGATGAGATGATGATGATGGAGCCGTCCCGGCGCTCGCGCATCTGGGGCAGCACCATGTTGCACAGCCAGAAATTGCTCCGGACATTGCAGTTCATGATCTTGTCGAAGGCGTCGTCCGGGCAGTCGAGGGACGGGCCGAAATACGGGTTTACGGCGGCATTGCAGACCAGAACATCGACCTGGCCCCATTGGGCCATGGTGCGGTCCACCAGCGCCTGAAGCTGTTCCTTGTAGGAAATGTTGCAGGGAACGGCGATGGCGCGCGTTTCCCCTGGAAAATCCGCATTGATCTCGGCGGCGGTGGCGTCGCAGGCATCGGCCTTGCGGCTCGATATCACCACGCGCGCGCCATGCTCGGCCATGCGGTGGGCAATGGCCTTGCCGATGCCGCGGGACGAGCCCGTTACGATGGCCGTCTTGCCGGTGAGATCGAACAAACTCATGGGCCGTCTTTCCAAACTGTGTGTGACCGTTGGGACATGGTGACTGCCTTTTGGCAGCGAGTCTGCTGCCAGCGGGTGCCATCGGTCCCTATTTCGCCATCTTGTAGTCTATGAACAGGAAACCCCCTTGAAAAGACGGAACCAAAGGGGGCGTCAAGGGTACTACCTTTGTCTGGCCACAAGTGGAGTTCTGGCTTAGACAAAGGGGCGTGCAGGGACGTAAGCGCGTGCACGACTATCCGGGGACACGCTATTCGTGTCCTTGCCGCCGGAAAACCGGCGAACTGCGGTCGGTGGCGTGGTGAGGCCCGCGCGACAGATCGGTTTAAGACCATTGAACGAGAGGCAACTGGAGCAGACCATGATTTCACGTTTCGCCATCAAAGCGCTCGCCCTTGTGTGCGCGGCCAGCTTCGCACTCGCAGCCTGCACGACGCAGGATGCCTATACCCGGGAAGAAAAAACCAACCGCGCCACGCGCGGCGCCATCATCGGCGCTCTGGGCGGCGCGGCCATCGGTGCCCTGACGAATACGTCGAGCGGCAAACAGGCGGCGCGCAACGCGCTGATCGGTGCGGGCATCGGCGCCCTCGCCGGCGGCGGCGTCGGCGCCTATATGGACCGTCAGGAACGCCGCCTGCGCGAGCGTCTGGACGAGACCGGCGTCGGTATCCGCCGGGTCGGCGACACCATCGAGCTGGTGATGCCGGGCGATATCACCTTCGCCACCAATCAGTCGGCGATCGATGCCGATTTCTATCCGGTCCTCGACGATGTGGCGCTGGTGCTGAACGAGTTCGACAAGAGCTATGTCAGCGTCGAAGGCCACACCGATACGACGGGCTCGCGCGAGTATAATCAGCAGCTCTCCCAGGAGCGGGCCAACAGCGTGGCGCGCTATCTGATCAACCGCCGGGTGATGCCCGAGCGTCTGATCGTGACGGGCTTCGGTGAAGACCGGCTGGCGGTGCCGACCGGCGACGGCGTTTCGGAGCGGGCGAACCGGCGCGCGGTCATCCGCATTGAGCCTTACACCGGCTAAGCGCCGCAAGGCCTTAAACCAACACAGGGTCCGGCTCCCTCTTCTCAGGGGGGGCCGGGCCCTTTTTCATGGCCGTAAACGCCTTTCGTGAAAGGCTCCAAGACAAGTTAACACTCTCTCAACAGCCCGTTCGCACACTGCCTTTGAGGTCATTGAAGGGGAGAGCGGCACGGTGCTGTCACCGGGCACACATGCGGTTATTGCCGCCAGCTATCTGGCGTTTGCCTTGACGCTTGGGCTGACCCTGGCGCTCCAGTCCGCTCTGGGGGCGGCGCTCAGCGGTCTGATCGCCGCCGGGGTGGGTCTGGTCGCCCTGCAGATGCACGCGCTTTTTCTGCTGTTCCAAGACAAGGCGCGGACCGACAAGGCCCTGAAGACTCTGCAGACCGAGCATCTCGTTCTGCAAGGGGCGCTCGAAGAGGCGCGCGACGAGATGGGCGCCGTGGCCCGTTCCATCGAGGAGGGCACGCGGGCGCGCACCGACCGGGTGGTCTCCGAAGTCAAGGTGCTGGAGACCTTGATCCGTCAGTTGAGTGACGGCATGACGCAAACCCACAAGGCCATGCAGGCGGCCATGGCCGGGCAAGCGGGGCAGAGACCTCCGGAGCCTGTGGATCAGGCCGGGCCGTGGAACGAGCCTGCGGCAGATCATCCTGCTCCGGAATATGGGGGGGCGCCGCATGACATCGCCCTGGAAGATATCCGTGATGCGCTTGAGAACAACCGGATCGATATCTATCTGCAGCCGATCGTCAGTCTGCCCCAGAGACGGGTCCTGTATTACGAGGCTTTGAGCAGGTTGCGGGATGCGCAAGGCAGGCTGATCCTGCCGGATCAATATATCAGCGTGGCGCAGGCGGCGGGCCTGATGTCCGTCATCGATAATCTCCTGTTGTTCCGCAGTGTGCAGATTATCCGCCGGACGGCCTTGCGCGACCGATCCGTGGCGCTGTTCTGCAATGTCTTCGGCCATACGCTGCGGGAGGCGGATTTCTTCGAGCAGTTCATCGAGTTCATGGACTACAATACCGATCTCGCCGGGCAACTGGTTTTTGAGTTCACGCAAGCGGCGATCGAGCGGGCGAGCCCTCTTGAAATCGTCAATCTGCGGCGTTTGAGCGGGCTCGGCTTCCGGTTTTCCATGGACCGGGTGACGTCGCTTGATCTCGATCCGGACTTTTTGCGCGAGCGGAATGTCAAATTCGTCAAGGTCCCCGCCCATCTTCTGCTGGACCGGCAGGCCGCCCATGGCATGCGGGGGCATCCCTCGGATCTCAAGATGAAGCTGGAGCGCGCCGGTATCGATCTGATCGTGGAGCGGGTCGAGGACGAGCGCACCGTGATCGAGGTGCTGGAGTTCGACGTGGCCTTCGGTCAGGGCTTTCTGTTCGGCGAGCCCCGGCCGCTGCGCGACGGGCCGCTCGATGACCGGCTGCCGGAAGCGGTGTAGCGTCTTTCTGAGCAGGCCCTGGATCAGTCGAACATGGCGTCGATATCCGACTGGGCAATGCCTTCATCGCCAAGCGCCGGACCGTCGAGCGGCGGCTTGTCGGTCTCTTTGTCGTCGTCATTGCTGGCGGCTGCCGATGGCGCCGCCGTGGCGTCGAGCCCGAACGCATCGGCGATCCGCAGCACCCGGTCTTCGATGTGCTGCAGCGTCTGGACCACCTTGTTGATGCGCTGGCCCGTAATGTCCTGAAAGGTGCAGGCCTCGAAAATGTTGGTGACGGCGGTGTCGACGAGCGCCTTGTAGGCCTCCGGATCCGTGCTCGGATCGGCATTCAGGATCCGCTCCGCGTTCTCCATGATGGTATTGGTGGCATCTTCCGTATGCTTGACGATGGCGCTCAATTCTCGGCCCGCGCGCGGCAGGCGTTCGGTACGCAGATCGTCCGGCTGGAGCGCGACGATTTCGTCCTTCATCTTGTCGATGATGCCCGCGATCGCCCGGAACTCGGTATAGACCTTGGTATCGACCGATGAGAAGAAATTCTGCATGGACGCGACCATGGCCTCGGACAGGCTGAGCACATCGACCAGATCCAGGTCCTTCTTCTCGCTCCGCCGCCGGAGTTCGGCGACGATGTCGTGAAAGGAGTCCTGTTGGACGCTGACGGCCATGGATCGCTCCTTGAAAATCAACCGGATGCGGAACGCTTGCGTTCGCGCTGGCCCCTTGCCCCTTATCGCAGGACGCTACGGTACGCTTGCGGCCCATAAGAATCCGTAAATCCCATATTGCTTGTCGCAAGACACCGGCTCCCGTATGGTGCGGGCCGCGAACTTTTGGAATGAGCCATTGCGGGACGGAATATCATGACTGACGTTGGGGAAGCGGGGGCTCATGTTGAGGTCCTGACGATCGAGGATATGACGGTGGGCCGCACGGCGGCGTTCTCCAAGACCATCACCGATGCCGATATCGTGATGTTCGCGGGCGTGACCGGCGACACCAATCCGGTTCATCTGGATGAAGACTATGCGGCCTCCACCCGCTTCGGCGGGCGCATCGCCCACGGCATGCTCACCGCCGGCCTTATTTCCGCCGTGCTCGGCACCAAGCTGCCGGGGCCGGGCGCGATCTATTTGAGTCAAACCCTGCGTTTCAAGGCGCCCGTCCGGATCGGCGACACGGTGGTGGCGCGGGCGACGGTTCAGGACGTGGACATGGCGAAGAAGCGGGTCACGCTGGCCTGTGTCTGCACGGTCGCCGGTGCCACCGTCGCCGATGGCGAGGCGGTGGTCATGGTGCCTGGCAGCGGCGCCTGAGCGATCGGCATGGGAGCCTGACGAAACCCAGATGGACGTCTTCCGCTCATATCGGGACATTCCGCCGGCCGCGCGCGGCGCCGTGGTGGCGCTCGGCAATTTCGACGGGGTGCATCTGGGCCATCAGGCGGTGATCGGCATGGCCCGGGAGACCGCCGACAGGATGGGCGCGCCCCTGGCCGTCATGGTCTTCGAGCCGCATCCGCGGGAATTTTTCACGCCCAACGGGCCGGCCTTCCGCCTGACGACCCTGGAGACCAAGGCGCGCCTCCTGGAGGGGCTCGGCGTCGATCTGGTGTTCGCTTTTCCCTTCGATGGGGATTTCGCGGCCCAGACGCCCCAGGCCTTCGTCATGGACGTGCTGGTGGGCGCGCTCGGCGTCGTCCATCTGGTGGCGGGAGAGGATTTCCGCTTCGGCCAGGGCCGGGCGGGTGACATGGCGCTGCTGGCCTATATGGGCGAGATGGAAGGCTTCGGCGTCACCCCCGTGGCCGCCGTGTCGGCGCAAGACGCGGACAACCGGATTTCCTCAAGCGCCATCCGCATGGCTCTTCAAAACGGCCAGCCTGAACAGGCCGCCCTGTTGCTCGGACGGCCCTGGGCCGTCGAGGGGCGGGTCTCCACGGGCGACAAGCGCGGGCGTACTATCGGCTTCCCAACCGCCAACCTGCATCTGGATGGCCTGATCGAGCCCAGGCTCGGGGTTTATGCGGTGGTGGCCGAGCTGTTCGAGGGGCCCCAGGCGGGCCGGTACGATGGCGTGGCCAATCTGGGCAGGCGCCCGACCTTCGGCCATTCCGACGTGGTGCTTGAGACGTTTCTGTTCGATTTCGAGGGGGATCTCTATGGCAAACGGCTCGCCGTGTCGTTCCTGGCCTTTTTGCGGCCCGAGCGGAAATTCGACGGTCTTGAGGCCCTGAAACAGCAGATCCGCCTCGATACGGATGCCGCCCGCGCCGCCCTGGCGTTTCTGCGTTCCCAGAAGCGGATGTGAGCGGTTTACGGGCCGCACGCCCATTGGTAAAAGCAAGGCATGCCAGAACCGAACAGCCATAGACGCGCCTGCGTGTTTCTCATACGGGCCCCGCGAATTAGCGGCCCGGTCTCCCGCTGACGCCTGACCGGCAAGCGAGGGGCCGGGGTTCGACAGGGCGCGCCTGACCCCGCGTCCGCCCATTGATTTATCTCCGACACCTGATGACCGGCCATGCCGGTGAAACCGCCTGAGGCTCCGGCCACGACCATGGAAGGGGCAGGGCGTGTGAAGATGGAATGACACTGATGGCGCAAGACACCAAAGCACAGAAATCCGAGACCGGCGTCGATTACCGCGAGACACTGTTCCTGCCCCGGACGGATTTTCCCATGAAGGCGGGCCTGCCCAAGCGCGAGCCGGAGTTCCTGGCGCGCTGGGAGAAGCAGGACATTTATGCCCGCCTGCGGGAAGACGCGAAAGACCGGGAGCCCTTCTCCTATCATGACGGCCCTCCGTATGCGAACGGCCACATCCATATGGGCACGGCCCAGAACAAGGTTCTGAAGGACATCGTGGTGCGCTCCCAGCAGATGATGGGCAAGAACGCGCTGTTCGTGCCCGGCTGGGACTGCCACGGCCTGCCCATCGAATGGAAGGTGGAAGAGCAGTACCGGGCTGCCGGAAAGAACAAGGACGACGTGCCGGTGGTGGAGTTCCGCACCGAATGCCGCGACTTCGCCAGTCAATGGATCGACATCCAGCGCGAGGTATTCATGCGCCGGGGCGGGTGCGCCGACTGGAAACGGCC
>CAZTCJ010000079.1:0-16864 GCA_964612085.1 uncultured Alphaproteobacteria bacterium
TAGCCGAAGCACCAGATTTACAGTCTGGCGGTTTTAACCACTCACCCACCCCTCCCCAGGGTTGGCCGTGATGGCCGGGCGATCGGGGCAGGCCGTGCGGCCCGCCGGAAGAGGTGGATTAAGGCCCAACCGCCCCTGGTGTCAAGGAAAGCCGTGAAATTTCACGGGCCCCGATGGCAGAGGGGCGCTTTTGCGCCTATAGATGCGGGCCATGACCACGCACAAGACAAACACCGGACACGCAGGCAGGCCGGGCCCCAAAGGTCCGCCCTACGCCCGCAGCCGCGACACGGCGGATGAGGAGCCGCGCACGGTCTGGCTTTACGGCATCCACGCGGTCGAAGCCGCGCTGGCCAATCCGGCCCGCAAGCGCATCCGCTTCCTGGCGAGCCGCAACGCCGCCCAGCATTTGCCCGAGGGCCTGGGCGAGCCGGAAATCCTGGCCCCGGACTCCATCGCGGGCATGCTGCCGCCGGGCGCGGTGCATCAGGGTCTGGCGCTCCTGACCGAGCCTCTGCCGGACCCGGACCTCTCCGAGAGTACGCTGCCCATCGATCCCGCCCGGCCCGTGGTGCTGCTCGATCACGTGACCGACCCGCAGAATGTGGGCGCGGTGCTGCGCTCAGCCGCCGCCTTCGGCGCGCGGGCCGTGGTCACCACCCAGCGGCGCTCGCCGCCGGTCACCGGCACCCTCGCCAAGGCCGCCACCGGCGCGGTGGAGCATGTGCCCTATGTGCGGGTGCAGAACCTGGCCCGGGCCATGGAGCACCTGTCCCAGGCGGGCTACCGGCTTGTCGGCCTGGCGGAGGACGGCGGCACGGCCCTGCCCGCTTTGCGCACGCCCCAGCCCGTGGCCCTGGCGCTTGGCGCGGAAGGCGAAGGCCTGCGCGCGCTGACCCGGGAGAAATGCGACGATCTGGTGCGTCTGCCCACACAAGGGCCGATCTCCAGCCTGAATGTCTCGAACGCGGCGGCCATTGCGCTTTATCATCTGACCGCCATGCGGGAGGGATAGGCTCCTGCAATCCCTGTTGGCATGTGCCTTAAGAAAGACGAACCGGAGCGCCCGATGGCCTATTACCGTCCCCGTACAGAACTGCGCAGCCACGACGTGACCAACCAGGCGCCGCCCTTCGAGGAGGTCAATCTCTACGATCTCGACACGCCCTTGAACGAGGCGGTGCGCTGGGCCGGTGCGGTGTGGGCGGACGATAAGTTCCGGGTGCTGGGCGCGCGGGTGGGCTCGGCGGAAGTCTTCGAATGGGCCATGCTCGCGAACCGGCACACGCCCGTGCTCAAAAGCTTCGACCGCTACGGCCGGCGCATCGACGAGGTGGAGTTTCATCCCGCCTATCACGCCCTGATGGATCTGGGCACCCGCCACGAGATCGCGTCCATCGCCTGGACGGCTCGCCAAGGCGGGCATACGGCCCATGTGGTGCTGGAATATCTCTTTGCACAGATCGAGCAAGGGGTGTGCTGCCCGCTGACCATGACCTATGCCAGCGTGCCCGCCCTGCGCCACCAGCCCGAGGTGGCGGATCGGTGGGTGCCCTTGATCCAGGCCGCCACTTACGATTCCTCGTCCCGTCCGATGGCGGAGAAACGGGGCGTGACCATCGGCATGGCCATGACCGAAAAGCAAGGCGGCTCGGATGTGCGCGCCAACACCACCCGGGCAGTGGCGGAAGGCACAGGTGGTCCGGGGGCGGCCTATCGGCTGACCGGGCATAAATGGTTCTGCTCCGCGCCCATGTGCGACGCGTTCCTGACGCTCGCCTATGCGGAGGGCGGCCTGTCCTGTTTCCTGGTGCCCCGCTGGGAGCCCGGCGGCGAGCGCAATCGCGGCTTCCAGATCATGCGGCTGAAGGACAAGCTGGGCGACCGCTCCAATGCCTCCAGCGAGATCGAATACCACGACGCCTACGGCGTGCTTCTGGGCGAGGAAGGGCGCGGACTGACCGTCATTATGCAGATGGTCCAGCACACCCGGCTCGATACGATCCTGGCGCCCGCGGGCTATATGCGCCATGCGCTGGCCAATGCGGTCTGGCACACCGCCCACCGGTCGGCCTTCCAGAAAAAGCTGATCGACCAGCCGCTGATGCAGCGTGTGCTGGCCGATCTGGCTCTTGAGTCCGAGGCCGCGACGGCGCTCGTCATGCGCATCGCCCAGAGCTTCGATGACGCCGCAACCGATCCGCAGGCAGCGGAATTTGCCCGGCTCGCCACGCCCGTCGCCAAATACTGGGTCAACAAGCGGGTGCCGGGTTTCGTCTATGAGGCCATGGAATGCCATGGCGGCGCGGGCTATGTGGAGGAGTCGATCCTGCCCCGGCTCTACCGCCAAGCGCCGCTGAACAGCATCTGGGAAGGCTCCGGCAATGTGATCTGCCTCGATGTGCTGCGCGCCATGCAGCGCCATCCGGAGGCGGTGAGCGCGTTCATGGCCGAGCTGCAAAAGGCAGCGGGCCAGAACCGGACCTATGACGGCGCGCTCGAAACGATGAAGGGCCTGCTGAAGCCCGGCGCGGTCGCCGAGGCCCAAGCCCGTCAGCTCACGGAAAATCTGGCGCTGCTGCTTCAAGCGAGCCTGCTGATCCGCCATGCCCCCGGCTTCGTGGCGGACGCGTTCTGCGCCGCGCGCCTGTCGGAACACCGGGCCATGGTCTATGGCGCCCTGCCCGATGGTGCGGATGCACGCGCGCTCATCGCCCGCGCCTTGCCACTCTGAGCAACGGATAGATCGATCTATGCCGTATAAGACATAGTAATGTATTTCATCCTTTCATTTTTCGGGGATCGGCATGCACGCATTTTCCGGATTTCTAAGGCAGAGCCTGTTTATTGTCCTGATCTGGGCTTTTCACAACGAAGCCCTGGCGCAATCCTCCGACCCAACTCGGTATTTCGACAGACAGAATTTGCGCGTCACGGAAGCCGACGGCACCATACGTACCCGGTCCTTTCTGGTTTACCGGCCACAACGCCTATCAGGACGCACGCCACTTGTGATCCTGTTTCATGGAGGATCGGAAAACGCGGAAAAATCCATCAGGCATACCGATGGCTTGTGGGAACAGTTGGCGGACGAAAAAGGCTTTACCATCGCCGTGCCCCAGGGCCGGACTGCTAAAGGCACCAATGAAGGTGGCCCGCGCGCCAAGCGCTATTGGAACGATTGCCGGGTCACGGATCCACAGAGCGAATGGTCCACATGGGACGATGTTGCGTTTACCGATCAACTGATCGACTGGTTCGACGACAGAGGTCTCGTGGATCTGGAGCGGATTTATGCCAACGGGGCGTCCAATGGCGGCAACATGACCTTGCGGCTGGCCTTCGAACTTGCCGAACGCTTCGCGGGCTTCGCACCATCGATTGCATATGGCCCGCCTGCTGATGATCCGGAACAGAATGAATGCACCGGTCCCACAGTTCGCGTACCCATGTTGTTGACCTATGGGACAGCGGACCGCCTTAACCCGCCCGATATACGCGGATGCAAGGAAGCTGACTGCCGCAGAGGCGCTCAGCAATCCTATGACGATTTTATCGACTTCTGGACCGGTTGGTACAGCGTGACCGACCATAGCATTCGGGACATCCCGGACCGAGTTCAAGGGGATGGTCCGCGCGCTTGTGAAACCCGACGCTCCAGCACCCAAACACAAATCGATTATCTCAAAGACAATACCGTCTGGCTGCGGGTCCGCCGCGTCAATTGCGGCGGGCATAGCGAACCGGGTTTGCGCCAATGGGGCGCTTTGGCCCGTGTCCTCGTGGGATGGCGCAATCTGGATGATCCGGCACCGGTCTATATCACGGATTTCTGGGGTCTTTAGACATTTGCCGTGCCACTCTAGCCGCCATGCGCTCGCGCAATTCGGCGTCTTCCTCATCAACCGCCACCAGATCGGTCTTCACCAGGGTCTCAAGCTCCCGGTAGAGATTGGGACGGGCGAGCAGACGGCGCATATCCTCGATATAGGGCTCGAAAAAGAGATAGATCCGGCGGATCTGGCAGCCGCGCACGGTGCGGACGAATTTGCGGTCGAGCGTACCCCATAGGTAAGACGCGGCCACATGCTGATAATAATTCAGGGTCAGGCGGATATGCTTGTGGATATCGTCCGGCAGATCGTCGGCAAAGCGCACGTCTTCCGGATTGAAATCGCACGTCCCGAAGGCCTCGCGTTTGGCCATCAATTCGTACAAGACGTAATCCGCATGGGCCAGGGGTTCGGAATCCACCACCTTGGCCAGAAGGACTTGCGTATGCTCCCGCCGCTCGCGCCGCTGATTGATGATGAAGCCGCTCAAGGCCGCGATGATCAGCACCACGACGGCGATCGCCTCGACGAGCGGTTCAAGGAACGGATACAGGCTCTCCATGACCGGCCCTAAAGGCCCCGCCGCCTTATTGCGGCAGGGAATATTGAATGACGGCGCCGGGCCCGAGCGGCAGGCCGAGGATCACCCACAAGGCGGTCATGGTTGTGCCCACCGCCAGAACCCATAGCCCATAGGGGATCATCGCCGCCATCAGGGAGCCAAGACCGAAATCCTTCTGCCAACGCTGGCAGAAGGTGAGCGCCAGCGGGAAATAGACCATCAGCGGCGTGACGATATTGGTGGCGGAATCGCCAACCCGGTAGGCCGCCGTAGTCATTTCCGGGCTGATGTTCAAGAGCATCAGCATGGGCACCAACACCGGTGCCAGAAGGCCCCATTTGGCCGAGGCCGAGCCGACGAACAGGTTCACGCCGCCGCCCAGCAGAATGATCATGACGAGGAGCACCGGGGCCGGCAGGCCGCTTGCCTCCAGCACGCTCGCGCCGTTGATCGCCAGAATGATCCCCAGATTGGACCAGTTGAAGAAGGCCACGAAATGGGCGGCCACGAAGGCGAGCACGATATAGTAGCTCATATCCGCCATGGCCTTGGACATCATCTGCACCACATCGCGATGGGACCGGACGGTCTTGGCCGCGATGCCATAGGCGATGGCGGTCGTCAGGAACAGGATGAAGAAGAACGCCACCAGGGATTCATAGAACGGCCGGAGCTGGAACGCCGGTTCAGCACCCGCGTCGCGCAAAGGCGCGCCGGGCCCGAAGCCCAGATAAAACCAGAAAAGGGTCACGCCAACAGTGACCAGGCCCGCCCATTTCAGGCCGCTGCGCTCCTCGGGCTTCAGCTCGGTCTCATTGAGCGTGTCCAGGCCCTCGGGCGTGCTCCAGGCCCCCAGACGCGGCTCGATAAAGCGGTCCGTGACGATCCAGATCACCGGCAGATAAAGCACCAGCATGGCCGCGATGAAGTACCAGTTGCCCGCGATATTGGCGGTCCAGCCGGGCTCCAGGATCTGGGCGGCCGGTTCGGTGATACCGAGTAGCAGGGCGTCGAGCTGGCCGGGCAGCAGATTCGCGGAGAAGCCGCCGGAAACGGCCGCGAAGGCCGCCGCGATCCCTGCGATGGGATGGCGCCCGGCGGCGGCGAAAATCACGCCCGCCAGGGGCACCAGCACCACATAGGCCGCGTCGGCCGCCAGATTGCCCATCATGGCGACGAAGGCGACGGAGGGCGTCAGGAACGAGGACGGCGCCAGACGGACACCCGCGCGCATGGCCGTGCCGAACAGCCCGGCCCGTTCCGCCACGCCCGCCCCCAGCATGACCACGAGCACATAGCCCAAGGGCGCAAAATGGGTGAGCGTCTGGGGCATCTCCACGGCAAAGCGGCGGATCTGTTCGCCCGCCAGCAGGCTCTGGGCCTCGACCACTTCCTTGGTCACCGGATTGACCACGGACATGCCGGTCACGGAGGCGACGACGCTCACGACCACCAGGGCGGCAATCAGCCACACGAAAATCAGCACCGGATCGGGCAGCGCATTGCCCGTGCGCTCGATCCAGCCCAAAACGCCTTTCAATTCGCTTGGTTTGCCCGTTTGGCCCGTATCTGACATGGCTGCCGCCCCTTCTGTTGCCCTCTCAGAAGCTTAGCCATGTCTGGAACAAAACGAAACCGCCGCTCATGGGGTACCGGGCGGCGGATCGGGGGCGTTATCGCAGGCCCGGATCGTCGGATTCTTCGTCCGGTTCCTGCAATTCCTGGCGCTTGTCGAGCACCACTTTCCGGCCCGCGCCGTCGATCAACAGGATGACGTAAGGTGCCGTGGTCCCGGCGGCGGCCACTTCCGTGGGTGTGATGGTGCTCGTTTTGACCTCGATGCGGCCGTTATCGGCTTCCACGCGCTTGACGTGGATCTGATAGCCGCCGGTGGGCTGCTCACCCATGAAGATGGCCACGCCAGTCTGATCGCCTTCCACGAGCGGCTTGGGCGGCTCCTGGCCGATCAGTGACCAGAGCTGGAGCCACTGGTCATTGGTCGTGGCCACGAATTGCCCAGCGTCTGCAGGACCTTGCTGGCCCTTAAATTCGCTGAAGGCAAGCTTCTCACCCGCCCAAGCCAAGGGGCCGAGCGGTGGGCTCGATATGAAAAACGGCCCTAGGAGGGCCGCGCCTATGAGCCAAAGGGTGGCCCATTGCCGGTCAGTCATCCAGTACCTCCCCCAGTACACGGGGCAGTCTGGATCATAGTCGGGATTATGACCAAGATCAGACCGTCCTGCGCGCGCGGATCTGTGATGCTTTCACGTTCGTAAGGTTCCATATCCGGCGAAATGACGATCAGATCACGTATAAAGTGCAGGTTTTATGTGCCTGCACGTGGGGACGGGGACGTCCTGTCCGGCGTTGACGCAACGTCAGACTCGCCGCCGAAGCGCTCCATCCAGGCCGCCACCTGTTCGTCCTCGATCTTGGAAAAGAGTACCTCGGGCACCGTGAAGGCGTGACCGGCGGGCAGCTTCGCCAGCTCGTCCGCCACGGTGCCTTTCGGCCAGGCCAGATCATCCGCCGGCAGATGGAGCGTTTCCAGGATCCGCCCGGCCGTTTCCGGGATCACGGGCGCGGCCAGGACGGCGAACAGACGGATCAGATTGATGCCAGTGCGCACCGACACGGCCGCCTTGTCCGGATCTTCCTTGAACGCGGTCCAGGGCGCGGCACGGGTCAGATATTCGTTGCCGGAGACCCAGATGGCGCGCAGCTCGTTCAAGGCTTTGCGGAACTCCAACGCTTCCAGATGCTCCGTATAGGCCGCGATGCGCTCGTCCAGCTCCTTGATCAGCGCCTCTTCGTCCGCACCCGGCGTACCGCCCTCGGGGATCGCCTCGCCGAATTTCGACTTGGTGAAGCGCAGGATGCGGTTGACGAAATTGCCCAGCACATCGGCCAAGTCCTTATTCACTACGCCCTGGAAGTGGTCCCAGGTGAAGGATGAATCGCCGCCTTCGGGCACATTGGCCATCAGGTAATAGCGCCAGTAATCCGCAGGCAGAAGCTCCAGCGCGTGGTCCATGAAGATGCCGCGCTTCTGGCTCGTGGAGAACTTGCCGCCGTAATAGGTCAGCCAGTTGAAGCCCTTGAGCTTGTCCACCAGTTTCCAGGGCTCGCCGGAGCCCAGCAGGGTCACGGGAAAGCCGATGGTGTGGAAGACCACGTTGTCCTTGCCCATGAACTGGACATAGGTGACGTCCTTGGCTTCGTCGCCATACCACCAGGATTTCCAGTCCCGCCCCTCGTCTCCTGCCTCGGGACCCGCATCGGCCCATTCATGGGTGGCGCCGATATAGCCGATGGGCGCGTCGAACCAGACGTAAAACACTTTTCCGTCGTAGTCGGACCATTTGCCGTCATGGGCCACCGGTACGCCCCAGGAGAGATCCCGTGTGATGCCCCGGTCCTGCAGGCCTTCGTCGAGCCATTTGAGCGCGATGGAGGTCACCAGATGCGGCCAATCGGACTGGGCATTGATCCAGGACCGGATCGTATCCACCATTTGCGACTGGCGCAGGTAAAGATGCTTGGTGGCGCGCACTTCCAGGTCCGTGGAACCGGAGATGGCGGAGCGCGGTTCGATCAGATCGGTCGGATCGAGCACCTTGGTGCAGTTTTCGCACTGGTCGCCGCGCGCCCGGTCGTAACCGCAATTGGGGCACGTCCCGATAATATAGCGGTCGGGCAGAAACCGTCCGTCCGCGTTGGAATAGACCTGCTCGATGGTGCGCTCCTCGATCAGGCCCGCCTCGTCGAGCCTGTCGGCAAGGGCCTGCGTCAGCACACGGGTCTGTTCCGACGAGGTCCGCCCGAAGTGATCCCAGGACAGGCCGAAGCGCGCGCCCAGATCCTTCTGGATCTCATGCTGCTCGGCGCAGTATTGCGCCACCTCCTGGCCCGCCTCCGCCGCCGCCAGTTCGGCGGGCGTGCCGTGCTCGTCGGTGGCGCAGATCGCCAGAACCTCATGTCCTTGCGCCCGCATGAAGCGCGCATAGACGTCCGCCGGCAGCATGGAGCCGACCAGATTGCCTAAATGTTTGACGCCATTGATGTAAGGCAGCGCGCTGGTGATGAGGATACGGGCCATGGGCGGTCTCTTCTTTCAACGAGTGCGGTGACCGAGACGGTCCCCGGAGGCCTGAAGAGGTAACCGCCGTGGCCCTTTGTGGCAAGGGCCGCACGCGCCGGTCCGGCCCGTCAAACCATATCGGAGGATATCAGGCCCTCGCTTTCGGGCAGGCGCGACCATTCCCGGTTTTCCACCGAAATCTGCTCATGCACAGCCCGGACGAAGCCGTGCAGAACCGCCTGGTCGCCTGCTGCCACGGCGGCGCGCACGCCGTCGAGCTGGTTATGCAGCACGGTGAGATTATGATGGGTGCGCTCATAGCGCAGCGCATTGCGCAGATCGCCCGACAGCAGTTTGAAGGTCTCGCGCGCCTGATACATCACCGGCACGATCAGCCCGGCGAACGCGTAAAGGTCGAGGCTGGTGATGCCGTAGGGCTTGAGAACGTCCGGCGGCAGAAAATTCTGGAACAGGGTCAGGATCGCGCCCAGCACCACGATGGTCGTGCCCAGGGTGGTCAGGCTGTTCGCCGCCCGGCGGTGCTTGCGCGCCCGCGAGGCATAGTATCCCCGCTGAACATCGAGCTGATAGCGCCGGAAATACTCAAGCTGCAAGGACAGCAGACCGGCGTCCGCGTCCGCCCCGCCCGCCGGTCCGCCGCGCATGCCGCAGACGGTCTCGAACAGGGTGATCCGGGAATCCTCCGCCGCCGAACGCGCCGTCATCCATTCCTCGAATTGGCGTCCGTCCCGCAGGCGGAAGATCAGAACCGCCACGCCCAACAGCGCGATGGCCTGAACCCCGATCACCCCGTAGCGGACGGTGTCGGCCCAGGCCAGGTCGGTCGGATTGGTCAGAAGAAACAGACCCCCGGCCAGAACGGCCAGGGTCGAGCAGAAAATCAGCCGGGAGGTCAGCCGTTTGTAACGGCCCTGGGCATCGATGGCGCGGGAGTCATAGCGGCGGTATTGCTGGACGATATCGGCCACGCGCGGGGCGCGCAGGATCTCTTTCAGGGCGCGGGCCTCTTCCGGCAGGCGTTCCGCGTGCTCCTCGGGCACCAGGATGTAGTCGTCCTCATCCGGATGCCTGCCGATGATTGATTGCGCGTCCATGCTGTCCCCTGCCGTGCCCCTTCCTGCTCCGGTTTATACCGGAACAGGAAAGGCCGCGACAGAAGATGGTGCGCCTCGTCGATTTATGCGATCGGCGAGAACCGTTTTATTACTCGGCGGCGCTATAGGGCAGCGAGGAATGGTGCAGGTTGATCCTCAGATTGCCTGCGTCATCCAGCACGTAACCGAACGAGTATTCGACCTTGGTTTCCGAGCCATCGGGGCCGGTGAAGTAGTAGTTGCCCATGGCCATGGCCGAGTCATCGTCCGTATAAATGCCGTTGTTTTCCCAGCGCACATTGGTCCAACCGGAGATGGCGAAGCCGCCATCCTCGGTGCCTTCCCGGCCGATGAAATAAGACAACGCTTCGTCGAACGTCTCGCGGAACTGGTCTTCCGCCGCAAGCGTCGGCTTGAACATGACGTCCGTCATGCCATAGGCGTACAGCGTGTTGATGTGCTCGGTGGCGCGCGCTTCATAGTCGCCGTCCGAAGCATGCACGCTGGAAATCGCGACGATCCCTTCGCCCCATTCTTGCTGAACGGCGATAACGTCCGCTTCAGTAATCCCTGGGGCGGCTGGCTCGTCCGCCATCGTCTCAGCAACGGGCGATTCGGCAACCGTCGTTTCTTCGGCGGGCGTCTCAACCGGCGCGCTCGTGGACGCGGTCGTTTCAGTGGTCTCGTCCTGTGCGGTCGAGCTGTCCGTCTCGTTGCCGCAGGCGGTCAAAAAGATGAGCGATGCAATGGTTGTGATGGCGGTGGTCGTGATCGCGGTCTTCATGGTCTTTCCCTCAAATCGGTTCAAACCAGTCGCGCAGCCGAACGCCGATGGACGCGTCCGGCTGCGTCGGGGACTGGGCGCTTCGGTTATTCAGCGCTGTAGGGCAGCGAGGAATGGTGCAGGTTGATCCTCAGCTTGCCTGCGTCGTCCAGCACGTAACCGAACGAATACTCGACCTTGGTTTCAGAGCCGTCGGGACCGGTAAAGTAGTAGTTGCCCATGGCCATGGCCGACTCATCGTCCGTATAGATGCTGTTGTTCTCCCAGCGCACATCGGTCCAGCCGGAGATGGCGAAGCCGCCATCCTCGGTGCCTTCCCGGCCGATGAAATAGGACAGCGCCTCGTCAAACGTCTCACGGAACTGGTCTTCCGCCGCAAGCGTCGGCTTGAACATGACATCGGTCATGCCATAGGCGTACAGCGTGTTGATGTGCTGGGTGGCGCGCGCTTCATAGTCGCCGTCAGAAGCATGCACGCTCGAAATCGCGACGATTCCTTCGCCCCACTCTTTCTGAGCGGCGATAACGTCCGCTTCAGTAATCCCGCTGTCCGCATTCACTGCGGTGGCGCAGACTGCGAACGACAGAGCTCCCAGGGTAGCGGCGGCGCCGGTGATACGCTTGGTCATGGATACCCTCCTCATCAGGTTAAAACGCGGCCTCGTGTTTTTCTCAGGTTGCACACGTGGCCCTTAGGATCTGGGCTGAACAATTAGCCGTCAGCGCCATAATCGGGCCAGCTACCGGACAGTATGAACGCTTGCCAAAAAGGACAGGTTCCAAAGCGGTAAGCTGTAATTAAGGTTGTGAAGCGGTTTGATGAAGGCATCAGCGATCGGGAGCTATTACCCCTCGCTCCTTCTCGACGCCCTCACGCTTTCACGCACGCATTTACTATTCAAAACTTGGGCAATTGGAAAGATTTATCCACTACAGACGCAAGATGGTTTCAATAGGTTTTTCCTATTGCCGTGACAACCAATGCTCTGGCTCAAGTCCGGCCGTTCTGGCGGCGGAAGCGGAACTGGATCGTGTTGCCGGGGGTGTCCACGGCCACGCCATTGACCCGCTGGGGCGTATAGCGCCAGGTGCGCATAGCCCGGATCACCGAATCGTCGAAGCCGTAGCCCGGCGGTTCGACCTCCAGGATCTGGATATTGGCGACCCGGCCCTCGGCGGTCACGGTGAAGCGCACCAGCACCCGGCCCTCGATGCCGTCGCGCAGGGCATTGCGCGGATAGACCGGCGCTGCCCGGTCCGACGGCAGCCGCTCGGTGAAGGCGCCGGCCTGGGCGCCGGTGCCGGTTTCCGCTTGCTGCTCCCTCTGCTCGCGCCGTTCCTGACGCTCTGGCAAAGGCTCCGCGTCCGGGTCCGGGATATCGTCAGGCTGCGGTTCCGGTTCGGGCTGGGGCTCGGGTTCCGCCGGGTCCTCCGGAGACGGATCGGGCACGGGACGGCGCTGCTGGCCGAACTGGCCCGGCGGCGGTTCCAGCAAAACGATGGGCTCCAGCTCCGGCGGCTCGGACGAGGAGCCCGAGGCGAAGACCATCGCCGCCACCAAAGCTGCATGCAGAGCAACGGCGGTCAGAAAGGCGCGTGTGGGGCGCATGGCTTACCGCTCGTCCTCTGCCGTCAGGCCGATCTGGGTATAGCCGTCCCGGCGCAGAATGTTCATCACCTCCATCAGGCGGCCATAGCGCACATTCTCATCGCCCCGGATGAAGATGCGCGGCGTCTCGCTGCCCGTGACCAGCGCGCCCACGGCACCGGTCAGGGCCCGGTCCGGCACCGGATCGTTGCCCACAAAGACATCGCCATTGCTCCGGATGGACACGAAGATCGGATCCTGTGGCCGTTCGGAGGCCGGTGCATTGGAGGACGGCAGGTCCACCGGCACATCGACCGTCGCCAAGGGGGCGGCCACCATGAAGATGATCAGCAGCACGAGCATCACGTCCACGAAGGGCGTGACATTGATTTCCGAATTATCGCCCGGCAGGTCGAGCGCTTCGCCGCCGGAGGGTCCCAGATGCATGGCCATGGCTCAGCCCTCCGCCGCGTCGGGCAGGCGCTCGTATCCGCGCACGAAACTGCCGCTGACATCGTCGAGCTTGCGGGCGATGGAGCGGATCCTCCGCCCCAGGATGTTATAAAACACCACGGCGGGAATGGCGGCGAACAGGCCGATGCCCGTGGCGATCAGCGCCTCGGCGATGCCGGGGGCGACGACGGCCAGATTGGTGGTCTGGGTCTCGGCGATGCCGATAAAGCTGTTCATGATGCCCCAGACCGTGCCGAACAGGCCGATAAAGGGCGCGGTAGCACCCGTGGTCGCGAGCCAGCCCATGCCGCCCTGGAGATCCTCCACCTCGCCCGTGCGCGCCTGACCGGCGGCGGCATAGGCGCGGGCCACGGCCCGGTCGTCCGGTCCGCTCTCAAGTTCGCCCATGGCGGCCTTGAGAACCGCGCCGCCCCGGCCCGAGCTGGAGCCCGCGAGCTTGGTGAGCGCATCGCGGCTCGACGCTTCCGCGACCCGACGGCGCATGCGGTCGAGGCCGCCGCTGGTGGCCCCCGTCGAGCCCCATTTGCCGAGAAAGATCGTCCAGCTCATGATCGACATGAAGACGAGCAGCGCCATCACCGCCTGCACGACGAGGCCTGCTTCCAGCACCAGCGACCACACGGTCACCGAGCCGCCATGGCCCCCCTCGCCGGTCTCCTGACCATGGGCAATCGCCACATGCAGCGCATAGGCCGTCGCCATGCTCGCCGCGCCCAGGCGCAGCATGTTCCCTTTCAAGCTCATAAAGGCCCCCACCCGTTTGCCGTTTTCGTAACCGGCCCGCAAGTATGCCTCAGTTTTGTGACAGTTCGCGCATGGGCTTCAGGGACGCCTGTTCGACACAGGGCCCCGTCACGCTAAATTAGGGTCAGGACCCTAGAGCCGTTTCAATCTATTCGGAGTCAGATGAAACGGCTCTGGTCTTTGTTTTGCGCGCTTTCCGGGCGGAAAACCGCACACACTTTTCCTGAAAGCGCTCAAGATGACGGTTTCAGTTGGGAGACAGCTATGAGCGACAAACCATCAGGACTGGGATATTCGCTGCTCGGCGCCGCGATCGGCATTCTCTTCGCCGCGGGCGGCATGTGGCTCAACGACAATCCGGATTTCGAACTCTTCAGCATGACCGGCGGCACGATCGGGCTTGTCTTCGGCGTGATCGGCGCGGTCGTCGGCATGATCATTCACCGCAACCGGCCACGCTGACCAGGGGGCCGGCCCACGCTTTATCGGTTTGCCTACGGATAAAGCGGCCAGATCCAAAGCAGCATCGGCACCCCGACCAGCAGCACGACCGCCTCCAGCGGCAGGCCCATGCGCCAGTAATCGCCGAAGCGGAAGCCGCCCGGCCCCATGATCAGCATGTTGTTCTTATGCCCGATGGGGGTCAGGAACGCGCAGCTCGCCGCCACCGCCACGCCCATCAGGAACGTGTCCGGATTAACGCCCAAGGTCTGGGCGAGGCCGATGGCGATGGGCCCCGCGATCACCATGGTCGCCACATTGTTGAGCATATCCGACAGCGTCATGGTCACCACCATGATGGCGACAAGCGCCACGATGGGCCCCATAGTGGCCGTCGCCGCCGCGATGCCGTCCACCACCAGCGCCGTGCCGCCCGTGTCCTGAAACGCCGCCCCCACGGGCAACAGGCAGGCCAGCATGACGACCACGGACCAATCCACATTCTGATAGAAGTCGCGCGCCGGGATCAGTCCGAACGCCCCATATCCCGCCACGGCAATGGCGATGGCGACCGTGAAGGACAGTTGGCCAGTCGAGGCCAAGGCGATGGCCAGGACGAACAGGCCGATAGCCAGCCCCGCTTTCCAAAAGGTCGTCGAGGCAACGCTCACGGCCTCGATGGAAATCAGGCCCAGGCTCTCCAGGGTCGGCGTCGATGAGGTATTCGGCCCGGTCAAGAGCAGCATGTCGCCGGCCTCGATGCGCCGTTTCTGCACCTCCTCGCGCGCGAAGCGTCCGGCCCTGGCGATCCCGAGCAGCGTCATGCCATAGCGCTCGCGCAGGCGCACCGTGCTCGCCGAACGCCCCACCAGCCAGGACTGGGCCTGCACCACGGCCTCGATGATCTGCGGCGGCTTCGGCTTGTCTTCTTCCTTTTCCTTTTCGGCGCCCTCGCTGTCCTTGTCGGCCTTGTCAGTCTTGTCAGTCTTGTCCGCCTTGGGCAGGCGGCGCTCCAGAGCCGCGCGCGCGAACGGCAGCGCTTCAGGGGCCGCCTCGCCTTCCTCCGCCTCGCCCTGCAGTAGGCCCGCGCTTTTGATGAATTCGGCCAGACCGTCCGTGGACCCCCTGACCACCAGCACATCGCCTTCCTGCAGGGGATTGACCACGTGACGGCTTCGATGCTTGCCGTTGCGGATGATCCAGACGGGATCGACGCCTGCGGATTTCATCTTTTCATCGAGATCCGCCAGGGTCTTGCCGACCAGCGGACTGTCCTTGCCGATCTCCAGATGGGCGTCGAAGGAGGAATCCCGCACCAGCGCCGCCGCCTTGTCCTCGCGCTTCGGTACCAGACGCCAGCCGAGCACGGCGACGAAGGTGATCCCTGCGAGCGCCACCGCAAGGCCCACAGGCGTAAAATCGAACATCTGATAGGGTGCACCCAGATTTTCTTCCCGGACCGCGCTCGCCACGATATTGGGCGGCGTGCCGATCAGCGTGACCATGCCGCCCAGAATGGTGGCATAGGCCAGCGGCATCAGCGTCAGGCCCGGCGCCCGGCCCGCTTTGCGCGCGGCCTGGATGTCGATGGGCATCAGGAGCGCCAGCGCCGCCACATTGTTGATGACGCCCGACAGCCCCGCGCCGATCCCGCCCACAAGACCGATATGGCCGGTGAGCGAGCGGTTGTCGTTGGAGAGATAGCGCGCGGCGATGCCCAGCACGCCCGAGTTCTCGAAGGCGCGGGAGGCCAAGAGCACCAGCACCACGATCAGCACCGCCTGGTTGGAAAAGCCGGAAAACGCCTCGTCCTGCGGCACGAGACCGATCACCACGGCGGTCAGGAGGCCACCCGCCGCCACCAGATCGTGGCGGAACCGGCCCGACAGCAGCAGGCCCAGAATGCCGCCCAGCAAAAGGAAGATCAGAATTTTCGGATCGATCCCCTCGCAGAGCGGGATGAGCGCTGTCGCGCAGGCGTCGGTGCTGTTGGTCATGGCGCGCGATTCCCTTGTGGAGCCGCGCGTATCTTACCCGAAGCGCGCGCCCAAGCCTTTGACAAAAAGTGGAATTGGGCTGCCTGCCTCCTCCTCTTGCCCCCCTTGCCCCGGCGCGGCGCGTCGGCCATGCTGCGCGATACCGGTTCGAGGGGGCACAGACCGGATCCACGACCTTGCCGATTGGGGGCCGATCATGTCGTTCACATCCGTCGATCTTCTGCCGCTGATGACCTCGGCGCTCGCCTCGATCCTGGTGGGCAGCCTGTGGTACGCGCCCTGGGCCTTCGGACGGGCCTGGATCGACGCGATTTCCGGCGGCTCCACCACCGACAGCGGCAAGACGGGCCTGGTGCTGACCCCGTTCAACCTGTTCCTGGCGCCGGTCAATGCGCTCGCGGCCTCCACCGCCCTGTGGATCGTGTTCGGCTGGCTCGGGGTCGACAGCATCCTCCACGCCATCGGCGTCGCGGTCGTGCTGTGGGCGGGCTTTTCGCTCACCACCACCTTGTGGCAGGTGATCTACGAGACCCGCGCCTTCACCGTGCTTCTGATCGACGGCGGCAACCAGCTTGTCACTTATCTCGTCATGGCGATCATTCTGGGCGCCTGGAAGGCCGATTACCTGCCTATGTTCGCTTAAATCAGAACAGATAACCGGACAGCCACAGGCTTCCGGCGATCGATAGGATGTGAAACAGGCCGATCTCGGCCATATGCGCCCGCCCGCCCGTGTCCCAGACGCTCCAAAGCGCCGAACCCAGCAGGAAAGCGATGGTCTTGACGAGGACATGAAGGCCCAGCACGAGCGGCCAGGACAAGGTGAGATAGGCCATCACCAGAACGACCGTCGCCAGCAGAATGCTCACGATTTCAAGCGCCACGAACCCATATTGCGGGATCCGCGGGACATCAGTGTCGATCAGCCGGTTCTCGCCGATGAAAATGCCGCCGCCATTGGCCCGCACGGCCAGGGTGACAAGGCCCAGGGAGAGGATCAGCGCCAGATACGGATAGACGGGTTCCATGGGATGCCCTGTGCTTTTGCGAACCAGATGCTTGACCCTAAGCCAGCCGCCGGGGCCGCGCCAGATCTTCGCGAAGCCCCCGCCCATCGCGGTGATTGACGGAGACCGCGAAAGCGATCACAAGAAGTCCCACCGCATCCCATGAGGCCGGCTTAGCTCAGATGGTAGAGCATCTGATTTGTAATCAGAGGGTCGGGGGTTCGAGTCCCTCAGCCGG
>CAZTCJ010000080.1:0-16824 GCA_964612085.1 uncultured Alphaproteobacteria bacterium
AGGGCTATTCGGAGCCCGGCTCGGGCTCGGACCTGGCGTCGCTGCGCACCAAGGCGGAAAAGAGCGCCGACGGCAAACACTATGTGGTCAACGGCATGAAGACCTGGACCACGCTTGCTCAGCATGCGGACTGGATCTTCTGCCTGGTGCGCACCAATCCGGACGCGCCCAAGCCCCAGGAAGGCATTTCCTTCCTGCTCATCGACATGAAGACGCCGGGCATCACCGTGCGGCCCATCATCACCATCGATGGCGGGCATGAGGTCAACGAGGTCTATTTCGACGAGGTCAAGGTGCCGGTGGAAAATCTCATCGGCACGGAGAACGAAGGCTGGACCTACGCCAAGTTCCTTCTGAGCCATGAGCGTTCGGGCATCGCCGGCGTGGCGCGTTCCAAGAAAGGCCTTGAGCGCCTGAAAGGCATCGCGGGCGTGGAGACCCAGGACGGCAAGCCGTTGATCGAGGATCCGGAATTCGCCCGCAAGATCGCGGAGCTGGAAATCGATCTCATGGCGCTTGAATATACCGAGCTGCGCACGCTTGCCTCTGAGTCGGCCGGTAAAGGTCCGGGACCGGAAAGTTCGATCCTGAAGATCGCGGGCACGGAGATCCAGCAACGCCTGACCGAACTGGTGGTCGAGGCGGTAGGTTACTATTCCATGCCCTTCGAGACCGATCAGGTGCCCTTCGGCACCAACGAGTTTCCCATCGGCCCGGACTACGCCCAGGGCGTGGCGCCGGTTTATTTCAATATGCGCAAGACCTCGATCTATGGCGGGTCGAACGAAATCCAGCGCAACATCATCGCCAAGATGGTCCTTGGACTGTAAGGCGCGAAGGACCGGGAGGATTTCTCATGGATTTTTCGTTTACGGAAGAACAGACGCTTCTCAGAAATTCGGTCCAGCGTTTTCTGGCGGACCGTTATGATTTCGACACCCGCCAGGGCATTGTGGCGAGCGATGAGGGCTGGCGGCGCGAATTCTGGCAGGAATTCGCCAATTTGGGCCTGCTCGCCGCGCCGTTCCCTGAGGAGTTGGGCGGTCTCGGCGGCTCGGCCATCGAGACTATGATCGTCATGGAAGAGTTCGGCCGCGGTCTCGTGGTCGAACCGTTCCTGCCGACGGTGGTGCTGGGCGGCGCGGCCCTGCGCCATGGCGGCACGGACGCCCAAAAGCAGATGCTGATCCCGGAGATTGCTTCAGGCAGCCTGATCCTGGCGCTCGCTTATGCCGAGCCCCAGGGCCGCTACAATCTGGCGGATCTGACGACCACGGCGAAACGCTCCGGCGGCGGCTATACGCTCACCGGCCAGAAGGCGGTGGTGCTTGCCGGTCCGTGGGCGGACAAGTTCATCGTCACGGCGCGCACCGGCGGCGGCCAGCGGGACGCCCAGGGCGTCACCCTGTTCCTGGTCGACAAGGGCGCGAAGGGCCTGTCCACCCGCGATTATCCGACCGTGGACGGCTTCCGCGCCAGCGAGCTGTCCCTTGAGAATGTGGAGGTCGGCGCGGACGCGGTGATCGGCGAGGTGGATAATGGCCTGCCGCTGATCGAGCGGGTGATTGACGAAGGCATCGCCGCCATTTGCGGCGAGGCCATCGGCAATATGAAGATCCTCACCGACACCACGGTCGAGTATTCCAAGAACCGGACCCAGTTCGGCGTGCCCATCGGCAAGTTCCAGGTGCTCCAGCACCGGATGGTCGATATGTACATGAACTACGAGCAGTCGGTCTCCATGACCTATATGGTCACGCTCAATCTCGATGCGCCCGACTCCGAGCGCAAGCGCGCCGCTTCCGCCGCCAAGGTGCAGATCGGCAAGGCCGGGCGTTTCGTGGGGCAGTCGGCGGTGCAGATCCATGGCGGCATGGGCGTCACCAATGAGCTGAATGTGGGCCACTACTTCAAGCGGCTGACCATGCTCGACACCCTGTTCGGCAATACGGACCACCATATGCGCCGCTATACGGCGCTCTCCGGCGACGGCAACGCTGCTGCGGCTTGATGCTTGGTTTGAAAATGCGTTTGTAGACAACGCATTTTCAGTTACCTGGCCAGCCCGCTCCCCTTGCCCTTCCACCCACAAGGGTACCCTTATTGGGTGGAAGGGCAAGGGGAGCGGGCCGGTGGTGCTGCCACCCAAAAATGGCTTAACCCTTTCGAAAGGCTGGTAATGGGTCCATTGCCAGCCTTTTTCCATGGGCTTGCCACTGGTGCGCTTTGGACGCGGACCAGCGCTGATTGTATAATTCCGGTAACCTTACCCATTGAACGGCAAGGGGGCCGTCATGCCTGACACCGTTTCCGCCCCGGAAGATCCCTTCGAGCTGGCCTTCGTCATGGCGGGCGCCGTGTCCGCCGGGGCTTATACCGCCGGCGTCATGGACTTCCTGTTCGAAGCCTTCGATGCCTGGGCCGAAGCCCAGGGAGAAAAGGACGGCACTCTGACCGTTCCGCCGCTCGACGTGCAGGTCAAGGCCATGTGCGGCGCGTCGGCGGGCGGCATCAACGGGGCCATTGCGGCGGCGGCCGCCAATCTGGCGTTCGATCCGGTGCGCATGGGCGAGGAGCGCCGGACCGGGCGGCGCAATCCGTTCTACAAGACCTGGGTCGAGGCGATCGGCATCTCGCCGCTTTTGAGCGTCAGCGATCTGAACGCGGATCAGACGGTCGTCTCCCTGCTCAATTGTTCCGTGCTCGACGACATCTCCAAGGAGATCGTTGATTTCGGACCGGCCTACAGCCTTTCCTCCGTGTCCGACACCGAGCCCAGGCGCCGGGCCTGGCTCGCCGATCCCTTTCAGCTCGACCTTACGGTGACCAATCTGCAGGGCGTGCCGTTCGGCATTCAGTTCGAGGGCCGGGAAGGGCAGTATCATGAAATGATTCTGCACAAGGATCATTTGAGCTTCCTGGTGCCCGTGGTGAAGCCGATCGACGCCGCCGCGCACCGGGACGCGGTCATTGAGCTGAGCCCGGCGCGGGCGTCCGGCGACAAGGACTGGAGCGCTTTGGCGCGGGCTTCTCTCGCCTCCGGCGCTTTTCCCGTGGCCTTGAAGCCCCGCCGGATCGACCGCCCACTGAATGACTATTTCCACCGGTTCGGCCTCAGCGCGTCCAATGACGAACGCTCCGTGGTGAAGCTCTGGCCCAATCCGGAGGTGCGCCCTGTCAATAACAGCTATCCTTTCGTGGCCGTTGACGGCGGCGCCATGAACAATGAGCCGTTCAATCTGGCGGAACTGGCTCTGGGCCCGGGCACGGCGGAAGAGGTGAAAGTGATCGAGACCGTCGGCGCGGAGTTCGCCGATGAGGAGCTGGCCCCGGCGGACCAGGAGATCATCGCCCAGAACCGGCCGCGCATGTGGGCCAACCACGCCATCGTCATGATCGATCCGTTTACGGATCCCAGAGGCGAGGCACCGCCCTTGACCGACACCATGGCGGTCGTGAGCCACCAGTTGATCCGGGCCATGATGTCCCAGTGCCGTTTCCAGATCAGCGATTTGGGCCGGGCGGCGAGCAACAGCGATTACACCCGCTATATGATCGCACCGGCGCGGGGCGATCTGCGCGGCGACATGGCGCTGGCCAGCGCGGGTTTCAGCGGCTTTCTCGGGTTCTTCGCCCGCAGCTTCCGCAATCACGATTTCTTCCTCGGGCGGCGGAACTGCCAGTCGTTCTTCAAAAGCTATTTCGTTCTGCCTAAGGATCACCCTTTGATCATCGAGCGGCTGAGCGGCAAGCATGCTGCCTTCTGGAAAAAGACCGAAAGCCAGGCCCGGCCCGGTCATTACCCCGTCGTGCCGCTGATCGGCGCGTTGGAAGGGGCGTTGCCCATGCCCGCCTGGCCGGACCGCAGGGATTATTGGGAAAACCGCTCCGCCATCGCCCATTCGGTGGGCCTGCGGGTGGACCGGGTCATGAAACTGTTCAAATCGGACTTGTCGAACGGGTTTGGCGGCGGCGTCTTCGGCTGGATCGCCAAACGGGCGGTCGGTCTTTATTTGTGGCCCGTGAAGAAACTGTCCCAGGGCGCGCTCGCCAAGAGCATCATGGCCAGGGTCGATGCGGAAGTGCAGGCCCTGCGAGAGCGGGAAGGGGAGGCCAATGCCTGGGGTATGAGCCGCTCGTCCGCTGCCGAGAGCGCACCGGCGCTGATCGAGGCGCGCACGCCCGCTCGGACCAACGGCTCGGCCTCGAAAAAGGCTCCGGCAAAGCCCAGAACCGCAGCCAAAAATCCGGCCAAGGCAGCGGAAAAAGCCAAATCGCCCACGGCGGAGGCGTGAGGACGCCACGCCTGAAGCCCGCTTCAAAAAAGGGGCGCTTCGTGGCAGGGTCCGAACCGAAAAGCACCGGATCATGAGGTTTGCCCGGCTCCGGCAAGCCGCAATCTCCGTATAAGGAAAGGAACGCCCATGGCCGATTGGCTTGTGCTCGAAAAGGATGGCCCGGTTGCCACCCTGACCATCAATCGTCCCGACAGCCGCAATGCCTTGGGCGAGCCGGGCGACGGCGATGTCTTTGCCGCGGCCGTCGAAGACTTGAACGCCGACCGCGCCATCCGCGCGGTCATTCTGACCGGGGCCGGATCGGCCTTTTCCGCAGGCGGCAATCTCAAGGCCATGCGCGAGAGAAGCGGCGCGTTCACCGGCAGCGGCACCCAGATCCGGGACGGCTACCGGCGCAATATCCATCGCATCGTGCGCTCCTTGTGGGCGGTGGAAGTGCCCATGGTCGCCGCCGTGAACGGGCCCGCCATCGGGCTCGGCAACGATGTGGCGTGCCTGGCGGACACCCGCATCGCCTCGTCCACCGCAAAATTCGGCGCCACTTTTTTGAAGATCGGGCTGGTGCCAGGCGATGGCGGGGCCTGGCTATTGCCGCGTGTGATCGGCATGGCGCGGGCGGCCGAGTTGCTCTACACCGGCGATGTGGTCGATGCCGAAACGGCGCACGCGTGGGGTTTGATCAGCCGGGTCGTGGCGCCCGAGGCGCTGATGGACGAGGCCCGCGCCCTGGCGCAGCGCATGGCCGTGCAGCCGCCGGATGTTCTGCGCATGACGAAAAAACTCCTGCGCGAAGGCACGCGCGCCGATTTCGAGACCATTATGGAGCTGTCCGCCGCCAGCCAGGCCATCGCCCATCACACGGCCGATCACATGGAAGCACTCGATGCGTTTTTCGAGAAACGCCAGCCACACTTCAAAGGCGAGTAACGGCGCATCCGAAATGTCTTTCCGGACCCCCGCGCTCCGTCCTATGGTGAGCACCCTGTCAGTGACGGAACCAGTGTCGTGGTTGGGGAGTTCGCATTGTTATTCGCTGCGACTCCGTCTGCGAACGTCCGACCCGAAACGACACTGGAACTCATAAAGTGCTAGTGTGGCTTTAGTTCCGAAATTCGCTTCCCAACCCGCTGCGGGGTCATGAGAATTTCGAAATCGCCACACTAATGAAGGGGAGGCAGGCATGCTGGGTGTTGTCGCGACCTTGAAAGTCAAGCGCGGTGCGGAAGAGACCTTCAAAGGCATTTTTCAGGAGCTTCAGGGCTATGTCCGGGCCAATGAGCCGGGCTGCCTGCAATACGACTTGTTCCGGGCACAGAAAGATCCAGCCGTCTTCGTGGTGATGGAGCAATACGCCTCCGAGGCCGCTTTCAAGGCGCATACGGAAGCCTCCTATCTCCAGGATGCGGGTAAGCGGTTCTTTCCCTTGCTGGACGAACAGCCCAAGCTGGAATTTCTGAAGCGGATTTCCTGAAGAAAGGTTCAGCCATGGATATGACGTTCAGCGATACCGACCGGGCGTTTCAGGCGGAAGTGCGCGCCTGGATCGCGCAGGCCTATGATCCGGACCTGCGCGCCAAGATGGCGCAGAGCAAGAACGGTTATCTGGACCGGGACGATCAGATCCGCTGGCAGAAGAAGTTGCACGAGCGCGGCTGGGTCGCGCCCAACTGGCCGGAAGAATACGGCGGCGCAGGGCTGACGCCCGCCCAGCGCTACATTCTCGATATGGAAATGGCCGCCGCCGGCACGCCGCAGGTCGTTCCCATGGGTCTTAAAATGGTGGCGCCGGTCATCATCGCGTTCGGCTCTGATGAGCAAAAGCGCGAACATCTGCCGTCGATCCTGTCGAGCGACATCTGGTGGTGCCAGGGCTATTCGGAGCCCGGGTCCGGATCGGATCTGGCCTCCCTGCAGATGCGCGCGGAAGACAAGGGCGATCATTTCCTGTGCAACGGCACCAAGATCTGGACGACCCATGCCCAATGGGCCGACTGGATTTTCTGCCTGGTCCGGACCGATCCCCATGCGGCCAAACGCCAGGAAGGCATTTCCTTCCTTCTGATCGACATGAAAACGCCTGGCGTTTCGGTCAAGCCGATCGTGACCCTCGACATGCCGGTGGAGGGCCAGCAGGAGATCAATCAGGTCTTTTTCGACGATGTCCGTGTGCCGAAGAAAAACCTGGTCGGTGAGGTCAACAAGGGCTGGACCTACGCCAAATATCTTCTGGAGTTCGAGCGCGGCAACGCCTATGCGCCGGGCCTGCGCCGCGCGCTCGGCAAGGTCCGGGCCATCGCCTCGGCTGAACAGGACGGCATGGGCCATCCGCTGATCGAAGATCCCGATTTCCGGACCAAGCTCGAAGAGATCGACATGGCGATCACGGCGCTTGAGTTCACGGAACTGAGAATTTTCGCCGCGCTAACGGCCGGGGAAGCTCCGGGACCGGAAAGCTCGCTGCTGAAGACCACCGGCTCCGAGCTGCAACAATCCATTACGGAACTGGCTCTGGAGGCTGTCGGCATGTATGGCATGCCGCTCGTTCAGGATACCTGGGAGCGGACCAACGAGCCCCGTCCGGGCCCGGATTATGCCGCGCCCATCGCCCCGCAATATTTCAACTACCGCAAGACCTCGATCTATGCCGGATCGAACGAGGTGCAGCGCAATATTATCGCCAAGCTGGTATTGGGCCTCTAAGCGACCCTAAGCGGCACAAAAATCGCCCCCGCCCTGGTAATCGACCCTAAAAAGGGTATATGCACATAAGAGCAGGTGAACTGTCCCCATGGCGCGCGCGTATCGTCCATCGGACAGAGCAACGGTGCTGGGGAGGCGGCCAATGCAGAAGCTCTTGGGATTAGGCGGGCGGGTTCTGGCCCTTGTGGTCATTGTCGGCGGCGGTGTTCTGTTCGGCGGCACTTTGTTGGCCGTGCGGACCGCGCAATCCGAACAGCAGGTGGAGCCGCTCACCGTGGGCGTGGTCCAGGCCGAGGAACAGGACACTTTCATCGCCCAGCGGAAATTCGCCGGCCGGATCGTGCCTCGGCGCACATCCGATCTGAGTTTCGAACTGGGCGGTCTTGTGGTCGCGCTCGAGGCCGATGACGGCGATGCGGTCCAGGCAGAACAGGCGCTCGCCCGGCTCGACACCGAACAGCTTCAAAACAGGCGGAACGAGCTTGCGGCCCAGAAGGTCGAGGTGGAAGCGCAATTGCGCCGCGCCCAATCGACCCTTCAGCGGACGGAGGAGCTGGTCGCGCGCGGGTTCTCCACCGAACAGGATCTCGACAATATTCGCGCCGAACGCGACGGGGCGCGGGCGCGGCTGAGCCGGATCGAGGCGAGCATCGCCGGTGTCGATACGGATCTGGATAACACGATCCTGACCGCGCCGTTCTCGGGCCAGATCATCCGGCGTTATGTGGATGAAGGATCGGTGGTGCAGGCGGGGTCGCCGATCCTGCGACTGAACGAATTCGGCGTGCCGGAAGCCCGCATCGGCATTCCGACCACATTCCTGAACAAGGTGCAGGTGGGCGAAACCTATCAGGTGACGGCCGGCGCTCTGTCGGCGGAGGGTGTCGTGACCTCCATCGTCTCGGATGTGAACACCCAGACAGGCACGCTGACCGTGATCCTGGAAATCCCGGACGATCCGGGCTTCGTGGCCCGCGATCTGGTGCGTTTGTCCCTGCAGGAAGAAATCCGCGAAACCGGCCTGTGGGTCCCGGCCGGGGCCTTGAACGAAAGCCTGCGCGGCCTGTGGGCCGTCTTCGTCGTCGAGCCTGACGATAATGGGATCGGGACCGTTGTCCGCAAGGATGTGGAGATCGTCCAGATCGAGGAACGGCGCGTTTATGTTCGCGGCACTCTGGAAGACGGCGATCTGGTGGTGGCTTCAAGCGCCTTCCGCCTCGTGCCCGGCCAACGCGTGCGCATCGTGCGCGACACCGATCAGTAAGCGGGGCCGGTCATGAGCACGCTCTTTTTCGATAACGGCCGCCTGCTGATCCTGACCATACTGATCATCCTGGTGGCGGGGCTGTCCGCCTTCTTCACCATGCCCCAGGAAGAAGATCCCAAAATCACCAACCGGTTCGCGACCATCGTGACGGCTTTTCCGGGCGCCAGCGCCAGCCGGGTGGAAAGTCTGGTGACGGAGAAGATCGAGAACGAGCTTCAGGAAATCTCCGAGATCGATGAGATCGAATCCACCTCCCGCACGGGCATTTCCGTCGTGTCGGTGACCCTGAAGGACGAGATTTACGAGACGGCGGGCCCCTTTTCCATCATCCGGGATGCCATCGGCGATGCGGAACAGAACTTCCCCGATGGCGTGCCGACGCCGGAATTCGACGACGACCGCACCTATGCCTTTGCCGTCAAGGTCGCGCTGACCTGGGAGGCCTCCTCAGAGCCCAACCTGTTGATCCTGAAACGGACGGCCGAGGAGCTTCAGGACGAACTCCGCAAGGTGCCCGGGACCGAATACACCGATATCTACGGCGCGCCCGAGGAAGAAGTGGTGGTGACGGTCAGTTCGGCCGTGGTGGAATCCCTGGGGCTGACGCGCCAGGACATCGCCGACGCCATCGCGGGCGCGGACGCCAAAGTCTCCGCCGGCCAGTTCCAGGGCGATACAAATGAATATGTCTTCGAGGTGCGTGGCGAACTCGATACTTTGTCCCGCCTGCGCGAAGTGCCCGTGCGCCAGGATATGGACGGCGCGATCGTCCGGGTCGGCGATGTGGGCCGGCTCGACCGGCGGCTGATCGCCCCGCCCGATACGCTGTCCATGGTGGACGGCAAGCCCGCCGTCGTCGTCACTACCCGGATGATCGAGAAGCTGCGCATCGGTGCATGGACCGATAATGTGCGCGCCGTGGTCGAGACGTTCCGCCAGGATCTCTCCGGCGGCATCGGCATGCAGATCATCTTCAACCAGAGCGCTTATGCGGACGAGCGCTTCGCGGGGCTGATCCGCAATCTGCTGATCGGCGCCGGTCTGGTGGTGCTCGTGTTGTTCGTCACGTTGGGCTGGCGTTCCGCCTTGATCGTGACGGCGGCCATTCCGATGACCGGTCTGGCCTCGCTCGTGATCCTGAATTTCACCGGGTTCTCGATCAATCAGATGTCGATCACGGGGCTTATCGTGGCGCTCGGCCTGCTGGTCGATGCCGCCATTGTCATGACCGATGCCATCCGGCGGCGCCTGCTGGAAGGCTTGTCCGCCCATGATGCGGTCGGCGCCTCCGTGAAGCGGCTCTGGCTGCCCTTGTTGAGTTCCACCCTGACCACTGTGCTGGCCTTCTCGCCGATCAGCCTGCTGCCCGGACCGGCCGGGGAATTCGTCGGCGCCATTTCGGCGGCGGTGATCACCATGCTGACCTTGTCGTTCCTGCTGGCCTTGAGCGTCGGCGCGGCGTTGAGCGGCATCTTTCTGCCGCCTGCGCTGAAAAATGTGGATCCCAAGCGCGTACCCTTCTGGGTGGGCGGCATTTCCATTCCCTTCATCGGCAATCTCTTCCGCAAGGCGCTCGGCGTCAGCCTGCGCAGCCCGCGCATTTCCATCCTGGCGGCGGTCATCCTGCCCATTATCGGCTTTGTCAGCATGCCGACGCTGCCGACCCTGTTCTTCCCGGAAGCGGACCGCAACCAGTTCCACATCGAACTGCGCTTGCCCTCCCAGCGCTCCATCGAGGAGACGAAACAGACCGCGCTCGCGGCTTACGACCTCCTGATGGCGCGCGGCGATATCGAGTCGATCCAATGGTATGTGGGCAACAGCGTCGCGCCGTTTTACTACAATCTACAGCAGACGGAGGACGGTGCCGGAAACTTTGCCGAGGCCATGGTCACCACCAAGGAGTTGCGCGGTCTTTACGACCTGATCAACGACGTTCAGCGCCAGCTCAACACAACGTTTCCGGATGTTCAGTTCATCGCCCGGCAATTGCTGCAGGGCCCGCCGGTGGGCGCGCCGGTCGAGCTGCGCTTTTTCGGCGAGGATCTGAGCACGCTCCAGGAGCTGGGCGAACAGGCCCGTTTGCTGCTGAGCGAGATCCCCCAGGTCACCCATAGTTTCGCCTCCGTCGGCGGCGGCGAGCCGAAATTGTGGCTGAATGCGGATGAAGACGAGGCGCGCCAGTCCGGCCTGTCGCTGGTGGATATCGCGCGCACCCTCGACGGCCAGCTTGTGGGTACGTTCGGCGGCACGATCATCGAAGGCTCCGAAGAACTGCCCATCCGTGTGCGGCTCGATGATGAAGCGCGCGCCCAGTTCGAGGAGTTGGAATCCCTTTATATTCTGGCACCTGGCGAGGGCAGCGGTCTGGTGGACTTTCAGGCGCTGCCCATTTCAGCCCTGGGCGATATCGTGCTCGAACCCGATCCGAGCGCCATCACGCGCTTCCAGACCGAACGGTTCAACCGTATTTCCGCCTTCGTGCAGGCCGGAACCTTGCCGTCCACCGCGCTCAATCAGTTCACGGCGCTTTGGACGGAAGGCGGCTATGCGGACGCCATGCCGCCCGGCTACCGGCTCGAGATCGGCGGTGAGGCCGAGGCCCGGTCCAATGCCGTCTCCAATCTGGTGGCCTCTTTCGGCCTGATCGGCATGCTGATGATCACGACCGTGGTGTTGACCTTCAATTCCTTCCGGTTGAGTGCCGTGGTCTTCGCCGTTGCCGGGCTGTCCAGCGGGCTCGGGATCCTGTGCCTGGCGGTGTTCGATTTTCCCTTCGGCTTTCAGCCGATCATCGGGCTGATCGGGCTGATCGGCGTCGCCATCAACGCGGCGATCATCATTCTTTCCTCGCTCAGGCGGAAGCAAGAAGCCGTGGATGGCGATATCGATGCGATCCGCGACACGGTGATGGAGGCGAGCCGTCACATCACCTCGACGACCCTGACGACCTTCGGCGGCTTCCTGCCGCTCATTCTGTCCGTCGGCGGATTTTGGCCCCCCTTCGCCACCGTGATCGCCGGTGGCGTGCTGTTGTCCACCATCGTCTCGTTCTTCTTCGTGCCGCAGGCGTTTCTGCTGATCACCAGGGCAAAGCCGGTGACCATGCCGCGTGGCGCGCTGTCATAGGGGCACGCCCGCAAGCGCCGCGAGCACATCGTCCCGGTCGATGATGCCAAGCAGCGGCCCTTGCGGCCCCGACAGGCCCGTCTCCGCGACCGCGACCGGGTAGGGCGATTGCAAGAGCGCGGGCAGGATCTGTTCCAAAGCCGTCTCCGGCGCCACGACGGTTATGGAATCCATCAGCCCCCCAACGGTGCCGGACGGACCGCTTGCGCCGTCCCGGGCGGTGTCCAGGGTGACGAGCCCGCGCGGCCAGCCTCGGCTGTCCACCACGACCGCGAAGGCTTGGTCCTTCTCCTTGCATTGGCGAAGCGCGGAAAAGGGCCGGTCCGTATCCTGAACGGTCAGATCGGCATCCCGCATGATCTGACGGGCTTGCAGCACACGGCCCCGGTTGGCGTCCTGCGCGAAGGCGCGGACATACTCGGTCTCCGGATGAAGGATAATATTGCCGGGCCCGCCGGTCTGGATGATCTCGCCGTCCTGCATGATCGAAATCTGATCGCCCAGCGTCAAAGCCTCGTCGAGATCGTGGGTAATGAAAATGATGGTCTTGCGCAGGTCTTTCTGCAGGCCGAGCAGCAGATCCTGCATTTCCCGGCGGATCAGGGGATCGAGCGCACTGAAGGGCTCGTCCATGAGCAGAATGTCCGCATCCGTTGCAAGGCCGCGTGCGAGCCCGACGCGCTGGCGCATGCCGCCCGAGAGTTCCCGGGGCGCGGCCTGTTCATAGCCCGCCAGACCGACGGCCTCCAGCCAGCGCCTGGCCCGCTCCCGGCGGTCGCTTTTCTTCAGGCCCCGGATCTCAAGCCCGTAAGCGATATTGTCGATCACCGAGCGGTGGGGCAGAAGCGCGAAATGCTGAAACACCATGGCCATGCGCTCGCGCCGCATGGCGGTCAGGGCCGAGGGCGAGAGGGTGAGAATGTCTTCCCCGTCGAGCGTGACGGTGCCGCTCGTCGGTTCGATCAGCCTGTTGATGATGCGCAGCAGGGTGGATTTGCCTGATCCCGACAGCCCCATGATGACGCTGGTGCGCGCCTCCGGGATCTCCAGGGTGATGTCCTTGAGCGCGACGGTCTGGCCGGTCCGGGCACGGATATCCGCCTTGCTCGCCCCTTGCGCTAGCAGATCGGCGGCCTTTTCCGGCCGGGATCCGAAAATCTTCGAGACACTCTCAAGGCGCACGCTCATGACCGGGCGGCCTTGCCGGATGCATCGCCAGTGGCCTGGCGCAAGGCGTCGGCCCGCTTGCCATAGGCTTGGGTGATCCGGTCCAGGACGATCGCCAGCAGAACGATGGCAACGCCTGCGGCGAACCCGCGGCCCACATCGAGCCGTTGAATGCCGAGCAGCACTTCTTCGCCCAGGCCCCGCGCGCCGATCATGGAGGCGAGCACCACCAGGCTCAAGGCCATCATGGTGGTCTGGTTGATCCCGGCCATGATGGTCGGCAGCGCCAGCGGCAGTTCGACGCCGAACAGCTTTTGGCGCGCCGTCGCCCCGAAAGCGTCAGCGGCTTCGCGTAAGTCGGCATCCACCTGGCGCAGGCCCAGATCGGTCAAACGGATCACCGGCGGCGTGGCGTAAATCAGCGTGGCGATGATCGCGGGCACCTTGCCCAGGCCGAACAGCAGAAGGGCGGGGATCAGATAGACGAAAGCAGGCAGCGTCTGCATGGCGTCGAGCACGGGGGCTGCGATCCGGCGCGCCCAGACGCTGCGGGAAATGCCGATACCGATGGGCACGCCGATGATGACGGCCAGCGCCGTCGCCACGATCATCAGCGCCAGCGTCTGCATGGCCGGATCCCAGTAGCCCAGCACGCCGATCAGAAACATGGCCAGCACCGCGCCGCCTGCCACCAGCCATTGCCGGCTGGCGTGAAAGGCCATGGCCCCGATAATGAGGATGATCAGCCACCAGGGCGCGTCCCGGAGCGCGCCTTCCAGACGCACCAGCACCCACAACAGGCCGGCGGCGATCGCCTCGAAAACGCTGCCATACTCAGCCACCAGCCAATCGACGAAAGCGTTGATCGGTTCGTCGATCCGAAACTCAAGCCATTCGGGAAACATCGCCCTCTTTCACTCGTCAACGGGCGCGGCGCCGGTTTGTCCGCGCTGCCCAAGGACTTATTCAAGCACGAATGGCCGGGCGGCCCAAATCCGGCGCCCATACGAAAACGGAGACCCCGAAGGCCCCCGCAATCCGGTTCTCTGGTGGGCGGGATCAGTCGTCGCCGCCGCCCAGTTCGAAGAATTTGATGGTCTGTTCCGCGCCCTGGAAGAAGGCCTTGGCCTCGCTCTCGTCGGTGATGCGGTCCCAATTGTCCTTGACCGCTTCGGCCGACAGGTTGGCGCGGCCCAGATAAGCGCCCTTGGTCTCGATGATCTTGGCCTGGGCGAAGACGCCCGCGCCGGCGGTGAGGATCACGCCCGTGGGGGCGTCCTCGGCGCACAGCACCATGACACCCGGCGTGACGAATTCGGGCTTCAGCTTTTCCAAAGCCTCCGGCGGCATCAGGTCTTCGGTCATGCGGGTCGCCGCCACCGGGCTCACCGCGTTGACGTGGATATTGTCCTTCTGGCCTTCGAGCTTAAGAGTGTTCATGAAGCCGATCTGGCCGAGCTTGGCGGCGCCGTAATTGGTCTGGCCGAAATTGCCGTAGAGCCCTGAGGATGAGGTGGTCATGACGATGCGGCCGTATTGCTGCTCTTTCATGACCGGCCAGACGGCCTTGGTTACTTTCACCGAACCCATCAGATGGACGTCCACCACAAAGGTGAAATCGTCCATGGTGACCTTGGCGAAGGACTTGTCGCGCAGGACGCCCGCATTGTTGATCAGGATGTCGATGCGGCCGAAGGCGTCCATCGTCTGCTTGGCGAGGTTTTCCACGCCTGCGTCGTCGGTGACGCTGGAGCCGTTGGCGATGGCCTCGCCGCCCAGCGCCTTGATTTCGGCCACGACCGTATCAGCCGCTTCGGACGAGCCGCCGGTGCCATCGACCGAGCCGCCCAGATCGTTGACCACGACCTTGGCGCCCCGGCGCGCCAGTTCCAGGGCGTGCTCGCGGCCCAGGCCGCCGCCGGCCCCCGTTACAATGGCGACACGGCCGTCAAAGCGAATGGACATCTCGAACTCCTTCAATCGTTTCCCAAGCACGGCGAGCGCCGAATAGTCCGCCATTTTGTGGACCACCGACGGTTAACCGGTCAAGACGAGGCCGCGCCCCGGACACATTTACGCATGCGCTCCCGGCAGGCCAGCCATGCGGATCCGGCAATTCTTATCGCACTGCGGAATCACTAAATCTGCATGTGTGGCTGATCTTTTCTGGAGTGTCCGACCATGAAAATCGCGCTCAAAGTTGTCGAAGCTCTGCTTGTGGCCAGCGCCGTCGTGGCGTTTCTGTACTTTGCCTATATGCAACTGGAAAACGGCCTGCTGATCTAAGCCGTTTTTTTCGATACTGCGGAATCTGAAGGGCCTTCCCGCCGGGAAGGCCCTTTCGTTTGTGCGCTTGCTTTCATCGGCTGGATTGCGTTTCGGCGGCGCTTTACCTTGTCAGCGGTCGGTTGATGGGAGAGGTGGCATGGAGGCATGGCTTCTGACAGTGCAGAGCCTGCTGGGCCTGGCGGGGCTTATCGGCATTGCATGGGCATTGAGCGAGGACCGCAGCAAGGTGGATTGGCGGTTGGCCGGGGCGGCTGTCGCCGTTCAGATCGGTCTTGCCTTTTTGATGCTGCGGGTACCGATGATCCGGGAGGCGATGCTGAGCCTGAACGGGGCGGTGGAGGTGCTGCGCGCGTCCACCGAACAAGGGCAGGTCTTCGTGTTCGGCTATCTGGGCGGCGGCCCGCAACCGTTCGTTCCGGCCTCGGAAGAAGTTCAGATGATGATCCTGGCTTTTCAGATCCTGCCTTTGGTGATCGTCGTCTCGGCCCTGTCGGCGCTTTTGTATCACTGGCGCATTCTGCCCGTGATCACGAAGGGGTTCGCCTGGGCGCTGCGGCGCAGTCTCGGGATCGGCGGGGCCGCGGGGCTCGGCGCGGCCGCCAATGTGTTCATGGGCATGATCGAAGCGCCGCTCTTCGTGCGGGCCTATCTGGCGCGCATGAGCCGGGCCGAGCTGTTCATTTTGATGACCACGGGGCTTGCGACGGTCGCGGGCACGGTGCTCGTGTTTTATGCCACCATCCTGGAAGCGAAGGTCCCCGGCGCGGCCGGTCATATCCTGACGGCGTCCATCATCTCCCTGCCTGCGGCGGTGCTCATGGCACAGATGATGATACCGGGAAACAAGGCCACCGACACGGGGCCTGCGGAGACCGGACTGCAATACGCCGGCAGCATGGATGCCGTCGTTCAGGGTACGCAGGAAGGGTTGAAGATCTTCTTGACCGTCATGGCCATGCTGCTGGTGGTGGTCGCTTTCGTCGCCCTGGCCGACCGCATTCTGGCTCTTCTGCCGGAGATCGCGGGCGCGCCTTTGACGCTTGAGCGCCTTTTGGGCTGGGCCTTCGCGCCGCTTGTCTGGCTGTTCGGCGTGCCCTGGTCGGAAGCGGGGGAGGCGGGTGCGCTCATGGGGACGAAAACCATCCTCAACGAATTGCTGGCCTATCTCAATCTGGTCGCCATGCCGGAAGGTACGCTCAGCCCCCGGACGGCTCTGATCATGGTCTACGCCATGTGCGGCTTCGCCAATCTGGGCAGTGTCGGCATTTTGATCTCCGGATTGACGGCGCTGGTGCCGGAACGCCGGGCGGAAATCGCTGGGCTGGGCCTGAAAGCGCTCGTCGCGGGCACCCTGGCCACGGGCATGACCGGCGCCATTGCCGGTCTGCTCGCCGCATGAATGCCTCGCGCGGTTTGCTGGCGGTGACAAAAGGAGAGATGCGATTTTTCTTGGGCCCGGGCCGGACCGGTCTTAGCCTAGGCTGACCTGCCGAACGGCACGATCAAGCGGGGAAAAAAATGCCAAGCCAATGGGCACGATGGGTCGCTGTGACAAGCCTGATTGCGGGGGGCGCGTCCGCCTTCGCCGCCAGCGCGGGCGCCGAGTGGCGTCTGCCCCTGCCGGGCGCGGAGGCCGTCAACGGCCTCATTCTGATTACTCTGACGGGAATCGTGATCTCGATCATCCTGTCCCGGTCGTTCTTACGCGGATGGGAACGGATCGCGTCCTGGTTGAGCCTGCTGATCGCGGCAGGGCTGTGCATGGCGGCCCTTGCGGGGGCCAGTATCGATGCCGGGGATTGGGCGCAGGACGCCATCAGAGAGGCGGGCAACCGCTTCTGGACGCTGTTCGACCTTATTCTGTATACGGTCATGGCCATCGTGTTCTCGAACGCGCTGCTGCTCAGCGGCCGGGGTAAGCGCGGGCGCGGCGATGACGACGACGACGACCGAAATGGCGAGCCATGAAACGGG
>CAZTCJ010000081.1:0-16735 GCA_964612085.1 uncultured Alphaproteobacteria bacterium
GGTGCATCAGGCCGGTGACGGCCGCCGCCCCGCGCATATCGCCTTTCATGTCTTCCATGCCGCCCGCGGGCTTGATCGACACGCCGCCCGCGTCGAAGCAGACGCCCTTGCCGACAAAGACCAAGGGCGCGTCCGGTCCCTTTGCGGTCTTCTTAGGCGTGCTTTTCGCTCTGGAGGCGGGCTTGGCACTGCCCTTACCATTCCACTGCATGATGACAAGCTGGCTTTCATGCATGCTGCCCGCGCCCACTGCGAGCAGCGAGCCCATGCCCAGCTTCTTCATGTCCTTCTCGCCCAGCACCTCGACGCTCACGCCGAGCTTGGAGAGCGCCTGACAGCGCTTGGTAAATTCCTTCGTGTGCAGAATGTTGGGCGGTTCGGACACGAGATCCCGCGCCAGCTTGGTGCCCGCAACACCCGCCTCCAGCGCCTTGAAGGCGGTCCGCGCCGGTCCCGCGCCGTCAAGCATCACGGTCACTTTTTCGATCGCGGGCGCGGTCTCGGGATCCTTGCGGGTCCGGTATTTATCGAAGCGATAATCGCGCAGGCTCGCGCCCGCCGCCAGATGGGTGGCGAAATCGGGCGCGTCGATCCGCGCGCCCCGGGGCAGATCGATGGCGACGGCCGCCGTCTTGTCCCGGCCCGACAGCAGTTGCGCGGCGAGCCGCCCGCCGATGCTTTCCGCCGCGAGCGGATCGAGCGTCGAGGCGCCGCCCAGACCGACGACCAGAACGCGGGATACGGTCAAGCCCTCCGGACCCGGTACATCGAGAATCTGACTGCGCTTGCCCTCGAACCGGCTCGCCTTGATGGCCCGCTTCAGAAACCCTCCATGGTCCTTGTCGAGTTGCGTCGCGGTGTCGAGGAGCTTTGCGCCGTCGCCGGCCAGCACGGCGAGGGTGCCGGATTTGGGCAGGGTGACTTTGGAAAACGTGAACTGCATTGGCCTTGTTACATCTTTCTTGGTTCGCGTCTGACTCGTGTCGCGGTTCGGATGTTCGCATCATTATGTGCCGCGAAAGCGTCTGCGAACTTCCGAACCAAAACGACACGAGAAATCAATAAATTACCAGTGTGGCTTTGATCCCGAAATTCGCTTCCGAACCCGCTGCGAGACTTGGCGAATTTCGGAATCGCCACACTAACGCGATATGGCCCTTAGTCGATTCGCGTGTGTCGGGATAACGGCCGGACAGGATCCCCACTCGGGGCAGTACCGACATTTATCGAAACAATAGGGGGTCTCACGGTTGCAACACAATGACGAAGTCGCCCTTTTGCAGCCGTTTTGCCACGCTTGCGCCCCTATGGCGCACCAGGCTGCGCCATCAACTCATCCGGCGGCAGCGGTGCAAAGCCTTGCAAGCGGGCGCGGCGCGTGGTCTGTGGGATGATATCGGATTTTGAGCGCTTGGACCTCCAGGCAACACGGCAAGCATGCGCATTCTTTCGAGCTATATCTTCCGGCAGACCGCTCTGCCGTTTCTGTTCTTCACGGTGATGCTGACCATGGTGGTCTGGCTCACCCAATCCTTGAAGATGCTCGACCTGATCATCAATGGCGGCCAGTCGCTGCTGACCTTTTTCCATCTTGTGATTCTGGTGCTGCCGAGCCTGTTGACGGTGATCCTGCCCATCGCGCTTTTCTGCGGCGTGCTTTACGGCCTGCACCGCTTTTATTCGGACAGTGAAACGGTGGTCATGTGGTCGGCGGGCATGGGCCCCTGGTCGCTGGTGACGCCTGTGATCGTCCTGGCCCTGGGCGTGGCGCTGCTGAACTATGCGCTGGGCCTTTATCTGATGCCGGCGGGCTACCGGGCCATGAAGGACCGGATTTACGAGATCCGTTCCGATCTCGCCGCCGCCTTCATCCGGGAAGGCCAGTTCACCACCAAGATCGACGGGCTGACCGTCTATATCAGTTCCGCGCCCACCCGCGGCGACCTCAAGGGCATCCTGGTGCACGACAACCGGGACCCGTCCCGTCCGCGCACCTATATGGCCGAACGGGGCCTGTTCCTGCGCACGCCTGAAGGCCCGCGCCTGGTCATGAACGAAGGCCAGGTCCAGGAGATGGCGGAGCGCAACGGCAATCTGCAGGCGCTCCGGTTCACCAACACCATTCTGGATCTGGGCCAGTTCGAAGGCACCTCCAACGGGCGCAATTCGCGGGACCTGTCGGAACGCTACCTGCACGAATTGTTCAATCCGGAAGCAGAGCAGCGCAAGAAGAAGAAGAAACTGCAGCGCTTCATCGCCGAAGGCCATAACCGGCTCGCAGCGCCTTTGTACAATTTCGCGTTCGCCCTTATCGCCTATCTCGC
Organism: uncultured Alphaproteobacteria bacterium; assembly: GCA_964612085.1. Classification (GTDB taxonomy): domain Bacteria; phylum Pseudomonadota; class Alphaproteobacteria; order JAJFIK01; family JAJFIK01; genus CAZTCJ01. The sequence goes on from CAZTCJ010000081.1 coordinate 2,325, forward strand.
CGTGGTGGGCGGCACCTTCAGCCGGCGCGGCTATTCCATGCGCGTGTTTTACGCCATGGCCGCCGTGATCGGACTGCGCCTGGTGGGCTTCAGCGTGCAGAGCGCAGCATCGGAAACCGCCATTTTGAATATCGGGCAGTATCTCCTGCCGGTCGCCGCCACGGCCGTCTGTATCATGATGATCGCGCAGGTGCCGCCGTTCGACCGCCGGCGGAGCAAGCCGCCCCAGGGCCTCCATCCGCTCGGGCCCGAGCCCGATCCGACGGGAGCGTGAGATGGCCGGTATTTCCTTCACGCTCTTCCGATATTTCGGCTGGCAGTTCCTCACCGGCGTCATCGTCGTGATGGCCGTGGCGGCCAGCCTGATCTTCATGGTCGATGTCATCGAGATGCTGCGCCAATACGTCTCGAAGGATCTGATCGGGACCACCACCGCCATCGGTTTGAGCCTGTTGAAACTGCCCAACCTGTTGGAACAGGTGTTTCCCTTCGCCTTTCTGTTCGGCGCCATGTGGACCTTTTCGCGCCTGTCGAAATCGAACGAGCTGGTGGTGGCGCGCGCCAGCGGCGTGTCCGCCTGGCAGTTCCTGGCACCCGCGATCCTGATCGCCGCCCTCATGGGCACGTTCATGATCCTGGTGTTCAACCCCGCCTCCGCCTCCATGCTGTCGCGCTATTCGGTGCTGGAGAACACGCTGCTGCGGGGCGAACACAGCCGGCTCGACATCAAGAAGACCGGCCTGTGGCTGCGCGAGGCCAAGCAGGGCAATCAGACGGTCGTCCATGCGCTCAATGTGGACGACACCAGCGGCGCCAATCTGGTCATCAACGAGGTGATCATTTTCGAATTCGAAGGCAGCAACAAGTTCCGCCGCCGGATCGATGCCCGCTCCGCCCAACTGAAAGACGCCACCTGGGAGCTTGATCAGGCCTGGGTCACGGCGGACGGCGAAAAGCCGGTCTTTCACGAGCGCTTCGTGCTGCCCACCACCATGAGCCCCAAACGCATTCAGGAAAGCTTCGCCTCGCCTGAGACCCTGCCCTTCTGGGAGCTGGCGGAATTCATCGACCGGGCGCAAGCCGCGGGCTTCTCCGTTCACCGCCACCGCTTCCACTGGCATGCGCTTCTGTCCACGCCCTTCCTGCTGGCCGCCATGGTCTTCGTGGCCGCGAGCTTCTCGCTCCGGCTCAACCGCTTCGGCGGCGCCGTGCAGCTCGTGGTCGTGGGTGTCTTCGCGGGCTTCGCACTGTTTTTCATCTCCGACGTGGCCGGAGCGCTCGGGCAATCGGGCGTCCTGCCGCCGCCGCTCGCCGCCTGGGCGCCCACCGCCATCACCGCGCTCATCGGCATGACCGTCCTGTTTCACATCGAGGATGGGTAAGGAAACGCGCCGTATGCTTCTTTTTCCCTTCCGCAGGCGGACCGTGTGCGGCCTGGCACTTTGCGCCGGGCTGATGCCGGGCCCGGCCGCCCTGGCCGCCCCGGCCCTGCCCGACACCGCCATCACGGGCGCGGCCTGTCAGGTGGACGGCGACCTGACCGATTATACGGCGGGTACGGACGAGCCCATCCTGCTGCAGGCGGACACCCTGACCTATGATGCGGGCAGCCGGATCCTCTCCGCCATCGGCAATGTGGAAGTGAGCCAGGGACCGCGCTCGGTGCGCGCCGACATGATCACCTATGACGAGGCGAACGGCGTGCTCATCGCCACCGGCGGCGTGCATCTTCAAGATGAGTCCGGACCCGCCCTTTATGCCGAGCGCTTCGAGATCACGGGCGAACTGAAAGCGGGCGTGATCGAGTCTTTGCGCCTGGTGCTGAACGAGAACAGCCGCCTGGCCGCCGCCCGGGCCGTGCGCACGGAAGAGGGCATCACGACGCTCGAAAAAGCGGTCTACAGCCCCTGCAAGGCGCCGGAAGACGGCGGCGCGCCTTTGTGGCAGCTGAAGGCCAGCCGGGTCGTCCATGACGAGACGCGCAAAACCGTCAGTTACCGGCACGCCCGTTTCGAGGTCTATGGCGTTCCCATTCTGTATGCGCCCTATTTCACCCATCCCGACCCGACGGTGAAGCGCAAGACCGGTTTTCTGGCGCCGTCCGCCGGGAATTCGAGCGAACTGGGCGGCCTGATCGAAGTGCCTTATTACATCGCGCTGCAACCCAATATCGACCTGACCCTGTCGCCGCTTTTCACAGGCCGCGACGGTCTGATCATGAAAGGCGAGTTCCGTCACCGCACGCGCACCGGCCGCTATGAGCTGTCGGGCAGCATCGGCAATGCGCGCTTTTTCGATGAGGATACGGATAAATTCACGCCCGATCCGGCCCTGGGCTGCGTTGACGCCAGTGGCGATCCACGTGGCACGCTGGGCGCGGATGGCTTCTGCCGGGCGACCGTGATCACCCAGGACCGGCGCCTGCGCGGCCATCTGTTCGGCGAAGGCGATTTTCAGGTCAACCCGGAAACCCAATACGGCTATCTTCTTCAGCTCACGACCGACGATACCTATCTGCGGCGCTTCGACATCTCGCGCGAAGACCGTCTCGTCAACAATGCCTATATCCAGAAACTGCGCCCGCGCGGCGGCCGCACGGTCTACAACGCTTATTACTTCGACGGTCTGCGCGCCCAGGATGACGATGCCACCACCCCGATCGTTCCGGCGCTGATGGAACACCGGTCTGTTTTCGACGATCCGTTTCTGGACGGTCAGTTCGCGGTCGATGTCAACCTGCTGTCACTGTTCCGCACCGACACGCCGGACGGCGATCTGACCACCAACGCCACGGACACCCAGCGCGCCTCCGTCTCGGGCACCTGGGAGCGGCCCTTCACCTCCAGCAAGGGCGACGTGATCACGGCCATGGCCCTGATCCGCGGCGATGTCTATTACACCCGCGACAATGAACGGGAAGTGGCGCCCGGCATTATCGACGAGGAGGATTTCCTGACGAGCCGCGCGCTCGCCCTGGCCGCCGTTGACTGGCGCTGGCCCTTCGTGCGCGGCACGGGCACCTCGCGCCAGGTGATCGAACCCATCGCCCAGGTCATCTACAGCCCGAATGGGGGCAATCCGGACGAAATCCCCAATGAAGACGGCGTCAGTTTCGAATTCGACGATACCAATCTGTTCAGTGTCAACCGATTCCCCGGCCTGGACCTGTGGGAAAGCGGCGCGCGGGCCAATGTGGGTCTGCGGGTCGCCAATTACGGTAACTTCGTCAATGCGGACGTGCTTGTCGGACAGAGTTTCCGGCTCCAGGAACAGGAAGAATTCGTTCTGGGCAGCGGGCTCGAGGACGAAGTCTCGGACTTTGTCGGCCGGGTCAAGCTGGAAGCGGGAGACGTGGTCCAACTCACCCACCGGTTCCGTCTGGACCGGCAAAGTTTCGATTTCCGGCGGAACGAAATCGATCTTGATCTGGACACGAAATATATCGGGCTCAATGCCGGCTATCTGAGCATCGACGATCAGCTTGTCGATCCGAGCCTGGTGGCGCGCCAGGAAATCCGCATCGAGGGCCGGGCCAATTTCACCCGGAACTGGTCGATCCGCGCGGGCGGCCGCCGCGACCTGGAGGACGGCGAAATGATCAACAACTACGCCGCCCTCGTTTACGAGGACGAATGCACCCAGTTCGAAGGCTCTTACCGGCGCCGCTTCACCCGCGACCGGGACATCGAGCCCGATACCACGATCCTGTTCCGCGTGCGCCTGCGCTCGGTGGGCTCGTGAGACCGGTTTTGCTCAACTTTCAGGGTATTTTTCAAACGGATCCCGCCCCTTTGCGTCACCGGGTTCGCTTGATTGCCCAACATGTTTGGTTATTCTCTTCCAGGTGAAGGGGAGTGCCGGACGCTCCAGGGGCAGGCAGGGCTGAACCGACAGGTCAAGAACCGACCGGGCCAAGAGATGAGGAGGCGATGGGCTTGAACCCGTCCTCGCGGAAGCGTCAGTGTGTATGGAATGGGGTGCGGGCTGTGTTGGCGGCTGGTTTCATAGCGGCTGGCGGCCTGATCGTGCCCGCCCCCGCCCAGGAAATCCAGCGCATCGCGGCGCTCGTCAACGACAAGGTGGTCTCGGCCTATGACCTGGAACAGCGGGTCAAGCTAGTGATCGCCACTTCCGGCCTCAATCCCACCGAAGAGGCCCTGGAGCGGATCCGCGAACAGGTCCTGCGGACCCTGGTGGACGAGGAACTCCAACTCCAGGAAGCCCAGCAATTCGAGGTCAAGGTTTCCGACGCCGATATCGACGGCGCCATTTCCAGCCTGGCGCGGCGCAACAATATGCGCCGGGAGGACATTCTGGGCATCCTGCAGCAGGCAGGCGTCAGCGAAAACACCCTGCGCCGCCAGATCATGGCGAGCATCGCCTGGGACGACATCACCCAGGGCCGCTTCTCCTCACGCATCAGCGTCACCGATGAGGAGGTCAACCAGGTCATCGAGCAGCTCGAATCGAGCGCCGACAAACCCCAATACTGGCTGCTGGAAATCTTCCTGAGCGTGGATTCGCCCGATGAAGACGAGTCCGTGCGCCAGACCGCCGAAAACATCGTCAATCAGATCCGCACCGGCGAAGCGCCCTTCCCCGACGTGGCCCGCCAGTTCAGCCAGTCGGCCTCCGCCAGTAACGGCGGCGATGCGGGCTGGGTAACCAAGGAGGACCTGCCCGGCGAGATCGCCCGGGTGATCAACCAGTTGCGCCCCGGCAGCCTGTCCGTGCCGATCCGCACCGTGGGCGGCTATTACATCGTGGCGATCCGGGACAAGCGCATCGGCACCGGCGCCCAGCCCGATCAGATCAAGCTTAAGCTCAAGCAGGTTTTCGTCCCCGCCCTGCCGGATTTTCCGGACGAAGCCGTGAACGTCGCGGGTAATGCGGCCTATCAGATTTCCGCCACCAATCCGGGCTGCGATAATGTGGACCGCCTGGTCGCGGAAGGGTCGAGCATCAATCTGCGCTCCTCGGATCTGGGCGAGCGCTATGTCTCCGATCTGACCGATCCGTTCCAGAACGCGGTGACCGGCGTGGCCGGCGGCGAATCCACCCAGCCCGTGCGCTCGGAAATCGGCTTTCATGTGCTCCTGGTCTGCGACCGGCAACTGGAAGGCTCGGCCATCCCTTCGCGCGAGGCCATCGAGAACCGGCTGTTCCAGCAGCAGCTCTCCATGGTGCAGCGGCGCTATCTGCACGACCTGCGCCGGGACGCCACGGTGGAAATCCGCTAGCCTGCGCGCCATGCGCAACTCACACACGCCGCCCCTCGCCCTGACCATGGGCGACCCGGCGGGCATCGGACCGGAAATCACAGTGAAAGCGTGGCGCGCCTTGCGCGGCCGGGGCCCGGTCTTTTGCGTCCTGGGACCGGCAGCGCTCTACCGGCAGACGGGAACCGCCCTCGGCCTCGACGCGCCGGTGAACGAAATCGCCCATCCGCGCGACGCGGCGGCTCTTTTCCCGGACGCCCTGCCCGTCATCGATCAGCCCCTGGAGGGAGCCGTCATTCCGGCCCAAGGCAACCCCGCCCATGGCACGGCCATCACCAAGGCCATCGCTCAAGGGGTCCGCTGGTGCCTGGACGGCACGGTTTCGGGCGTCGTCACCAACCCGATCACCAAGGTCATGCTGACCAGCGCGGGCTTCCCCCATCCGGGCCATACGGAATATCTGGCCGCGCTGGCGGGCGAAGGTTTGGGAACCGCTCCGCCGACGCCCGTGATGATGCTGGCGTCCCCTGAGCTGCGCGTGGTGCCGTTGACGATCCATGTGCCCGTGGCGGACGTGCCCGGTCTGATCAGCCGGGACAAGATCGTCCGCATCGGGCGAATCATGGCGGATGCGCTCCAGCGCGACTTCGGCCTGGACCGCCCCCGAATCGCCGTGGCGGGCCTGAACCCCCATGCGGGCGAAGCGGGCACCATCGGCCTGGAAGATCAAACGATCATCGTGCCTGCCGTTGACGATCTGTGTAAAGAAGGCATCGACGCGCGCGGCCCCCTGCCCGCCGACACCCTGTTTCACAAAGCCGCCCGCGCCCGTTACGACGCGGCCCTGTGCATGTATCACGACCAGGCCCTGATCCCTATCAAGACGCTCGATTTCGAGCGGGGCGTCAATGTCACCCTGGGCCTGCCTTTCGTGCGCACCAGTCCCGACCACGGCACGGCCTACGATATTGCCGGGAAAGGTGTCGCGCAGGCGGACAATCTGATCGCCGCCATCGAGATGGCGGCACAGCTCGCACAGGCCCGCATGGCCCATAAGGCACGAGGGTAAGGCATGGAGACGCCCGATCCCCTGCCGCCCTTGCGGGACGTCATCGCGCGCCATGGGCTGTCCGCGCGCAAGGGGCTCGGGCAGCATTTCCTGTTCGACCTCAATCTCACCCGGCGGATCGCCCGGGCCTCGGGCACGCTTACAGGCCATGTGGCGGTGGAAGTAGGACCAGGGCCCGGCGGGCTCACCCGCGCGCTGCTGATAGAAGGCGCGGATCATGTACTCGCCATCGAGCGCGATCCCCGCTGCTTTGAGGCGCTGGAGGAAATCGCCGCCGCCTATCCGGGACGCCTGACCATCGCCCAGGCCGACGCTTTATCGGTCCACGAACCGGATCTCATTCCCGAAGCGCACCAGGGCAAACCGGTCAGGATCGTCTCCAACCTGCCATATAATGTGGGCACGCCCCTGCTCGTCCGCTGGCTGACCGTTGAGCCCTGGCCGCCCTGGTGGGCAAGCCTCACCCTGATGTTCCAGAAAGAAGTGGTGGACCGGCTGGTCGCGGCCCCGCGCACAAAGGCCTATGGCCGCTTGTCCGTGCTCAGCCAATGGCGCGCCGAGGCCCGCTGGGCCTTCGATGTGCACGCCAGCGCGTTCGTGCCCCCGCCCAAGGTGACCTCGGCGGTGGTCCATGTGACGCCCGGTGCGCCCATGGGATCGTGCGCCGCGACCGCGCTTGAGCGGGTGACGGCCGCCGCCTTCGGCCAGCGGCGCAAAATGCTGCGCAGCAGCCTGAAAAGCCTGACGCCCGATCCGGAACCCCTTTTGGCGCAGGCGGGCATCGAGCCCACGGCCCGCGCGGAGACACTGCCCATCGACGCATTTTGCCGTTTGGCGGCGCTTGTCGAACGGAACACACCCAAGAATTAAACGCTGGGCTGTACACCGTTGTCGGGATCCGGTGCCTATGCCAGACTCCGGCACAAAAGCAACGCCACGATGATTCCGGGAGCCACGCCCATGCCCACCCTGCAATATCTGACGACGACGGTCTTCGACCACGGATCCATCGCCAGCCTGCCGGCGGCTTTGGCCGAACTGGGCATCAAGCGCCCTTTGCTCGCCACCGACAAGGGGCTGATGGCGCTGGGCCTGGCCAGCAAGGTGCGCTCGGCCATGGGCGAGGACACGGCCGTGACGATTTATGACGGCACGCCGGAAAATCCGACCGAGGACGCCGTGCTCGAAGCCCTGACCCTCTACCGCGACAATGGCTGCGATGGGGTCGTGGCGCTGGGCGGCGGCTCACCCATGGATCTGGGCAAGGCGGTGGCCTTTCTGGCCGTCAATGACGGTCCGCTGGCGGATCATGCGGGCGTCACCCAAGGGGTGGACACGGTCGCGCCCCTGATCGCCGTGCCGACCACGGCGGGGACGGGCAGCGAGGTCTCGGTGGGTTTCGTCGTGATCGTCAAGGACGGCCGGAAACTGACCTTCGTCAATCAGAAATTCATTCCCGTGCGCGCCATTTGCGATCCGGACCTGACCCTCGGCCTGCCGAAGATCCTGACCGCCGCCACCGGCATGGACGCCATGACCCACGCCATCGAGGCCGTGTGTTCGCCGCTCGTCAATCCGCCTGCGGAGGCTGTCGGGCTCGACGGGCTGGAGCGGGGTATCCGGCTCGGCTATCTGGAGCGGGCCGTCAATGACGGGTCCGACAAAGAAGCCCGCTGGCATATGATGATGGCCTCCACCGAAGGCGCGCTCGCCTTCATCAAGGGCCTCGGCGCGGTCCACGCCATGAGCCATTCCGCCGGGCGGCTCAAGGATCTGCGGCTCCATCACGGCACGCTCAACGCGGTTATTCTGCCCACGGTGCTGCGCTTCAATGCCGATGTGGCCCAAGACAAATATGACCGGATCCGTCATGTCCTGCGCCTGAAGCCCGGCGCCGATCTGGCCGATATGATCGAGGATCTGAACGCGCGCCTGGGCCTGCCGAAAAATCTGGGCGAGATGGGTCTGACCGCGGAGCGTATTCCGGAACTGGTCCGGGAGGCGGTCACGGATCTGGCGAGCTTCACCAATCCCCGGCCCGCCAGCGAGGACGATTACGCCAGCCTGTTCGAGGAAGCGATCGCCAAGTCATAAGCGCGGCCTTCAGCCGAAAATAAAAACCATGATCGACGACAGCATGGTCAGCATGCCCATGGCCTGGTCGTAAGCCACGGTCACATGTGCGGCTATACTGTTGACCAGATCGCTCGCGGCCTGGCCGATCCAGGCCATGCCGCCGCTGTCGCGCGCACCGTCCGGAACCGGAACAAAGCCATTGGCCATGCAGCCAGCCGGGTCCAGACTGCAGGACGGCACGGCGGGACCGGTCTCCTCAAGCGCCATCAGATCCATGACCAATGCCACCTCCCAACGCACGGCCTCATCGCCCAGGCCCACGAGACTGTCGGCGGCGAGGCTGATATCCGCGAAGATCTGCTCATCCGCCGTCAGCGCCTCGGGCAGTGCGCTCTCAATGTGATTGTGATCCTCAAGCACGTCCCTGTCCTCCATGGAAAACCGTCCCGGCCCCTCTAGAGTTGGTGATACTCAATGTATCATTTTCTGTAAAGCAAATTCTGCTATTTACGATTTGCTATTTAGGGTTTTTTGAGACACACTCGAGGTAACCCCGCAGAAAACGGGCGTTTAGACACCGCCGAATGGGCAGACAAGTGTCGCAAATCGCACATTTTGCGATTTGCAAGCCATAAAGCTTCGTCTAAACTAACGGCGGGTTCAGGGACTTGGGCAGGAGTGCTGAGGACGGGCGGTATGGCCGAGAGAGTAAGAAAAGTTGAGGCGCAAGCGGACCAGACCAAGGAATTGCGCCGTCAGTTGGGACGATGGCTTAAACACCGACGGGAAGCGGCCGACATTACACAAGCCCAACTCGCAGAACGGCTGGGGCTTCGCTACTATTCCTTCGTTTCCCAGGTTGAGAACGGAATCGGACGTATTCCGCAGGATTTGTATGCGCCGTGGGCGAAGGCCCTCGGTCTCGATGGCAAGGACTTTGCCTTGACCGTGCTGAAACATCTGGAGCCGGGTCTCTATGACCTCATTGCGGCACAAATGCCGCCCGGCACCCAGGAACCGCAGGTGTGAGACGCCCGCCTGACCGGCGCGTCCACCATTTGGGGAGGTCGATCAGTGTCAACCCATAGCCGATTGCATCAGTTGCGCCCGGCGAATGCGCCAGGGCCTTGGAGCTCCCAGGACATTCACGAAATCCTCAGGGCGCAGATCGTCCTGGCGCGCAGTTTCGGACCGCTCGACCTGGAATACGGCACCACCGACCGGGACGAGCCCTGGGCCGCCCTCACCTCCTGCGACGATGCCGAAGTGGTGGCGCATTTCGCGCGCGATGGCGGCCGGGTGATCGCGGATCTGTCCGGTCTGGCACGGCCCTGCGAAGGGCATACGCTGCGCGAGGCCATGAACCGGGCCTTGGCGAAGAGCGGCCTGATCGATCAGACCCAGGAGCGCAAGCGCGCCCAGGACAATGTGGTGGTGCGCCTGTTCGGCGACGCAGGCAAGATGGTCCTGGCGCTGGCGGTGCTGGCCTGGGAAGCGGTCAGCTCTCTGGCCAACAAGGCACAGGCCGCTTTCCGTCCCAATCCGGACGACCGCAAGGCGGCGGACGGTCAAGGCAAAGACAGCGACCAGCGGGACCCCCTGCTGCAAAATTTGCGCAACGGGTCCAATGAAAGCCGTACCGGGGAAGCGGCCCTGGTCAGCATGACCCAGCTTCTGTCCTTCCTGGTGGTGACCGAAGCCCTGGCGCGCGAAAGTGCCGGGGAAGGCGACGGCGACTCCGGCGCCACGGGCTGGAGCACCGCTTCGAACGGGCGCATGACCGGCCTGATCGACGGTGAGGCCGATACGGACGGTCTTGATGACGGTATCCTGGCCACCCTGTTCGACGCCGCGCCGGTCCAGATGCCCCAAGCCGGGGACGATCACGCCATGCCGGCCTTGACGGCCGCGTCCAATGCCGGGTTCGGACTGACCGGGCAGGACGAATTCGGGCCCGCGCTTGTCGGCGAGGACTTCATCTTCGATGCCGAGGCGCTGGCCCTTGCCGGCGATCTGGATGCGAATGCCGCGTTCGTGACGGACGTCCTGACCGCCGTGGCGCAGCTCAGGGCACTGCGCATCGAAACGGTCGAAGAGATGCGGCTGTCTTTCGCCGAAGCGCTGCTCGACCGCATCACGGACATGACCGACCATTTCCGCTTCGACCGGGCGTGGGGCATCGATCCCGATACCGCGACACGCGCCGATGTGATGGGCGCGGCCATTCTGTTCGCCAGCGTCGCCGAAACGGTCGAGGATCGGTTCGATTTCGAAATCACCCGCCAGGATGCGTTCTACTGGGCCCTGCAGCATCCGGATGCCGCCCTGAAAATCGCCCAAACGGCGATCGCGTCCCAGGCGCTCGACGTGGACCCCAAAACGGTGGTGGCGCTCGTGACGGTCGCCAAGGTCGCGGAAAACCACGATATCGCTCCGGAAACGGTGATCCAGATCGCGGCGGCCTCGAAAGCCTACGACATGGCGCCGCGAACGGTTGTCCGTGCCGCTCAGCATGCGGAAGAGAACGGGATGGAAACCGTCGAGGTTCTCGACAAGATCCAGGCCGTGCGCGAGGCGGTGATGGACCAGGCCCCCGAACTCGCCGCCAAGATCACCGAACGGGAAGAAAAGGCTGAAGCGGTCAAGGAGGCCGTCAAAGAGGCGGTTTACGACCATATCTCCGAACAGGTCGAGGAAAGCGCCGCCGCTGCGGACGGCAACGATCCGGAACCGCTGCGTGCCGCCGTGTCCGGCGTTATCGAAGACGCCGAAGACAGCGTCACGGATGTGAAAGAGACCATCACTCTGCAGCGCGAAGAGGCGATCCGCACCGTGACCGTCTCCGAAGTCATCGATGTCGCGGCCGAAAAGATCGAAGAAGCGAGCGAAGTCATCGAGGCTTACGGCCTCGATAAGTCCAAGGTGATCGAGGTTGCCAAGCTCGCCGACACCTACGGCGTGGATGCGGAGACCGTGATCAAAGTGGTGGCTTACAACAAAGTACGCGACGCGATCGCCGAAAAGGCCGCGGCGGCGAACCAGGCCGAGTTGATCGCCTCCAGTCAGACCGAAGACATGGAGCTGACGCCGGACCTTGCTCCGGAAGCCGACGGCGTTGAGCCGGGATCCTACCGGATCGAAAGCGATCCGGACGGGGACGCGTTCAGCTTCGGGTGATCGGTCCTAAAGTCCGGCGCCCGGGCTGCGGCCCCGCAGGCTTGCGACAAAATCGGTGAGGCCTGTCTGCCGGGCCCGGCGCAGCCGCTCGGACATCAGGATCGCGCGGATGCGATTGTGGGAGTCTTCCACATCCTCATTGACGAGCACGTAATCATATTCCGCCCAATGACTCATTTCATCGGCGGCCTTGGCCATCCGGTGCCGGACGACCTCCTCCGAGTCCTGGGCGCGCGCATGGAGGCGGCGTTCCAGCTCGCCCCATGAAGGCGGCAGGATGAACACGCGCACCAGATCGTTCCGCGCGTTCTTCTCCAATTGCTGGGCGCCTTGCCAGTCGATATCGAACAGCACGTCGCGCCCGGCCGCCAATGCCTGATCGACGGGCGCGCGCGGCGTGCCGTAGAAATTGCCGAACACCTGCGCATGTTCGAGCAACTCGCCTGCTTCCACCATGCGGTTGAACGCTGCCTGGTCGACGAAGTGATAATGCTCGCCGTCCACCTCGCCCGGACGCGGCGGCCGGGTTGTGACGGAAACGGACATTTTGATATTGGGATCGCTCGCCAGCAGGCGCCGCGCCAGGGTCGATTTGCCCGCACCGGAGGGCGAGGACAAAACGAACATCATGCCGCGCCGCTCGATGGTCATGGGACTTGCCGCTCCAGGCTCTTTACTCGACGTTTTGAACTTGCTCGCGCATCTGATCGATCGTCACTTTGAGATCGAGACCGATCTGGGTCAAGGCGATGTCGGACGCTTTCGAGCACAATGTATTGGATTCGCGGTTGAATTCCTGGATGAGAAAATCGAGGCGGCGGCCCACCGGCTCGCCGGACGACAGCAGATCGCGGGCCGCCGCGATATGGGCTTTCAGCCTGTCGATTTCCTCGCGCATATCGGCCTTGACGAGAAGCTGGGCCACATCCTGGGAAAGACGCTCCTGGGACAGGCCCGACGCGGCACTGTCCATCACCAGGCTGACCTGTTCTTTCAACCGGACACGGAGCTTTTCAGGCTGGAGCGCGGCCAGCGCCTCGGCGCGGGCGACCATGTCGCCGATGGCGGTCACCTGGCCATCGAGCACGTCTTTCAGAGAAGCCCCTTCCTCCCAGCGCGCCTGGGCCAGGCCATCGAGCGCTTCGTCGAAACTGGCGAGCAGTGCCCGTTCCCGCGCCTCCCTGTCCTCGTCGCTTTCCTCCGGTTCCGTCAGTTCAAGAACGCCGCGCAGGCTCAAAAGCCCATCGAGCGTCGGCGGTTGCGCCTCGACCCGGTCCTTCAAGCGGTCAACGGCGCGCAGAACCTGATCGAGTGCTGCCTCATTGAGGGTAAGGCTGGCATTGGCCGAGGCTTTCGACAGTTGCAGATTGATCTGTATGGACCCGCGTTTGAAACGAGCGGCGAGCCGTTTGCGCACCTCCGCTTCCAGGCCCTCCAAACCGTTCGGCATGCGGATCCGCTGATCGAGCCCGCGCCCGTTGACGCTGCGGATTTCCCAGACCCAGTGAAAGGCGCCATGATCGCCCTGGGCGCGGGCGAAACCGGTCATGCTGGATAGGCTCATGGGCAGTCTCCTGACAGATCGCCGGAAACGGGCGACTGGTCTTGGTCGTGACGTTCAGGCTGCGGCGCGCGTGTCAGCGCAGGCCGCGCTCCCGCTGAATGCGGCGCCATTGGGCGACATTGCGATTGTGCTCGGACAAGGTCCTGGCAAAGGCATGGCCGCCGCTTCCATCGGCGACGAAATAATAATAGTCCGTCTCAGGCGGATTGAGCACGGCCTCAAGCGCCTCGCGGCCCGGATTGGCGATCGGCGTGGGCGGCAGGCCGCGCCGCCCATAGGTGTTGTACGGATTACTGGAATCAAGCTCGCTCTGGCGGATCCGCCTGCCCAAGGGCTTGCCCTGGGTGATGCCGTAAATCACCGTGGGATCCGATTGCAGCGGCATGCCGCGATTGAGCCGGTTGACGAAGACCGAGGCCACCAGCGGCCGTTCATCGGCAACGCCCGTTTCCTTTTCCACGATCGAAGCCAGGATCAAGGCATCATAAGCGCTCTCAAGGGGCAGATCCTCCGCACGGGTCTCCCACAGATCGTAGAGCAGCGTTTCCTTGGCATCGCGCATCTGGGTCAGAAGCTCGTCCCGGGTGGTGCCGCGCTGGAACAGATAGGTTTCCGGCAGCAGCATGCCTTCTTCCGGTTCGACCGTAATATCGCCGGTCAGTATGTCGTTGGCGGCCACCAAGTCGATCACCTGGGCCACCGACAGACCTTCGGCAATCGTCAGCTTATGGAGGATCGACTCGCCGGACGTCAGCAGGGAGAGCACATCCTGCATGCTGGCGCCCGAGGGGATGGCGTATTCCCCGGCCTTCAGATCGGTCGCGGCGCCATAGACCCGCGCGCCCAGGACGAAGATCCGGGCATCGGTAATCACGCCCGCTTCTTTCAGACGGGCCGCGATGCGGTTGAGGCCCCAGCCACGTTCCAGCAGCACGATGGTCTGCTCCGAGTCCCCGGCGGCGGGCGGACCCTCGGCCGTGAACTGGGCCTTGCCGTACAGGAACAGACCGGCCGCCCCGGCAATCGCCAGAAACGCAAAAAAGGCTGAGATCACGAAGAAATAGCGCAGAAACCGCAACATGCCACCCGAGCCTCGCTGAGCGCTTCCCCCAGGACTTAAAGACTGTTCGGAAACGCGCGATGCAGCTTTCCGAGCACGCCTCGTGAAGTTTACCCCTGGTGGCGCGCCATCACCAGGGTCGCGTTGGTGCCGCCGAACCCGAAGGAGTTCGACAGGACCACGTTTATCTCCCGCTCTATGGGCCAGTGGGGAACCAAAAAGACCGCCGTCTGCACGGAGGGGTTG
>CAZTCJ010000082.1:0-16264 GCA_964612085.1 uncultured Alphaproteobacteria bacterium
ACGCCCATTTCAAGGGGCCGGTCAACCAGGCGCCGCGCCACGCCAATCCGGGCCAGGAGGGCGAGGAGAAATGGATCTGGCTGCGCCTGAAACTGATCGCCGACGCGGGCCTTGTGGGTCTGCCCAATGCGGGCAAATCGACCTTTCTGTCGGCGGTCAGCCGGGCCAAGCCGAAGATCGCGGATTATCCGTTCACAACGCTTCATCCGGGCCTCGGCGTGGTTGCACAGGATGGCGACAGTTTCGTGCTGGCCGACATTCCCGGCCTGATCGAAGGCGCCCATGAAGGCTCCGGCCTGGGCGACCGCTTCCTGGGCCATGTGGAGCGGTGCCAGGTCCTGCTCCATCTGGTGGACGGTACCCAGGAGGATGTGGCGGCGGCCTACCGCACCATCCGGACCGAGATCGAGGCTTACGGAAACGGCCTGGAGGCCAAACCGGAACTGGTGGCGCTCAACAAGATCGATGCGCTCGACCCGGAAACACGTACTGAGCGGGCGGCCGCCCTTGCAGCGGCCTGCGGGCGTGCGCCCTTGGAAGTCTCCGGCGTCTCGGGCGAGGGCGTACCGGCGGCCTTACGCGCCATCCGCGCAGTCCTTGCTGAAAAGAAAGCCGGCTCTCACGGGACGGTTGAAGATCCGTCCGAAGACTGGCAACCGTGACCTGGGATCGCCGGAACCGGTCTCAAAAACTGGCCCCGGCGCTTTAAGAAAGGCGTGCATTCTTATCCCCGTTGCTTATCTTAGAAATCTTATGTGCGGGCTTTCGAGCCTGGAACCGTCCCGGCCCCAATCAGGGATGTGGACATATGGATGCCGGCCGCCTTTTGATGCCGCTGAAACGTAACCGTGGCCGTATCGAGCTTGCTGCCGTCACGCGCCGGGATCGTGCCGTGATGGATAAACCGACAAGCACAGCCATCAAGACACCCATGATGACAGGCGCGGAGGGCCTTGGATGTGGCGGCGCCATGCCGTCCGAAGACCGCGCCGCCGATGGCGACTCCGATGGGGCGGACCCGCCCCGCCTGCCGTTCCGGCGCCACATGCCCTTGCTCCTGCCGGGCATGCGGGTGGGCATCCTGGGCGGCTCCTTCAATCCCGCCCATGACGGTCACCGCCATATCAGTCTGGTCGCCTTGCGCCGTCTCCGGCTCGACAGGGTGATCTGGCTGTTGAGCCCCCAGAACCCGTTGAAGGCATCCCATGAGACGGCCGATCTGGCGGACCGCCTGAAACGGGCCCGCGCGGTCGCCCGCCATCCGCGCATCATGGTCTCCGATCTCGAATGCCATCTGGGTACGCAGTTTACCGCCGACACCTTGCCCGAAATCCGCAGGCGCATGCCGTTTGTGCATTTCGTCTGGCTGATGGGTGCGGACAATCTGATCCAGCTTCCCCGCTGGGAACGCTGGACGCGCATTCCCGAGACCATGCCCATGGCCATCATTGACCGGCCGGGCTACGGCTTGAAAGCGCAACTGGGACCGGTCGCGCAGCGCCATGCCCGCTGGCGCCTGTCGGGCGAGGACGCCCCGGCGCTCGTCACCGCCGCACCGCCCGCCTGGATCTATCTGCACGCCAAGCTGCATCCGCTGTCCGCCAGCGCGATCCGCAGCCGCGTGCCCCGGGGACTGTCCTGGACGGACATGCCTTCCCATACCTGCGATCACACCGATTCCGCGTAATGCTCAGTAAAGGGAGTATACCATGAGCGCTGGCATCAAATTCAAACTCGGCCCCCCTGAAGACGACACCGTCCCGCCCCTGATCGGACGGGACCAGGACGCGGCGCGCGCAGCCCTGTCCGAACGCTTCGAGACCGTCCGACATGCGACGACCCTTCTCTCCGCCCCCCTCGCCCCCGAAGACCAAGTCATCCAATCCATGGCCGATGTCAGCCCGACCAAATGGCATCTGGCGCACACAACCTGGTTCTTCGAAACCTTTCTGCTTCAAAGATTTTCAAGCGGCTATGAGGCTTTCAACGAAGCCTATGCCTATTTGTTCAATTCCTACTACTACACGGTGGGGCAGATGTACGAGCGGCCCTGCCGGGGCCTCATATCGCGCCCGACCGTGACCGAGGTGGCGCGCTACCGCGCCCATGTGGACGCCATGATGCAGCGCCTGATCCAGGACGCGCCGGCCTCCGCCTTCAATGATATTGCCTTCCTGACGGAAGTGGGCCTGCACCACGAACAGCAGCATCAGGAACTGATGCTCACGGACATTAAGCATGTGCTATCCTGCAATCCCATCAAGCCCGGCGCTTACCAGGCGCGGCCCCGCACGGACACAACCGCCCCCCAGCCCATGGAGTGGATCGCCTATGACGACGGCATCCACAAGATCGGCCACCGGGGCGACGGCTTCGCCTTTGATAATGAAGGGCCGCACCATGATGAATTGATCCGCCCCTTCTCTCTGGCATCCAGGCCCGTCACCAATGGCGAGTATCTCGATTTCATTGAGGACAAGGGCTACAGCACGGTCACGCTGTGGCTGTCGGATGCCTGGGCGACGATCCAGACGGAAGGCTGGCGCAGCCCGCTTTACTGGCTGGAACGGGACGGCGTCTGGCACGAGTTCACCCTGTCCGGGCTCAAGCCCCTCGATCTGAACCGCCCGGTCGCCCATGTCAGCTTCTACGAGGCCCAGGCCTTTGCCACCTGGGCCGGCAACCGTCTGCCGACGGAATTCGAACTGGAGGTGGCCGCATCGCGCCAGCCCATCGCGGGCAATCTGCTGCGCTTTGAGACCACGCCCGGCGGCGATGGCGCACGCACCTTTCTGGCCCCAGAACCGGCTGCGGCGCGGCCCGGCACGGCAGACGCCCTTGCGCAGCTTTTCGGTGATGTCTGGGAGTGGACGCAAAGTCCGTATGCGCCTTATCCGGGCTTCAAGCCGCTCGCCGGCAGCCTCGGCGAATACAACGGCAAATTCATGTGCAATCAGTTCGTGCTGCGCGGTGGCTCCTGCGCCACACCGGCGGATCATATCAGACCCACCTACAGGAACTTCTTTCCCCCAGACGCCCGCTGGCAGTTCAGCGGCCTCCGGCTTGCCGCCGACCGGGTCTAAGCACGCTTTGCACCTCATCACGATGACGTCTCACCGAAAGGACGAACCATGTCTCATCCCGCGGCGCCGCGCGCGCAAGCCGATCCCAGTGCCTTGGCCTATTTCCACGATCTCGAACCGCCGGAAAGCGATTTCCTGAGCGACGTGCTGGAAGGGCTGAGCGCCACGCCGAAACATCTGTCCCCGAAATATTTCTACGACAAGCGGGGCTCGGAGATCTTCAACGATATTTGCCGTACGGACGAATACTATGTGACCCGAACCGAGACGGCGTTGCTCAAGACCATCGGGCCTGAATTGCGCGATCTCATCGATCCGGGTGCCATCGTCATCGAATTCGGCAGCGGATCGAGCTGGAAGATCCGCACCGTGCTCGACGCCCTGGACCGGCCTTCGGAATATCTCGCCCTCGACATTTCGCGGGATCATCTGATCGAAGCGGCCACGGAAATCGCCCGCGATTATCCGTCCGTCCGCGTCGGCGCCGTCTGCGCGGACTTTTTGCAGCCTTTGTCCCTGCCCGCGCAAGCGGCCCAATCGGACGGCAGGCGGATCGGCTTTTTGCCCGGCTCAACCATCGGCAATCTGCTCCCTGAGGATGCGGCAACTTTTCTGGCGGGCGCCAGGACGCTTCTCGAACCCCACGGCGCGCTCCTGATCGGCGTTGATCTGATCAAGGACAAACGGATTCTCGATGCCGCCTATAACGACGCGGAAGGCCATACGGCGGCCTTCAATCTCAACCTGCTCCATCGCATGCGCCGGGAACTGGGCGCGGACCTGACGCCGGGCGCATTCGAGCATTACGCCTATTTCAACGAGGACAAGGCGCGGGTGGAAATGCATCTGCGGGCCAAGGAGGATCTCGCCATTCACATCGCCGAGCACCGGTTTCCCATGCAGGCGGGCGAGACCATCCACACGGAGAACTCGCACAAATACGCCATTCCGCAATTCCAGGCGCTGGCGGAACGGGCCGGTTTCACGCCGCGCCATGTGTGGACGGATCAGGACGGCTTATTCAGCGTGCATCTGCTCGACGCGGCTTCCGGATAAGGGGCACTGAACAAATCGTCAGAGTGAGGGCGCAGCACGGCGTTTTCGAATCGCCGCAAATGTGCTATTAATAAAAGATCCGAAGACTGTGTCGGTCTTCGGTCTTTTTGGCGCAGTGTTGAGGAGCTGAACGCTGAGTTTAGGAACGGCAGGTCCCGCCCCTCGCGGCGGCGATGCTTTCCCGGCAGTCCAGGAAGAGGCTCTTCCGGGCGGGGATCTCACAACGCTTATTCTCACCTCTCTCGAAGACGACAAGGCCCAGGACGTGGTCTCGATCGACCTGCAGGGCAAAACCACCGTGGCGGATGCCATGGTGATTGCCAGTGGCCGGTCCCATCGGCATGTCTCGGCCATGTGCGATCATCTGGCCCGGCGGCTGAAGGAAGCCGGGCTCGGATCGGTCCGCATCGAAGGGCTGCCCCATTGCGACTGGGTGTTGATCGACGCCGGGGACGTGGTGGTGCATCTGTTCCGGCCGGAAGTGCGCACTTTCTACAATCTGGAAAAGATGTGGAGCGTGGACACGGACGGCGAGACGGAGCAGGCCGCGAATTAGGGTCTGAGCCCTACTCGCCGTGCCGATTGAGGGTGTGAAGCGATGCGCATGGTGATCGCCGCGGTTGGCAAAGCGCGGCGCACCCCCGAGCAGTCTTTGGTCGAGACCTACCGCGCCCGTTTTGACGGCCTTGGCAAGGGGCTGGGCCTGAAACCTCTTGATCTGATTGAAATCGACGACCGGCGCGCGGGCAGCGTGGCCGAGGCCAAGGCGCGCGAAGGCGAGAAGCTGCTCGCCGCCGTACCCGACGGCGCCGTGATCGTGGCGCTCGACGAGACTGGCGATCAGCTCTCTTCCGCAGACCTGGCGCAGGATCTCGGCCGCTGGCGCGACAGCGGCGCGCCGGCAGTGGCGTTTCTGATCGGCGGCGCGGACGGTCTCAGCCCCGATTGCCTCAAGGCGGCGCGGCGCACCCTGTCGTTCGGACGGGCCACCTGGCCCCATATGCTGGTGCGCGCCATGCTGGCCGAACAGCTTTACCGGGCCGCGACAATCCTCGCCGGCCACCCCTATCACCGGGCTTAGGCTTCAGACCGGATCTGCTATAAAAATCTTCATACACACACGGCCTGATTCTTGCGGTTAACCATGCGGAGTGACGGTCGGTGACAGGATCCTGCTGACCTTCGAATGGGGCTTCCATGACCAGCTCAAACAGTTTGCGGTTTCAGGCGCGGCCGACGGTTCTGTGCATCCTCGACGGTTGGGGCTGGAACGAGGACCGTGAGAACAACGCCGTGGCCCAGGCCCACACGCCCGCCTTCGATCATCTGCTCGCCACCTGTCCCATGTCGTTTTTGAAGACCTCGGGCGCGGATGTGGGCCTGCCGGACGGCCAGATGGGCAACTCGGAAGTGGGCCATATGAATATCGGCGCCGGGCGCATCGTGCTTCAGGACCTGCCGCGCATCGACCGGGCCATCGAGGACGGCTCGCTTGTGCGCAATCCGGTGCTGACCGAGGCCATCGCCAAGCTGAAGGACACAGGCGGCACGGCCCATGTGATCGGCCTGTTGAGCCCTGGCGGCGTCCATTCCCACCAGCGGCACATGGCCGCCATCGCCCATGCCATCGCCGATGCGGGCGTGGAGGTGAAAATCCATGGCTTCCTGGACGGCCGCGATACTCCGCCGCGCAGCGCCGACGGTTTTGTCTCGGAGTTCGTCGCCAGCCTGAACGGCCATCCGAAGATCGCCATCGCCAGCTTGTGCGGGCGCTATTACGCCATGGACCGGGACAAGCGCTGGGAGCGCACGCAACTGGCATACGACGCCATGGTGGACGGCCGGGCCGAGACCCGCGCCGACAGTCCCCAGGACGCCATCCGCGCCTCATACGATGCCGATACGGGCGATGAATTCGTCCGTCCCGCCAGTATCGGCGACTATCAGGGCATGGCCGACGGCGATGCGGTGATCGCGATCAATTTCCGCGCCGACCGCATGCGTCAGATCATGACTGCCCTGCTCGATCCCCATTTCGACGGGTTCGATCGCAACCGGATCATCCGCTTTTCGGCCCAAGCGGGCATGACGGAATATTCAGCCGCCTTGAATGCGCTGATGCCGGCGCTGTTTCCGCCCGAGGACATCACGAAGACGATCGGCGAGGTGACGGCGGCCCATGGGCTCAAGCAATTGCGCCTGGCCGAGACCGAGAAATACGCCCATGTCACCTATTTCCTAAACGGCGGCCTGGAAGACGTTTATGAAGGCGAAGACCGGGTCATGGTCCAAAGCCCCAAAGTGGCGACCTACGATCTGAAACCGGAAATGTCCGCGGCGGAGGTTACCGCCGAGCTGGTCAACGCCATCCGCAGCCGGACATACGATCTCATCGTTGTGAATTACGCGAATCCCGACATGGTAGGCCATACGGGTATTCTGGAGGCGGTGATCAAGGCGGTGGAGGCCGTGGATCAGGGACTCGGTCAGGTTGTCGAGGCCGTGCGCGAGGTGGGCGGCGTCATGTTCGTCACCGCCGATCACGGTAATGCCGAAATGTTGTGGGATCCGGTAACGAATGGACCTCATACGGCGCATACGAAATTTGTCGTGCCGGCCTTTTTGGTGAACACGGAGGTTCTGGACGCGCCGGTGAGCCTGGCGGACGGACGGCTCGCGGATATCGCGCCGACCCTGCTCGCTCTCATGGGCATCGATCAGCCTGCGGAAATGACGGGGCAGTCGCTGCTGCGGCGGGCGGATCAGGACACGGCGCGCGAGAGCGCTTGAAACGGGCGGAATGGCAATGGCGGTTCGGGTGAAAAGCAGGAAAGGGATCGCGGCGTGCCTCAGCGCGGCCCTTGCGCTTGCGCCCTTGGATCCGGCTGGCCTGGCGGCCGCCGTCGAGGAAGACGGCAGCACCATCTCCAACGACCGCCTGGAGCAACTGGAACAGGAACTCAACGAAAGCCGTTCGCGGCTTGAGGAACGCCAGGCCCAGGCCGAGGAACTGGCCAGCGAAATGGCCCGCTTGCGCGAACGCTCGGTCACGGCGGCTTTGGAAGTGCAAAAGCGCGAGGCCCGGCTGACCCGCATCGAAGACCGCCTCGAAGACCTGCTTGAGGAGGAAAACCTCCTGGTGGACCGGCTGAAAGACCGCCAGCAGGCGCTTGTGTCCGTGGTGGCGGCCTTGCAGGCCATGGAACGCAACAAGCCTCCGGCCCTGCTGGTGCGGCCCGACGATGCGGTGAACGCCGCCCGCAGCGCCATGCTGCTGGGCTCCGTGGTGCCCGATATTCACGGCCAGGCCGAAGCCCTGGGCCAGGAATTGGAGGCGCTGACCACCCTGCGGGCCGATATCGAAGACCAGCGCGACGATTTGCGCGACGCGGCCGAAGCCCTGCTTAAGGAACAGCAGCAACTGGCTACCCTGCTTCTGGACAAGGAACGGCTGCAAAAGGCCACCCAGGTGGCCGCCGCCATCGAGGCGGCCCGGGTCGCCCGGGTTGCGGCCGAAGCGCGGGACCTGCGCAGCTTGGTGGAACAGCTCGAGCGGCGCGGCGCGGCGGTTCAGCCTCGCCTGAAACCGTCCGAAGGCCAGGGCGAGCTTGAACCGGTGACCGCCGCACCGGCCGACCCGATCCGCATGGCGGAGGTCAAAGGCCGCCTGCGGGCGCCTGTGGCGGGCCGCATCACCGAGCAGTTCGGCGTCTCCGACGAGGCCGGCAACCCGTCGGAAGGCCTGACGTTCCGCACCAGGCCCGGCGCCCAAGTCGTGGCGCCTTTCGATAGCAAGATCATGTTCGCCCAGCCCTACCGCAATTACGGACATGTGTTGATCCTCGCCGCGGCGGACGGATATCACTTTGTCTTAACGGGCATGGCCCACATCTATGGGGAAGAAGGCCAGCATCTGCTGGCGGGCGAGCCGGTCGGATCCATGGGATTGGGCGGCGCCGTCACCCAGGACGTGGCCTTGAGTGAAAATATGGGCGGGACAGACGCCGAACCGACCCTATATTTCGAACTCCGGCGCAACGGCACGCCAGAAGATCCTTTGCCCTGGCTTGCGGGCTGGACACGGCCGGTCAGCGGCTGAGGCCGATGTCTGGCAAAAAGAGATGAAGAGACTTGCCCGGCGCGGACGCGTGCCGGATCATAAGCGAAGGCCTGTGGACAGCGGTCCGAACGGGACAGGTCGCCAACGGAAGGTAGTCGGTTCATGAAACGGTTCACATTTTCCCGGCATATCGCGCTTGCCGGTCTGTCTTTGGCTCTGTTGAGCACCGCGCCGTCTCAGGCCGCCACCTCCGAGACATATCGCCAGCTCAACCTGTTCGGCGACGTGTTCGAGCGGGTCCGCTCCGATTACGTGACGGAAGTGGAAGACGAGCAGCTCGTGGAAGACGCCATCAACGGCATGCTGGCCGGGCTCGACCCCCATTCCACTTACCTCAATCCGCGCAACTTCCGCGACATGCAGGTTCAGACCCGCGGCGAATTCGGCGGCCTGGGCATCGAAGTCACCATGGAAGAAGGCGTCGTCAAAGTGGTCGCCCCCATGGATGACACGCCCGCCTACCGCGCCGGCATCGAAGCGGGCGATTATATCACCCATCTGGACGGTGAACCCATTCTGGGCATGACCCTGACGGAAGCCATCGATGTCATGCGCGGCCGTCCGGGCACGGACATCACCGTGACCGTTCTGCGGGAAGGCGAACGCGAACCGTTCGACGTCACCATCACCCGCGACATCATCGAGCTGCGCGCCGTCCGCCACCGGGTGGAACGCGATACGGTGGGCTATATCCGGATCGTCGCCTTCAATGAGCACACGGAAGAGAACGTGCGCGCGGCCGTCCGCGAACTGACCAAGGAGATCGGGCCGGACCTGAACGGTTTCGTCCTGGATCTGCGCAACAATCCGGGCGGCCTGCTCGATCAGGCGATCGAGGTCTCCGACGCCTTCCTGACCGAAGGCGAAATCGTCTCGACCCGGGGCCGCCATTCCGAGGACACCCAGCGCTTCAACGCCCGGCGCGGCGATCTCGCCAACGGCCGTCCGATCATCGTGATGATCAATGGCGGCTCGGCGTCCGCGTCCGAAATCGTGGCCGGTGCGCTGCAGGACCAGCGCCGCGCCATCGTGCTCGGCACCAAATCCTTCGGCAAAGGCTCCGTACAGACGGTCATTCCGCTGAACGGCGGCGCCAACGGCGCGCTTAAGCTCACCACGGCGAAGTATTACACCCCGTCCGGACGGTCGATTCAGGCCCAAGGCATCGAGCCCGATATCGAAGTGAAATTCATCGATGAGGAAACGGGCGAGGATCTGGAAGAAGGCCGTCCGAGCGAAGCGGATCTGCCGGGTCACCTGCCCGGCGACAGGGAAGGTGAGACGGATGAGACGCCTTCCGCCGACGCCACGCCCGCGACCGATACCCAGCGCGACGAACCGGACGGATCGTCCGAGGAGACGGACGGCGAAGAGGAAGAACCGGTGGACCGCCAGCTCAATCGCGCACTGGATATTCTCAAAGGCATCTCGACCAATGCCGACATGATGCCGACGCGCAGCGCCAGCCGCTGATCTTCCGCTGGCAGAGCACTAAAAAACCCCCGCGTCTGAGACTCGGGGGTTTCTTTTTGTCATATGATGACGATCAGTTCGGCAGATCGACCAGCGCCCGGCGCAGCGGATCGGCTTCCGGGTTCGACACGTTCCGGGCAATGAGAATATCGCGCGGACGCACGCCGGAGCGGTTGTAGAACGCTGCGTTCAGATCGTTGCGGATCTTGATTACCGCGCCTTCCAGATTGATGCCGCCGTAAAGACCCTTAGAGCGGGCAAAGGCGAGTACATCGACGGTCTGGGCCTTGGCACCCGCGCCGACAGGACCGGCCGCGACGGAAATATCGCCGCCCAGCTTGAATTCGGAGGTAAGCAGGCGCTCGACACCCCGTTCGGTCATGATCATCAGGACGATCTCGGAGACTTCCGCGCCGATCTGCAGACCGAAGGTCACCGAACCCATGGTGTAGAACGCCGGATAGCTCCACTCGCCATTCTCGCGGATCAAGAGCGTGCCCGAACCGCCGGAGCCGCCCAGGATGAAGCCGCCCTTAACGCTCTGCGGAATGATCAGCAGGCCCTTGGCGTTCTGCACATTGTTCCGGAACCAGACCATATTGTCATCGGCCTTGAAGGCATTGATGGTAAGCCGGGCCTTGGTGATCAGCTCTTCCGCCTTGACGTCGTCGTCGGCCTTGGCGGACACGCTGGCGATGGCAAGGCAGAAAACGGCGAGCACAAGTCGCGATAAAGATCCCATTGCTTTCTCCTGAATGTATCGGGTGAAACCACATAACGAACACGTCAGGGGCACGGCGGTTCCGGCGTCTGGCCGCCGCCCTCGAACGGCGTTTACCATTAGGGAAGCGATCAAGGCGAAATCAGGGACTGAGGATGCCCGCATGGCGGCACCATGAAAGTGTGATCATACGCGCCTTTTTAAGGAGGCCTGGGGCACAAAAGCCCCATGACCTTCGCAACGATTCAGACCGCTTTGCGCAGCCGGATGGACCGGCTGGCCGATCTTTGGCACCGGGCCGGCGTCCGGGGCCGGTCGGGCATGGTGCTGGGATCGGGCCTGACGGCGCTGGCGCTCTGGGTCGCCTCGGCTCCGGCGCGCGACGCCCCGGCGGGCCTTGTCTTTCCCATGACGGCGGTCCTGGCGCCCGAGAGTGCCCCGGAAAGCCCGCCTAAGGAGCCCGAACCGGCCGCCTCGGGCAATAGCGCAAGCCAACCGGCCAGCGCCCCGCCACGGCACCAGGCACCGGCCCCGCCTCCACCGCCGCCGTCCAGCGCCGCCAGCACGGCCCGTCCGGCGTCGCGCACCGCCGCGCTCGATCCCGTGCCCGATTTGGGCCTGATCGAGGAGAGCACCCACGGGTTCCTGCCGCGCAAAGGCGCCGATGGCCGGGTACCCGCCGATGTCTATGCCCGGCCCTTCCAGGACGCCACGGACCGGCCCCGGATCGCCATCGTCATGCGGGGCATCGGCATTGGCGCGCAGATCGGCGAGGAGGCCATCGTCAGCCTGCCGCCCGAGATTTCCCTGTCGATTTCCCCCCACGCGCCGGGTCCGCAATCCTGGGTCAACCGGGCCCGCGCGCTCGGCCATGAAGTGCTTCTCGACCTGCCCATGGAGCCTTTCGGCTATCCGGACCAGGATCCGGGGCCCCATGCCCTGCTGACCCGCCTGCCCGACGCTGAGCAACTGGCCCGGCTCCACCGGCATCTGGCGCGCGCCACCGGTTTTATCGGCTGCATCAATGTCTGGGGCTCCGCCTTTCTGGGCAGCAGGCCGGACATGCGCTCGATCCTGGCCGATCTCAGCGGCCGCGGTCTCGTTTTTCTGGACGATGGCACGGCGGACCGCTCGGTCACGCTGGCGCTTGCGCAGTCGCTTGAGCTGCGTGCCGCCAAGGCGGACCGCGCGATCGGCCGTCAGCCCTCGGCGCGCCGGATCGATCTGGCGCTGTTGGAACTGGAAGCCCTCGCCAGGACCCAAGGTCAGGCTATCGGGGTCGCCGAAGCGTCGGCCATCGTGCTCGACCGGATCAAGGCCTGGGTTCCCACCATTGAAGGCAAGGGCTTTGTCCTGGCGCCGGTTTCGGCAATGATGGCGCCTTCCCGCGATTCGCCAGGAGCCGACCATGCCGCCCTTGCCCCCTGATCACGACCGGACCTTGACCGATCTGCCCTACCGGCAATGTGTCGGGATCGCGCTGTTCAATGCGCATGGCCGCGTCTGGGTCGGGCGCCGCATCGGCGAGGATCCGGATTTCACCCGGGATTACCGCTGGCAGATGCCCCAAGGTGGCATCGATCCGGGCGAGGGCCCGCGCGAAGCGGCGTTCCGCGAACTCTATGAGGAAACCGGCACCCGTTCGGCCCAGATCGTCGGCGAGATCGAGGACTGGCTGCATTACGATTTTCCGCCGGAGGTCATGGCGCGCAAGCCCTGGCGGCACCGGGGCCAGAAACAGAAATGGTTCGCCCTGCTCTTTTCCGGCCAGGACGAGGAATTCGATCTGGAAGTGCACGAACAGGAATTCGATGCCTGGCGCTGGGCAGGCCTTGAGGAATTGCCGGAGCTGATCATTCCCTTCAAGCGCCACATCTATGAAGCCGTGGTCGAACAGTTCGGACCGATCGCCCAGCGCCTGGCGCAAGGGGCCATGACCGATTGAGGGCACCCGTGAAACCTCCTGTCGTCATGATCCACGGCGCCTTTTGCGGCGGCTGGGTGTTCGATGCCTTCCGCGCCCGGTTCGAGGCGCAAGGCTACACCGTTCAGTGTCCGGATCTCCGCTTTCACGATATGAACCCGCACAGTCCCCCGGCGCCCGCGCTTGGGACGATGGGCTTGCTCGATTATCTCAACGATCTGGAAGGCCTGCTGGACGGGCTGGACGAAAAACCGGTGCTGGTGGGCCATTCCATGGGCGGCCTGTTGTGCCAGATGCTGGCCGCCCGGGGCTGCGCGCGCGGCCTCATCCTGCTGGCGCCGTCGGCCCCTTGGGGGGTCTTGCCCTCGACCAGCCTGGAAATCCTCTCAGCCCAAGGGCTGCTTCTGTTCGGCCGGTTCTGGAACAGTATCGTCCGCCCCGATTTTCATTTGGCTGCGGAACATACGCTTGACCGGCTCACACGGCGGGACCAGGCGGAGATATTCGCCCGATTTGTGCCCGAATCGGGCCGTGCCATGTTCGAAATTCTCCATTGGCCCGCCGATCCGATCCGTGCCAGCATGGTTCACGCGCGGGATGTGCGCTGCCCGGTTTTATGCCTGGTCGGCAAAGGCGACCGGGTCAATCCGCCGGGAACGGTCCGGCGTATCGCGGCGCGCTACCGGGAGCGGGCGGCCATGATGGTCCTGCCGGGCCACAGCCATTGGCTAATTGGCGAACCGGGCTGGGAAGACGTTGCCGGACACTGTCTGGCCTGGCTTCAGGATCTGCCGGCGTAGCCGGTCCATCGCCGCGATGGTCTTGAAGCGGTTTGAAATCGGGAAGCGGTTTGAAAACGGGAAGCGGATTAAAGCGCGGGACGCGCAGCGGGTTTGAAACAGGTCCGCACCCCGCTACATCCGGTCAAGCGCAGTGAAGAGTGAGGAGGTCCCATGTCAGATCAGCCCCAAGCATCGACCATGCCGCCGACGCCTTCCGGGGTCGTCGCCTATCTCACGGTTTCCGATGCCGCTGGAGCCATCGCCTTTTACGAAAAGGCTTTGGGCGCGAAACTGCTCTACACCCAGAAGCATGACTCCACCGGCCGGATCATGCATGCCGCGCTCGATGTGAATGGCGGGCGCATGTTTCTGGCCGACGATTTCCCGGAGATGAACAACGGCCAGGCCAACACGCCCGAGACCTTCGGCGGCTCGCCGGTCACCCTGCATATTCAGGTCGACGATGTG
Source organism: uncultured Alphaproteobacteria bacterium (assembly GCA_964612085.1). Taxonomy (GTDB): domain Bacteria; phylum Pseudomonadota; class Alphaproteobacteria; order JAJFIK01; family JAJFIK01; genus CAZTCJ01. The sequence goes on from CAZTCJ010000082.1 coordinate 13,628, forward strand.
GACGCCACCGTGGTCAGTGCCGTCGAGCATGGCGCCAGCGTCACCTTTCCGGTGACGGACATGTTCTGGGGCGACCGCTTCGGCAAGATCCGCGATCCGTTCGGACACGAATGGTCGATCGCGACGCCGGTCCAGAAAATGCAGGAAACCCAGCCCGAGCCCGCACTGCCGAGTCTGTAGCGGCGCGCATGATGGAAGGCTATGGGCCGGAAACGTTCGGCGCGCTGAACGCCGAGGACTACGATCTGCTGCATGATCCGGGGACCACGGATCAGGCGGTCGCCCTTCTGGCGGCGCTGGCGGGGACGGGACGGGTCCTGGAACTGGCCATCGGCACAGGCCGTGTGGCGCTCCCCCTCGCCCGGCGCGGTATCAGGATCGAAGGCATCGACGCCTCGCCGGAGATGATCGCCAAGCTGCGGGAAAAACCGGGGGCTGAGGCGATCCCCGTCACCATCGGCGACATGGCGGACGTGGCCGTTAAAGGGCCGTTCGATCTCGTCTTTCTGATCTTCAACACGCTGTTTAATCTGACGACCCAGGACGATCAGGTGCGCTGTTTCCGGAACACGTCGGCGCGTCTGGCGCCCGGCGGCGCGTTTCTGGTCGAGGCGTTCGTGCCCAACCCCACGCGCTTTGAGGACAACACGAATCTCCGGCCCCGGCGGATCGATCTCAGCGCCGTCACGCTGGAAGCCGCCATGCACGATCCGGTCACTCAAGTAATCGAGCACCAATATATCCGCATCACGAAGGACGGGATCCGGCTGACGCCTTTGCCCATGCGTTATGCCTGGCCGAGCGAAATCGACCTGATGGCGCGGCTGGCGGGACTGACGCTGGAAGCGCGCTGGGGCGGCTGGGACCGCAGCCCCTTCACCGCCAGAAGCGAGATACATGTCTCGGTCTACAGAAAGACCGAAGGCTGACTAAGCTGCCTGAACCTTCTGCCCACGGCTCTTCAGGACCCACCAGATCAGCTTGGCGATGGAGCGGGACACCGCGCCCGTGGGCTTCAGCCCCACCGGCTTGACGATCATGGCCACGGCCTTCTTCACATGGGGCCAGTGATAGAATTTCAGAATGTGATTGTTATAGGCCTTTGAATAGGTGGCGCAGTCATAAGGCTTCTGCGTCTCTTCCTCGGGCTTCACATTGCCGCAATAAAAGGCGTAGGCGAGTTCGTCATCTTCCGCCTCCTGAACGCGGCTCAAAGCCACCCACAGGCGCTGGAAGAAACCCGGCCCATCGATGGGCTTATATTTCAGGTAACTCTCATAGAAGAGCTTGTAGTGGCGGAATTCGTCCGCCGCGATGAAGCCCGCGATCTGGCGCAGGACCGGTTCCTCGGTCATGTCGCGGATGCCGGAATAAAAAGACGAGGTACCGCTTTCCACCACGCAGCGCGCGATCATCTCACCCGCCCGCGATCCGCGCACGGACTGATCCGCGCCCTCATTGATGTGATAGCCCTCGCGGAACCGGCGGAAGGCTTCCTCGAAATCGAAGCCCGGATCGGCCATCTCCGCCCAGCGGCCCAGGGCATCGCCATGTTGGGTTTCTTCGATCCCCCACTGACGGATGTTTTCCAGCAATTCGGGATCGTCGTGATAGACCTTGTTCAGATAGACCACATAATCGGCGGCATTGCGCTCGACCATGGCAGCAGCCTTGACGGCCTTGAGGGTCTCAGGATCCACTTTGGAGGCGTCGAACTGATCCCAGTTCACATCCTCCATTTTCCAATACCCCAACATCTGCAACTCCCTGTCCCCAGCCCGCCGGCGCTTCGCGCTTTACGCCCAGGCCAAATGCCGCACTCGATAGCGCGGCTGCATTCGGAAAACAACCCGAGAGGTTCTATGGTTTCATTCATCCCCGGCCCGGATGGCTGAAACCCGCGTATCAGGTATTAAATAGGGTGAAACTGCCCGATGTCAGCGCCCATCAGACCAGCGCCAATCAGGCCGCCATCGCCTGATGCACCTCGCGCATGCGCTGCAGCTTGTCGGCCGCGCGCAGCATGGCGTCGTCATCCTTGGCGTCTTTCACATCTTCTTCGAGATCGCGGATGCGCTGCTCGATATCGGCCATGTCGATTCGGTCAACGGGCACGGCCTCTTCCGCCAGGACGGTCAGACCGTCGGGCGTCACTTCGGCGAAAGCGCCCCGGATGAAATAGCGGGGATGCTCCACCCCCTCGCCCATGACCATGAGCACACCGCAATAGGCCGTCGCCATCAAGGGCGCGTGGTGGGCAAGGACGGTGAACTGCCCGTCATCGCCCGGCACCACCACGCCCTCCACCTCCTGGCTGAGCAGGAGGCGTTCGGGCGAGACCAGCTCGAATCTGAACTTATCGGGCATGAGAACCGGCCTTTCTTACGCGGCGTCGCGGGACATTTCTTCCGCCTTCTTCACCGCGTCCTCGATGGTGCCGACCATCAGGAACGCGCCTTCCGGCAGGTGGTCGTATTCACCCGCGCACAGGGCCTTAAAGCTCGCCACCGTGTCTTTGAGGTCCACCAGCAGGCCCGGCGTGTTGGTGAAGATCTCGGACAAATCCAAATCATTATAAATAAAAAGCTCAACCTTCCGGGCGCGCGACACGATGAGCTTGTCCTCTTCCGACAGCTC
>CAZTCJ010000083.1:0-16052 GCA_964612085.1 uncultured Alphaproteobacteria bacterium
CGGCGATCACCATGGCGAGCCGCCCGGTGTCCCAGCCCACCACCGTGCGCCGGGGCGTGCCGAGCGAGGTGTCGGCAACCAGCGCCTGGATCTCCACCAGCACGGGCCTGGTGCCTTCGAGCCCTGCGAACACCGCCGAGCCGCTGGCATCGGCGTCGCGGGCATCGAGAAAAAGGGCGGACGGGTTCGAGACTTCCGCCAGCCCGCCGCCGGTCATCTCGAAAACGCCGATCTCGTCGGTCGCCCCGAAGCGGTTCTTCACCGCACGGAGGATGCGGAATTGATGGCCCCGTTCGCCTTCGAAATAGAGCACCGTGTCGACCATGTGCTCGAGCACCCGGGGACCGGCGATCTGTCCGTCCTTGGTGACATGGCCCACAAGCACGAGGCCCGTCTGATTGCGCTTGGCGAAGCGGACCAGCTCCTGGGCGCAGGCGCGCACCTGGCTCACCGTTCCGGGGGCGGACTCAAGCTGATCGGTCCACATGGTCTGGATGGAGTCCACGATGACGATCGCGGGCGGGTCCTTTTCCAGGGTCGTCACAATATCGCGCAGATTGGTGGCAGCGGCGAGCGACACAGGCGCCTCGCCCAGGCCCAGCCGCGAGGCGCGCAGGCGCACCTGAGCCACCGCTTCCTCGCCCGATATGTAGACGGACGGAACGCCTTTCACGCCGATGCGTGCGGCCAGTTGCAGCAGCAGCGTGGATTTGCCGATCCCCGGATCGCCGCCCACCAGCACCGCCGAGCCTGGCACCAGCCCGCCGCCCAAGGCCCGGTCCAGCTCCTTCAGACCGGAGACGAGGCGCAGCGGCTCCTCGCCTTCGCCCGCGAGCGATACCAGATCGATGGCTCGGCCCCGGGCCCGGCTGCTCGCCAGACTGCCCTTGGGCGCGCTTTCGCCCGCCGCGGCTTTCAGGCCCGGATCCTCCTCGATGGTGTTCCACGCACCGCAGGCCTCGCAGCGGCCCTGCCATTTGGCATAGACCGTCCCGCAGGAGCGGCAGACATAAGCGTCGGATGCTTTGGCCATGGGCGCACGCCTTCTCGCTGATTCCTAAGAATATTATCGATGTTTAAGGCGCCGGAGGATAGTGCTGACGCTCATGCAGGATCGTCAGTATATCAACATCCGTTTCGGACGCGATTTGGTAGACGATGACATAAGCCAGTCCTGGAATAGCGAATTCGCGTGTTCCCGTGACGCTCCCTTCGCGGCCCAGCAGCGGAAAGCTCTCGAACATCATGACCGCCTGCCTGATGCGCGAGATCACGCGATCGGCTGCAGCGTCGTCGAATTGCGGTATATAAGTGCGGATGGCGAAGAGATCGTCCCGCGCCTGGGGCGTGAAGTTAACGTTCAAGATCCAGATCGTCCCAGACGGCATGGGCTGGAATTAAAGCCGCGCGATTTTTAGCTTGCTCAAGCCCTTTGCGGATCTTTGCTTCTTTGGCGGCCAGATAATCCGGATCGGCGCTCGGCGCGCCCGTGGGCCGCAAGTGGTCGTCTAAACGCTGCTTTTCCTTGGTCGTGCTCATATCAATAGAATACCAGACAATGCCTGCTGAAATCCATCTCAGGCTCTGTACCCAGAAACACGGCTTTGAGATTGACTGCAATGCATGCATTGCATATATTGCAGTCAAGTATGGAGGTGTGGATGGCGACCGTGACGATCCGGGATGTGCCTGACGATGTGCGGGACCGCTTGCGCGTCCGCGCCGCGCAGAATGGCCGGTCCATGCAGGAGGAGATGCGCCTGATCTTGAAACGGGCCGTGACGGGCATGACGGGGCCGGAATTGTTGCGTCTGACTCAGGAGCGTTTCGGGCGGGAGCATGGCGTCGAGCTTGAGCTGCCGTCCCGCAAGAAAGACCGCTCACCGCCGGATTTTTCCGAGTGATTATTCTTGATACGAATGTTTTATCGGAACTGATCCGGCCGGAACCGGCTCAGGCCGTTACACAATGGCTTAAAGGCAAAACAGAGGACCCTCTCACCACAACGGCGATTACGGTGGGGGAGGTGTTGTATGGTCTATGCCTTCTGCCGAAAGGCCGGCGCCGAAGCGATCTGGAATTGCGCTTTCACGATATCATCGACCCGGAAATCGGGTTGCCTGTCTTATCCTTCGATGAGACGGCGGCGCGCTCTTATGGCGATATCGCCGCATTTCGAAAGAAAGCCGGTCTCCCAGTGCACCCAAGCGACATCATGATCGCCGCGATTGCACACAGTCAGAATGCGGCGGTCGCGACACGCAATGTAAAAGATTTCAAGGAAACAGGGGTGGTATTGATCAATCCGTGGGACCGGAGCTAACCGGTCTCAAGGCTTCAGCAGATCCATCTGGATCGGGCCTTCGGCGCGGCCGTGGATGAACTGGTCCACGTGGTCGTTGCCGGAGTCGTCGATACTGTCGGCGGGCCCGCGCCAGATGATGCGGCCCTTGTAAATCATGGCGATATCGTCGGCGATCTTCCGTGCACTGGCCATGTCATGGGTGATGGAGAGCGTCGTGGCCCCCAGATCCTTCACCCGGTCGATGATCAGCTCATTGATCACATCGGCCATGATCGGGTCGAGGCCCGTGGTCGGCTCGTCGAAGAAAATGATCTCGGGCTCCGCCGCGATGGCGCGGGCCAGGCCGACGCGCTTCTGCATGCCGCCGGACAATTCCGCCGGCATCAGATCGGCCACTTCCGCGCCCAGACCGACCTTGGCCAGGGTCTCGACGGCAATCTCCTTGGCGTCCTTGGCGTTGAGCTTGCGCTCGCGCCCGCGCCCCTGCATCAGACCGAAGGAGACGTTCTGCCAGACCTTCAAGGAGTCAAAAAGTGCCGCGCCCTGGAACAGCATGCCGAATTTGCCCATGAGCACATCGCGCTCGGTCTCGCTCATGGCGGTGACGTCCTCGCCATCCACCTTGATCGAGCCGCCATCGGGTTTCAGAAGACCCAGAATGCATTTCAGCATGACCGACTTGCCGGTGCCCGAGCCGCCGATCACCACCAAGGAACGGCCGGGATCGACGCTCAGGCTCAGGCCTTTCAGGACTTCCTTGGGCCCGAAGCGCTTATAGACATGAGCAAGCTCGATCTTCGGCGTGATGTCTGGGGTGTCTTGGGCAGGCATGCGTCTACGTCTCTTTTACATCGTCGCGCGGCCGGACGGAAAACCGGTTACCGTTCGCCTTCGGCTCACTCCTGACCGCGCTCTAGCTGAACAGAAGCGAGGTGAGCAGATAGTTGGCGCCGAGAATAAGGATCGAGGCATTGACCACCGCGAAAGTGGTAGCCGAGCCGACCCCTTGGGCGCCGCCCTTACTGTAATAGCCGTGATAGCAGCCCATCAACGCGATAATGAAGCCGAAGACGGCGGCCTTCCACAGGCCTGAGGTCACGTCTCCGGTCTCCAGGAAATCGATGGTGTTTTTCAAGTAAGGTCCGGACGAGAAATCAAGCGCCTGGGTCGAGACGATCCAGCCGCCCATGACGCCGATCACATCGGCGATCAGCACCAGGATGGGCAGCGAGATCACCGCCGCGATGATGCGCGGCGCCACCAGATACTGGAACGGGTTAGTGGAGAGCGTGCGAAGCGCGTCGATCTGTTCGGTGACGCGCATGGTACCCATCTCGGCGGCGATGGCCGAACTGACCCGACCCGCCACCATCAGGCCCGCGAGCACCGGCCCCAATTCCCGCGTGATGCCGAGCACCACGATGGTCGGCACGATGCTTTCCGCGTTGAAGCGCGAGCCGCCGATATAAATCTGCAAGGCCAGCACCGCGCCGGTGAAAAAGGCGGTCATGCCCACCACCGGCAAGGAGAAATAGCCGATACGGAGCATCTGCTGGAGGATGATCGTCAGGAAGATCGGCGGCCGGAAACAGGCGCTCACCGCACTGATGGTAAAGCGGGTCAGTTGCCCCACCTGTTCTAGAAAGACGAGCGTTATCCGGCCGACGACCGCAAGCGCATTCCAACTCTGTTCGTTTGTCTGCCCACTCGCCAGCATCAGCCGTGCCCCTCTCTCGAAGGCCCTTCGTTCAAAACGGGCGCCCTTATGCGTCCCGTACACCGATATAATGCCGGGCATAGCGGCGCCCGAGCGCTGTCAGCATTTCATAGCCGATCGTGCCGGCACTCTGGGCGACCTCTTCCAAATGGAGAGAGCCGCCGATGAGATCAAGGAAGCTTCCGGGGGCGACCAGACCCTCCGGTGCATCCGTCACGTCGACCGTTACCAGATCCATCGAGACCCGTCCGATAACGGGCAAACGCACCCCTCCGGCGGCAACCGCGCCGCGATTGCCGATCGCCCGCAAAAACCCGTCCGCGTAACCCGCCGAAAGCGTGGCGATCCGCCGGGGCGTCTCCGCGACATAAGTCGCTCCGTAGCCCACGGACTCGCCCTTGTCAATTCGGCGCACCTGGAGAACACGCGCTTGTAAGCGGACCGCTTCTTCCACCGGATTGGGCTGGTCGCGGAACGGATTGCCGCCGTAAAGGGCGATGCCGGGGCGCACCATGTCGAAGTGATAATCGCGTCCCAAGAAGGTGCCGCCCGAGTTTGCCAGACTTGCGGGTACGCCATCCATCTGCCCAAGGACATCCCGGAAGCGGCTGAGCTGGCGGACATTCTGCGCCATCTCCGGATCGTCGGCGCAGGCCAGATGGCTCATGACGCCCGCCACGGTCAGACCGTTCCAGGGACGCTTGGCGACAAACGCGGCCCAGTCGTCCCGGTCGAGCCCAAGCCGGTTCATGCCCGTGTCAACATGGATCCAGGCCGGCAGATCCCGGCCGCGCCCGGCGCCAAAGGCGGCCCAGCGGCCGATCTCTTCCAGTGTGTTGAGAACAGGCAGCAGCCGGTTGTCGGCAAAGATCGCTTCGGTTCCGGGCGGCAGACCGTTCAGGACAGCGATGTCCGCACGGTCGAGCTGTGCGCCGCCATCACGCCGCAACTCCAGGGCTTCCTGGAGATGGCCCACATAGAAGAAATCGCATCCCTCCGCAGCGAGCCGCCGGGCGATGGGCAGGGCGCCCAACCCGTAACCGTCGGCCTTCACCACGGCGGAGACGCGCGCGCCGGTCGCGGTCTCGCGGAGCGTGCGGTAGTTGCGGGCAACGGCATCCAGATCGATGAGGAGCCGTCCCCCCGTCGCGTCTTCTTGCGCACCGGTGCCTTGCGCGCCGGCCGTTTCAGCGTCGCGCAGCGGCGTGGCCGGGATGGCGGATGTCGTCCGAATCGAGGCTGGTCCGTTCATGAAACCGTCTTATCACGATCCTTGAAAGACAGCATGAAAGACCGGATTGACGGCCGTATCGTGACCGGCGGGCCGTGGCACTCAGTGAATGCGCGGCACCACCGGCGGGCGGCCCAGAACGCCCGTGCGCACCTTGTCCACCACCCGGTTCAGCATGGGGTCTTGATCCCAGCGCTTGGCGCCGCTGGTCTCGATCACCGTGCGCGAGACCAGGGTCGCCAGATCCGCGTGATCGCCGCCGCGCGCCGCCGCCTTGTCGAGCAGGGCCAGCGCCATGGCCCGGAAGCCCCAGACATCGGCGATCAAAGCCGCCTTGATCAGGCGGGGCGCGGGCTGGCTTTCGGCGAAGGCATCCAGGTCCCGGAAATACAGAAGATCCATGCCGATCAGTTCGCCCCGGTCGGCCTGCAGGCGTTCATCGTCCCGGCGCCACAAGGCGACCCGCTCCAGATCGCCGAGCCGGAAGCCGAGCCCGTGCATCTCGGCCATGATTTCGAAACTCAGACCCTGGCCGGCATGGACTTCCGCCGTCCAGGTCTCCAGGGTGCAGCCGAAGCAGGCCTCGCGCAGCACCGTCCGGGCACCGCGTATGATCTGAAGCTCCGCGCCCTGGGTGTCGATCTTGATGAAATCCGGCTGGGTGGCTTCATCCAGGAGGGCATCGAGAGGCTTGGCGGCGACCTCGACCGTCTTCACGGTCTGGCGCGGCTGCCAGTGCTTGGGCTGATAGTCCCGCAGAAGCGTGAAATTGGGAGGATGTACGCTCGACGTGCTTGCCCGTTCCGCGATGTGAACCGGAATGGTGCGGTCGTCTTCCCACAGAGCATAGGGCAGGTAGCGGGCGTTGGCCTCGCAGGTCCGGTTGAGGCGGTCGCATTCCTCCGGGTCCGGTTCAAAGCCGATAATGGTGATCGCTTTCGGAAAGCGCTCGGCGAAACTGCCCCAGGGCTCGACCAGACGGCCGCGCGCGCCCACATCGACGACCACGAGGGGCATTTCTTCCAAGGCGTGGCCGATTTCGGGCCGGAACAAGGCCGCTCGCTCGACAAAAGACATGATCGCGATTTCTCCAGACAGGCGCAGCCCCAAACCATCCTTGGCGCAAACTATAGCGCCTGGCGGCGGGCTGCGGGAAGACTTGCCTCAAGAACGGCCTGGAAAGGGTTGATAAGCGTTTAAAGCCCGTCCGGCGGCAGGGCGCGGTCGGCGCCTGCGAAATTGTGGAAGCGGGTGATTTCCGGATCGAACTGCAGGGTAATGACGCCGGTGGGCCCGTGCCGGTGCTTGGAGACGATCACCTCGGCCAGATTGGCGATGCGCTCTTTCTTTTCCTTCCACTTTTCCATCTTGGCGGCCAGATCCGCATCGGCGCCGTAAGTGTTGCCGTCGCCGTCCATGTCGCCGGGGCGTTTCTGGTCGTGATAATATTCCTCGCGGAAGATGAAGAGCACAACGTCCGCGTCCTGTTCGATCGATCCGGACTCCCGCAGATCCGACAGTTGGGGCCGTTTGTCGTCGCGGCTTTCCACCGCCCGCGAGAGCTGGGAAAGCGCCAGGATCGGCACGGAGAGTTCCTTGGCGAGCGCCTTCAGGCTCGTGGTGATTTCGGTCATTTCCTGAACGCGGTTTTCCGAGCGCTTCTTGCCCGATCCCTGAATGAGCTGGACATAGTCGATCACGATGAGATCGACGCCGGGCTTGCGCGCCATGCGCCGGGCCCGGGACATGATCGCGGAAATGCTCAAGCCGCCGGTGTCGTCGATATGGAGCGGGATGTGCTGAATCTCCCGGACCGCCTCGGCCAGATTGGCGAACTGGTCGCGGGTGATGCTCCCTTCCCGGATCTTATGGGAGGGCACACCCGCCTGTTCCGCCAGCATGCGGGTGGCAAGCTGGTCGGCCGACATCTCAAGGGAGAAGAACAAGACCCGCCCGCCGGCCTCCACCACCTCGTTGCCGCGCCCATCGGTTCCCGTACGGAAGGCCCGCGCCACATTGAAGGCGATATTGGTGGCAAGGGAGGTCTTGCCCATGGCCGGGCGTCCGGCCAGGATCAGCAGATCCGATTTCTGAAGGCCGCCGAGCTTACGGTCGAGATCGGTGAACTCGGTGGCGGTGCCCGACAGATGGCCGTCCCGCTTGAAGGCTGCGTCGGCCATGGTCAGCGCGGTCTCGAGCGCCCTGGCGAAATCCGTGGCGCCCGCGCCGTATTTGCCTTTCTCCGCGATGGCGTAAAGCGCCTGTTCCGCGTCCACGATCTGAGCGCTGGGCTCGTCCTCCAGCCCTGCATCGCGGGCGCGGGTGATCATTTCGGAGCCGACATCGATCAGTCCCCGGCGCACCGCCAGATCGAACACGGTGTGCGCATAGTCGCGCACATTGATGGTGGAGGCCGCCGCCGCGGCAAGCCCGGCCAGATAGTTCGGTCCGCCCACTTCCGCCAGAACCGGATCGCCGTCCAGATAGGTGGCGATATTGAGCGGCGTCGCCACCCGGCCCTTGTCGATCAGGGAGCCGATGGTCTTGAAGATCTTGGCATGCAGCGGTTCGTAGAAATGATCCGCATCGATAATGCCCGATGCCTCGAAATAGCTTTCGTTGTTGATCAGGATCGCGCCCAGAAGGGCCTGTTCCGTCTCGATGGAGCACGGCGTGCGGGGATAGTCTGCTTGGGAATCGTCCGTATTGGACGTGGACGCCTGCTCCTCGAAGGAAGGGATGGCGGCGCCCGTTACGAGATCAAAAGACATGGTCCTTTCTGACCCATTCCGAGACACCCGGCAAGGGGTGAGTCGTCTTCCCACAGACTGCCCACAAGGGCGCGCACAGAAAACTTACCCACAGGATTTGTGCCTCTGTGAAAGGTGAGGATAAGTCTGCGCCGATTCGCGCGGGGGCCCTAAAAGCCGGAGGGTCACCGGGCCGCGGCGGGGGTTTTCCGGGCGTTTTGGGGCTGTGCCGCCGGAGCCGCATCCAAGGGCAGGGCGCGTTCGGTATCCACCATGTAATCCCGCGTGAGGGGGACCGTGTCCACCCGCTTGGCGAGCTGGATCTGGAAGACCATCAGATCCTGATGGCGGAACGCCATTTCGGAGGCGGCCAGATAGAATTCCCACATGCGGCAGAAGCGTTCGTCGTAAAGAGCGGCCATGTCGTCCCAGCGGGCCAGGAAGCGCTCGCGCCAGGCCTTAAGGGTTTCGGCGTAATGGAGCCGCAGGATCTCGATATCGGTGACGATCAGCTTTTCCTGCTCGATGGCGGGCAGCACTTCCGAGAGCGCCGGGGTATAGCCGCCGGGGAAGATGTATTTCTTGATCCAGGGATTGGTGGCGCTGGGGCCTTCGGACCGGCCGATGGCATGGATCAGCGCCACGCCGTCATCCTTCAGCAGGCGGCGGATATGGGCAAAGAAGTCCCGGTAGTGGACGATGCCCACATGTTCGAACATGCCGACCGAGACGATGCGGTCGAAGGTGCCCTCCACCTTGCGGTAGTCGATCAGGTTGAAGCGCGCCCGGTCGCTGAGCCTTTCTTCCTCGGCGCGGGCATTGGAGCGCATATGCTGCTCCGTGGACAGAGTGACGCCCGTGACATCCGCGCCCGTCGCCTGGGCCAGGTAAAGCCCCAATCCGCCCCAGCCAGACCCGATATCGAGCACGCTCTTGCCGGGCTCCAGGAGCAGCTTGGCGGCGATGTGCCGTTTCTTGCGCGCCTGGGCGGTTTCCAGGTCATCGGTGTCGTCGGCGAAATAGGCGCAGGAATATTGCTTGTCCGCGTCGAGAAAGGCCTCGTACAGAGCATCGGAGAGATCGTAGTGGTGGGAGACGTTCTCCTGGGCGCGCTGCACGGGGTTGTATTGGGCCGCATAGCGGCTGATCTGGCGGTAGCGCTTCAGCACCTCAACCGTGGGCGATCCCTTCCATTGGCGCAGATTCTGCGCCAGCACCTGCATGAGATCGGCGGCCGTGCCCACTTCCAGGGTCAGCGTGCCGTCCATATAGCCCTCGCCCAAATAAAGCTGGGGGTTGAGGGCAAGCTTGCGGTGGAGGGCGGGGTCGTGGAGTTTCATCACCACTTCCGGCGCGCCGTCGCCCATAGTGTGGGTCTTGCCGTCGCCGTCGATGATGGTGAGCTTTCCGGTTTTGACAATGCCTTTGAGAAAATTGGCAAAAAACACATTTGCCTCCGCGCTCGGGGGGAAAGGATCCGGTCTCGCCTCAACAAACCGTCATAGACCATAGCATGGACGCACGTTTCATGCGTGCGACACGATCACATTTACGCGCGGAACAGAGAAAAGGCGGCGCCGAACGGGCACCGCCTTGAAACTGTCTGAAAGGGCCTCCGGACCGGTCAGGTTTTCGGCGCTTCGTCTTCGTCGTGGGGCTCGGTCAGCGTATCGGCCAGTTCCTTGCGCTCCAGGATTTCGCCTTCTTCGATGGCTTCGGCCACTTCCGGCAGGGCCTCTTCCTCGAACACCTCTTCCGGAGCAATCGTCTCTTCCAATTCGGCCTCGTCTTCGTCGTCCTCATCCAGACGGGCGGTGACGTCTTCGCCGCGCGCCTGACGTTCGGCTTCTTCTTCCGAGCGCGCTACATTGATGTGAACGGTCACGGCGACTTCCGGGTGCAGATTGATCCGGATGTCGTAGATGCCAAGCTCCTTGATCGGCTTGTCGAGCACCGCCTGGCTGCGGTCGGCGGAAAAGCCGCCATCGGTCAGAAGCTGGGCCACGTCGCGGCTGGTCACGGAGCCGTAAAGCTGGCCGCCCTCGCTCGCCTGACGGATGGCGATAAAGCTCTGTTCATTGAGTTTTTCGGCCAAAGCCTCGGCTTCCTGCTTGCGCTCCAGATTGCGCGCTTCCAGTTGCGCGCGCTCCTCGTCGAAGCGCTTGAGATTGTCCTTGGTGGCCCGCAGCGCCTTGCCGCGCGGCAGGAGGAAGTTGCGGGCGAAGCCTTCTTTGACATTGACCACATCACCCATCTGGCCGAGCTTCTCGACCCGTTCCAGCAGAACGACTTGCATCAGTCCGTCTCCTTTTCGGCGGCGGGGATCAGTGCCTTGCGCCGCAAACCCATGAATTGATCCGCAAGCCCCAGAATGCACACGAGGATGGCCGTCGCGCCCTGCACCAGAAGCAGGAAATAGACGGTCATGAGCATCAAGGGGCGAAACAGGCGCAACACCTCCCCATTGGGAGCGCGCGCCACCCAGGACGCACTCACCAGATGAATGGTGATGAGTCCGGTGATGAAGAACGGCACGCCCAGAATGACGGCGGCCGTGCCGGCCAGAAAGCCAAATTCGCCCGGTGCGAACGACGCCGCCAGGGCTGCGATGAAGCCATAGGCCAGCAGGGCGGGCAGGGCCATGCGCGCCAGGTCGAAATTAGGGCGAATATTGCGCTTGGACGCGCGCACGATGGCCTGGGCCAGCAGCACATTGCCGCCCATGCTCAGCATCCAGAGCGCCGCCATGGCCGCCGGCACCACGCGGGCGACCATGTCGAATAATTGTTCCGGCGTCAGATTGACGCCCGCATCGTTCAGGGCATCGACCAGGGCGGAGCTGTCGGGCATGAGCGCCGGCAGCGAGTCCCGGATCAGGCCCGGCAGACCGCCCGGCACCGCCATGGCGGCGGCCACATGGGCGGTGAGCAGCAGTGTGATGGCAAGCCCGGCGAGCCACACCATGAGCTGGCCGGTGGGATACCATTCAACGTCCGGTTCGCCGTCCTCCTGCTGGACGCTCCGGGACAGGAGCGCCTGGCGGGTCAGAACGGCCGGGGCGGCCGCGTGCAGCAGCACATAGGACACCGTGCCCACCAGTCCGGTCATCAGCACCAGGACGGCCGCGCCGACCGCGCCCGCCACCAGCGCGATATTGAGGCCCCAGCCCAGCCCCGCGATCAGGAGCGGCAGGGGCGCCAGATAGACGAGCAGCACCGAAAGCACATTGCCGGACAGGGCGGACAGGAACAGCACCGCGCTGACGAGCCCGGCGCCGATGCCGACCGCCCAATCCGGTATGCCTGCCTTGTCCGCCGTTTCCGTCATGCTTCCGATCTCCCGCGTGGCGCGCGTGCGTCAGTCGCTAATATAGGGCAGCAACGCCATAAACCGGGCGCGCTTGATGGCACGGGCCAGTTCCCGCTGTTTCTTGGCGGAAACGGCGGTGATCCGGCTCGGCACGATCTTGCCGCGCTCGGACACGAAGCGCTGCAGCAGGCGCGTGTCTTTCCAGTCGATCTTCGGCGCGCCCGGCCCTGAGAACGGGCAGCTTTTCCGGCGGCGGAAGAACGGGCGGCGTACGGGCACTTGGGGAATTTTGTTGTCAGCCATGGCAGGCGATCCTCATCAATTCAATTTGATCCGTCAGAAGGCGAAGCGTCTGGCGCTTAGCTGCTGGATTCTTCGGTGCGCGGCGCGCGGTCGCCCCGGTCCCCGCCACGATCGCCGCGATCACCACGGTCGCCTCTGTCGCCGCGATCGCCCCGGTCACCGCGTGGGCCGCGATCGCCGCGATCCCGGTCGCCGAACCGGCCGCCGCCGCGCGGGCCCCGGCGGTCGCCACGGTCGCCCTTGTTCTGGAGCATGACGGAGGCGCCGTCTTCGTGACCGTCCACGCGCAAGGTCAGGAAACGGAGAATGTCTTCATGGAAGCGCATCTGGCGCTCCATCTCGGCGACCGCTTCGGTGCCGGCGTCGATATTCAAAAGGGTGTAGTGCCCCTTGCGGTTTTTCTTGATCTTGTAGGAGAGGGAGCGGACGCCCCAATATTCGGTCTTGGCGATCTTGCCGCCGCTTTCCTCGATCACCGACTTCATATGCGCCGTGATCTGATCGACCTGCTGCTGCGAGATGTCCTGTCTCGCAATAAAGACGTGCTCGTAGAGAGCCATCGCTGGTCCCTTTCTGTGTTCGCGTTTTTGATCGTTCCGGTCAGCGGCGCCGCTCGCCTTCAAGGGGCAAGCCAGCGATGGTTCGCGGGACGAGACGGGCGGGAAACCCGACTGCGCTCTTGCTGAGAATGATGCAGGAGGCCCGGACCACTGGCCGAGGTTTAAACACGGGACTATACGCAGGAAAGGCCCGCGCGCAAGGGGAATCGCGCCTCCGCGCTGGCCCGACTTGACAGGGGCACCCGCAATCGTCCAAACCCACGCGCATTTCAGGGACCGTCGATCAATGAGGTCCCGGCGGAGGAAACATCATGGCCACAAGGGCCTTTACCTTTCCCGGACAGGGCTCTCAAGCCGTTGGCATGGGCCAGGCGCTGGCTGAAGCGCATGGGCCCGCGCGCGAGATCTTCCAGGAAGTGGACGAGGCGCTGTCCCAAAACCTCTCCCGCCTGATGTGGGAGGGGCCGGAAAGCGACCTTACCTTGACGGAAAACGCCCAGCCCGCGCTGATGGCCGTGAGCCTCGCCGTGATCCGGGTGCTGGAGCGGGAGGCCGGGCTCGATCTGGCCCGCCACGCCCAGTTCGTCGCCGGTCATTCCCTTGGCGAATACGCCGCCCTGGCGGCGGCGGGGGCCATCGGCCTCGCGGACACGGCGCGTCTTCTCAAGACCCGCGGCCAGGCCATGCAGAAAGCCGTGCCCGTGGGCGAGGGCGCCATGGCGGCTCTGCTCGCCATCGATATCGGCAAGGTCGAGGCCGAAGTCCTGCCTCAGGCTCAGGACCCGAACGCGGTCTGCGCCATCGCCAACGACAATGCGCCAGGCCAGGTGGTGATTTCCGGCCACAAACCGGCGGTCGAGGCGGCGGTCGAGCGCGCCAAAGCGGCGGGCGCCAAGAAAGGCGTGCTGCTGCCGGTGAGCGCGCCGTTCCATTGCCCGTTGATGCAGCCCGCCGCCGATGCCATGGCCGAGGCCCTCGAAGCGGTGGCCATCACCGCCCCGGCCGTGCCGCTCGTCCCTAATGTGACGGCGGAAGCCACCGGCGATCCGGCCCGTATTCGCGCGCTTTTGATCGAACAGATCACGGGACGTGTGCGCTGGCGGGAAACCATCGCCTATATGGGAACCCAAGGTGTTGATACGGTGATCGAGGCGGGCGCGGGTAAGGTACTGACCGGCATGCATAAGCGCATCAACCGGGATCTCGCCCTGTTTTCGGTGGAGACGCCCCAGGATATCGAGGCATTCGCCAAGACGCTTTGACCGGCGCGCAGGAAGGAAAACCATATGTTTGATCTGACGGGTAAGCGCGCGCTGGTGACCGGCGCCTCGGGCGGCATCGGCGGGGCCATCGCCGCCGCGCTGCATGCGCAAGGGGCCCATGTGGCGCTGTCGGGCACGCGCCTTGAGGCCCTTGAGGCCCTGCAAGGCCAGTTGGGCGACCGGGCCCATTGCGTGACCTGCAATCTGAGCGACGGCGCCGCCGTCGATGCCCTGCCGAAACAGGCCGAAGAGGCCCTGGGCGGTATCGACATCCTGGTCGCCAATGCCGGGATCACCCGGGACAATCTGTTCATGCGCATGAAGGACGAGGAGTGGGAGCAGGTGATCGCGGTCAATCTCACCGCCACCTTCCGGCTCATGCGCGCCGTGCTGCGCCCCATGATGAAGCAGCGCTGGGGCCGCATCATCTCGGTCACCTCCGTGGTCGGCGTCACCGGCAATCCGGGCCAGGGCAACTATGCCGCCTCGAAAGCGGGGCTGATCGGCATGTCCAAGTCGCTGGCCCATGAGGTTGCCAGCCGCAATATTACGGTGAATTGTATCGCCCCGGGCTTCATCGCCACGGCCATGACCGACGCGCTCGACGACGGTCAGAAAGAGCGGATCACCGCCTCCATTCCCGCCGGCCGTCTGGGCCATGCGGTGGACGTGGCGGGCGCGGCCGTCTATTTGGCCAGCGAGGAAGCGGGCTATATGACGGGCCAGACGCTCCATGTGAATGGCGGGATGGCGATGATTTGAGGCGGCCGGATGGTCCTATAACCCGCAGTTTTCTGCGGTTTTCGGACGATTTGGCGTGCTGGCGTTGGGATTCAAAGTGTGTTACGACCAAGCGGATCTTGAAAGAGTCGACCGCTTGGCCGAGCGCATGAGCGGAATGCTTTACGTGAGTTTGAGCGTGATATCTTGCGTAAAGCCGTTGCGGACAGGCATGCGGGTTCGGGCCCGCCGCCTGTCATCACAGTTTCGGTCTGGCAATCTGAGGACAGAACATGAGCGATAATATTGCGGAACGCGTGAAGAAGATCGTTTCTGAACATTTGGGCGTCGAAGCCGACAAGGTGACGGAAAACGCCAATTTCATCGATGATCTCAACGCGGACAGCCTGGATACGGTCGAACTCGTCATGGCGTTCGAAGAAGAATTCGGTGTCGAGATTCCGGAT
This sequence comes from uncultured Alphaproteobacteria bacterium, assembly GCA_964612085.1. Taxonomy (GTDB): domain Bacteria; phylum Pseudomonadota; class Alphaproteobacteria; order JAJFIK01; family JAJFIK01; genus CAZTCJ01. The sequence goes on from CAZTCJ010000083.1 coordinate 14,625, forward strand.
GATGCGGCGGAAACGATCCAGACGGTCGGCGATGCCATCAACTTCCTCAAGTCCAAATCCTCTTGAGGGACCCGGCCGGGACCGCGCCTGCGGGATGGCTCCGGTTTGGACCGGTGTCATCCGTTCATCCCTCAACGGACGGCCAGGATCCGGCAGTACAGCGCCAAGGGGCATCCCGTCCGCATCCGTTAAAGGCGGGATGATGTGTCAATGAGGCGTGTCGTTGTTACGGGGCTTGGCCTCGTCACTCCAATCGGTACCGGTGTCGAAACCGCGTGGCACAATCTGCTGGCGGGCCAATCCGGTGCGCGCAGGATCGAGCATTTCGATGTCTCCGATCTGCCGGCCAAGATCGCCTGCCAGGTGGTGCGCGGCGACGGCTCGGGAGATACGTTCAACCCGGATCAATGGGTCGACCCGCGCGAACAGCGCCGTCTCGACGATTTCATCATTTACGGTCTGGCGGCGGCCCAGCAGGCCGTTGACGATTCGGGCTGGAAACCGTCCACGGACGAAGAGGCCTGCCGCACCGGTGTGTTGATCGGCTCAGGCATCGGCGGTCTGCCGACTATCGAGCAGACGACGCGCCTGCTTTATGAAAAAGGGCCGCGCAAGATCAGCCCGTTCTTCATACCCAGTGCCCTGATCAATCTGCTGTCGGGACAGGTCTCCATCCGCTTCGGCTTCAAGGGCCCGAACCATGCGGTGGTGACGGCCTGTTCCACGGGCGCCCATGCCATCGGCGACGCGGCGCGCCTGATCGCCCTCGACGATGCGGATGTCATGGTCGCGGGCGGCGCGGAAGCAGCCATCTCGCGGCTGGGCATGGCGGGCTTCGCGGCCTCCCGCGCGCTGTCCACCGGCTTCAATGAGACGCCCGAGAAAGCATCGCGCCCTTATGATACGGACCGGGACGGTTTCGTCATGGGCGAAGGGGCGGGCGTCGTCGTGCTCGAAGAACTGGGCCATGCGCTCCAGCGCGGTGCGCGGATTTACGGCGAAGTGACGGGCTACGGCCTGTCGGGCGATGCCTTCCACATCACTGCGCCTGCCGAGGACGGCAATGGCGGCTATCGCTCCATGCGCATGGCGCTGAAACGGGCGGGCATCGCCGCGCAGACCGTCGATTACATCAATGCCCATGGCACCTCGACGCCCAAGGGCGACGAGATCGAAGTGCGGGCGGTGGAGCGTCTGTTCGAAGGGGCCGTGCCCAACGCGGCCATGTCCTCGACGAAATCCTCGATCGGCCATCTGCTCGGCGCGGCGGGCGCGGTGGAAGCGATCTTCTGCCTGCTGGCCTTGCGCGATCAGGTGGCGCCCGCGACCCTCAATCTGGACAACCCCTCCGTGGAGACGGCGCTCGATCTGGTGCCCCACCCGCCCAAACGGCGGGAGAACAACACGGTCCTGTCCACAACATACGGG
>CAZTCJ010000084.1:0-15833 GCA_964612085.1 uncultured Alphaproteobacteria bacterium
TTGTCCCGCAAAATAATCTTCTAATTTTTTGATATTGGAAATGGAGCGGGCGATGAGATTCGAACTCACGACCCCAACCTTGGCAAGGTTGTGCTCTACCCCTGAGCTACGCCCGCATCCTATGGGGTAACGGCAACGCTCAAACCGCGCGCCGCCGATCGGTAGGATGGCGGTTATTGCGCAAAACGCCGGTCTGGTCAACAACACTCGTTCCGAATTGCCGTCACCACCGGACCGCTAGGACACCATGCCCCATCCCGCCCGCGCTGCTCTCTTCGCCGAACTGGACCGTCTGGGGATCGAGACCGTCACCCGCGAGCACGACGCCGTCTTCACGGTCGAGGAAAGCCACGAGCTGAAGGCCCAATGGCCGGGCGGGCACACCAAGAACCTGTTCCTGACCGACCGCAAGGGCACGGTGCTGCTGATTTCCGCCAAGGACGACACGGAGGTGCCGCTCAAAACCCTCCACAAGCATCTGGACTGCAAGCGGCTGAGCTTCGGCAACGGGGAGCTGATGCAGGACATGCTGGGGGTGACGCCTGGCTCGGTCACCGCTTTCGCGCTGATCAACGCCCAAAAGCACGCCAAGGCCGAGCCGCGTTTGCGCTTTTGCCTCGATGGGGCCCTGCTCAGCCACGATCCGGTGCATTTTCACCCGCTGGAGAACACCGCGACCACGGCGATCAGCCCGCAAGACCTGATCCGCTTTGCGCAAGCTTGCGGTTTCGAGCCGGAAATCCTCGATTTCGCGGCCATGACCGGCGGGTCCGCACCCGGCGAGGCATGACAGCGCTTGGCGATCGCGCCAATCCCGACTATGTGAAAGCCCTGTTTGACGACTAAAGGGACGGAGGACCCGATGCAGTTTGGCAACGGCCCTGAACCGATCGTAGGCGGCGCGGCCGCCGATGTGATCAAGGACGGCGACACCAATTCCTTCATGGCCGACGTCATCGAGGCCTCGAACGAGGCGCCGGTGATCGTCGATTTCTGGGCGCCCTGGTGCGGCCCCTGCAAGCAGTTGACGCCCCTTTTGGAAAAGGCGGTAACGGCAGCGCGCGGCGCGGTGCGGCTGGTGAAGATCAATATCGATGAAAACCAGGCCATCGCGGCGCAATTGCGCATCCAGTCGATCCCGGCGGTCATCGCTTTCAAGAACGGCCAGCCGGTGGACGGCTTCATGGGCGCGGTGCCGGAAAGCCAGATCAAGGCCTTCATCGACCGGCTGTCGGGCGATCAGGGCCCATCGCCCGTGGACCAGGCCCTCGAGCAGGCCAAGCAGATGGCCGCGTCCGGCGATCTCGCCAGCGCCGCCCAGATCTTCGCCGCCGTGCTCCAGGAAGAGCCGGGCCAGCCTAAGGCGCTCGCCGGCCTCGCCGAATGCTATCTGGCCAATGGCGATAAAGAGCGGGCCGCCCAGACCCTGGCCCTGGCGCCGCCCGATGCCGCCAACGACCCGGATATTCTGAGCGCCAAGGCCAAGCTCGATCTGGCGGGCGAGAGCGTCGACGACGAGGAAGTCGCCAATCTGAAGGCCACGGTCGAGGCCAATCCGGCGGACCATCAGGCGCGCTTCGGCCTGGCCATGGCCTTGCACGGCGCGGGCAAGGGCGAACAGGCGATGGATGAACTTCTCGAAATCGTCAAGCGCGACCGCAAATGGAACGACGAAGCCGCCCGCAAGCAGCTTGTGAAGCTCTTCGAGGCTTACGGTCCGACCCATGAGCTGACGGTCGCCGGCCGCAAGCGTCTTTCGTCGATCCTGTTCTCTTGAGAAACCGCAGATTCCGTTTGCCATCGCTGGCACCGGCCCTAGGGTAAGAATAAGAGGCCGATCATGGCCGGGAGCACCACGGCGGAAAGGGGCCGATGAGCGACCATTTGCATTACGAGACGATCGAGGATCTGCCGCGCACGATCCCGGTCTTTCCACTTTCCGGCGCGCTGTTGCTGCCCCGCGGACGCCTGCCGCTCAACATTTTCGAGCCGCGCTACTTGACCATGGTCGATGATGCGCTGGGCCGTCACCGGTTGATCGGCATGGTCCAGCCCCGGCGCGAGAACGATCCGGCGACCCGGCCCGAACTCTATGAGCTGGGCTGTGTCGGGCGGCTGACCTCATTCAGCGAGACCTATGACGGGCGCTATACCATCACGCTCAACGGCATCTGCCGGTTCAAGATCACGGGCGAGCTGGACACGGTGACGCCCTATCGTCAGACCTCGGTCGATTTTTCCACTTACGCGGCCGATCTCCAGCCGGCGCCCGACGAAGACGATGTGGACCGCCCGGCGCTTCTGTCCGTGCTGCGCTCCTATCTGGAAAAATTCGGCCTGGAAGCGGACTGGACCACCATCGAACAGGCGCCCGTGGAAACCCTGGTTAATTCGCTGGCCATGATCTGCCCGTTCGAGGCGGGCGAGAAACAGGCGCTGTTGGAAGCCGAAAGCCTGCTGTCGCGCTCCAAGGCGTTGATCGCCCTGTTCGAGATGGCGAGCGCCAGCAATGACGACGATGACGATCTGCCGGTTCAATAAGACCGGAGCCGATAGAGGATATGCCAGGACATGACTGAGACCACCGACCCCGGCACACCGGAAGAGGCCTCGAAGCCCGATCATCCGCACAGGACGGATCCGAAAGTGCTCGAAGTGCTGGTCTGCCCGGTCACGCGCACGACCCTGTCCTACGACGAAGCGGCCCAGGAACTGATCAGCCGCGCCGCCGGTCTCGCCTATCCCATTCGCGACGGCATTCCGATCATGCTGCCGGAAGAAGCCCGAGAGCTGACCGACATGGAACGCAACCGGCGCGGCTGACCGTCATGACCCAGAAGACCGACCCCGCGCCCTGGCCGACGGAACTCCGGATCTTGGCCCAAGACAAATGCCTGGAAATCGATTTTGAATCCGGCGAGCGCTTCCGCCTGCCGGCCGAGTTCCTGCGCGTGGAAAGTCCGAGTGCGGAAGTCAAAGGCCATGGCGGCGAAGAGAAGAAGATCATCGGCGGCAAGCGGCAGGTGGGCATCGAGGCGGCGGAGGCCGTCGGCAATTACGCCGTGCGGCTCCATTTCGACGATGGCCACGATACCGGCCTCTTCACCTGGGACTATCTGTTCCATCTGGGCCGCAATCAGGACCGTCTGTGGGCGGCTTATCTCGACATGCTGAAGGCCCGCGGCCTCAGCCGCGACCCGGTCTGACCCGGGGTCGCCATGTGGTCAGCGGTCCTTCTTCTCCTCCTCATTGCCGTTGTCGCGGGCGTGGCCAGGCGGGATCAGATCCTTGCCGCGCTCGACCGTTTCGACGATGACAACCGCGCCAAGAAAAGCCGCGCCGCCGCCGCCCTGCGCACGCCCAACGCCCATATGGTGCTGACTATCGAGGAAATCGACGAGCGCACCGAACCGGTCGAAACGGTCTGGGCCCGGGAGCCTGAGACCGGCGCCATGCGCAAGCGCTTCTTGTGGCGCGGCGCGGTTTTCAATGATGAGGCAGAGGCGCAAGACGCCCGGCAGCAGGCCGTGCTTGCCGAGGCGCGCGCCTTTTACGCCGATCTCGATCAAAGCTACCGGCTGGGCCGCCGTCCATGAGTCATCCGGAGCATGGCCCGCCGCACGGTCCAGCGAAGCATATCGTTGATATACTGATCGAAGAGCGGGCCGAAGAGTGGCTCGAGCGGCCCATCGCCTGGTCTCTCATCAAGCGCGCTCTCTATCCCATACTGCGCTATCGCGAAGCGCGGGCCATGGCCGATGCCATCGCCCCCATGGGTGGGCGGCAGGTCATGGACTATGCCAGCGGCCTGCTGAGCTTGGATCTGACCGTAACCGGTACGGAGCATATTCCGCGCACCGGGCGGTTTATCCTGGTGGCGAACCATCCCACGGGCATCGTCGACGGTCTTGCCGTTCACGACGCCATCAAGACCATTCGTCCTGATGCCGCCTATTTCGCCAACCGGGATGCGCTCAGGGTGTGCCCTGCCCTGGCCGACCGGATCGTGCCGGTCGAATGGGTCGAGGAGAGCCGCACCCGCGCCAAGACCCGGGAAACCCTGACGGCCGCGAGACACGCCTTCGAAACGGACCGGGCCGTCGTTATGTTCCCCTCCGGACGGTTAGCGCATCTAACCCTGTCGGGCCTGCGCGAGCGCCCCTGGCTCACCACCACCATCAATCTGATGCGCCGCTATAACGCGCCGGTGGTGCCTTTGCATATTAAAGGGCGTAATTCCTGGCTTTACTATTTCTTTCACTTCGTGAACGCCGAATTGCGCAACATGACCCTGTTCTATGAAATGCTGAACAAGAAAGGCGCCCATTACGACCTGATGTTCGGCGCGGCCATCCCGCCCGAGGCCCTGGACGGCCCGCCCGAAGAGGCGATCTTCCGCCTGCAGCGTTTCGTCGAGACCGGCCTGCGCCAAGGCCGCACTTTCACCCAGGATTAACCAGACCCGCTTACAGTCGGCGCACCTTCTCCCAACAGCAAGCGCCGCCATGTCCAGCGTCCCGTTCAGCCGATCACAGCTTGACCCCACCTCCATCGGCATCGTGCTCGATGAGACGGACCATGACGCCTTGGACCGGCTGGAACCCCGTCTAACGGCGGACCGCGCGGATATTCTGGGCGCCCTCACCGCCTCTCTGGATCTGGTGCGGGATGCCCTCGGCGACGATCAATTCGAGGCCCGGGCGGGCCGCTACTGGCAGGACCTGTTTCAAGGGACATCCGACCATCCAGAAGGCGCGTTCGCCCAGTTGACCGGCTTCGTTCCGGCCTGCGGCATCGACGGCGTCAGGGCGGCTTTGGGCGCCAGCACGGTCTTGCTGTGCGCGCTGATCGACGCGGCCGCCGACCGTCACATGATGCGTCCAGGCGCGCTCAAGACGCCGCTCAAGGCGTTGACCCGGTCGGTCCTGGCGGATCTCGACAGGATGCTGGCCGCGCTTCAGACCCACGCTCCGCAGCCTGAAGAGGCCGAACCGTCCCGGCAGGAAGCCGTCGCCGACGCTCCGGAACCGGACCAAACCGTGGACACGGACCAGATCGAGAGCGCCCTGCGCATCATCGAGATGGAAAGCGCCCGGGTCGCGGAAGCGGGCACGCGCCTCGGCAGTTTCGTCGATTTGATCGGCGAGCGGACCAGCGGCGTTTCCGGCGCCGCCGAGGAAGCCACGCGCAATGTGGAAGCGAGCGCGGCCTCCAGCGAACAATTGTCCGCGTCTGCGTCGGAAATAGCCGCCCAGGTGCACAACGCCCGCTCCGTGGCGCAGGACGCCAAGGCCCGCGCGGAAGCAACAGCGCGCACATCGGACGATCTGCGGGCCGCCGCCGACCGGATCCACGAAATCGTCAGTGTCATTTCCCAAGTGGCCGATCAGACAAACCTCCTGGCCCTGAACGCCACCATCGAGGCGGCCCGCGCCGGCGAAGCGGGCAAAGGGTTCGCTATCGTCGCGGGCGAGGTCAAGGCGCTCGCGAGCCAGACGCGCCGGGCGACCGAAGACATCACCCGGCAAGTGCTCAGCATCCAATCGGTCTCGCGGGAGTCCGCCGATGCCATCAAAGCCATCGGCAGCGTCATCGATCAGATCGACCAGGTCTCCACATCCATCGCCTCGGCGGTGGAACAGCAATATGCCGCCACCGCTGAAATCACCCAGAATGTCAGCGATGCCGCGGCAGGCACCCGTAAGGTCGCCGATCACATTTCGGAGATCGCTCACCACACGGAAGATGCCAGGAAACCCTGCCAGGAGGCGGGACAGGCGGCGCAGGCGGCCCAGACCGCAGCGCAGCAATTGGCCGCCTATTTGCGCGGCACGCGCCCGTCATAGCCAAAACAAATCAAAAAAAAGGCCCTCCGCCTAAACAGCGAAGGGCCCATTGGATAAACTGTCAGGTGTCTGCCAGAGCCTTAGACGGCTTGCAGATTGCCCGCGGACGTCCGTCCGCGTTCTTCCTGCAGATCGTAGCTCAGCTTCTGGCCTTCCACGATCTGGCCCAGGCCGGAACGCTCAACGGCCGTGATGTGCACGAACACATCCTTGCCGCCGTCATCCGGCGCGATGAACCCATAACCCTTTGTGGGATTGAACCATTTAACGACACCCGTCGCCATGAGGACCTCCAAGAGCGCATTACCGAAAGATGGACGCCCCCTTCAATGCGCAGAAAGAAAGACGCCCGGATAGCAACCTCAAGTCTTGGTAGTCCAGTGCACGGCGAAATGGCGCCGATAGGTGTAGCCAAGCCAAGTTCACGGTCGCAACTCAGGTGTGGAGTAAACGCTCTTTTTCGCCGACCGGCAAGAACTCTGTTTGGTTCCCGTGAAACGGGTGTGCGGAGTGAACATTTGGCGAACAGGCAGGGCCTGCCCGTTAGATCGGCTCGCCGCGCAGCAGGCGGGGTAAGGTCTTTTCGCCCGCCAGCGCCATGGCGCCGCCCGCATGGCGCATGAAGGCCCGCCGCGCCGGGCCGATCGCGTTGACCACGGACAATCCCACATCGCGGGCAAAGCGCAGCGGCGCTGAATCGTTCGAGAACAGACGGTTCAGGACATCCGTCGAAGCGGCGAGCGTGACATTGTCGAAGCGCCGCCAGCTCTGATACTCCTCCAGAACCGTTTCCGTACCCGGATCAAGGCCGACGCGGCGGGCATCCGCCAGCACCTGCGCCAGCGCCGCCACGTCCCGCAAACCCAGATTGAGCCCCTGGCCCGCGATGGGGTGAATGCCGTGGGCGGCATCGCCGACAAGCGCCAGCCTCGGCGCCACATAGTCGAGCGCCAGATGCAGGCCCAGCGGATAGGACCAGCGCGGTCCCACCGGCCGCACGTCCCCGAGATAAGGACCGAACCGGTCGGCGATCTCGCGGGCAAAGCCATCGTCATCGAGCTTGGTATACGCGCGGGCCAGTTCCGTCTTTTCCGTCCATACAAGAGAGGCGCGGTTGCCGGTCATGGGCAGGATCGCGAACGGGCCCGAGGGCAGGAAATATTCCTGGGCCACCCCATGATGGGGTTCGTCATGCTCGACCGTGGTGACGATGCCCATTTGATCATATTGCCAACCGATGCTCTTGATGCCCGCCGCCTCCCGTTGGGGCGAGTTGCGGCCGTCCGCCGCCAGACAAACCCGGGCACGGATTAGGCGTCCATCGGCCAGATGGGCGGTGACGCCATCGCCGGAGCGGTTGACCCGGTCGCAGGCCGCCGGTGCGATCAGACGCAGACTGTCCAAATCGTCGATCACGGACTGCTGCGCCAGCCGGATATGCCGGTTCTCGATCAGATTGCCGAGCGGGCCCCGCCCCAGTTCCCGGTGATCGAAATGCAGATGCAGCAGCGACGCCGCGCCGGTGTCGCGGGCGCGCAGCCCCGTTCCGTCCGTCACCAGAATATCGTTGATCGGCTGGGCATTGGGTTTGAGGGTGTCCCACAGGCCGAGCGCTTCGAGCATGCGGCAGGAGGCGAAGGCCACGGCGGACACCCGGCCGTCGAAACCCGCATCGGTCACTTTGGCCGGATCGAGGGCGTCCACCACGATGGTCTCGATCCCGGCGCGGCCGAGTGCGATGCCCAGGGTCAGGCCTACAAGGCCGCCGCCCACGATCAGCGCTTCGCACTCCAGAGTGTCTTTCGATGGGTTCGAGCGTTTCGTCATGGTTCGACCATGGGCGCAAGACAGGGGGAAGTCCAGACGGCCTGTCGCCGCATGGGGCGATGGCCAAACCGGCGCGGCGCGGCTAGTCTCCGGCCCATGAGCGATGTTTTCGACAAAAGGGCTTTGGAGCTTGGGGCGGAGATCGCTTCTGGCGCCCTCGATCCCGTCGATCTGGCGGAGGCGTATCTCGCCCGCATCGAAGAGCAGGATCCGGAGCACAGGGTCTATGTGCGTCTGGTACCGGAGCGCACCCGGGTGGAAGCCTTGGCCGCAAGCGAGCGCGCCAAGGCAGGGACGCGCCGCTCGGTTCTCGACGGTGTGCCCGTGGCCTGGAAAGACAATGTGGAAACGGCGGGCGGCGTGACGGCGGCCGGTTCCGCGCTTCTGAAGGACAATGTGCCTTCCCGGGACGCGCCGGTGCTCGCCCGCGCCACCCGCCAGGGCCTCGTGTTCCTAGGCAAAACCAACCTGACCGAATTCGCCTTTTCCGGCCTCGGCATCAACCCGGTGACGGGCACCCCCGCCAATCCGTTCGACAGCGAAACGGCGCGGACGCCCGGCGGCTCCTCGAGCGGTACCGCGGTCGCCATCGCACGCAAACTCGCGCCCATCGGCATCGGCACGGATACCGGCGGCTCGGTGCGCATTCCGGCGGCCTGGAACGGTCTGGTGGGCTTGAAGACCACGGCGGGCCTCATCCCGACCGATCATGTGATCCCCTTGAGCATCAGTTTGGACACGGTCGGCCCGCTGGCGCGGACCGTCGCGGACGCCGCCGCGATGTTTTCTGTTCTGACGGGTCATCCGCCGCCGGACCTCACCGGCGTAACGCTGGAGCGGACCGTGTTCTACGCGCCCGAGACCGTCGTCGTGGAAGGCGCGGAGCCCTCCGTCCGCGCCGTGTTCGAGAATACGCTCGACACGCTCGCGGCCCATGGCGCGCGCATCGAACGCGGGCCCTTGCCCGAGATTGCTCAAACGTTCGAGGCGGGCCGGACCTACGGGCCGAGCCTGGTGTCGGAGGCCCGCGCCACTTGGGAGGATACGCTCGAACGGGACCCGAAATCGGTCTTCGCGTTCGTCTATAACCGCTTTCACGATGCCGACCGGCGCTCCGCCTTCGATGTGCAGCGCTTCGATCAGACCATCGCGGCGTTATCAGAACGGGTGCGGACTTTCATGACCCGGTACGATGCGCTTCTGATGCCCACCGTCGCCATGCGCCCGCCCGCCATCGCACCTCTGGAGCAGGACGAAGACGCCTACCGCGCGGCCAATATCGGTGCGCTGACCAACACCACCTGGATCAACTTCTTGGGGCTTTGCGCGCTCACCGTGCCCGCCGGTTTCACCCAGGCCGATGCGGACGCTCCGGCGCTGCCCTGCGGCGTCATGCTTGCCGGACAGCCTTTCGCGGAAGGCCGCCTGCTGCGTCTGGGCGCGGCCATCGAGCAGGCTCTCGCGGCGTCTCGCCAGCCCTGATCTGGCGCGGCTTTGAGCAGGCTGCGCGCGCGCCTGCCCAAAAAAGCGGCAGGTACGGCGGGCCGCCCTCCTTCCCCTTGAAAAACCACGGCCTGAGCGCCGCAAGGCACGTTGCGGGCTCTGCCCCGGGCTTTCTAGGCTGAACCCGGCGTGGCCGCAGCGGAATGAGGACCGGATGCCATGAAGCTCGTGATTGCCATTATCAAACCGTTCAAGCTGGACGATGTGCGCGAGGCCCTGACCCGGATCGGCATCACCGGCATGACGGTCACGGAAGTCAAAGGCTATGGCCGCCAGAAAGGCCAGACAGAGATCTATCGCGGCGCCGAATATGCCGTCAGTTTCCTGCCCAAACTGAAATTGGAAATCGTCATCGAGCCTGCCGTCGAGGACCGGGTGGTGGAGGCCATCCGGACCACAGCGGAGACGGGCCAGATCGGTGACGGCAAAATCTTTGTGCTGACCGTGGACCGCGCCGTGCGCGTGCGGACCGGAGAGACCGACGAGGACGCCCTGTGAAGACCGCTCTTGCCCTTATCCTTGCCCTGATCGTCACCATGGCGCCCGCTCAGGCGGCCGTTTCTCCCGAAACCGCCTATGTGATGAATTCGCTTCTGTTCCTGATGGCCGGGTTCCTGGTCATGTTCATGGCGGCGGGCTTCTGCATGCTGGAAGCGGGCATGGTCCGCTCCAAGAATGTCGCGACCATTTGTTTAAAGAATATCGCGCTTTATTCCATTGCCGGGCTGATGTATTTCCTCATCGGCTACAATCTGATGTACACGAATGTCTCGGGCTGGGGCCTCGTCGGCACGCTGGGCGTCTGGTCGCCCGACGACACGCTGGCGCTCGACGGCGATTTCAGCGGCAATTACGCGTCTTCCGCCGACTGGTTCTTCCAGATGGTGTTCGTGGCCACCGCCGCCTCCATCGTCTCCGGCACGCTGGCCGAACGCATCCGCCTGTGGCCGTTCCTGATTTTCGTGGCGATCCTGACCGGCGTCATCTACCCCATCCAGGGGGCCTGGCGCTGGGGCGAAGGCTGGCTTTACGCGTTGGGCTTTTCCGATTTCGCGGGCAGCACCATCGTCCATTCCGTGGGCGGCTGGGCGGCCTTGACCGGCGCCATCATCCTCGGCCCCCGGATCGGAAAATACGGACCCGACGGACGGGCGAACGCCATGCCGGGCTCTTCCATGCCCTTGGCGACGCTCGGCACGTTCATTCTCTGGCTTGGCTGGTTCGGCTTCAACGGCGGCTCCCAGCTCGCCATGGGTTCCGGGCCGGACGTGGTGGCCATCGCCAAGATTTTCATCAACACCAATATCGCCGCCGCCGCTGGCGTTGTCGCCGCGATGCTCCTGACCCAGACGCTTTACCGCAAGGTGGATCTGACCATGGCCTTGAACGGCGCGCTGGCGGGCCTTGTGTCGATCACGGCGGCGCCGGACAGTCCGGGTCTGTTCCTCGCCGCAGGTATCGGCGCGGTGGGCGGGCTGCTCGTGGTGCTTTTCGTGCCTCTGCTCGACCGGCTGAAGATCGACGATGTGGTGGGCGCGATCTCGGTCCATCTGGTCGCCGGGATCTGGGGCACCATCGCGGTGGCCTTCAGCTACCGCCACGCCGTGTCGGACACGGAAAGCTATTCCTTCCTGGGCCAGCTTGGCGTGCAGCTTATCGGCATTCTCGCCGTCGGCGCGTTCGTGGTGATCGCCAGCGCGCTGGCTTGGCTGGCCTTGCGCTTTACCATCGGCATCCGCGCCAGCAAGGAAGAGGAAACCGGCGGCCTCGACCGCGCCGAACTGGGCCTCGAAGCGTATCCTGAGTTCGGACGGTCGTGACTGGATCGGGAATGATCAGCGCTCTTCGTAATAGTCCATGACGAGCTGGTTCAGAAGGCGCACGCCATAACCCGCGCCGCCTTTGGGGATGGTCGGCCGGTCGGAGAACGGCCAGGCCCTGCTCGCGATATCCAGATGGGCCCAGACCGTATCCTCTTTAACAAAGGTGCCGACCACCTGCGCACCGATGCCAGCGCCCGCCAGCCGCTCGCCGGAGATGTTCTTGATATCGGCGATGTCGGACTTGATATCCTCCGCATAGGACGGATGGAGCGGCAGGCGCCAGACCTCCTCGTCCGCCCGCTCGGCGGCCGCCGTCACCTGCGCCGCCAGTTCGTCATGGCGGGAAAACAGCCCGGCATATTCATCGCCCAGAGCCACGCGCACCGAGCCGGTCAGGGTGGCGAGATCGACCAGAATGCGCGGATTGAACCGGTCCTGCGCGTACCACACGGCGTCCGCCAGAAGGAGGCGGCCTTCCGCGTCGGTGTTGAGGATCTCGATGGTCTTGCCCGACATGGTGCGCACCACATCGCCCGGCCGCTGGGCGGTGGCCGACGGCATGTTTTCCGCAAGCGCCGCGATCGACACCGCATTGACCGCCGCGTCCCGTTTGGCGAGCGCCAGCACCGCGCCGGTGACGGCGGCGGCCCCGGACATGTCGTATTTCATCCGCCACATACCGCTGGAGGGTTTGATCGAAATGCCGCCCGTGTCGAAGGTGACCCCCTTGCCGACGAACGCGACCGGCGCATCGCCCCGCTCCCCGCCGGTGTAGCGGACCACCAGCAGACGCGGCGGCCGGGCGCTGCCCTGGCCAACGCCAATGATCGCGCCCATGCCAAGCTCGCGCATATCGTCCACATCGAGCACGTCGATGCTGACATTCCGCTCGCCCCGGAACGCCGCGCGGGTCCGGGAAACGAAACTTTCCGGATAGACTACATTGGCCGGCTCGCGGATCAGATCGCGCGCGAAGGTCACAGCTTCGGCAACCGGTTTCCAATCGCCCTCGAATGCCTCGCGGTCGGCGTCGGCGGAGGCGGACAGAACCGTCAGGCTGCCCTCGCCCGTGTCGTCCTCTTCATCCTTGGACAGATACTCTGTAAACGTGTATTGGCCGAGCGCCGCCCCGTAAGCGATATGGGCGCCCGGCGTCTCGGCGTCCGTCTCCAGGCCCGACCACAGCACGGACACGGCCTTGCCGGACTCAGACATCGTGGTCTGGGCTGCCGTGCCGCCGAAATCTTCCAAAGCCCGCGCGTCCGGCGTCTCGTCTCCAAGGCCCACCAAAACGATGCGCTCATAGCCGCCGAGCCCGTAAAGGGACAGGGTCTTGCCGTCCTTGCCGGTGAACTTGGCGGCTTGGGCGGCTTTAGTCAGCGCACCGTCCAGCGTGTCATCGAGCGCGCCGAACGCCCCGCCTTCGAGCCTGTCCTCGCGCACGGGCAGCGCCACGACCCCCTGATCGGGCAGGCTGTACGACCCGATGGTAATGTCACGGGCTGCCGCCGGGCTGGCGGCTGCGGCACAAGCAAACATCAACGAGGCGGCGAAGGCGGATCGGACCGAGGCGATAGGCATGGCGTTCTCCCTGACAAAACAGCAATCGGCGCCAGCCTAGTCGCAGACACTTCAGAACGGTAGCCTATGCTCGTGAAACGAGTTTGCGGCCCGCGAAGCCCCGACTGTTAACACGCCAAAGGGTGGTCAGACGGGGGAAAATGGGGTACATCGGCAGCTTCCGGATGAGACTGGATGGTATGAGTACGTGGTCAAGTGGCGGTACGAAAGCCTGCCGGAATATGCATTTCCCCGGCTGCGGGCGCTTCTCGGTGATGTGCCCCCGGGCGCCGATCCCATCGACATGTCCATCGGCGAGCCGCGCCATCCCTTCCCCGCCTTTGTCGGCACCATCCTGAGCGACGCCCAGGCCGGATATGGCCGCTATCCGCCGCCGGCGGGCACGCCGGAGTTCCGCAGCGCCTGCACGGACTGGCTGACCCGGCGCTATCATCTGCCCCCCGGCCAGATCGAACCCGAACTGCATATCATGGCCCTGAATGGCACACGGGAAGGCCTGTTCGCCGCGCCCCAGGCGCTGGCGGGCGCCAAGACCGAGGGCGGCCAGCGCCCGGTGATCCTGATTCCCAACCCGTTTTATCAATGCTATGCGGCGGCCGCGCTGGCCGTCGGCGCGGAACCCGTGTTCCTCGACGCCACGCCCGATACCGGCCACCTGCCCGATTTCTGGAGCCTGCCCAGCGATCTCCTGGCCCGCACCGCCGCCGTCTATCTGTGTTCGCCCGCCAATCCCCAAGGGGTCGCCGCCGACCGGGGCTATTGGACGAGCCTGATGGAGCTGGCCCAGCGCTTCGATTTTGCGGTGCTGGCGGACGAATGTTACACGGAGATTTATGACAAGGTACCGCCTGTCGGCATTTTGGAAGCAACTGCGCAGACCAATCCCCAAATGCGCCGCATTCTGTCGTTTCACTCCTTGTCCAAACGGTCGAATCTGCCGGGCCTGCGCTCGGGCTTTGTCGTGGGGGACAGGGCGCTCATCTCAAGGCTGATAAAATTAAAAAGCTATGGCGGTGCGCCGTCTCCCTTGCCTGTGCTCGCGGCGGCCGCGAAAACATGGCAGGATGATGCGCATGTGGAAGAGAATCGCCGCCGCTACCGCGCGAAGATTGATCTGGCGGCGGATCGTCTGAAAGGCCGATTCGGATTCTTTCGTCCGCCGGGGGGCTTTTTCCTATGGCTTGAGATGACGGAAACCGGCCTCACGGGGGAAGAAGCGGCGCTTGAACTGTGGCGCGGCGCGGGGCTCAGAACCTTGCCCGGCGCCTATCTCGCCCGCAACGCGGGCCAGGGCAATCCAGGGGCCGATTACATCCGGATCGCCCTGGTCGATGGGGAAGACACGATCGCCGAGGCGCTGGGCCGCCTTGTCGAAACCTTTTAAGGGCCCAAACCTTTTGAGTGCCCAAGCTTTATGAGTGAACGACGCGGCGAAGCAGCATAAAGAGACACGATGTATCGAGCGGACGACTACGAACAACCAAGCATTCTGCTGACTGTCTGTTACGCCACTCTGCGGTTCCTCCGGGACCGGCTGATGGAAGCGGCTGGGCTGACGCTGATCGTCACCAGCATCGCCATGACGCTTGCGCTGTCCACCTACAATCCGCTCGACCCCAGCTTCAATAATGCGACCGCCGACGATCCGTGGAACCTGCTTGGGATTCCCGGCGCCTATTTCGCCGATGTCATTATGCAGACCATCGGGCTCGGCTCCATGGCCATGGTCCCGCCCATCGCGGTATGGGGCTGGTGGCTGATGGCCAAGCACGGGCCCGGCGGCATCTGGACCCGGATCGGTTCCTGGCTCGGCGCCATCATCTTCATGAGCACCCTGGCGGCGAGCCTGCCCTTGTCGGCCCCGGAGCCCCTGCAGATCGGGCTTGGCGGCGTGATCGGCGACTGGGCCGCCAACACCATCGCCCAAGGGGCGGCCTTTCTGGGCATTCAGGAGCCGACCCTGCTGCGGCTGGTCACCGGATCGGTGGCCAGTATCGGCCTGCTCCTGACCTTCGGTCTCGCCATCGGCATGCGCTTCACCGAATTCCGCTGGCAGCTCGACGGCGAGCGCCGGGACCGGCAAGACCGGGACCCGCTGTGGGACCAGGTCAAGGATTGGGCCACAGGCGCCCCCGTGGCCGACAAGGCCATGTCCGCCTGGAGCCATATCCGCACCGGCGCCATCGCCATGATGCCCGACCGCCTGCCGGACTGGGTTGGCGGGCGCGCGCCGGAAAGCCGCCCCCAACCGGTGGGCATGGGCGGCGAGCGCGTCTGGTACACCGAAAACGACCCCGCATTCGCCAAGGCCTTCGCGCCGGGTTCATCCGTGCGGCAGGCGGCAGGCCAGACCGATGGCGATGAACCCGCCAATCTGCCCGCCGTGGTCGATCCGCCTTTCGCCGACGAGGACGAGCCCATCGTAACGGACGCCGAGCCGATTGATGACAGGCCTGCCGAGGATGGGCCCATCGTCGCCGTGCGCGAAGACCGCGATCCCAATTGGGACAGCGCGGAGGATTGGGATGAAGACGCGCCGCCGCCCGCCAGCGCCGCCCTCAAACGGCGCCAGAAATTCTCGCTCAAGAGCCTGCTGGCCGCGGGCCCCTTCCGTATCCTGACGGACCGCCGCTCCGGTGCGGACGATGCGGACGTGCCGCCCCCGCCGCCCATGCCCGGCAGCCCCGGCTGGACGGACGACGCGTCGAGCGCGCCCGCCAAAGCGGAACGGGTCAAGAAGAAGAAAGCCGCCAAGCCCGGCAAACGGGAAAAGCGCGAAGCCCAGACGATCCTCGATCTCGATCCCGGCGCCTACCGGCTGCCGCCGCTCAATCTGCTGCAAAAGCCGCAGAAGGAACAAAACGCGGAAGCCAATCTGGAAGAGGTCCTGGAACAGAACGCCCGGCTGCTTGAGACCGTGCTGCAGGATTTCGGCATCAAGGGCGAGATCATCAATGTCCATCCCGGCCCGGTGGTCACGCTCTACGAACTGGAGCCCGCGCCGGGGATCAAATCCTCCCGCGTCATCGGTCTGGCCGACGATATCGCGCGGTCCATGAGCGCGGTCTCGGCCCGGGTGGCGGTCATTCCAGGACGCAACGCCATCGGCATCGAACTGCCCAACAAGCGCCGGGAGATGGTGCTGCTGCGCGAGCTTCTGGCCTCCGAGCCTTACGAGAAGGCCCATGCCAAACTGGCCCTGGCGCTGGGCAAGGATATCGGCGGCGCGCCGGTCATCGCCGATCTGTCCGCC
>CAZTCJ010000085.1:0-15564 GCA_964612085.1 uncultured Alphaproteobacteria bacterium
GGCCGGGCGGCGGGACCGCTCTGCTCTACGCCACGAAAGTGCTCGAGTCGCTGGAAGGCGAGAACGAAGACCAGCAGGCGGGCATCAATATCGTCCGCCGTGCGATCCAGGCGCCGGTTCGTCTGATCGCGGAAAATGCCGGTGTCGAAGGCTCCATCGTGGTCGGCAAGCTTCTGGAGCAGAAGTCGAAGACCTTCGGTTTCGACGCTCAGAGTGAAGAATATGTCGATCTGGTGGATGCCGGCATCATCGACCCGACCAAGGTCGTGCGCACCGCGCTGCAAGACGCCTCCTCCGTCTCCGCGCTGCTGATCACCACCGAAGCCATGGTGGCGGAAGCGCCGAAGAAAGACGAGCCGGCTCCGGCGATGCCGGGCGGCGGCATGGGCGGCATGGGCGGTATGGGCGGCATGGACTTCTAAGTCCGGCGCTCACGCTCTGACAAAAAAGAAGCCCCGTGGGGATCGTCCCCGCGGGGCTTTTTTGCGCCTCAGGGCGATGGCGAATGATCCTCTTCCAGCGCCCGGGTCAGCGCACTATTGATATCCACACGGATGGTCTGCCAGCGCTCCTCGCCGAACAGCTCCAGCACGCGGGCCTGAGCCCTCTTCCAGCAGGGCACGGCCTCCCTGAACCGGCGCGCGCCTTCGTCCGTCAGACGCGCCAGGCGCTCCCGCCGGTCGATACCGGATGTGATCTCAAGCAGCCCCTCGCGTTCCAGCGGCCGCAAATTCCGGGTCAGCGTTGTGCGGTCCATCACCAGATCGCGCGCCAGATCGGAAATGCGCCGCGCGTCGCGATGACCATAAAGCGCCGCCATGAGCGAAAACTGGGTAATCCGGATGCCGCTCGGCGCCAGCGCCGCGTCGTAGATCTGGGTGATGGCGCGGGCCGCCTTACGGAAGGAAAAGCAGATACAGCCCGCCATTTCGCCGGGATGCTGACCCGGCGGAATCGGAATCTTGGGATGCTCGATGCTGTCTGGGTCTTTTGTGGCCATTGATGCCGTCTTGTTGTCTGCCCCACCCGCCAGACCGTATATGTACCATGAAACGGGCGTGTGGTTTGAACACATCACATGGCATGGATCGTGCCTGTACTCGCCTTTGAACGATGCCTCTGGAAAGCGCCCGAAGGCGACGGCGCAGCCCTGCGAGAGGCTTCAAAAGACATAGATTTGCCATACCGAACCCCTCCCATGCGCAGTATGTGGTACAGGAGCGAGCAAGTTGCCCGGAGGGACCAGGTCCCGGCTCCCGGCTGGATCTGCGTGGCCGTTCTGGCGCTGGTTCTGACGGCGCTCACCGGCCGGGCCCAGGCCGCCCCGGAACTGACCGCCCTGCCCGATCTGCGCCGCCATTTCACGGGCTTCAACGGCTGTCTGGTGCTCCATCAGATCTCAAGCGCGAAAACCCTGCGCTACAATCCCAATTTCTCGACCCGCCGGCTCTCGCCCAACTCGACCTTCAATGTTCCGAACGCGTTGATCGCGCTTCAACTGGGCATCGTCCTGGGCCCCGACACGCCCTTGCAATGGGACGGGCGCAAACGCGGCACACGGTCCTGGAACAAGGATCACACCCTGGCGTCCTCGCTGCATTACTCCGTGGTCTGGTATCACCAGGAACTGTCCCGCCGGATCGGCCGGGAGCGGATGGATGCAGCCCTTGACCTGCTCGATTACGGCAACCAGGACATCACCGGCGGGCTCGACCGGTTCTGGCTGGAAAGCTCCCTGACCGTCAGCGCGGAGGAACAGGTCCGGTTCATGCGCGATCTCATGGCGGAAACCCTGCCCTTCGTCCGGACCCATCAGAAAACCGTCAAGGACATGATGATCCTGAAGCAGACGACCCGCTTCGTTTTGCACGGCAAGACCGGAACGGGCGGCGACGGGCTCGGCGGCACGGTGACCGGCTGGTTTATCGGCGCGCTCGACACGAATGACGACCGCTATATTTTCGCCACCAATCTGAAAGGCGCGGGCGCCACGGGCCTGCGGGCCCGCCGGATCACGGAAGGTGTGCTGGCCGAACTCGGCCTGCTGCAATGAGTGCCGGCGGTCTGCTGCGGGACATGAAACCGCAGTTCGCCCGCTCCATCGGGCGGCCCGGCGCGCCCCTTCATTTCGCGGCCCACAGCCATCATCCCTGGCCGGATGTCACGCTCATTGCCCAGAAACAGTGCTGGGAAGACGCCGCCCGCCTGCTCGACACCAAATGGGACTACATCTTCGGCACCATACGGCCCGCAGCCCAAGGACATGTGGCGCGCGCCCTCAATCTGTCATCGCCGGAGAGCGTGACGTTCGCGCCCAACACCCATGAGCTTCTGGTCCGGATCCTGTCCTGCCTGCCCCATGACCGGCCCTTGCGGGTGCTGGCCAGCGATGCCGAGTTTCACAGCTTCCGCCGTCAGATGGCGCGCCTTGAAGAAGAGGGGCTGGCGCATGTGGAACGCGTGCCGGCCCAGCCCTTTGAAACGTTCACGGAACGGTTCACGCAACAGGCAACGGCCCAAGGCCATGACCTTGTCTATCTGAGCCAGGTGTTCTTCAATTCCGGTTACGGATTGACCGTCCCGGAGCTGATGGATATCGCGGGCCGTCTTCGGTCGGCGGAGGCATTCTTCGTCATCGACGGCTATCACAGCTTCCTGGCCGAACCGGTCGATTTCCGCCCCCTGGAGACCCGCGCCTTTTACATGTCGGGCGGCTACAAATACGCCATGGCGGGAGAGGGCTGCGTGTTTCTCCATGCGCCGCCCGGCTACGGCCCCCGCCCGCGCAATACGGGCTGGTACGCGGCCTTCAGTGCCCTGAGCGGCCCCCAGGACGGCACGGTGGGCTATGGGCGAACCGCCGCGCGCTTCGACGGCGCGACCTTCGACCCGTCGGGCCTCTACCGGTTCAACGCGGTGATGGACTGGCTTGTCCGCGAAAATCTGACGGTCGAGGCCATGAGCGCCCATACACATAGGCTGCAGGCGCAGTTCCTGGAGCGGATCCGGACCCGGCCGAGCGCGCTTGACGGCGCTACCCTCCTGGTCGACCCGGACAGCGGGCGGTGCGGACGGTTTCTGACCTTCGAGACCCCCGACGCGGCCGCTCTCTACAAGGCGCTGATGGCTGCGGATGTCATCACCGATTACCGGGAGAACCGGCTCAGGATCGGTTTCGGCATCTATCAAGACCCGGACGATGTGAACAAACTCGTCGAGACCCTCACAACTGGCCTTGTCTGAGCGCCTCGGCGACGCCGTCGAACACATATTGCACCGAGAGCGCGGTCAGCAGCATCCCCATGATCCGGGTGATGATGGTGGAGATGGACTCCCCCGCCCGGTCGATGATCCGTACCGACAGGATGAGCAGCGCGAACGACAGCAGCATGACGATCGCCAAGGCCATCAGCACCGTGGCCTGGGAGGTGAAAGCGCCTTCGTTCTCGCCCATGAGCAGCACAATGGAGGCCATGGCGCCGGGCCCGGCCAGCAGCGGCAGGGCGAGCGGGAAGACGGAAATATCCTCCGGCCGGGGATCGTCCAGATGGTGCAGCTCGTAATCGGCCATGGCCAGTTCCGCATAGCGGGAGCGCCGCCGCGTGCGCCGTTCGAACAGCATCTCCAGTCCGATCAGGAAAAGCAGAATGCCTCCGGCGGTGCGGAAAGCGGCCATGGAAATGCCGATCCGTTCCAGCACGTCGGCGCCGACAATGGCAAAGCCCCCCAATATGGCGAAGGCGATGAGACAGCCCCGGATCGCCATTTTCAGCCGGTAGCCGAAGGAGGTCCCCGCCGTGATCGACGCGAAAATCGGGATCACACCCAGAGGATCGACCACAACGAAAAGCGTCACCACCGCGGTGAGCAGAAAATCCCAACTGAACCCGTCCATACCCGTGCCGCCCTGATCTCATCCGGTCCCGCAAAAGGCGCATGGTGGCCCCGCTTTGCGGTCACGCACAATGGGGCAAATGCAGAGCAATTGGAATCAGGGATCGGCCTGTTTGGCGGACGAGCCGAAGCGGGTCGGCAATTCTGCCACATGCTTGTTTTCCGCCAACACATGGGCGTCGTGATGGGCGGCGCAACTGCGCCCATAGCGGGCCGAGAGCGGTGCTGCGGTAAACCCATGGGCGAGAATGCTCAGGGCGACGGTCATGATGGTGATGAGCGCGATCATCTCGCCCGCGACCACGCCGGGCTCTTCCAGGACCAACAGCGCGAACAGGATCGAGGCAAGGCCCCTTGGCCCGAACCAGCCCAGGAACAGGACCGTGGGCGTGCGCAACCTCGCGCCGATCAGGCTGATGGCGACCGGCACCATGCGCATGACCGTGAGCGCCAGCACCGCATAAAGGAAAATCATCGGCGTCGCATGGGCGAAGAGATCGGGCACCAGCGCCGCGCCGAACACCATGAAGACGAAAAGCGTCAGCAACTGGCCTTCGGCTTCGGCGAATTCGAGCACGAAATTGCACAGATGTTTCGAGGTGTTGCCCAGCGTCAGCCCGGCCACGAAGGCGGCGATGAAGCCGTTGCCGCCCACCAGTTCGGCCAGCGCGAAGCTGAACAGCGCCAGGGCGAGGGCACACAAGCCCTGGAACGCTTCGGTCATATTGCCCGAATCCGCCGCCCACTGAATAAGCCGCCCGCCGACGAAACCGACGGCCGCGCCCACCAGCGGGCCCAGCGTGATCTGAAGCAGACCGAATAGGAGCCAGGGGGTCCCTTCGTCCGTCGCATGCTCCATATTCGCCAGGCACAGGAACAGCACGATGACCGGCAGCGCGATGCCGTCATTGAGGCCGCTTTCCACATTGAGCGTCTGACGGATGCGCACAGGCACGACCTTGCTGGTCACCACCGACTGGCCCAGCGCCGCATCCGTAGGCGTCAGGATCGCCGCCAAGAGCGCCGCTTCCCACAGGCCGAATTCGGGAAAGATCGGCAGGGCAAGCAGCGTGCCCGCGACGATTGTCAAGGGCATGCCGATCAGCAGCATACGGAACGGCAGATCGTGATCCTTGGACAGACGGCGGAAATCGATCCGCGCGGCATCGGTGAAGAGCACCAGCACCAGGGTCAGCTCCGCCAGCAGATGGACGAGCCCTTCCTCGAAATCCAGATCGATGATGTCGAGCCCCTGCGCGCCGATGATCAGACCGAAGACGGCGAACACCATGGGCGGTGTAATGATCATCCGGTCGGCGCGGCCCGAGATGAGCGCATAGCCGATCATGCCCAGGGCGATCACCGCAAAGCCTGCCGTCTCCATGGGCCCGATCTCCTCCCCCGTCTGCCGCGCATACAAGTCGACCGCTCAGACCATGGCCCGAGCGGCCGATCCCGTCCAGTTCTCGACAGGTAAACTGGTGGTTATGGCCAGCGTTACTGCTGGGGCG
Source organism: uncultured Alphaproteobacteria bacterium (assembly GCA_964612085.1). Classification (GTDB taxonomy): domain Bacteria; phylum Pseudomonadota; class Alphaproteobacteria; order JAJFIK01; family JAJFIK01; genus CAZTCJ01. The sequence continues at coordinate 5,406 of CAZTCJ010000085.1, forward strand.
TCACCAGCGAGGGGAAATTCGCCGCCACCAGCACGCCGATGATCGCCAGCGGGATGATGAAACGCATGAAGGTCTGCCAGACAGCGAAGGTGCCGCTGGACAGTCCCAGCTCTTCCCGCATCACCTGCTGAGAGGCCACCCATCCCGCGAAGATCGCGACCAAGAGGCCCGAGAACGGCAGCAGAATGTTCGAGGTCAGCGTATCGAGAATGTCGAAGATGGTCTGACCCACGAACGGCCCGAAATCGAGCGGATGGAAATCAGAGAGCACATTGGTGGACAGAACCGAGCCGACACCGACGATCCAGCACAGGATACCGGCAATGATGGCGCCGCGGGCCCGTGAGATGCCCCGATGCTCCTCGATCCAGGACACGGCCACCTCGAAGAGCGAGATCGACGAGGTCAGCGCTGCGAAAAAGGCGAGGACGAAGAACACCGTGCCCACCACCGAGCCGAAAGGCAGCGCGCCGATGGCCGCCGGCATGGTCTGGAACAGCAGGCCCGGACCCACATTGGGCTGAAGCTCGGGGATCGCGAAGACCAGCGGGAAAATGGCGAAACCCGCCAACAGGGCGACGAAGGTATCGGCGCCCGCGACCGTGCGCGAGGCATTGGGGATGCGCACGTCCTTCTGCAGATAAGCGCCATAGGTGATCATGATGGCCGAAGCGACGCCCACGGAAAAGAACGCCTGGCCGATGGCTTCGACCACCACTTTCGGCGTGATTTTCGCGAAATCGAACGTGAACAGATAATCCACCGTCGCCTGCGGATTACCGACGGATACGGCGTAAACCACCATGCCCAACAGCATGATGAAGAAGGCCGGCATCAGAATATTGGCGGCCACTTCGATGCCGCCTTTAAGACCGCGCGCCACGATCAGGGACGTGATGGCCATGAAGAGCGTATGCCAGATCAGCACCCGGGTCGGATCGCCGATCAGCGCACCGAAGATCGTCTGAGCTTCCTCGAAGGTCGTGTTCGCCAGATCGCCGGAGGCGAAGATCGGCACATAGGCCATCACCCAGCCGGCGATGACGCTGTAAAAGCTTAGAATCAGGAAACCGGTCAGCATGCCGATCCAGCCGACGATCCCCCAGATCCCGCCGGCGCCGGACTCCCGGCCCAGTTCGCGGGTGGCACCCACCGCCGACAGACCCTTGTGGCGGCCGATGGCGTATTCGGTCATCAGCACCGGATAGGCGATGGCGGCGACCGCCACCAGATAGACGACCACGAAGGCCGCCCCGCCGTTTTCACCGGCCTGATAGGGAAAGCGCCAGAAATTGCCGAGACCGACGGCGGAACCGACGGCGGCCATGATGAACGTAAATCGCGACGACCAATGCTCGTGAACGGAACTCGGCTGATGCACGGATGCCCCCACTTTGGCTGTTTGAGGCCATCCGCCTCATATCAAACGATCTAAGCGCGCTCGCAAGCGGCTGATCCCCTTCGGCAATCCGGTCCCTTCCGGACGCCCATGACTGATCACAGTTTATGGCGGGACGCGCCGCGCTTCAATCCGGCGCGAAACCACGCCTGACGGCCTTACCACAACCGCCCGCCGCCGCTTAACCCAGAACTAAGGGCTCCCCCGCTAAGCTCGACCTTTGTGGGCCGGACGAGGGCCGTTCGTAACCATCGCAGGCAACCATGGACGCGGATTGTGTCTCCATTTGAGCTCTGGAACCGCTTCCTCACCTGGATCGACCGGCGGTGCGGCACGGATCCGAACGACGATTTCAAGCAGGCCATCCGCTGCCGGTTCTTCGTGCTGACCACCTGGCAGTGCGCCCTCTCGGTCGCCTTGCATGTCATCCATATTACGATCCTGCATCCGGCGATCACGCCCGCGAAGATCACTTCGGCCCTGACCTGCCTCGCCCTGATCGCCCTGCCCTGGCTGCTGTTTTACACGCGCTCGCTGAAATGGCCCGGACTGATCCTGATCGTCGCGCTTTACGGCACCATCGTCTTCGCCGCGAGCCGGTCCGGCGGCATTGAATCCGTCGTCACGCCGTTCCTGGTGGTCTTTCCCCTGGCCGCTGGCTTTCTCTTCGGCGCTTATGCGGGCGCCGGCGCGCTGGTGGCCAGCGCTATAACCATCCTGGGACTGAACGCCCTCCATGATACGGCCTATGTCATGGCGCCCGTGTTCGACCGCGACCGGGTGCGCGACGGCTTCGCCCTTGCCATGATCCTGAGCGCCGTGGCCGGTTTCGTGACCGTCGCCAGCTACGCCATGATCACCAGCACGACCTTCAGACGCTTGAGCAAGGCCTGCGAGGAGGCCAACGCCGCCAATCAGGCCAAATCCGATTTCCTGGCCAATATGAGCCACGAGCTGCGCACGCCCATGAACGGCGTCCTGGGCATGCTGGGCCTGCTGCTCGACACCAGGCTGGAGACGGAACAAAAACACTATGCGGTGACGGCGCGCGAATCCGCCCAAAGCCTGCTGGTTCTGCTGAACGACATTCTCGATTTCTCCAAGCTGGAAGCAGGCCGGATCGACCTGGAAAGCGTCGATTTCAACCTCAGCCAGATGATCGATCACGTGCGCTCCCTGCTGGCGCCCAAGGCCCTGGAGAAGAAGGTCGATCTCATCACGGAAATCGATCCGGCCCTGCCCGACTGGCTCAAGGGCGACCCCACGCGCCTGCGCCAGATCCTCTTCAACCTGATCGACAACGCCATCAAATTCACCGACACCGGGGCGGTGACGGTCTGTGCCCGGCAGGTTTCCCGCTACGACCATATGATCGATATCCGCTTGAGCATCACCGATACGGGCATCGGCATCGCGCCGGAGGACCAAAGCCGCCTGTTCGACCGCTTCGAGCAGGCCGATCGGTCTTCGACACGGCGCTTCGGCGGCACGGGCCTGGGGCTTGCCATCACTCGTCAGCTTACGGAGTTAATGGGCGGACAGATCGGCGTCGAAAGCGTCGCCGGGTCGGGCAGCACCTTCACCGTGAACCTGCCTTTCGAGATCGGCCATCAGGTCTTTCCGCTTCATGTCTGGCCGCCCCGGCAAACCACGATCCCCCAGGCCTATCGGGTACTGCTGGTGGAGGATCATCACATCAATCAGATGCTGGCCCAGACGCTGTTGACCAAGCTGGGGCATCTGGTCGATATCGCCGCCAACGGCAAGGAAGCGCTCGAGGCCTTGAAGACCGCGCCATACGACCTGGTGCTGATGGATATTCAAATGCCCGTCATGGACGGGGTCACCGCGACCCACAAGATCCGGGCGCTCGATCCGCCCACCTCCACCGTGCCGATCGTGGCGCTGACGGCCAATGCCCTGCCGGAGCAAAAGGCCAGCTATCTTGCCGCGGGCATGGACGACTTCGTGCCAAAACCGATCGATCCGGACAAGCTGATCGAGGCCATGCAGCGCGCGGTCCGGGACCGGCCCGGCACCCACGCGCAGGCGAGCGCCTGAACTGTATCGTTATTTTATTCTCCGAACACGGATCGCCTTGCCCCGCCCGTTGACCCGCATGAGATAGGACCCCAGCGCGGCGCGGCGGATTTCCACCGTGTTCGGACCGTCCTTGTCGAAATAGACTTTCTGGGCCCGGGTCGCGCGCCAGATGGCGCCGCTTTCCAGTTCCACGAACGCCTTACCCGCATTGTTGAAGCCGAAACGCACCGCCTTGGCCGTGATCTTGCGAAGATCGTCGCCGGGCTTGATTTCAGTGTCCTCGGCCAGGGCCGCGAACTTCTCTTCATCCAGATCGTTGGCGCCGAACGTCTCCGGGCTCGTTTCCGGCACGCCGCCGCCGAGCAGCCCGAAGAAACCGCCCCGCGGACGGTCATCTTGCGTGGTGCTGCGCGCGTCCTGCTGGTTGGAGCGGGCCGCTTCACGGGCACGTTCGGCGGCTTCCTCGGCCAGACGCTGGGCTTCGCGCGCCCGCTTCTCCGCTTCCACGGCCGCTTCGGTCGCGGCCTGCTGGGCCTGTTCGCGGGCGGTTTGCGCTGCTTGAGCGGCAGCCTCGGCCGCTTCGAAAGCGGCTTGCGCTGCGGCTTGACGGGCTTCGAGCTCGGCCTCGCGGCGCGCCAGTTCCGCCTCGCGCGCCTCCATGGCGGCGTCCTGTTCGCGGGCCCGGCGCTCGGCCGCCGCGTCCGTGGCCTGGGCGGGTTTGCGCGCCGGCATCGCGACCGCCGCCCCGCGCCCTTTCAAGGCCGTGGTGACCGCATCGAAACAAGCGAGCCGGGCCTCGCCGTCATCGATCCGCGCGCATTTCGCATAAGCGTCCGAGGCGGCATCCTTGTCGCCGGCCAGCGCCGGACCGCCCGCCAGCCCCAGAGCCAGAACCGCGAGAACGCCCGCCGTTCCGGCCAAAGCCGCCTTGCCGCTCTTGTTCGTCGCCCGTGCCATAGTCGCCCCTGCCATAGTCGACCGTGCCATATCACCCAACCCCTTCTTCGGCCTGTCGGTGCGGCTTCTTGAAAGACCGCGCCACAGGCCCGCCATGACGTGGAGCACCGCTCGCACGGGCCCCATCTTAGCGTCATTGTGCCCTATCGGATCACCGAAAACCATGCCGGGCCGTATCCTTCAACGGATGCTTTCCCCCCTTTCGTCGCAAGGGTAGAGTCCCGCCAGTCGCATCGACCGGACGTCACGCAACCAAAGGCAGGCTTTGTATGGGACATCGCTGGCTCTCCCTGGCCCTTGCGGCCGCTGTCGCGGCGTGCCTGACCGCCTGCGGCGACGGGCGCGAAGACGGGCGCGCCGGGGGGCGCGGCGAGAGCGGGCCGGTGATCTATCACCGGGGCAACACGGCCGAACCGGCCTCTCTGGATCCCCACAGAATGTCAGGCCTGTGGGAAAGCCATATCGCCCGTGACCTGTTCGTCGGCCTGATGACCGATGCTGCCGACGGCAGCGTCATATACGGCGCGGCCCAGTCCCATACGGTGAGCGCGGACGGCAAGAGCTACATGTTCAGCCTGCGCCCGGATCACCGCTGGTCGGACGGCACGCCGGTCACGGCGGAGGATTTCGTCTATTCGTTCCGGCGCATGCTCGATCCGGCCACAAAGGCCCAATATGCCGCCCTGCTTTATCCGATCGCCGGGGCCCAGGCGGTTCACCGGGGCGTATCCGGTCCGGAACGCCTGGGCGTCTCGGCCCCTGATCCGATGACGGTGCGGATCGATCTGGCCTATCCCGCCCCGTTCCTTTTGGAGATGCTGACCCATCAGGCCACCTATCCGGTGCCCCGCCACGTCATCGCGGCCCATGGGGCGGACTGGACCGAGCCGGGGGTCATGGTGTCGAACGGCCCTTACCTGCTCAAGGCCTGGCGGGCGAACGACGCTCTCAAACTCGCCAAGAACCCGGAATTCTACGATGCGCAGACCGTGCAGATCGACACAGTCTATTATTATCCGACCGATGACATTCCGGCGGCGCTTAGGCGCTTCCGCCGGGGCAAACTCGACACCAACAACGATTTTCCCATCCAGCGGATCGACTGGCTGCAGAAGAACCTGCCCGAGGAAACCCGCGTCCACCCGTCGATCCTGACCGAATATGTCACCTTCAACACACGCGTCGCGCCGTTCGACAACCGCTCCGTGCGCATGGCCCTGGCCATGACCATCGACCGGGGCGTGATCGCCAAGGAGATCATGCGCACGGGCAACGAACCGGCCTATGCCCTAGTGCCGCCGGGCATCGTCAACTACCCGCACACGGCGCGATTCGGCTGGGCGGACAGGCCCTATGAGGTTCGCCTTGATGAAGCCCGCCGGATCATGGAGGCGGCCGGCTACGGACCGGACACGCCGCTGAAGGCCACCTACCGCTACCGCCGCGGCGTCGATAACCGGCGGCGCGCCGTCGCCATGGCCGCCATGTGGAAGGACATCTGGGTCGATTTGCAACTGACCGATTCCGAGGTGGGGCTGCACTACGCCGATCTGGGCGCGGGCAATTTCCAGATCGCCGACGCCGGCTGGGTCGCCGACTACAACGATCCGAAGAACTACCTGTTTTTATTGAATTCCAGCACGGGGCAATTCAACTATGGCGCTTACGCCAACGGGGTCTACGACGCCCTGCTGGAGCGCGCCGATCAGACGGCGGATGCCGCCGAGCGCGGCCGCATCCTGGCGGAAGCCGAACAGATCATGCTGGATGACGCGCCGATCGCGCCCCTGGTCTTCGCCACATCGCGCAATCTGGTCGCCCGCCATGTGCTGGGCTTCGTGGACAATGCCGAGGACCAGCACCCCACCCGCTTCCTGCGGATCGACCGCTCCCGTTAACTGTCAGCTTCCCCAGACAAAGCGGCCGGACCGGGGTCGCATGTCCGTGACAGGGATCGCCGTCCTTCGTCGCTCCAAGGTTTTTTGATCAAAACCCGGCAGTATTCGCCGGAACTTTCAGCGCCTCGTCTCAAGAAATACGTGAAAGTATCAATTTATCAGGATTTATTACTACAAGACAACTGCCGCTATACCGAAGAAGACTTCACCCCACGCGCCGCCCGACTCTCCCATCGGAGGACAGGAAAAGCACAGTTCTGCTCATGCGGGTAATTCCATCTTTCCAATGGAAAACTGGGCGATGAACCGGTTGACAGGTGCGACGGGCGGAACGCCTCAACGCACTGTGTCCCATTTGTCACTGCGCGTCTTATTGTCAAATCTGTGTCACGCTTGAGTTAAAACCAAATTGACGATGCTGTTTTGACAGCCCTAACCTGATGTCGAGGGTGTGGGATTGGGCTGATACGGATGCCCGAGCCGATAACGGGGGCCAACTCATCCCATCCTTCCGCGCGTTCGTCGCAACCGCTGCCGTCTGACGGCACGGATACAAGGACGAGCGTTCCCTATTGTGGATGACAAAGAAACTGGGGTTGAATCATGACGGGCTCGTGGCTGAAGGAGCATCTGCTAGGCTCCACAATCATCGCAGGCGTGACCGCCGCGTTTGTTTTCGGTGCTCCGCCAGTGGTGCTGGCGCAAGACGTGGATGACGAAGACATCCTCGAACAGGCGGAAGAAGAGGAAGAAGAGGACGAACGCGTCGTCGTGACCGGGTCGCGGATCGCGCGCGACACCTTCTCCTCCATCTCGCCGCTGCAAGTGATCGACGGGGAAACCCGCCGCGAAGCCGGTATCATCGGCGTCGGCCAGATCCTGCAGCTTTCCAACGCGGCCCAGGGCACGCAGATCGACACCTCCTTCTCGGGCTTCGTGCTCGATGAAGGCCCGGGTGCCACCACCATCGGCCTTCGCGGTCTCGAAGCGAGCCGGACGCTGACCCTCCTGAACGGCCGCCGCCTGGCGCCGTCCGGTGTGGAAGGCGCGCCCAGTGCGCCCGACCTCAACCTGATCCCGAACACCATCGTGGAACGCTTCGACATCCTGCTCGACGGCGCCTCCTCGGTGTACGGTTCCGACGCTGTCGCGGGCGTGATCAACGTCATTCTGCGGAAGGACTTCGACGGTCTGGAACTGAACTTCTACCGTGACTTCACGGAAAACGGCGGCGGCGAACAGGACACCTACTCCGCCACCTGGGGCCTGAGCAACGACCGTGGCTTCATTGGTTTCGCCGGTGAATACTACGAACAGCGCGCCCTGAAGTTTACCAATATCGAAGGTGGCCAGTGTAACCGCCACATCGAACAGACCCGCAACGGCGACATTCGCAACCGGGAAATCGACATTCTGCAAACCTTCCCGGGCACGACGTCGACCAACTGCCAACGCGAAGGCATCAACTCCCAGTTCCGGATCTTCAGCCCGCAAACTCAGCTCTTCGCGACGCCGGGCCGGACCAATGTTGGCATTCCGGGCTTCAGCACGCTGGAGGATGCGGATGGCGACGGCATCATCGATGTCGACCTCGCCGATCCGCAATACAACAACTGGATTTTCGATGAAGACAGCGATTTCATCTCGCCGCTGCGCCAGTTCAGCGCGTTCTCCTATGGTGAGTACGATATCGGCGTGAACTTCGACGGCGTTCTGGAGAACAACGTTGCGTTCTTCGAAGCCTTCTACGCCAACCGTCAGAACACCATCCGCAGCGGTCAGGCCCAGGTCTTCCCAGGCGTGCCGATCGACAACCCCTTCAACCCCTGTAACACGGGCAGTGTTGACGGCGTCGTCCAGAACCCGGATGCGGTGGACTGTGTGGCGGCCCTCGGTCTCGCCGGCCAGTTCGCCTCGACACCGATTTTCTTCGTGGACAACGACCGCCGGAACACCAAGGTCGAGGTTCAGCAGGTCCGTCTGGTCGCCGGCTTTAAAGGCGATGCGCCGATCTTCAACGAAATTCCGTTCCTGCGGGACTGGACCTACGAGATCAGCGGGTCGTATACCCGCTCGACCGGTCTTTCCACCCGCGAGGGGATCCGCGAAGACCGTCTGGCCCTGTCGCTCGGCACCTCCGTGCGTCTTGCCGACGGCTCCGTGGTCTGCGGCACCGACTTCAATGGCGACGGCTTCCCGGACTCGGTCTCGAGCTTCCCCGATGCTTTCGGCTTCCTCGATGACGGCGTCGGCTGTGTGCCGATTAATCCTTACGCGGCGCTGGTCACCGACGATCTGACCCCGGAAGAGCGGGCCTATGTGTTCGGCACCCGCCGGGTGAACACGATCATCGAACAGTCCATCGTCAACGGCTTCCTGACCGGTGTGCTCTACGACCTGCCGGCCGGTCCGATGTCCGGCGTGGTCGGTTTCGAATACCGGGACGACGAGATCAACACCGATCCGAACGATGTGGCCCGTGACGGTCTGCTCGCCGGCTTCTTCGAAGACCGGGGCGCCAACGGTTCCCGGTCGCTGGCGGAAGTCTTCTTCGAAGTGGAAGTGCCGGTCCTGAAGGACCTGCCCTTCGCTGAGGAACTGACGGTCACCGGGTCCGGCCGCTACACCGAAGAAGAAAACTTCGGTGCCGCCTGGACCTACAGCGCCAAGGGTGTCTATCAGCCGGTCGACTTCTTCACGATCCGCGGTACTTATGGCACCTCTTACCGGGCGCCGAACCTGCGGGAAGCGTTCTTTGCCGGCTCGACCTCCTTCGCCGCCGGCGGCAACGATCCGTGCGTGGTGCCGTTTGGCGCTCTCGACGCTGACGGCAATTACGACCCGACCCTGGATGACCGGTCTCAGAACCTGCTCGACAACTGTCTGCTCGACGGTGTCGATCCCACGGCTCTGGGTATCGGCGGCGTGCCGAGCGTGCAGGTCCTGGCCGGCGGTAATGACGATCTGGTGGAAGAAACCTCCACCGCCTGGTCGGCCGGTTTCGTGGTTGAACAGCCCTTGTTCGACAGCTTCCAGCTGCAGTTCTCGATGACCTATTCGGAAATCGAAGTGCTGAACACGGTGGAAGAGCCGGGCCTGGGCGACATTTTCAGCCTTTGCTACAACTCGAACAATCTGTCGAGCGCCTTCTGTGACCGGGTTGAGCGTCTGGGTGTGGACCCGGCCTTCAACTTCACCAGCCTGGTGGACGCGTCGTTCATCAACGTTGGTGTGCAGACCTCGAAGAACATCGACTACAACCTGTTCTACGCGCAGGAATTCGATCTCTTCGAACGTCCGCTGGAAATCAGCCTGGATCTGCGGGCCACCAACAACTTGAGCCAGTTCGAGCAGTTGATCGGCGACGACCAGGACAACAATGTCGGCGAGCAAGGCTTCCCGCGCCTGCGCTTCAACGGCACGTTCCTGGCCAACTACGTGACCGATGTCGGCGACTTCCGCGTCCAGTGGTTCACGCGCTTCATCTCGGCCCAGCAGAACGATACGGGGGATCCGTTCGGCGCTCAGGATACCTGCCTGGGTACGGATGCAGGCGACACGGACTGCCGCGACGTGTTCTTCCTGGACAACTACTGGGTCCACAACGTCTCGCTCAGCTACGACTACGAGACCTGGAATGCGACCTTCGGTGTCCGGAACGTGTTCGATACGCTGGCGCCCCGGGCCGACTCTTCGGAGATCACGGTCAGCCGCCACGGCAACTTCCCGCTCGGCGTCGGCTACGATCCGTTCGGCCGGACCTACTTCGCCAGCATCGGCAAGCGGTTCTGATCGAAACGGGTCAACCCGAACCCATTCAGCGGCGGCCTGGGAGATGTCCCAGGCCGCCGTTTTCTTTTGG
>CAZTCJ010000086.1:0-7396 GCA_964612085.1 uncultured Alphaproteobacteria bacterium
GGAGGGCGAGTCCGCCGGCGGCTCGGCGAAGCAGGCGCGCGACCGGGCCACCCAGGCGATCCTGCCCTTGCGTGGCAAGATCCTCAACGTGGCGAGCGCCGGTGCGGGCAAGCTTCAGGCGAACCAGGAACTGTCCGATCTGATGCTCGCCATGGGCTGCGGCACGCGGGACAAGTACCGGGAAGAGGATCTGCGCTACGACAAGATCATCATCATGACCGACGCCGACGTGGACGGCGCCCATATCGCTTCGCTGCTGATCACCTTCTTCTACCGGGAGATCCCCGGCCTGATCAGCGAAGGGCATCTCTATCTGGCCCTGCCGCCTCTTTATAAGCTCGCCCAAGGGGGCAAGACCGTCTATGCGCGCGATGATGCGCACAAGGACGAGTTGCTCAAGAGCGCGTTCAAGAAAGGCGCCAAGGTGGAGATCAGCCGCTTCAAGGGCCTGGGCGAGATGATGCCCGCTCAACTGAAAGAAACCACCATGAAGCCGGGGAGCCGCTCGCTCCTGCGCGTGGTGGTGCCGGAAGACGAAGCGTCGGATACCGACGGCCTCGTTGAGCAACTCATGGGACGCAAGGCGGAGTTGCGCTTTCAGTACATTCAGGAAAACGCCCGATTCGTCGAGGATTTGGACATCTAGTCTTGCCTAGGCACAAACTGACACCCTCTCAGCGTGCGTTTTTGCACACAGAGGGCACCAATTTGTCTGTTTACCTTGAATAATCGGCAGGATACGCCCGCCTGGGTTTGACTTCGCGGCCATAATCCATATGTTTCTGGCGACTCCAGCGTGTGTTGGAGTATGACCGGTGGTGCTTATCCTGCTTGTTCATGAGGGTTGATTTGAACGGGGGGAGCGGGAGAAGCGGTCCAGCGCGCCAAGTTTTAAAGCTTTCGGCTTTGTGAGCGCGTGCCGGCCAGAGCCGCCACATTTTTAAATGCACTTCGCTGACGCAAGCCATCGCCAGTCCGTTGATCGGGGGAGCGGCGGATAAGCAGGGATTGCGGGCCAAGTGGGCTGAAAGAGCCATTGCGGATTTATGCATACAGATCAAACACCCTCCCAAGAGACTGACATCCGGACCACGGAGTCCGGCCATTCTTCGAGCGGCGATGATGCTCCTGACACGGATCAGAACACCGCGCCCGAAACAGCAGAGAGCGAAGCGGAAGACAAACGCGTCACCTTCGCTGATCTGGGTTTGAGCGAGCGGGTTCTCAAGGCGATCACGGAAGCGGGCTATACCCATCCGACGCCGATCCAGGCCCAAGCCATTCCCGTGGCGCTTGAAGGCCGCGACATTCTGGGGCTCGCCCAGACGGGCACCGGCAAGACGGCGGGTTTCACGCTGCCCATGATCGACCTTCTGGCCAAAGGCCGGGGCCGGGCGCGCATGCCGCGCTCGCTGATCCTGGCGCCCACCCGGGAACTGGCCATGCAGGTCTCGGAAAGCTTCGAGAAATACGGCAAGAACAACAAGCTTTCATGGCGCTCCTGATCGGCGGCGTGTCCTTCGCGGACCAGGAACAAAAGCTCGACCGGGGCGTCGATGTGCTCATCGCCACGCCGGGCCGCCTGCTCGATCATTTTGAGCGCGGCAAGGTGCTCCTGTCGGGCGTGCAGGTGCTCGTCATCGACGAAGCCGCCCGCATGCTCGACATGGGCTTCATTCCCGATATCGAAAAGATCATCTCGCTGACGCCGTTCACGCGCCAGACCCTGTTCTTCTCGGCCACCATGCCCGACGAGATCAGCTCCCTGACGAACCGGTTCCTGCAGAACCCGGTGCGCATCGAAGTGGCGAAGACCTCGTCCGCCGCAGAGACCGTCACCCAGGCCGTGTGCAAAGTGCGCGGGGAAGACAAGCGGGAAGCGCTGCGCCAGCTCATTCGCGGCAATCCGGTCCAGAACGGCATTATCTTCTGCAACCGCAAGCGGGACGTCACCACCGTCTTCCGCTCCCTGACCAAACACGGCTTCAACGTGGCCGCGCTTCACGGGGATCTGGATCAGCGGGTGCGCATGCAGGTGCTCGACCAGTTCCGCAAGGGCAATATCCAGCTTCTGGTGGCAAGCGACGTGGCCGCGCGCGGCCTCGACATCCCGGAAGTGTCCCACGTCTTCAATTTCGACGTGCCGTTCAATTCCGAAGACTATGTGCACCGGATCGGACGGACGGGACGCGCAGGCCGTGAGGGCCATGCCTTCATGATCGCCACATCAGGCGAAACGAAATATGTCGAAGCCATTGAAAGCCTGATCGGCAAAAGCATTCCGGTCATGGAAGTCGAGGGGCTCGACGAGGCGCCAGCCCAACAGGACGACGATGATGGACGCGGCCGGGGCCGCCGCCGCCGGGGCGGTCGCAACCGGGGGCGCAAAAGCGCTGACGGTGCGGAAGCCGAAACATCGTCCCGCCCTTCCGTCCAGTCGGACAAAAAGCCCCGCGACAATAATCGCGAGGAGCGTGGCGGTGACCGTCAGGACAAAGACAAGAATCGCAGGCGGGGGGGCCGCAAAGGCCGGGAGGACCGCGACGACAAACCGGTCGTGGGTCTCGGCGATCACGTGCCCGCTTTTCTGATGCGGCCCGTGCGCGCCTCCAAGAAAGAGGAATCGTCCTCTACGGACGGTGAGGATTATCCCATCGCGCAATCCGCCTGATGGGAGTGAGGGCGGTGCCAAGACCGCCCTCTTTCGTCCGCATTAATAGCGTGTCGCACCGAAATTAATGCCGATACTCGCCGTCACCCGATGGCCCGTGATGTCCACGTCGGCATTGTTGATTTCCGTATCGAAGCCGTAATATCGGTAGTTCAGGCCGGCAAAGCTGCTCGGTCCGATATCGAACAGGAGACCGCCGCCCGCCTGATAGGCGAGACCCGTCTCCGTGTCGAGCCCTTCCGGGTCCAGAATACCGAAGCCGAGACCGCCGCCGAAATAAGGCGTGATCAGCCCGCCGGTCTCGATATCGTACCAGGCATTGCCGTAAATGCTCCACAGATCGGAGTCGCTGTCGACCGGCTGGTAATTCACATCCAGTTCGGCGCGGATCGGGCCGATGCCGTTGAACAGGCGGCGGTAGCCCACAGCCGCACCGACCGTCCATTCATCGTCGAGGTCGGCGTCGAAAAAGCCGCCCGGTCCGTCGATATCGACATCCACTTCGTTGCCAAGCGCGGCACCGCCGTAAACGAACGCATAAGGGCCGTCCTTGATCGCGCCGGTATCATCGGCTGACGCCGCCGAAGCGGTCATCATGAGCGCGGCAAAGGCCGAAACGCCAAGACGCATACGTATCGTTTGTACAGACACTGTCATCTCCTCTTCATACTGAGGCTCACCCGGAGCCTGCACGGCATGTTTCCAGACTGGAAATGCCGCGGCGACCTTCCCCATCAGAACCATTTTTGAGGCGTATGGAACATGTCAGCGAATTAAGGCGCAAAGCCGAATGCTCTTGCCGCAGTTCCGGCCCATACATGACAACACAATGGAGGCAGATCAGTTCTCACCGGAACCGGTGCATGGGGCTTACGCCGGAAAAGGCAAAAGCCGCACAAGGATGTTTGTGCGGCTTACCTATTTCGAGGCGATGGATTTCGGACCGGACTTACTGGCTGCGCCAGTCGCCGGACAAGACCAGATCGCCGGTGATCGGCTCGCCGTTCACCACCTCGCCGTTCAGCTCATACACATAAGCGTGAACGCCGATCGCTTCGATCCACACGGTCTTGCGGACATAAAGCGAGCCCGAGCCGTTGGTCCGATCGTAATAGGTGCGATCATCATCCTGGAAATGACCGAGCCGGTCGATATCGTCCAGCACCGTCCGGTCGGTGATGCGGTAAAGCTCGCCATGGACCGGCGGCAGGCGATGGGCACTTTTACAGTGCAGCCGCACGCCCGTGTAAGGTCCCAGATCGAACAAGGCGCCTTCGAACGAACAATCCGCCACGAAGGCCAAGCGATCGGCGAAACCGGAGGCTTCGAAAGACACGCTGTGCCGGTTGAAGGAGCCGTAAAGGACGATGTGGTCGACCCGGGCCTCGCGCCGGCTGGACGCACTCCCATCCTCTAAGGTTTCGGCACTGGTTTGCGTGTGGTCTTCGAACATTGGACGCCCCTGTCCTGCTCTCATGCGAGCGGGGTGTTTCTTGCGTAAAACAATGATTTCCCAGCCTTATTTGGCAGAAAACCACCAACCCCGCACCCCAGATGCGCAATCATTGCGCAAGAGCAGATCATGACCGTACGCCCGTGCTGACAAAGTTTCAACTTCCATTGAAGGATTTGTCACAGGTTCTGTGTTTCGGACAGGGCGGGAGACGGGCGGGCAGCCCCTCCCCCGGCGCCCTCCCCCGGCATCGGGCCGCCTCAGCGCTTGATGCGGCTGGACAGGAAGCCGCGCAGTTTCTGGCCATAGGGCGGACGGAACATGGCCAGCGCCGCATCGAACCAGGTCTGCGTATAGACGGATTTGGCGTGGCTGAACTCCTTGAAACCGTCAATGCCGTGATAATGGCCCATGCCGCTCGGCCCCACCCCGCCGAAAGGCAGGTCTTCCATGGAGACATGCATGATCACGTCATTGACCGTCACGCCGCCTGACGTGGTGTTCGTCAGCACACGGTCCTGTTCGCCCTTGTCGCTGCCGAAAAAGTAAAGGCCGAGCGGACGCTCGTGATCGTTCACATAGGCAATGGCCTCTTCCAGGCTCTCATAGCCGACGACCGGCATCAAGGGCCCGAAAATCTCTTCCTGCATGACCGTCATGTCTTCGGTCGGGTTGAGGATCAGCGTCGGCGGGATCTTGTAATGTTCCTGCTGGGAAAAATCCTCATCCGCCGGATTGATTTCGACCACGATCGCGCCTTTCGCCTTGGCGTCCTCCACATGATCCGTGAGCCGGTCGTGATGGCGCTGATTGAGCACCGAAGTGTAATCCGGATTGTCTTTGAGCGTCGGATACATGGCGGTGACCGCTGCCTGGGCGGAGGCGACGAAATCATCGACGTCCGACTGGGGCATCAGGATATAATCCGGCGCCAGACAGATCTGCCCCGCATTCATCATCTTGCCCATCATGACACGGGTCGCCGTAGTATCGAGATCAGCACCCTGGGCGATAATGACCGGCGATTTGCCGCCCAGTTCCAGGGTGACCGGCACCAGATTCTCGGCGGCGGCCCGCATCACATGACGGGCAATGGCGGTGCCGCCTGTAAACAGCAGGTGATCAAACGGCAGGCTGGAAAACACCTGGCCGGTGACCGGCCCGCCCGTGATCACGGCGACCTCGGTTTCATCGTAGACGGAGGAAAACATCCGCGCCATCAACTCCGAGGTAGCCGGCGTGAACTCGGAAGGTTTGATCATGGCGCGGTTGCCGGCGGCGAACACCCCGGCCAAGGGCGCGAAGGTCAGATTGACGGGGAAATTCCACGGGCTGATGACGCCGACGGTGCCCTTGGGCTGCCAGAAGATCTCGGCCTTGGCGCCGAACAGGCCCAGAGGAAACTGGGGCTTGCGCTTTTCAGGCTTCATCCAGCGGCGGACATTGGCCTTGGCGTGCTGGAGCGGACCGATGGATCCGGCAACATCCGTAAACAGACTCTGATCGACCGAGCGGTGACTGTAATCCGCGCGCAAGGCTTCCGTGATCTCGTCCTTGTAGTCCACAAGCAAGCCGATCGCCCGGTCGAGCCATTCGATGCGCCGCTCCGCGCTCGGCGGGCCGTCTTCAATATGAGCGCGTTTCTGGCGCTCCAGAATGTCCATCATCTGGCGCTTCAGCGCTTCGCCGTCTTCCTGCGCGGTGGTGCTCGACATGGTCATGCCCCCTTAGCTTCCCGTTGCGGCGGCCGATACCGCCTTTGAACTGCTTTCGGAACGGTCGGATTTTACACGAAGAAGGCTGCCGGGCCACGCTACAACCTGCCTCCCGTTTACGGGATCTTCCGATTCCAAAACTAAAGCTAAAGGCAGCATGAGGGGGCCGTAAGGTTCTGAATGATCTCGACGACTTCAGGGACCGCGATACCGTGACAGCAACCGACCAGACCACCACCATCGTTGCCATCGCCGCACGGGCTTTCGAACTGATGACGGAGCACGGGATTGCACCTTTGCCGAGAAACTTTGAGATATGGTTTGCTTATGCGAGTGAGACCAATCCCGATCTGACCATCGCCATCAACGCCATCATCGACCGGCAGCAGGCCTTCACCGACGAGATCAGCGCGGATCTTTACGAGCAGTTCTACGGCATCTCCGCCATGGGCGACATGATGGGCGAGGTCGGCGAGCGCATGCGCGCCCAGTTGGACGATGTCGTCGATTTCGTCACGCGCAGCGCCAAGGACACCAGCGACTACGGCGAAACCCTGTCCGGCATGACGGGCCAGCTCTCCTCTTTGAGCGATGGCACCGGTTCGGACACCACCATCATGGACCAGCTTCTCGCGGCGACCCGCAAGATGGCCAGCCGGACGAAAGAGCTGGAATCCAAGTTGCAATCCTCCTCCCATGAGATCAGCCAACTGAGGAATACGCTCGACTCCGTCCGTATACAGTCTGTTACGGATCCGCTGACCGGCCTTGCCAACCGGCGCCGGTTCGACGAAGCCCTTGTCCAGGCCTTGGAAACATCCGCTCAGGGCCTGTGCCTCTTGATGTGTGACGTAGACCATTTCAAGAAGATCAACGACACATACGGCCATCAGACCGGCGACCAGATCCTGAAACTCGTCGCCCAGTGCCTGAAGAAGGTCGCGCGGGACGACGACATCACGGCGCGGTATGGCGGCGAGGAATTCGCGCTCATCCTGCCGGGCACCACCGTCAAGAATGCCTTGGCCGTCGCCGAACGGGCCCGCCGGTCGGTTGAAGCCGTCCGCATCGTCAAACGCTCAACCGGGGAAGCGCTGGGGCCGGTGACCATTTCCATCGGCCTTGCCACGGCGCAGCCGGAGGATACGCCCGTCTCCCTGATCGAACGGGCGGATGCCTGCCTTTACGCCGCGAAACAAACCGGGCGCAACCGGGTCATGAGCGAGAACGAGCCGTCCGCGAACCGCGCTGCCGCGGGCTGACCCGCCCCCTTCGATCCGGTACCGCTTCGCGATCTTGCCCAGCGGGGCCCCGCGCCGGACCCAAAACAGAGCCGCGCCTATCGGGCCGGAAGATGCTCTGGCTCCCGGCCCCTGCCTTGGCTACACTTCACTCCTATGCGCTAACAGCGCTTCGGAACCGCCGGGTCCGCTGAACGAAGGCCAGCGCTTGGTTGTGTTGCCTGGACTTGGGCAAGCACCGGTATCCGGAGGGCCTGAACGGGCCGCACACGGGAATGCCCGGGTGGAGACGCAACGGGCAGAGACGCAACGGGCA
>CAZTCJ010000086.1:7496-15411 GCA_964612085.1 uncultured Alphaproteobacteria bacterium
GAGACGCAACGGGCAGAGACGCAACGGGCACAAGAGGGAGAGGAACCCATGGGCTATCAACGTATCGCGCTCTCATTCGAGGACGGGATCGCCCTTTTGAAACTCAACCATCCTGAAGCGCTCAACGCGGTTTCGTTGCAAATGATCCGTGAGCTATCGCAAGCGGTGGACGAGATCGGCGATCCGGCCAATGGCGCGCGCTGCCTGGTCATGACCGGCGAAGGCCGGGGCTTCTGCGCCGGCGCCAATCTCACCGACAGCGAAAACGACCGCACCAGCGAAGAGCGCGACGCCGGCCGCGTCCTGGAAACGCACTATCACCCGTTCCTGCTGAAGCTCCGTGACCTGAGAATGCCGTTCATCACGGCGGTCAACGGACCGGCCGCCGGGGTCGGCATGAGTTTCGCGCTCATGGGCGATATCGTGCTGGCGGCCCGCAGCGCCTATTTCCTTCAGGCTTTCAAGCGGATCGGCCTGATCCCCGATGGCGGCTCCACCTTCCTTCTGCCCCGGCTCGTGGGCCTGCGCCGGGCCATGGAACTGGCCATGCTGGCGGAAAAGCTCCCGGCCGAGCGCGCTTTGGAATGGGGACTGATCAACCGGGTCTATGCCGATCCGGATCTCATGCCGGAGGCCATGACCCTTGCCCGCGATCTGGCCAGCGGACCGACGGTCGCGCTCAGCCTGATCCGCAAGGCCTTCTGGCAAAGTCCGGAAAACTCATATGAAGCCCAACTGCATGTGGAGCGCATTCTGCAGCGGGAAGCGGGGCTGACGGAAGATTTCGTCGAGGGCGTCACAGCGTTCGTGCAGAAACGTCCAGCGAAGTTCAAGGGGAAATAGCGCCAAACCGGATCATTGGCGGGGGGTAGCATGTGGGACTTCATCACCATGGTCGTGGCGTTCGCGCGCGACCGGGCCGAGAGCATTCTGGATCAGCTGGAAGTACCTTGGATCCTCAAGATCTTTCTGTCCTTCATTACGAATAATCCGGGCCTGGTCGCCCTCCTCCTCGCCATTCTCGCCGGCACCTTGATCTATTCCTATTTCTCCCGGCGCGGACAAATGCGCGATCTGGAAGCCGCCCTGGCTGAAAGCGCCCAGACCTTTCCCCGCCGGGATTGGGAGCGGCTCGGCCGGCTCGACGCCACGATCCACCTGCAACAGGCCTTGCGGATTTTCTCCCGTGGCGAAAGCCAGGAAGGGATCGCCGTCCATTATGCCGCCCTCGGACTGCTCTATTTCCAGCGCGGGGACGCGGTCCTTGCGGAAACCAATCTGCGCAAGGCGATCGAGCGGTTCGAGGCCTCCGGCCACCGGGAAGGCATCGCCGTTTACGCCCGCTATCTGAGCCTGCTCTATTGGGAACAGGGCGAGCCCGAACGCGCCCTGACCTTCGCCGAACAGTCCCTGGCCATGTACCGGGCCATCGGCGTCTGGCAGCATGAAGGAGGCGACGAGCTGATCGCCGCCATCAAGGAAGACATCGGCGAGACGAGCTAGGGTCCTAAGGCGCTTTCTTCTTTTTGCGCTTCTTCGATGCGGTGCCGGTGCGCAGCGCGGCGTCGAGCGCCTTCTGGGCCCAGATCTTCAGTTCAGCCGGATCGTCATAAAGATCATCTGGAAGCTGATAATACGACATCACCCCCTTCTTGCCCGCGGGCGATTCGTAGACGAAGGGCTCCATGCCCGCCGCTTCGAAATCGGCGCGGTTGCCGTCATCGACCTTCAGATAGACGGTTTCAAAGGCGATCAGGCCGAACATGACCGGGCCTTCCGCCAGATCCGCATAGATGCCCGCGCCGCCGAACATGGCGCGGATGCGGACCGGTCCGACGGGTTCGAACAAGTCGGCGACGAACGCCTTGTAGTCCTCACTGACAGCCATATGGGTCTCCTTACTGCTGTCTTTCGGCTATTACCATCCGTTTATTCCCAAACCGGATCAATGAAAAACGGCACGCCGGCCGAACACTCCTGACACTTCCCCAACTGGCGCCATCACTTCGCCATGCTCCGGCCCAGCTTCGCCGGTCTTGTGCCATGCAGAGTTTCGGGCGCGAGGGGAGCTCCCCATGAAGACAGCAGGCTTGGCGGCCCTTTCGGTTCTGGCGACGCTGATCGCCGCCGTCTATATCCTGAACGCGTCCTGGCTCGCGGATCCGGTCGCCCAGTCCCGCACCTATCTCGCCCATCGCGGCGTTCATCACACCTATCACCGGGAAGGCCTCACGAACGAGACCTGCACCGCCGCCCGCATCTTCGATCCGGAGCATGTCTATCTGGAAAACACCCTGCCCTCGATCTGGGCGGCGTTCGACCATGGCGCGACGGTGGTGGAAATCGATATTCATCCGACAACGGATGGTGAGATCGCCGTCTTCCACGATTGGACCCTCGACTGCCGGACCGAAGGCACGGGCCGCACGCGCGATCACCCCATGAGCTATCTGAAAACGCTCGATCTGGGCTACGGCTATACGGCCGACGGCGGCAAGACCTTCCCCTTGCGCGGCAAGGGGATCGGCCTGATGCCGACGCTGAGCGACGTGCTCGAGGCGTTTCCGGACGAACGCTTTTTGATCAATGTTAAAGGCAGCGACGGCGAGGCACTGGCGGACTATCTGCTGGCCCGTCATCAGGACGATCTTGCGCGGCTGAGTGTCTATGGGCGAGCCGATGACTCGCTCATTGCCCTTAAGGAGCGGATCCCCCGGCTCAAGGTCGCATATTGGCGGGCGATGAAAGCCTGCGCCATGGACTATATGAAATTCGGCTGGAGCGGCCTGGTGCCCGAAGCCTGCAATGGAAGCATACTGCTTCTGCCCATCAACTACACGCCGTGGTTCTGGGGCTGGCCCAAGCGGTTTCTTCAGCGCATGGAAGAAGCGGGCACGGATGTTTATCTGGTCGGCCCATGGGAGCAGCACACGGGCAATGGCGGCATCAATACGCTCGAGATGCTGAACCGGATACCGAAGGATTATACTGGCGGCATCTGGACCGACCGGATCGAGATCATCAATCCGGAAACGGATCAGGTCGCGCCATAGACGGCTCTCAGCCGTCTACCGCCTCGGCCGGTTTGAGAGAGACCGACTCGCCGCAGCCGCAGGCATCCACCTGGTTCGGATTATCGAAGACGAACTGGGCGGACAGGGTATCGACCCGGTAATCCATCACCGTACCGATCAGGAACAACACCGCCTTGGCGTCGATGAAGACGATCACACCCTTATCCTCAACCACCTCATCCAGGGGGTCGCGCTCCGCGACATAATCGAGCGTATAGGCCATGCCGGCGCAGCCCGCATTGCGCACGCCGATCCGCAGGCCGATGACCTCGTCTTCCGATTGGGCAATGATCTCCTTGATCCGCTCGGCGGCCGTATCAGTGATCTGAATCGCCTTGGGGCGTTCCCGTTTGGGCTTGCGGATCTGAGGCGTCGGCTCGGTCATTGGAAACTCCTCAATAGAGATTGAGCGCCAGCCGCGCTTCCTCGGACATGCGCGAAGGATCCCACGGCGGGTCGAAGGTCAGATTGACCTTGATGTCGCCGAGATTGTCCACCTTGCGCACCGCCGCTTCGACCCAGCCGGGCATTTCGCCCGCCACGGGACAGCCCGGCGCGGTCAACGTCATGTCGATGGTGATGTCCTTGGCATCCGACACATCTATCCGGTAGATGAGGCCCAGCTCATAAATGTCAACCGGGATCTCTGGATCGTACACGGTTTTCAGCGCCGCGATGAGTTCATCGGTAAGCGCATCAAGCTCCTGTTTGCTCAAAGCCGTGTCCATAACATCCGCCGTCATGTCTCTACTCCGTGTCCGTCAGGCCAACATGGCGCGCGCTTTCTCAAGCGCTTCGATGAGTTGATCTACTTCCTCTTTGGTGTTGTACAGGCCGAACGAAGCCCGCACCGTACCGGTCACGCCGAAGCGTTCCATCAGCGGCTGGCAGCAATGATGCCCGGCCCGGATCGCGATGCCGGAGCGGTCGATGATGGTGCTGATGTCATGGGCGTGGGCGCCGTCCACTAGGAACGACACGATGCTGCCCTTGCCTTCCGCCGTGCCCAGTATGCGCACCCAATCGAGCGCGCCAAGCTGCTCCATGGCATAAGCGCCGAGCTCCCGCTCATGTTCGGCGATGGCCTCGCGGCCCAGGCTTTCCATGTAATCGATGGCCGCGTTAAGCGCAGCGGCTTCGGCGATCTGGGGCGTGCCCGCCTCAAAGCGCACGGGTAGATCGCCATAAGTCACGCTGTCGAAATGCACCTCACGGATCATTTCGCCGCCGCCGCGATAAGGCCGCATCTTGGAGAGCACGTCTTCCCGGCCGTAAAGAATACCGATACCGGAAGGGCCATAAAGCTTGTGCCCTGTACAGACATAAAAGTCGCAGCCCAGATCCTGCACGTCCACGGGCAGGTGAACGGCCCCCTGGCTGCCGTCCACCATCACGGGCACGTCTTGGGCGTGGGCCGCTTCCACGATCTTCTTGATCGGCGTCACCGTGCCCAGCACGTTCGACATATGAGTGATCGCCACGATCTTGGTGCGCGGCGACAGCAGCTTCTCGAACTCATCGAACAGAAAGTTGCCGTCATCATCCACCGGCGCCCATTTGATCACGGCGCCCGTGCGTTCCCGGAAGAAATGCCACGGCACGATATTAGAGTGGTGTTCCATCTGGGAAAGGATGATCTCATCGCCTTCCCCGATATGCTCGCCCCCATAGGATGAGGCCACCAGATTGATGGCATCCGTCCCGTTCAGGGTAAAGATGATCTCATGGTCCTTGCGGGCATTGAGGAAACGCGCCATGGCGGTGCGTCCCGCCTCATATTTCTGGGTCGCCAGATTGGCCAGATAGTGCAGCCCGCGATGGACATTGGAATATTCAGCAGCCAGGGCCGTGGTCATGGCTTCCAGGACCGCGTAAGGCTTCTGGGCCGAGGCGGCGCTGTCCAGATAAATCAGCGGCTTGTTGTGCACATGACGGTCGAGAATCGGAAAATCATTCCGGACCCGGTACACATTAAATCCGTCCACCGTATCGCTGCCCGACACATCGCGAAGCGCTTCAGAAGCCATCGTCGTCTCCCTCATCCAAATGTCCGGAGACGGCGGCGCCGATGCGCGCGCTGTTCTCAGCGAGCCAGGCGCTCACATGGGCGCTGAGCGCCTCGCGCGCGGGCTCGAACGGCACATCCTCGAGCGCCTGCGCCACGAAGGCCTCCACCAGCAAGGCCTTGGCCTGCGGTTCCGGAATACCGCGCGAGCGCAGATAGAAAATGGATTCAGAATCCAAATCCCCGACGGTCGCGCCGTGGCTGCACTTCACGTCATCCGCATAGATCTCAAGTTCCGGCTTGGTATCGATTTCCGCACCTTCGCTGAGCAGTAGGGTCTGGCAGAGCTGATAGCCGTCCGTACGCTGGGCGTCCTGGCGCACGATCACCTTGCCCTGGAAGACGGCCCGCGCCTTGTCGCCAAGGACATTCTTAAAGAGTTCGTGGCTTTCGCAATCGGGCAGAGCGTGATCGATCACCGTGGTGTTATCGCAATGCTGCGTTTCCACCAGCAAGGCCGCGCCGGAGACGCGCGCAAAGCCGTTCGGCGCGCCGAACCGCACCATGACATCGTTGCGGGTCAGCCGCCCGCCAGTGGTCATGGCGAAGGTCTCATAACGGGCGCCCTCGCCCAGATGCGCTTGCGCCGACGCAAGATGTAGAGCATTGCGCCCATCCCCTTGCGCCTTGACATGGTGAATGGTCGCGCCGTCACCCACACTGATCCCGGTACCGATGGTTGTGATACGGTCCGTTTCGTCATGGCCCGTATGACTTTCCAGTAGAACCGCCCGCGCGCCCTTCTCCGCCACGATGAGGCTGCGCGTATGGGCCGCGTGCCCGGCCATGGCCTTAGTGGAGAGATACATCAGCCAAATCGGCTTTTGGACGGTGATATTTTCCGCGATGCGCAGAACTGCCCCATCCTGCATGAGAGCCAGATTCAATCCGTTTACCGCATGATGGCTCGCCTCACCCGCCGTTCCCAGATGTTCCTGAAGCCAATCGGACGGCGTCTCCAGGGCATCGCGCAGGGAGATCAACTCGACGCCGTCGGGCAGCCCATCGAGCCGGGAAAGATCGCGCCGGAAATATCCGTCCACGAACACCATGACATACGCATCGAGCCCTTCGAACGGATCCTGGGTCAGATCCTCCCGCAGGATGGCGCCCTCGGCCGGGTCCGACAGGGCATAGGCCTGTCTCAAGGCGCGTTTGATATCGGTGTATTTCCACTCCTCGACGCGCGCATGGGGCAGACCGAGGGTCTCAAAACTGCGCATGCCCGCTTCCCGCAGGCTCGCCACCCAGGGCGTGCCCGCGCCGGGCAAATTCTTGCGCGCCTCCTGGAACTGCGCAAGAAAGCCGCGTTCCGTATCGTCTAATGTGACAGGGACAGACATTCCGTACTGCTCTTTCTTCTTAGGCCGCGCTGGCGATCAGATTTTCGTAGCCCACTTCTTCAAGCTCCAGGGCAAGTTCCTTGCCGCCGGAACGCACGATCCGGCCGCCGGCCAGGATGTGCACATGATCGGGCACGATATAGCTCAGCAGACGCTGGTAATGGGTGATGACGATCATGGAGCGCTCCGGCGAGCGCAGGGCGTTGACGCCTTCCGCCACCAGTTTCAGCGCATCGATGTCGAGGCCGGAATCGGTTTCGTCCAGCACCGCGAGCTTGGGCTCCAGAAGCGCCATTTGCAGAATTTCGTTGCGCTTTTTCTCGCCGCCCGAAAAGCCCACATTGAGCGGGCGCTTCAACATCTCCTCGCTGACATTCAAAGCCTTGGCCTTGGCGCGGGCGAGTTTCAGAAAATCGATGGCCGACAGTTCTTCCTCACCGCGCGCCTTGCGCTGGGCATTGAGCGCCGTGCGCAGAAAGGTCATGGTGGCCACGCCCGGAATTTCCACCGGGTACTGAAAAGCCAGAAAAACGCCGGCAGCGGCCCGTTCGTCCGCTTCCATCTCAAGCAGATCCTGACCGTCGAAGCTCACCGAGCCGCCGGTCACCTCGTAACCGTCCCGGCCCGACAGGACGTAAGACAAGGTACTCTTGCCAGAGCCGTTGGGCCCCATGATGGCGTGCACTTCGCCCTTGCCCACTTTCAGATCGAGCCCTTTGAGGATGGCCTTATCCTGAACGCTGGCCTGCAGATTTTGAATATCCAACATGTTTTTTCCTTCGAAATCCGGATACGGACGGCGCGTCAGCCGACGCTGCCTTCAAGCGAAATGCCGACGAGTTTCTGGGCTTCCACCGCAAACTCCATGGGCAGTTGCTGCAACACGTCGCGGGCAAACCCGTTGACGATCAGCGCCAGCGCCTCTTCCTCGCCGATGCCCCGCTGCAGGCAGTAGAAAAGCTGCTCGTCGGAGACTTTCGAGGTGGTGGCTTCGTGTTCGATCTGGGCGCTCGGATTGCGGCTTTCAATATAAGGCACCGTATGCGCGCCGCAGTCGCCGCCGATCAGGAGCGAGTCGCACTGGGTGAAATTGCGCGCGCCCGACGCCTTGGGGCTGATGCGCACAAGACCGCGATAGGTGTTATCGGCGCGGCCGGCGGAAATGCCCTTGGAAATGATCCGGCTACGGGTGTTCTTGCCCAGATGGATCATCTTGGTTCCGGTATCCGCCTGCTGATAATTATTGGTGATGGCGATGGAGTAGAACTCACCCACCGAATTATCGCCCTGCAGAATGCAGCTCGGATATTTCCAGGTCACCGCCGAACCGGTCTCAACTTGCGTCCAGGAGATTTTTGCGTTGTCCTCCCGGCAGTCGCCGCGCTTGGTGACGAAAATGTAGATCCCGCCTTTGCCGTTCTCGTCGCCGGGAT
>CAZTCJ010000087.1:0-15355 GCA_964612085.1 uncultured Alphaproteobacteria bacterium
CTTGCGGAAATATTCGACCGCGGAGCAGACGTTGTTGGCGACGTAGAGGGACTGGAGGTCGTTGGAGCCGACCACGATCACCTTCTGGCACATGTCGCGGGCGATCGGCAGGCCGAATCCTCCGCACACCACGTCGCCCAGGAAGTCGAGCAGCACGTAATCGAAGCCCCAGTCATGGAAGCCGAGCTTTTCCAGCAGCTCGAAACCGTGAATGATGCCGCGTCCGCCGCAGCCCCGGCCCACTTCCGGACCGCCCAGCTCCATAGCGAACACGCCGTCGCGCTTGAAGCAGACATCGGAGACTTCCACCTCCTCGCCCGCCAGCTTCTTCTTGGTCGAGGTCTCGATGATGGTCGGGCAGGCCCGCCCGCCGAACAGCAGCGAGGTGGTATCGCTTTTCGGATCGCAGCCGATCAGCAGCACCCGCTTGCCCTGCTGGGCCATCATGTAAGACAGGTTGGCGAGGGTGAAGCTCTTGCCGATGCCGCCCTTGCCGTAAATGGCAATGATCTGCGTTTCTTTCTTGGGCTCGTCCGTATGCACAGGATCGGGCTCAATCGCAGCTTCCGTCCGCAACCGGTCGGTCATATCGGCCATATCGCGCGGCGTTTCAGGCCCGTCATAAGACGTGGTCATGCGCAATCTCTCCAGTCTAGGATCATTTTCAAACAAGCCGGATCGCCGAAAGCGGTCCGGTAGGCTGAGTCCGCCTCTCCGGCGGGAACGCGATGGGTGATCAGTCCGTCCAGGGACAGAGATCCCGCATCGATGAAGCGGCTGACCGCTTCCAAATCGGGAGCCTTCCATTCCGCCGCAATGCGAATGCGCGCCTCGCGCATGAAAGCGGGCGGGAAGGTGAAGCTCAAAGGTTCGCTGTAAAAGCCCGCCAGCACCACTTCGCCGCCGAAGGCCAAACGGGCAATCAGCGTATCGAGCAGGCCGGCATCGCCGCTTGCGTCGCAGATCACGGTGTAATCCTTGCGCGGATCGTTTTGCGGATCGACGACCTGATACCCTTGCGCGCCGGTTGCGCGGTCGGGGTTGAGTTCCCAGACCGTGGGCGCGGGATGACCGGCGGCGAGCGTCAGGCGGGCGAGCAGCCGGCCCACGACACCATGGCCAATGATGAGATCCGGAGGCGGACCGCCGGCGATCGCATGCTGGGCGGTGGCGGCAAGCGCCATCAGGGTGCCCTGCTCGGCCAGATCCTCCTGAAGTGGAATGACCTTGTCGCCCGGCACGACCACCCGGGCCGCCGCGCCGCCGAACAGGCCGCGCACATCGCCGAAACAGCGCGCGCCCGGCACGAACACCCGGTCGCCGATCCGGCGCCCGGCTTTGGGGCCCGCCTCGCGTACCCGGCCGACGGATTCGTAGCCCGGCACCAGGGGATAGCCCATGCCCGGGAAGGGCGGCATGCGGCCGGACCACAACAGGCGTTCCGTGCCCGTGCTGATCCCGCTCCATTCGATATCCACGACAATGTCCTCGTCGCCCGGGGGCGACAGGTCGAGCCGTTTGAGCGCCAAGCGCTCCGGCTCTTCAAGGACAACGGCCATGGTCTGCATTGCAGCCTCTTGGGTTCACATGCTCGGGGTGAGGGTGTCCGGACTGGACGGCCCCCCTTCCCTTGATCTCTGATTTGTCAGTCTAGCTTGACATAAGGGACTGTCAAGCAGACCAGACACTTCAAAGGTAAAATTCACCTGACGCGTGCGGTGACTACGCGAACGAGCATGGGCATACGCGTGTAGATGGCGCGTATCTCCGCAAATCCCGTTTGTTTCAGGAGGTGTGTCAGCTCTTCCAGGGTCCGGGGACGGCCGCTGCCCATCGCCCAGAGGTACAGGCCGAAATAAGCGTCCCCAATGGGCTCGGCATTGCGGGTGCCGGCCATGGGCTCGGCCACCAGAAGTGTTCCGTCCTGGGGCAAGGCCCGGCGGGCGGCCTGGAGAATCGTCACCACCGCCTCGTCCTCATGGTCGTGAAGGATGCGCACCAGGGAGATCAGATCCGCGCCGTCCGGCAGGGAATCGCTGAAAAAGTCGCCGCCATGGACCGTCAGCCGGTTGCCGAGCCCCAGCGCCTCGAAACGCGCGCGGGCCCGTTCGGCCACGGGCGGCAGATCGAACAGCATGAGAGCAAGGCCGGGATTCGTTTCGGCCACGGCTTTGAGGAACGCCCCTTCGCCCCCGCCCATATCCAGCAGGCGCTTATGACGGCCGACCGGATAGGCGGCCAGGACCTCCTCGGCGATAAAGGACTGGGAGGCGGCCATAAGGGCGCTGTAGCCGGAGACGGCCTGGGAATCGACCGCGCCGGGCTGGTCCGAGCGGGCATAGGCCCAATAGCGCGACAGGGCCGTGTCCTTGGAGCGGTCGGCGAGCAGGGCCAGGGGATCGTGCAGATCACCGTAAAGCAGGCTGTGATGCTCGACCATGGCGGCGATCCCGGGATTGCCGATCATGGACGCCCCAAGCGGCCCGAGCCCGAAACGCGCGGCCCCCCGGTTTTCCGCTAAATCAAGAGAGACGGCAGCCTTGAGCAGGCGCGTCAAACCCTCTTCCGGCACGCCGGTGCGCGCCGCCAGCTCGGCGGCGGTTTGCGGTTTTTCATGAAGGCTTTCAAACAGGTCGAGGCGCACACAGGCCAGCAGGACCTGGGAGTAGACGAAGCCCGCGCACAAATCGAAAAGCGCCCGCGCCCGTTTGCGGGCGATGGGGCGCGTGAAGGGATTGGCGGCGGCCCAGGAGCGGAATCCCGGGCTTGCCAGCAAACGATCCCGGAAATCGAGCCAGCGGTCCTTGAACACGGGGGCCGCGCCTCAAGCCGCGCTCTGGGCCAGTTTCTTGGGCACGAGCCGTTTGGCCTGGAGCCGCACCAGATCCTTGAGATCGTTGGCCCCGGCACAGTCGGGAATCGCGGCGACCGCTTCGCCCACCAGCGCCGACAGCCTGGTCATGGCGCCGTCGAGACCATAGGCGGCGACCGCATTGGGCCGGTCATGGAGCACGTCTTGGCCCACGGGCTTGCCCAGATCCTCCTCGTCGCCAGCGGCGTCGCGGATATCGTCGGCCACCTGATAGGCCTTGCCAAGCCAGTCGCCGACCGCGCGCCAGGGGGCCGGATCGGCCCCGGCGGCGGCCGCGCCCGCCGCCGTCGCCGCCACGAACAGCGCCCCGGTCTTGGCCTGCTGATAGGCCTCCAGATCGGGATCCGGTTCGCTTTCCCAGGCCTGGCCCGCGATGATGCCGTTCGGCATGCCGATGCTCTTGGAAATCGTCAGCATGACCGGCGCCAGCCGTTCCGGCACGCCCATGCTGGATTTCGCCAGAATTTCGAAGGCCAGCACGATCAGCGCATCGCCCGCCAGGACGGCCAGGGGCGCGCCATAGGCCTTATGGACCGACGGTTTGCCGCGTCTGAGGCCGGCATCGTCGAAACAAGGCAAGTCGTCATGGACCAACGAGCCGCAGTGTAATAATTCGATGGCAGCCAAGGTGGCATCGGTAAAGGCGGGCCGGTCGTCGCCGCAGGCTTTGGCAACGGCCAGACAGAGCTGGGGACGCACCCGCGCGCCGCCTGGAAAGACCGCATGGCGCATGGCTTCCGCCAAAAGCGGCGGCGCACCGGGCTTGGCGATCCTGGCCATGGCCGTTTCAAGAGCTGTCTCGATCCGTGTGGGCATATCCATGACCATCCGCCTCATGTCAATCAAACTTGTCATGTTTTAGTGTCAAGCTAGACTGACACAGGATCAGACCGTGTCAATGGGGCAATGGCGGGAATATGAGTTCAGCAGACGACCGGATCGTCATTATCGGGGCAGGCATGGGCGGTTTGAGCGCCGCCTTGGCCTTGAGCGCGCAAGGCCTGCCGGTGACGGTTCTGGACCGCGCGGCCGCGCCCGGCGGCAAGATGCGCACGCTCGAACCCCAGGACCGGCCCATCGATGTGGGCCCGACGGTGTTCACCATGCGCTGGGTTTTCGAGGCGCTGTTCGATGGGGCCGGTCTGAGCTTTGCCGATCATCTGGACGTCAAGCCGGCCCAAACGCTGGCCCGCCACAGTTGGGGCCCCGGAGAGCGTCTCGATCTGTTCGCCGACGAGCGTGAGTCCGCCGACGCCATCGCCGCCTTTTCGGGCCCGGAGGAAGGACGGCGCTATCTCGCCTTTTGCGCCCGTGCCCGCGAAATCTTCCAGACGCTCGAAACCTCCTTCATGCAGGATCCCGACCCCAGCCCGTTTTCCCTGGTGCGCCATGCGGGCCTGGGCGGCTTGGGCGCGCTGTGGCGGATCGAACCGTTCACCCGGCTGTGGCAGGCCCTCGGGCGCTATTTCAAGGACGACCGCCTGCGCCAGCTCTTCGGGCGCTACGCCACCTATGCCGGATCCTCCCCGTTCCAGGCACCGGCCACCCTGATGCTGATCGCCCATGTGGAGCAGGACGGCGTCTGGTATGTGGAGGGCGGCATGCATCGCCTGGCTCAGGCGCTTGCGGGTGCGGCCGCAAAATGCGGCGCCGATATCCGCTACAATGCCCATGTGGACACCATCGGCATCGAAAAAGGCGGCGTGCGGAGCGTCACCCTGGCCTCCGGCGAACGCATCGAGGCGGGCGCGGTGATCCTGAACGCCGACGCCAGCGCGCTCGGCGCGGGCGCCTTCGGGGCCGATGCCGCGCGCGCCGTCCCCGCCCTGCCGGTCCAGGCACGCTCGCTCTCCGCCATGACCTGGGCGATGGAAGGCCG
Source organism: uncultured Alphaproteobacteria bacterium (assembly GCA_964612085.1). Classification (GTDB taxonomy): domain Bacteria; phylum Pseudomonadota; class Alphaproteobacteria; order JAJFIK01; family JAJFIK01; genus CAZTCJ01. The sequence continues at coordinate 4,752 of CAZTCJ010000087.1, forward strand.
CGTGAAAGAGTTTCCCTTGTGCCGCCACACGGTGTTTTTCTCGCGCGCCTACAAGGCCGAGTTCGACGCCATCGCCCAAGGCCATATGCCGGACGAGCCGACAGTCTATATCTGTGCCCAGGACCGGGGCGACGCTCACGACGCCCCGCCGGCCGGCGGTGAGCGCCTGTTTTGCCTGATCAACGCGCCGGCGACCGGCGACCGCCATCCCTTCGACAGGAAAGAGACCGACTTATGTGCCCATCGGATGTTTCAGACTCTCAGCCGTTGCGGGCTGACGATCGAGCCCCAGGAACCGGCCATGGTGACGACACCGGCGGATTTCGAGAGGCTGTTTCCGAAGACGGGCGGCGCGCTGTACGGCCGGGCTTCACACGGCTGGCAGGCATCGTTCCAAAGACCCAAGGCGCGTACACGGATCAAGGGGCTTTATCTGGCGGGGGGCAGCATTCATCCGGGGGCGGGCGTGCCGATGGCGGCGCTGTCGGGGCTGCTGTCAGCCCGCTGTCTGATGGCGGACCGCGCTTCGACCCGGCCGTCGGTCCGGGCGGTTATGCCTGGTGGTATGTGGATGCCCTAAGCGACGACGGCAGTTGCGGCCTGACCATCATCGCCTTTATCGGCAGTGTCTTTTCGCCTTATTACGCCTGGTCGGGACGGCACGATCCGGCCAATCACTGTGCGCTCAACGTGGCGCTTTATGGGCCTAAGCGCAATCGCTGGGCCATGACTGAGCGAGGCCGCGACGCGCTCGCGACAACGGACACCACACTGACGATCGGGCCGAGCCATCTGGAATGGGACGGCACCGGACTGACCATCCACATCGATGAAATCACCGCGCCGCTGCCCTCGCGCATTCGCGGCACGGTGCGGCTGATCCCGTCCGGTCTTAATGGACAGAGCTTCGGTCTGGACCGCCAGGGCCGCCACCATTGGCGCCCCATCGCGCCGCGCTCACGGGTCGAGGTCGCCTTGAGTCAGCCCGATCTGCGCTGGAGCGGATCGGGCTATTTCGACACCAATGCGGGCAGCGAATCGCTGGAAGAAGGCTTTGTTCAGTGGAACTGGTCGCGGGCCGAAATTCCCGGCGGCGCGGCCGTGCTCTACGATCCGGTGCGGCGCGACGGCGATCCGCTGTCCCTCGCCCTGCGCTTCGACATGGAGGGCCGCGTGGAGCCGTTCGAACCGCCGCATACGGTCGATCTGCCGCGCACCCTATGGGGCGTGTCCCGGGCCACGCGGAGCGATCCGGGCCATCAAGCGTCGGTCATCAAAACGTTGGAAGACACGCCCTTTTACGCCCGCTCCCTGGTGTCATCCCATCTGCTGGGCACGCCCGTCACGGCCATGCATGAAAGCCTGTCCCTGACCCGGTTCGCGAGCACGGTAGTGCGGCTGATGTTGCCCTTCCGCATGCCCCGCTGGTGGTTCCGGTAACCCGTCAACCGTCTTTCGACGGATCGTCATCGCCGCCGCCGTTGTCGGCATCGGATTTGTTCTTATCCCGGCGCAAGAGCCACAATTCGCGAAACGCGAAGCCTAGGACGATCCCGCCGAAGGCGAGGAGCTCGATCAGAAGAAGGTAATTCTTGTCCATGGCGCGGTTCCCCTGACTGCCGTCTCAATCGGGATGGGTATTGTCGTTCTTGCCTTCGACGACCATTTTCCGGACACGGTGGACCCCCATCCAGACGATCACCGCCACGATCGGAACGCTCAAGGCGATGGCGATTTCCGGACTGATGGGCAGCACACCCATCTGTTTGAGGCCCTTGGCGGCATAGCCGATCAGCCCCACCACGTAATAGGTCACGGCAGCCGTCGACAGAGCCTCGACGGTCTCCTGCAGACGCAACTGGATTTCCGCGCGCCGGTTCATGGAGGTCAGAACCGCCTGGTTCTGACGTTCGTTCATGACATCGACGCGGGTCATCAAAAGCTGGGTTGCCCGCCCCGTATGGCGGGACAGGGATTCCTGCCGGGCGGCCACGGATTCGCACGTCCCCATGGCAGGCGCCAGGCGGCGTTCCATGAATTCGTGGAAGGTCTGCAGGCTCTGGATGCGTTCTTCCCGCAGCTCGGAAATCCGGCGGCGGACCAAATCGTAATAGGCGGTGGCGGCGCTGAACCGGGCATGACTGTCCGCATGCCGGCTTTCGATGGCGGAAGCAAGCCGTGTCAGCCGGTCGAGCAGAACCGGTTCGGCCCGCTCCTCCGCCGCCGCCATGGCCGTGGTGACCTGCGCCAGCTCCTGTTCGTGCTGTTTGAGGACCGGCGTCAGCGACCGCGCCATGGGCAAGGCCATCAGCGCCATCATCCGGTAGGTATCAATTTCAAGCAGGCGCTGCACGCTGCGCCCGGCCTGTCTCGGGGTCATGCCGCGTTCGCGCAGCAGAAACCGGCTGAAGCCGTCCGCATGGATCCGGAAATCGGTGATCAGGGTGGCCGAGGCATCCGAGACATCGGCGCCGATCAAAGCATGGCCGCCGAACAGGACCCCTGAAAGCGCGTCGTAGTCGGATATCTTGCCGTCATCGGGGACCACGGCCCCGTGGGAGGCCACGATAATCTGCCCCGGCAGGTCCGCGATCCAATCGGCGGGCACCGCATTCAGGGCCGGATCGGAGAACGGATCGTCCGGAACGCACCCATCCACCAGAAAGGTGTAACGGCTGAATTCCGTATGGCGTTCCCATTTGACCTGGAACGGGCCCAGATCCGCCTTGAAATGATTGGCGCCGGCCTCAGGCGAGGAAACACCGAACCGGCGCGCCAGGTCGCAAATGGGCTGGATATCCTGATCCCGCAAAGGCCAATCGGAGAAAAACGCCAGATAGGAAACCCGCATGGGCGACTGAATGGCCATGGGCGGACGGGCATGCACCTCGTCATTCAGCACAAACCGTTGAGGATGGTCCGGGGGCATGGGCATGGCGCTGCACCTTGTCGGCAGATTCTCGAGACTAAAAACCCTAGAGCGATTGTGTGAAAAAACAAACCGGGGCGATTGTCAGAGCGCAAGCCCCTGGCTCTGCCCATGACGGATGATCAGATCCACCACATCGTCCGGGCGCTCCTCATGGGCCAGATGGCCCAGGCCCGGCAGGCAGGCAAGCTCCGTATGGCGCAGCCGGGCGTGGAGGTCATGGGCGACCGCAGGCGGGATGGCCCGGTCCCCGTCCCCCGTCACCAGCAGCAACGGCGTCCGCAGCCCGGTCAGATCCTTCAGCAGGGGACGCAAATTCCAATGGGCCATCATGCCGAGGGTGCAGGAGACATGGGCCGGTGACGAGAACAGGCGCTGGTAAAGCATAAGGCCCCTGGGATCGAGCGCGGAGCCGGTATCGGCGATCAGCCGTTCGACGCGCCCCCGGTCCCGTGCGCTCCAGGCGACGATGCGGGGCATGGCCGGATTGAGAAACAAGGCCTTCGCCATGGTCGGAAACAAAAAGCCCGCCGCCCCGCCGAAGGGTTTAAGCGCGCCGTTGACGCCGACCAGCCCGTTGGGCGCAATGCGCCCGTCCAGGATCATCCGCAGCAGGACCGCCACCCCGGCCGAATGCCCGGCGGCCAGATCCGGTTTCAGATCGAGAGCGTTCAACAGCCCGTCGAGCGCCCGCGCCATGCCCGGCAGCGACAGCAGGCGCGAGGGGGGCGTCTCGCTAAAGCCATGGCCGGGCAGGTCCGGAACCACGACGGTGAACCGCTCCGCCAGAGGGGCCATGAGATCCCGCCAGGAATGGCTGGCCGCGCCGGTGCCGTGGACCAGCAGCAGGACGGGCCCCTCGCCCATCACCTGGACATGCCATGTGATACCGCCCGCACGGACGAAACGGCTGGCGTCCCGGTGCGGCCAGTCGGATCCGTCCTTGTCCCAATCCGGTGCTGACATGAAGCACATCATGACGCTGTCTTTAACCGATGGCCAGAACTCACGGTAACGGCTGACGCCGAACCTCAGGAAGCGCGCATCACCGCCTGCACCGCCTCGGATACGCCCGAGGGCTGGCCCGGCGGCAAAGGCAGGTAGCGCGCGCCCATGGCCGCCGCGATCTCGGCGGCCTGGGGCCGGGGCCGGGGCGAGGTGTCGATGACGAGGCCCGTCAGCCCTTCCGCCAGCACCGCCCGCGCCGCCGCCAGCGCATCCTCGCCCGCCTGCGCCCGGCCGGGCGTGCCATCCCGCGCGATATTGGCCTGGCCGTCGGTCAGGACGATGATCAACGGCGTCTGCCCCCTGCGCTTGATGCTGTCCGCAAGCTGAAGAGCCGCGTTCAACCCTGTGGCGAGGGGCGTGCCGCCGCCGCCGGGCAGCGCGCCCAGGCTGCGTTTGGCGCGCGTCAGCGAGCGGGTGGGCGGCAGCAGAAGCTCCGCTTCTTGTCCCCGGAACGCGATCAGCGCCACCTGATCCCGGCGCACATAACAGTCCGCCAGCAGATATTCCACCGCGCCCTTGGCTTCGGCCAGCCGCTGCACCGCCGCCGAGCCGGAGGCATCGACCACGAAGATCGCCGTCGTCTCGTTGCGCCGCTTGAAGCGTTTGACGCGGAAATCGTCGCGCCGAACCTCCACCCGGGCGCTCTGCTCTCTTTGTCCGCGCCGCAAGGCCTGCCAGGGGGCGGCGGCCCGCAGGGTCTCCACCACGTCGAGACGGGCGCCCGAGCGCGGCAGCCCGCGCCGCGTGCCGATGGGACGGCCGCGCAGTTTGGACGCCTGAAGCTGTCCGGCGCCGCCGCCCGCGCTTGAGTTGCGCGGCCCGGCCGCCAGTTTCAGCCGGTCCAGCAGGCCTTCCGGAATGAACGCCTGGGCCGCCTCCAGGACCTTGTCTTCCAAGGGCTTGTCGGACAGGTCCTGCTCCTCGCCGGGGTCATCCTGGGACGGATCGTCGGGCGGATCATCAGGCGGTTCGGGCGGCTCTTCTTCCGTATCGTCTTCCAGGGCCGGCAGCACGGTCGCCCGGTGGGCGAGGACGAGACGCGCGGCCAGCGCCGCATGATCGTCAGTGGCCTGCTCGACGCCGTCGAGGGCGGCGGCCGCACAGGCCGCCCGCTGGGCCAGCAAGGGCGCGCGCAACGACCCGATGCCCAGCGCCAGGGCGGTGGAGCACAGCGCTTCCCGGACGGCGTCGCTGATCGTCACATCGGCACGCAAGGCCCGCGCTTTTCCGATCTCATCCGCCGTATAAAGAGCATCTCCCATGTCGCGGATGCCGGTGGCCCGCAGGTCGATCCGGAAGGCCAGACGCTCCGTCAAGGCGGGCGGCGGCGCATCCTCGTCTTCCAGGCTTTCATCAAGGGCGATAATGCCGAAGCGGGCGGGCAGCACGAGGCCCAGGCCGTCCCGTTCCACGGAGACGGAGCCGGTGTCCATGGCCATGGCGATGCGGGCGGCACTGGCGGGCGGCAGGCGTTCCGCCATGGGCAGAAGCACGATGCCGCCATGGGCCTCGCTGAGAATGCCCTGGGCCGCGACGGGCTTGCCCGCCCGCAGGGTGGCGGCCAGATCGAGCCCGCCCACCAGACGGTCGTCAGCCGTGTAAGGCGGCAGCCGCCGCACCGGACACTCCGCAGGCAGAAGAGAGCGGAATTGGGCCAGCCAGGTCTCGCGCACGGGGCCCGCGCCCGCCCGCAGGCTGAGGCCGCCGAGCCCTGCGGGATCGACCGCGGTCAAGGCGCCGGCAAGGCTTGCCGCCGTCCAGGGATCGAGGGCCTCCCCCTCGGTCATGCTCCAAAGACCTCTTCCAGCGCCCGTTCGACCCTGATGCCCGATCCCGCCTCATCGAGCGGATCCCGGCGCAGACGGTGGCGCAGCGCCGGCGGCGCCACCCGCTGGACATAAGATCCAGCGACTATTTCATCGCCCTCATAGGCCGCCAGCGCCCGCGCCGCATTGATCAGCGTCAGTTCGCCGCGCAAGCCGTCCGTCCCCAACGCCATGCACAGGCGCGAGGCCAGTTCCAAGGTCTCGTCGGGCACGGTCATGCTGGACAGCCGGGCCCGCGCATTTTCGATCTGTTTGCGGACCTCCCCATCCTTGCGCTTCCATTTGGCGATGAAGCCTTGGGGATCGCGGTCGAAGGCATCCCGGCGGCGCACCACCTCGATGCGTGTCTTGAGGTCCGTGGGCGTCTTGATATCGAGCGCCAGGCCGAAACGGTCGAGAAGCTGGGGCCGCAATTCCCCTTCTTCCGGATTGCCGCTGCCGATCAGCACGAAGCGCGCCGGATGGCGCACGCTCAAGCCCTCGCGCTCCACCACATTCTCGCCGGAGGCCGCGACATCGAGCAGCAGATCGACCAGATGATCCTCGAGCAGATTGACCTCGTCGATATAGAGAAAACCGCGATGGGCCTGGGCCAGGAGGCCCGGCTCGAACGCTTTTTCGCCCTTGGTCAACGCGCGTTCCAGATCGAGGGCGCCGACCACCCGGTCCTCCGTCGCGCCCAAGGGCAGATCCACTACCGGTACGGGTACGGATTTTGTCTTAAGGGATGCTTTACCCTTAATACGGGCCTGACAGTCTTCGTACAGACACTTGCCGGCTTGCGGATCGCAGCCATAGCGGCAGCCATCGACCACGGTCATCTTGGGCAGCAAGGCCGCCAGCGCGCGCACCGCCGTCGATTTGCCCGTACCCCTGTCGCCGAACACCAGAACGCCGCCCATGCCGGGATCGACCGCCGCCATCAGCAGGGCCTGCTTCATTTCGTCCTGGCCGAGAATTGCGGAAAACGGAAAGGCAAAAGACATGGGGCAGGTCCAGGCAAAAGGGGAACGGAACGTGACTGTACCCACCCTATAAAAGGGTGAGGCGTCAAGTCTGCTGGACACTTTGGGCAGCGCTTTACCTCTTCGGGGGCTTGCCCTGCCCCCTTCAGGCATGAAAAAAGCGGCCAATCCGATGACTGGCCGCTCTTTTTTCGATCGTGAGCCCGCAGGCCCGATCCGGTTCTTACATGCCGTCGGACTCGGCAGCCGCGCACTGGCCGTCTTCCGGGAAGTCGGGAGAGACTTCGTCGGAGGCCAGATAGGCGATCAGATCGGCGCGCTGCTGGTCGTTTTTCAGACCGGCATAAGCCATCCGGTTACCCGGGATCGTCGTGCGCGGATCCTTCAGATACGGATCGAGCGTTTCCGGCGTCCAGACAACGCCGTAAGCCTTGTGAGCCGGAGAATAGTTGAACCCATCCAGGGAGCCCGCCTTGCGGCACATCACATTGTACAGGTTCGGGCCGATCCGGTTTTGACCGGGCTTGACCACGTGGCAGGTCATGCACTGGCGGTAAACCTGCTTACCGCGCTTGATTGCCTCTGCGTCCTGCGCGAAAGCCGGTGCCGCGAAAACGGTCGCAAGCGTGAGACCGGCGGAAAGAAAAGCTGTTTTAAACGCCATCAGATGTGTCCCTTTGATGTCAGACCCGATCGTTAATACGACCCTTACATACCACAATAGAGGACTGCTTTATCAAGGCAAGAGGCAGGCTTGGCGCATAAACAACCGCGATAAGTTTTTTGCCCGCGCGTACCCAATTATAAGTCGAATGCCCCTTCGACATATCGATCCCTGAGGATGAATTTCTGAATCTTGCCCGATCCGGTCAGGGGAAAAAACGAGACGGCGATCCAGCGGGCGGGCGTCTTCTGGGCCGCCAGATGGGTCCGGCAATGGCGCACCAGCTCTTCCGCATCGATGGGGGTGCCGCTGACGGAGCGGTAAAAGCAGATGGCGATCTCCCCCCATTTGGGATCGGGCACCCCGACCACCGCCACTTCGGCGATATCCGGGTGATCCATCAGGACGTTTTCGATTTCGGCCGGGAACAGATTTTCCCCGCCCCGGATGATCATCTCCTTCACCCGGCCGGTCACCGCCACATAGCCGCGCGCATCCATGGTGCCGAGATCGCCGGTATGCAGCCAGCCGTCCCGGTCGATGGTGGCTTCGGTCGCTTCCGGATTGTCGTTGTATTCGATCATGTTGAGATAGCCGCGTGAACAGATCTCCCCCACCGTGTTCAACGGCGCGACCGCGTTGGTTTTCACATCGCGGATCGAGACCTCCGTACACGGCAGCGCCTGCCCGACCGAGCCGCAGACATCCTCGATGGTATCGTCCGTCCAGCTTTGGGTGATGACAGGCGAGGTTTCCGTCTGTCCATAGACGATCTCAAAGCCGCACTGATAGGTCGCCTGGAACCGGCGCACCAGTTCCGGCGGCACCATGGAGCCGCCGGAGATCGCCATATCGACGGACGAGACATCGATCGGCATCCGGTCATAGGCCTCAAGCAGGCCGATCAGCATGGTGGGCACGCCCATGGCAAAATTCACCCGTTCCTGCTCGATGATCCTGTTCATGGCCATGGGATCGAACAGCTTGGCCATCAGCAGGCGCGCGCGGGTCTGCACCGCGCCGAGCGTGAGAATGACACAGCCCGCCGTATGGAACATGGGCATGAAACACAGCCAGGTGCCGAACGGGCGCGCCTCGATCCGGTTTGCGATCAGGCGGGCATTGTTGGTGATGCTGCGATGGCTGAGCAATGCGCCTTTGGGAAAGCCTGTCGTGCCGGACGTATACTGAATTTGCGCCGGATCGTCGGGCTTGACATCGGGAAGGGACGCCGCTCTTGCGCCGTGCGCCGTCAGGGCCCGCCAATCGTCCATATCCGTCACTTCCCGGATGGCGGGATTGCCCGTACAGACCTGCCTGGCGATCGCCGCCATGGGATTGCCGCGATACTCCTCGACCAGGAACAGGCCAACCGCGCCCGACTGGGTCAGGACATAGTCAAGCTCCTTAGACTGATAACCGGGATTGACCGTGACGAGCGTCAGACCGGCAAGGGCGCAGGCATATTCCATCATCACCCATTCGGGCGTGTTGGGCGACCACACCGCCACCCGCTCACCGGGCGAAAAACGCGTGGACAAGGCCAGCGCGAGCTGTTCCGTATCCTGCAAAAGATCGCCATAAGTCCATTGCCGGGCGGTCTCGCCGGCCATGGTCACCTCATGGAGCGCGGGCGCATTGGGCGCGGCTTGTGCCGCATCGCGCAAGACACCGCCGACGGTGGTATCGATAATGGTGTCGTCCGCCTGCGCCGGAAAATATGACTCTGTCAGCTGAACAGCGTACATTCTGCCCTCCCAGTTTTACGGGGAAGACTATAGCAGGTTAAGGGAAGGTCATAGATCGGGGCCCGGAGCCAGACAGCATTGCAAAAAGGAGGGACCGTATGAGCCAGAGCAAACCCGGGTTCGTACCCTATTTCGGCTATGAAGACGCCAAGACCGCCATGGCCTTTCTGGAGACTGCGTTCGGCTTCAAGACATCGCAGGCCTTCGAGGACGATACGGGCCAGATCATGCATGCGGAAATGACGTTCGCGGGCGGCGCGATCATGCTGGGCACGGGCCGCGATGAACAACGCCCCGAAGGCAGTGCCGATCAACCGGCGGGGCGCGGCGTCTACTGTGTCGTGGAGGACGTGGACGCCCATTTCCAGCGCGCCAAAGACGCAGGCGCCCGGATCGTCTATCCGCCCGAAGATACGCCCTTCGGAACCCGCCGCTACCGTGTTCTCGATCCGGAAGGCTATGAATGGTCGTTCGGGTCTTACGCGCCGCAGATCGACTGAACGCCCAGACGCGTCACTCCTCGAAACCGACAAAGACCGCGGCCTCATCCACCGCTTTCCGGCGGGACACCACGTCGTTCGCCGGAAAGCTCTCGTCAGGATACCCCATGGCGATACAGATCATGATGACCTGATCGTCCGGAATGCCCGCATGCTCCCGCACGACCGGCGACTGCATGATGCCCTGGCTGTTGATGACGCAGCCGAGCCCGCGCGACCAGGCGGCATTGACCAGGGCATTGGCGACGCCGCCGCAGTCGAACGGTGCGATATCGCCGCCATGGATCGAGCGGTCATAGGTCACGACGATGGACACAGGCGCGTCGAACTGCCGAAAGCCGCGCAACACCCAGTCCTGACGTTTCTCCTTGTCGTGCCGCTCGATCCCCATGGCCGCGAAAAGCTGCTTGGCGATCTCGATCTGGCGTTCCCGGTGCACCCCTTCATAGGCGCCATGGCTACGGAATTCGCGGGAGTCCGGCACGCCCGCCAGATTACGCTCCGTATTGCCCGCACGGATCCGGTCGAGCGGTTCTCCGGAAACCACATAAAAATTCCAGGGCTGGGTATTGAGCGACGACGGCGCGCGCATGGCGATCCGGATGATTTCCTGGATCACAGCCTTCGGCACCGGATCGGGCTTGTAGCCGCGAATGCTCCTGCGGCTTAAGACGACATCATCATAGTCCATCGAAGATCCTTTATCGCGCAGGCACAGTTCGTCCGCACGCGCCTTGATCCGCGCCTTACGCTCCGGCGGGAAATCCTTCACGACATCGTCGAATATGCGTCCCATTTTCGTTCTCCTCAACCTGAGGAAAAAAGCGCCAGATGGCCTGTAAGCCGGGTTCTGTCCCCGCGTGAGCGGGGGATGGCCATTCATCTGGGACGCCCATCGCTGGACGCCTCGCGCGACCGACCCGGGCGGCGATCCGGAAAACGCGATCCGGGCCTCGAAAGGCCC
>CAZTCJ010000088.1:0-15331 GCA_964612085.1 uncultured Alphaproteobacteria bacterium
CAGCGGGCAAAGCCGACCCGTCACGGCATCAACCGTTTATGGGTCCTGACCCTAAGTCCGCAGCTTTTTACAACACCATCTTGCGGCGACAGGACCAGGAGAGAGCCTGGACCTGGTTGTGGCTGCGTGGTTTGAAGCCGGGCTGGGTACGCGCTTCGTTGAGCGTGATGGTCAGCCGTTTCAAGGACTGGCGGCCGCCAAAAGCGTCATCCCAGCGGCGGCAGAGATATTTCGCATACAGAATGGAGAGTTTCTGCTTGTCGCCGCGATAGAAGATCCGGTTCAGGTATTTCCGCCAGCGGTAGCTCTCGAAATGATGGGAAATGTAGCGCGGTTTTTCCGTGGACGGCGCGCCGAGCGCGAGCTTATAGACATCCACGGTCTGTTTATCGAGGGTCGTGCCTTCGATCACCGGCCAGGCGTCGCGCATATGGGGATGGGGAGCGAACATGGCCCAGCGCTGGCGCAAATGCAAAAAGTGCACGGCCGCGTCCACCGGTTTGGGGATGGCGACGGGCAGGTTCTGCGCGCCCGTCTGTTCCTTGACGTTCCACACGAAACAGACGGCGACCAGAAAGCCGAGCAAGGCGCTCCGTATGGGCCCTAATTTGAAAACCGAGGCGCGGAAGGGCAGGGCGGTGGCGGTGATCGCGCCCAGAGCGTCCCGGCTGTTGCCGATGGTCGTGTAAAGCCGGTTGCCAAGCCCAATCGCGCCGATGGCCCACACGACCCAGCCGACCGGTTTCAGGATTAGGGACTGGTTCGTGACGAAAGTGAGCGCGTCCCAATGGGTGTGGCGGTTGCCGGCCGCGTCGGTCACCACCCAGGTGAAATCCCGCTCCAGAATGGCGCCGATCTCCGGGTCCGACTGGGCTTCCAGAATGCGCACCGTGTTGGGCAGGAAGAACTCCCGCAGAATCAGGCAGACCTTGAAACAGAACGTACACGGTGCATCGTAATAGACCGTGATCTTGCGCTGATCCTCGGACCAGTAGCGCCGGTCCATAACCTCCCAGAACAGGCGCGGCGTGAAGGTAAGCAGCGAGGCGATGCTCGCCAGATAGAAATGGCCGATATTGAGGAACAGGCGGAAGCCGATATGCATGCTGATGAGCAGCGCCTGGCCCATAAGCCGCAAGCGGTCGGTCCAGACCGGCGCGAACATGAGCAAGGGCGCCAGCAGTTCCAGCCACCAGACATAAATCGTCAGCGCCTGCATGGCGCCGCCGAATTGGCGGAACCAATGGCCCAAAGGCGTGGCGAAGGTGTCCAGATGCAGCGCGTAATAGATCGCCGTGCCGTCGGAAACCCATTGGGGGCTCGTCTTCAAAAGCGCGCCGAAGACATAGACATAAATCACCTGGAGCAGCAGGCCGATGGTGGCGACCGAGAAATAAGGGGCCGGCTGAGGATTGCGGGTCTTGTCCAGTGCGCCGTCGATTCCGAAACGGGCGCCGATGGGCAGGAACATGGCCCAGAACAGGAGCAGCGGCAACAGGCTGTCCCCGCCCTGATAAATAAGCGTATTGCGGTTGACGATGGAGACGAACACGATCCAAGCCACGAAGGCCGACAGGCGGCTGCGGTATCCCACCAGGAGACAAAGCGCCGCCGCGATTCCTATAAGGAAGAAAAGAGCCGCGAACCAATAAGAGCCGTTCGCCATCAGGAGCGAGAAGCGCCGCTCGTTCAGGAAATGGACGGCATCGGCCCGGGGCAGGACGCCCTGATCCGTGTAAAACGCGCCGATATCGGGCAGCAGGACGAAAAGCGCAAAGAGCAGCGCCACCGACAGCGCGATGCGGAACAGGCCCAGCGTTCGCAGGTCGATCGAAAAGACGTATTTGAACCGGTCCAGGACCGCGCTGCCCATGCCCAACCCCCATGAAGACTGGCGTCAGAGTGTCCGATCGGGCGGCGATTTTCAATCGGGGGAAGGGGAGGGGTCAACAAGAGAACGCCCGCCCTGTTTCCAGGACGGGCGCTCCCCCTGTGGATGCCGTAACGGCGCGTTTAAACGGAGGTTTCGGCGAGCGCCTGCTTCAGGCTGGCGATGGCCGTGCTGATTTCCGTGAACTGTTCGTCCACTTTCAGATGGCTCGGCAAGGCTTTCAGCAGTTCCACGTCCTGGCGCTCGTAAGCATTGTCGATGATGCCTTCCCAATAGGCCTGGCGCGAGGAGAAGTCGTCGCGCAGGCGGCGCAGTTCCTGGTCGCGGAATTCCGCCACACCGGAGGCGAAGAACACTTCCCGGCGCAGATAGGATTCCATGAACTCCAGATCGTCCTTCACTTCCCGCTCGACTTCCTGGAACCACAGATCCGGATCCTCATCCGCGTTCTTCTGCTGTTCCGCCAGACACTGGGCGAAGCCGGGCCGGTCGATGAAAGCCAGCAGGTCGGCCCGGTCGGACGTCTTCTTCTTGCCATTGGCCGTCTCGCCGGTGGCCTGCGCGTCGATGTCGAGGATCTCCAACAGGCGGGCGCGGTCTTTTTCGTCTTCGCTGGTCACCTTGATGCCGTTGGCTTCCATGCTGCGTTCCGCATAAGACGCAAGGGACATCAGATCGTTGCGCAGCTTGGTCTTGACGTCCTGGCGCAGCTTGGTGTCGCGGGGCGCCATCACGGTCGCCTCGATGAGCGGGCGGGAGTAGCGCAGGATCAGCGCGTCGATCGCGGCCTTCAGCTTGGCCCGGTACAGCTCCGGCGAGCCGATCAGCAATTCGACCACTTTCGGATCGTTCCACAGCTTGGCCTGCATGGTCTCCAGAAGGTCGGAGAGCTGATTATACATGGACTCCGCCAGCTCGTCGCTCAGCCGGTCGAGCGAGGCCTTGATTTCCGTGCTGAGTTCCCGGCGCCAGGCCGCATTGGCCAGTTCCGGATGGCTGTAGGAGCTGTGACGGCGGGAGAACACGCGCGCCTTGATGGCTTCCTCGCGGCGGGCGACGGCCACATGCTCGTCGATCAGCGCCTGGTATTTCTCGAAAATCGCCGTGTTGGCGTTGGCGGCTCTCTGGAACTTGTCGAAGGCTTCGTTGACGGCCGCCTCGATCTCGGTTTCCACATAGTCGGAGCGCCATTTGGCGAAGTCGAGCCGCCAAGTGTCCTGGACCTTGCGCCGGGCCGTTTCCACATTGTCGGAATAAACGGTGACGGCGGATTCCAGCACCTGCTGGGACAGGCGGCGCACTTCGAACACGGCCGAATCGCATTTTGCCCGGAACAGGGCGACGCGTTCTTCGCGCAGCAGTGATTTGATCTGACGGCGGAAGCTGGAGACGCCCGCGATTTCGTCCACGGCTTCGGTGATGTTCTTTTCGGTGATCCGCGAGACGTCCGGATGCAGATATTGCAGCAGAACCTCGGCGCGTTCCTGAAGGCCGTCATCGCCGCCATGGGCCTCGCGGGTGTCTTCGCGCAGATAGGCGCCGCCCGCGCTGAGGCCGAGCAGGGCGGAGCCGATCTGGACATGATCAGCCGGAAGGCCCGCGACCCGCTTCCATTCCCGGCGCGCCAGTTCCAAATTCTTGGTGCAGACTTCCTTGGAGTCGCACAGATCCGCGCCGTTGAGGAACACGAACAGGCGTTCGGACACGGCGAAGTTCTGGGCCTTCTCTTGAAGGAATTTCGCCATATATTTCTCCGACGGCATGATGGTCGGCGTCTTGGCGTTCTGGACCAGGATCACCATGTCGCATTCGCGCATGATCCGGCGGTCGGCCAGTTCTTCGACACCCAGGCCATAGTCCAGGCTCGGAATATCGTAGAGCACGACGCCTTCCAGATCGTCCAGATGGTTCGTGTAGAGCCGCAGTTCCTTCACGGCCATGGCGTGCTCGGGATCGGTGACGAATTTGGTCAGTGTATCCCTGATCTCGGAGAATTCCCGGAAGGTGATCGACTGCTGGGCATTGTCGATCAGGGTCTGGAACGCTTCCTGGCGGCGGGTGATGAACTCCAGTTCCGCCTTGGCTTTGCGCCCCTCCGCGTCATCCACCTTGGCCTTGTCGAAGAGCTTGCGCTTGCGGTCTTCGAACTCTTCCTTGCTGAACATCTCGATATCGAGACGCTGGGCCTGATCGCCCGCGGCCAGCAGTTGGATCGGTGCCTGGGTGCAACGCTTGGAGTCCGTGGGCAACAGGTCGAAGCCCAGCCAGGCATTGACGAAGGTGCTCTTGCCCGTGCTCTGGGAGCCGACAATGGCGATCTTGAAATCGGCCATTTCCGCGCCGCCCGACAAGGTCTTGAGCGGACCGATCTCGGCCTTGATGGCCTCGGTGATCTTGCGATCGATTTTGACGCCTTCGGCGCCGGCGACGTCGATTGCCGTATCGGCCAAGGCCAATGCCTGCGCAATCCGGATCTGGTTCTGCTGAACCACCGTTTGAAGAGTATCAAAGCTGTTCATCGGTCTCGCTCCTACGGCCCGAAACTAAAATCGAAAGAAGGGGGTGCACGATGCATGCCAGTAAGGTCATGGACTTCATGTAATGTTGACGTCTTCATTTTGCTTTGTCTTGCGCGTTTCAAATGATCGCCGGGTCCAGCGGCTGCCGGGTCTGACTCTTGTCATGAGCGCAAGCGCAAGGCGCCGCCGGAGCATTGCGGCCTTCTTGAGAGCCGGGGCGGGTCTGACTTGGGATGGAGGCAGACCTTTACCCTCAGCACACGAAGAATGCTTATACTTCTTAAATGCGTAATCCTAAGGTTTGGTAAGTCTGCCCGGTCTCGCCTCCGGGGCTCCCATGATCCGGGCCGTCCGCGATTGAGATCGGACACGGGATCGGGTTCAATACACGGTACGGGCGCATAAGAGGTCAGCCGTTATTGTGCCGATCCGGCCTTTCGGCCCGTTTCGAGACACTCTTTGTCTTCCCGCTGGGGTGGCGAAATCATCCCCCCAATGGAAAGAGGCCATGATGGACAGAGCCGCATGAGGAAACCGGATCCCGATTATGTCCCGGCCCTGCGCTTCCGCTGGCTGACGCCGGTCTACGACACCTTGATCGGTTTGATCATGCGCGAGGATGCATGGCGTCCCGCCATGATCGAGGCAGTGGATCTCCATCCGCAGGATGTGGTGCTCGATATCGGCTGCGGTACGGGAACGCTCCTCATACAAATGAAAGCCTATGAGCCCGAGGCCCGGATGATCGGTCTCGATCCGGATCCGGCGGTGCTGGCCATCGCCAAGGCCAAGGCGGTCCGCGCCCATGCGGATATCGCATTTTTCGAAGGGCTCGGCCATCAGTGGCCCATGGAAGTGGCCAATGCCGGCGTCAGCAAGGTGGTGAGCAGCCTGGTGCTCCATCAAGTGCCCGTTGACGGCAAAGCCAGCATTATCGATATGGCGTACCGGCATTTGATCCCCGGCGGGGCCATGACGATCGCTGATTACGGGCCCCAGTCCGGGCTTGTCAGGGCCGGGTTCTTCATGACCCAGATGCTCGACGGCTTTGCCGCCACCCAGGCCAATGCGGACGGGATCCTGCCGCGTCTTCTGACAGATTGCGGTTTTGCCCATGTGACCGAGCGCTGGCGCGTGGCCACCATTGCCGGGTCGATTTCCCTATACACGGCTGTTAAACCCGTCTCCTGAAGAAAGATCCGGCAATCGAAACTTGCCTTTCGGGCGGGTCCTTTTAGTGTTGCCTTGTGAGTGAAGGGCGGAACCGGCTCCAAAGCCGTTCCGGTAGGGGATGAACAGGTTATCCCTATCCTGACAGTCCCTGTTTTGGAACGTTTTCATGATTGTGGTGTTTGAGGCGCGTAACGGCTGGGCCCGGACTGGCCGGTTTCTAGGCTATCTGATGGCGGCGGTCTTGGGCGCTTGGGCGCCGGACGGCGCGCGCGCAGCGGACGAAAAGCCCGCTCTTCAGAAGAACGATATGAAGCTGCGCCTGACCCTCGGCATCGGTCCCGGGTTCGCTCAGGAATATGAAGGCTCGGACGAATACCGGGCGATTCCGTTCATCGTGGCCCGGGCACGGTGGGGGGCCCGTTATTCGGTGGGTACCGATGGAACGGGGCTTCGGGCCGATCTCGTGCATTTCCGTTTTATCGAGGCGGGGCCGGCCATGGGCTTTCGGGCCCGGCGTGACACGGATGCCAGCGATCCGGTGATCGCGCGGCTGCCGGTCATCGATGCCGCTGTGGAAGTGGGCGGCTTCGTTGCGTTCAATCTGCCCTTCATCGCATCGCCCACGCGCAAGGACGCCTTGACCCTCGATGCCACCTATCTGAAGGACGTGGCGGGCGGCCATAACGGCGATACGGTGCGGCTGTCTTTGCGGTATCGCGGTTTGGTCACGAAACGGATCGCGCTCGATCTGGGACCGTTCGCGACCTATGGCTCGGAAAAATTCATGCAGGCTTATTACGGGGTGAGCCAGGCGGGGGCGGCGGCCTCGGGCCTGGATACGTTCGATCCCGATGACGGCTGGTACGAGACAGGCATCCGCGTGGGTGGGCGCTATATGTTCACCAAGCACTGGAACATCAACACCGCCATATCCTACCGGCGCCGGATCAACGACGCCGTCGACAGCCCCATTGTCAAGGACCGCGGCTCGCCGGAGCTATGGTTCGGCGGTTTCGCCATCGGCTATACATTCTAAATAAAAAAACCGCCTCCGGACCGGTTCCGGAGGCGGCTTGTCTGAGTTCTTGATCCGTGTAAGGATCAGAAGCTCACGGCGAAAGCGTCGAACGAATCGTCGAACGCGAACAGATCCTTGGTTAGATCGTTCAGTTCCACGTCAAGGAACGTAATCGAGTCGCCGCCCGGCGTGTCGTAGACCACATTGTCGCCGACCTGATTGGCGTCATCCAGGAACTGGGACCAGGACGCTCCGGCGACGCCCGACAGGATCAGCACGTCGTTCCCGCGGTCGGCGAAATCAATCATGGTGTCGTCGCCGTCGCCATCGCTGAAGATGAAGATATCATCGCCCCGGCCAGCCGTGATCGTGTCATCGCCCGTACCGCCTTCAACGGCGTTGTTGCCGCTGCCGTTCAGGGTAATGGTGTCGTTGCCGTCTTCGCCGTCGATGACATTGTCACCGCCCCGGTCGTCGATCACGTCATTGCCCGAGCCGCCATCGATGAAATCGGTGCCGCTGCCGGTCTCGATGATGTCATTGCCCATGCCGCCATCGATTTCGTTGTAGCCGCCTTTGTCCGTAATCGTATCGTTGCCATCGCCGCCTTCGATGAAGTCGGTGCCGCTACCGGACTCGATGGTATCATTGCCGATGCCGCCATCGATTTCGTTATAGCCGCCCTTGTCGGAAATGACGTCATCGCCGTCGCCGCTCTCGATTTAATCTCTGCCTTTTCCTGTGCTGATTTCGTCTTTACCCGTTCCGCCGTCGATTTCATTCACACCGCC
Source organism: uncultured Alphaproteobacteria bacterium (assembly GCA_964612085.1). Classification (GTDB taxonomy): domain Bacteria; phylum Pseudomonadota; class Alphaproteobacteria; order JAJFIK01; family JAJFIK01; genus CAZTCJ01. The sequence continues at coordinate 7,393 of CAZTCJ010000088.1, forward strand.
CTTGTCGGAGATGATGTCGTTGCCGTCGCCGCCGTCGATGAAATCGAGACCGCTGCCGGTGCTGATCTCATCGTTCCCGGCGCCGCCATCGATATTGTTGATGCCGTTCTTGTCCTTGATAACATCGGCCCCGTCGTCGCCGGTGATCTGGTCGTTGCCGCTGCCGGTGCTCGACTCGTCATCGCCTTCGCCCAGGGTGATGATATTGGCGCCGTTCTTGTCCTTGACCGTGTCGTTGCCGAAGCCGGCATCGATGATGTCGCGGCCGTCGCCCGTGCTGATATCATCGTCGCCGAGGCCGCCGATCACGGTATTGTTGCCGCCTTTGTCCTTGATATCGTCATCACCCTGACCGCCGTCGAGGAAGTCGTTGCCGCCATTACTGGACAGGCTGTCATTGCCGTCGCCGCCGGACAGGGAGTTGTTGCCGCCGGAGACTTTCAGATCGTCCTCGCCTGTGCCGCCGGAGAGGAAGTCGTCGCCGTCGCCGCCGTCGAGAGAGTCGTCGCCGTTCTCACCGAACAGAATATCGCTGCCGTCCGTGCCGTCGGCCTTGTCTTCCGCGTCCGTCGGCGCATTGTCCGGATCGATGGTGAAATTATCCAGGAAGGCGATCTCCTCGCCCGTCAGGCCGAACAGTTGCGACGCACCCGGATTGGTCAGTTCGTCCACCGCATCATTGGCATCGCCCAGGCTGGCCGCCTGATTGAGGAAGATGAGGAAGGTGGCCGTCTCACCAGGGGCCAAAGTGATGTTGTAGCTGAAATCGATGACATCTCCGGTCAAGCCCGCGGCATCCGCATTGCCCACCACATGGGTGATGACGGGATCCGTGCCGCCATTGCCGTCGGCGGAATCGTCGGTGATGTAAAAGGTGTCGGCCGCCTCGATCGTAGTATCGCCGTCGCTGGTGTTGAGCACGGTGGTGTCGAGATCGGAATCCAGGCTGGTCTCATAGGTGACCGTATAGGTCTGGGTGCTGGTGCCGTTATTCGTGAAGGTTTCCAGATAGCGGATGAAATCATCGTCGTCGGGCGCGTAGATCGTGCGGGTCCGGTCGATCGTCGTACCGTCGATCAGATCCGTGATCACGACCTGGCGGCCGTCGAGCTGGGTATCGCCGGTTAACACCGTGTCGAAGTCGGAAGAGTTCAGCGCGCCGCCGCCGTCAAAGGCGCTGGATCCGGTTCCGACGGTGCCGTCCGTCTGGATGTCCCAGAGGAACCCCTGAAAATCGATCAAATTGAAGGGCAAGGAAGTGGTCATGGCTCAGTCCTCACTGTTTGCGGTCTGATGGCTGGGGACGGTCCGATCGTGCAGTGCGCCGGGTGTCCGTTTGTCTGGTGATCGTACGAAGGATTCTGCATGCCTCGGCTGCACGATCCCGGTTCGGCTTGAAGGTCCCCATGCTGTCAGACGGTCGGAGACGGATCACCCGCACGTCGAAGGGTCGACGTGGCGAATGATTGCGGCAATTTTAGGGGAGCGGCAGGTCTTTCCGCCTGACCCGGAGCATTGTGATCGGCACTGTGCCATTCTGACTCAAATTGGTACGGACGATGGTGTTCTTAGCGCCGGTTCCGTGTCCGAACGGTTAAACGGTCCGGGTAGCTCTCAGCCTTCGAAACAGGCGAGCAAGGCCTGGGCGTGGCGGCTGTCGGCGCGGACGAGGGCGGGCGGTTCGCCCATGGGCGCTGCGATCCGGTGTTTGCCTTGGGAAAAGGATTGCCCCGTCCAGCCATGGATCCAAGACCCTTCGGGCAGATATGTCTCGATTTGGCTCACGCCCGGGTCCAGCACCGGCGCGATGAAAAGATCGGATCCAAGCATGAAGCTTTCATGGGTGATGGCGCGGATCACCGGGTCGTCCGGATAGTGAAGGAAGGGCAGGCGGACCATCGGCCAGCCATGAGCTGCGATCTCCCGGTTCAGTTCGGCGCGATAGGGCGCGAGACAGGCAAACAGCCGCGCCATGCGGGCAAAATGATCGAGCGTCTCGTTATCCGTATCGAACTGATGGTTGCGCTCCGGACGATTACCCTCATGGGTACGGAAGACGGGCGTGAAGGCCGACATCTCCGCCCAGCGCATGAACAGTTCTTTCGAGCGGTGATAGTTCTTGATCGGACTGTCGATGGTGGTATAGCCGCCGATATCCGCATGGACCAGCGCCCGGCCGGAAACGCCGCTGGTCATCAGCCCCGTGACGGTACTTTTCAGCCCGTCATAACGGTCCCAGGTGGGGAGCTGATCGCCCAGCCAGAAAAGCGGCGCATGGGCATGGGCAAACGCGTGGCCGGAGCGGTGGAAGATGATCGCCTCCCGTCCGAGGCCATTTTCCTCGATCACCTCGCGATTGAACTCGGCCCAAAGATCCGCATAGGCATTATGAAAGGCCGCGCCGCCCTCCACACGATCGGCGATCACGTCGAAGGGGACTGCTTCGCCGAAATCCGCCATCCATCCCATGGCGCCGGCCGCAATCACTTCGCTTTTGACGACAGTCTTGAGCCAGTTCCAGGCTTCGCGGTTCGACAGATCGACCATGGCGGCGGAAAAGGAGGTGATCTGGACCATCACCGGTTCGCCGGACGCGTCTTTCAGCAGAAAGTCCCGCGCTTTTGCTTCCTGGAACAGGTTGCGCCGGGGGCCGGGCGCCTCCTCCGTATCCACCAGAAAGGGATTGATATAGGTGAGCGTCTCGATGCCTTTGGCGGAAAGCTCCGCCACCATCCCATCCCAGCCGGGATAGCGGTCCTCGTCGAGCGTCCAGCTCCACCAGAGCTGTTTGCCGAAGGAGGTGACGCGCTGGCCCACCCAGTCCTGCAGCCAGACGCCCGCGATGGGCACGCCCGCCGCTTCGGCCCGGGCGATCTTGGTTCGGACGGTCTGCGTACCGCCCTGGATACCGAGCACGGCCCCATGCCCGATCCAATCGGGCAGCGGGCGCATGCGGCCGGTGCGGTCCGTGTGGGCCGTGATCAGATCGAGAGGCGTGCGGCCTGCAAGGAAGGCGCCTTTGAGCCGCCCGGAAGCGGCCGTGACGATGACCTCGTCTTTCCGGCGCAAATCGAAAATCGTGTAGTTGGAGGTTTGCAGGTCGAGGCCCCACATCCGGGAACTGATGAAATGGGGCGACGGTGCATAGGTGGTGGACCAGTCGCCGCCCGCGCCATCATAAAGCAAATCGGCGAAAAAGGTGATGGGCTGAAGCCCGCGCCCGATCCCCTGTTCGGACACCAGGATGGGTACGCGCTTGCCTTTCATATCCGTATGGGTGAATTGCGCGCCGAAGCCGAAAAAGGCTTCGTCCTTGTCCGACGCGCCGATCAGATGCAGGCGGATCTCGTGATCGGCGTTTTCCTGGCCGTCCGTTTCAAGAGAAAAGTCAAGACGACTGGTCCCGTCGGCGCTGAAGGTCAGGACATAGGGCGCCGGGCCGTCAGGGCAGTCCAGATGGCCGCTTATCGTCAGTATCTGTACATTTACGGTCATATCCGCGATATGCTGCCTTGTGCAGGCCGCAAGGCGGCGTTTGTCGTCGATGCGGAACAGCCCCCGGCCATGATGGACCTGTGTAGCGACCCGGCTCAACGCGACAAAGCGTTGACCTTCCGATGACTGAAAAATCGGGTATGCCCGCCCGTCCTGGGTGATGGTCAGGCGGGGCCTCGCGCCGGTCTCCAGGATAATGCGGAAGCTGCCGAGAGCCGCAGGCCCGGATGTTACGGCGGGCGCCACCGTCAGCGGGCCTTTTGGCAATGGCGCGGGCGGGCCGCTCAGGAACCAGGCGGTCACGGCCAGGCCGGCGGCAAACAGCGCAATGCCAATCAGCCAGGACAGTATGCGGATCATCCCGATATCCTTCCGCGCGGATCAGGGCAGGGCGGCGATCACATCCCGCGTGAATGTGGTCAGGTCGAACTGGGTACCGCCGGATTCGTCATAGCCGCGCCGCACGATCACGATTTGCCGGGAGGGGACGATCACCACATATTGCCCCCGGTGTCCCCTGGCGGCGAAAGCGTCATCCGGAATGTCTTGGGTCTGATTGTAAAGCCAGAACTGCGCGCCATAACCGAAAACACGCGGCGGCTGGGACGGCGCGGGCGTGCGCACATAGTCCGTCCACCCCCCGGGCAGGATGCGCTCACCGTTCCACACGCCGTCATTCAGATAGAGCAGGCCGAGCCGCGCCAGATCCCGCGCCGTGGTCCAGACTTGGCTCGACAGGACGAAATTGCCTTGCCAGTCGGTCTCCGGCATGGTGTGCCACATGCCGATCTTGTGCAAAAGCGCCGTGAACGGAAAGCGCAGATAGGCCTGATCGTCATCGATCGCGGCGCGCAGGGCCCGGATCGCCAGCATGGTATCGTTGTTGGCATATTTCCAGCGGCTGCCCGGCGGCGCTTCCAGCGGATTGGCGGTGGCGCGCTCGGTCACGAGGCTGCCGCCGAAATAGACATAATCGGTCCGGTTGCCCCGCGCGCCGCTGTAAAGGCCGCTCGACATATGCAGCAACTGTTCCAGCGTAATCGCTGCGCGCGGATCGCCGGGGGCGGACCATTCCGGGATGGGCGCGGGCGCCTTGACGTCGAGCAGGTCTTGTTGTGCGGCCGCGCCGATCACGGTGGCGGCGATGCTCTTGGCAACTGACCAGGTGCGTTGCGACGTATGAAGATCGAAGCCATCCCGGTACAGCTCGGAAAGAATTTGCCCGTCCTTCAAAACCATGACGGCGGTGGTCTCCGTGCCCTCCCCGTAGGTTGCGCGGTCGAAGGCCGCATTCACGGCGTCATCCAGCGCCGCCCTGGCCTGATTGCTCAGGACGGGTTCCTGGCGCGGCAGCCTGTCACCGTCCGGCCACGGTCTGTCGGCCAGATCGGCGGGGCGGCCCGGCAGATCGATCCGGGGCAGGACGGTCACGGCGTCAGGCCCGGCGCCCATGGGCAGTTGCGCGCAACCCAGATAGGGCCGCCATTGGGCGATGCGCGGCGGCATGTCGTCGGCGAAGGCCACCGAGACCCGTTTGGCGTCTTTATCGATAGACGCGGCGGGCAGATCGGCGGCGACGCTGCGGTAATCGGGATAGGCGCGGGCCAGTTCGTCGCTTTCGATCTCGGCCAGCGACCGGCCCCCATTGAAGGTGGCGCTGCAGATGAACGCCGCCTTATATCCGGCCGCGACGGACCGGGCATGGCGGGAGGGCTCGTCCTGGTCCTGACCATGGGACGGTCCGCTCAGCAGGGCCAGCGCCGCAGCGCCCAAGATCGTCAGTGCTCGCATGGCAGCGCTCCTGTTTCCATATTTGTTGCCGTATGTGCGTTCAAGGTGCGGTCAAAGGCGCGAGGGGACTGTCCGCGCAGCCCTCGGGCTCGACCGTGAAGACCGCGCCGTCGATTATCCAGCGGCCGTCTTCCTTCACAAGCGTAAAGCCGTTGACGCCGCAATGGGCGCGCTCGCCGTCCACATGGAAATCGTAAGGCGTCCAGGCCAGGGCGATGGAACCGTGGACCATGACTGTCGGGTTCCACATGCGTTCGGTCATAACGCTGTCTCCCTCGGGCAGGCGCGCCATATACTCCGCGTTGCTCCGGCGCAGGATCTGTTCGCCTTCCTCCGTATCGATGACGGCGAGAAGCTGGCCGTCGGCGCGCATCATGCCCGCCATGGCGTTCGCGTCACGGGCATGAATGGCGTCGAAGAACGCTTGGATGAGCGTCAGCACCGCCTGCTCGTCCTCTTTTTGATCGGCCCAGGCGGGGGCGGCAAACAGGCTGGCGGCAAAGAGCACGATCAGTATACGATTTATCATAGTGCACCCTCCTTAAGCCCCGAGGCCGATGGTCAAAAAACGGATCGACCAATAGGCCAGGATCACGATCTGGACCAGGAACGCCACGAAGCGCAGCAGCACGGCCGGAACGCTTGTCGAGAGGACGTGAATGGTGGATTGCGCGATGCGGGCCGCCAGAAAGATCAGCGCCAGGCCGTCGGTGATGCCCGTGCCGTTCGTCGCCACGGCGAAGACGAGGGCTGCCAGGGCAAAGGGCACGAACTCGTAACAGTTCGCATGGGCCCGGCATAGGCGCGCGGAGAAAGCCGAGACATCCTCGCCCGTGGGTGAAAACTGGTTGGCGGCCCGTCCTGTCGTGGCGGACACGAAGGTGCGGTAGACGCCGAGGCCGCCCACCAGGATCAGCATCCATATAATCAGTCCAAATATGGTTACGATTGTCGGACTCATCCGGTCCTCCCCGTTTGCGCTTGTGATAGGTTCCGCAGAACGTATTCGTCAAAAGGCGGACAAATGGCCGGTCCGGGCCGGCCATTTATCCCTTTGCGTGAGTCTGATTCATCCTCAGCGCCGCTGAAACAGCCCGAGGATGAATATGAGAATAACCGCGCCGACCAGGCCGGAAATGATCAGCCAGACGATGCCGGCGCCGCCGATCCCGAGCAGGCCGAAGAGATAGTTTCCGATGATCGCGCCCAGAATGCCGATGATGATATTGCCGACAATGCCGAAGCCTGACCCGCGCGTGATCTGGCCTGCGAGCCAGCCGATCACAGCGCCGACCACCAGCAGCACGATGATCTGTTCGAGTGTGTAGCCCAAAATGACCGGATCCATGGCGTCCCCCTCTGCTTCCGGTTTGCTTTAAGCCCTAGAAGCTTGCTTGGCGAAGGCGGGGGAGCGCAAGCCCATGCACGGCGAATCTGGATATAATTTGCACTTAAAGTTGATCTTGCGCGCGTGCGCCCCTCATTGGTGTGCCAGGAGGGGCGCGCCCGTGCGCACCGCCGCCGGTCGTGCTAACGATCCATTAACACCCTGTCATCCCTCTTATGTCCGTCTCTCATATACAGTGCCTAAGTGCTTGATCCGGCGGGGGCGCAGCGGGCAGCCAAGGAGTATTCATCACGATGGTTTGTGCATCCTCGTTCCGGTCCGGCCTTGGCGGTCTCGCCATGGCGGCCGTTTTCTTCTCCGCACCGGGAGCATTCGCGTCTCCGGCGACCGAATCCGACTTGACGGAAATTCATGACGGCGTGTTCAGCGCCAATGCGACCGTGTCCTACCAGTCCTCCCATGTGTTCCGGGGCGTGCGTCAGGCGGCTGACAATGTCCAACTCAAGCTGAAAAGCAGGTTCGATACCGGCCTGGTCGATATCCAGGCGGGCGCCGTGGCGATCCGTCCGACCGTCGATCAATATGCCGGGATCGATGAGCCCACGGAAGTGGATATCTTTGCCTCCGCGCGCTTCGATCTGCTGGGCCTGTTCGTCGCGGAAGCGGGCGCGACCTATTACCTTTATCCCGATGCGGAAGATACCGGCGATGCCAATCCGCGCTCCTTCGAGGTGTTCGCCGGGATCGATCTGCCCGTCATCATCCCTGTGCTGATCAGGGCCTATTACGACGTGGACTACGACAACACCACGATCGAGACCAAAGGACGCTGGCGTCAGGCCGTGCTCGGCGAACGGCTCGAACTCGAAGTCAACAGCGTGATCGGCTATGTGCATACGGGCGACAACGGCGCCAATGAGAATGCGGCGCTGGCGGGCGCGCGGACGCTGGTTCAGGATCAGCCCCAGGTCGCGCAACCGTTCGATGCGCAGGACCACCGCTTTTATGCCGGCATCGGAGCGGCGGCCAGCACGCGCATCGGCGATCACGTGAAGATCGGCGCCAATGTCAACTGGCAGGGCACGACCGGCGAATATGTCTTCGACGGCGAGACCGATGACGAGACGCTATGGGGCGGGGCGTCGATCACCGTGGGTTTCTGAGTTTCCGATGATGGCATCGCCAGCCCGCTCCCCCTCCCGGCCGCCCAGTCAGGGAACCCTTGTGGGTGGTCGGGGGGGGAGCGGGCTGGCTAAGTCACGGAAAGGATATGGGGAGGGGCGTCGATCACCGTGGGTTTCTGAT
>CAZTCJ010000089.1:0-15201 GCA_964612085.1 uncultured Alphaproteobacteria bacterium
TCCTGCTCGTGATTGCCCGCCAGCATATAGGTGTTGGTCATGCGCGGCATGGGGCTGTGGGCGTGGGATTCGCGCCGGCCGTTGCCGGTGGGCTCCTTGCCCATGAGGCGGGCGTTGAGCCGATCCTGCATGAAGCCTTTGAGGATACCGTCCTCGATCAGCACCGTGCGGCCCGTGGGCGTGCCCTCGTCGTCCACCGTCAGGGAGCCGCGCCGGTGGGGGATGGTGCCGTCGTCGATCACGGTGACGCCCTCGGCGGCGACCCGCTCGCCCATCAGGCCTGCGAAGGCCGAGGTCTTTTTGCGGTTGAAGTCACCTTCGAGCCCGTGGCCCACCGCTTCGTGGAGCAGAATGCCCGGCCAGCCCGCGCCCAGCACCACATCCATCACCCCGGCAGGGGCGGGCACCGAGTCGAGGTTCACGAGCGCCTGGCGCAAGGCCTCGTCGGCCTGGGCTTCCCAAGCGGCGGGATCGAGATACTGGCTGTAGCCCGTCCGGCCGCCGGTGCCCGCGCTGCCCGATTCCTGGCGGTCGCTGTCGCCCACCACCACCGACACGCTCAAGCGCACCAAAGGCCGGATATCGCGAATCGACTGGCCCCCGGCGCGCAGGATCTCGACCGCCTGCCATTCGCCCGCCAGCGAACAGGAGACCTGTCGCACCCGCGGATCCTTGCCGCGCAGATAGGCGTCGATGGCGGTGAGCACGCGGACCTTGTCCTCGAACGGCACTTCGTTGATCGGGTTGTCGTCCACATAAAGCGCCGTATTGGTGCCGCGCGGGGAGCCGCTCAATGTGCCGGAATGGCCCGTTTTGACCGCGCCCACAGCCTGGGCGGCGCGGGCGATGGCCTCTTCGCTGAGCTCGGACGCATGGGCGTAGCCGGTGGCTTCCCCGGCGACCGCGCGCAGGCCGAAACCCTGCATCGTGTCGAAATTGGCGTGGCGCAGGCGTCCGTCGTCAAAAACCAGCGACTCCGACTGGCGGTACTCGAAGAAAAGCTCGCCGTCGTCGGCGCCTTGAAGCGCATCGTCGAGACGGGTTTGAACCCGGGCCCGGTCCAGGCCGGTGCCGGTAAAGAAAAGGTCGTGACTGGTCATTGATCCTCGAAAACTTGTGAAAAAGCGCCGTTCCAGGGCAGGTCATGAGTCATCGGCCGTCATCGTCGGCTGAATTTCCCCCGCCCGCAAGCGCCGGGCGCGAGACGGGCCATGCTGCTGTGCGGAAACAGCGCATGGATCCTATGCAAATGCGGCGATCCGATATATGGACCATAAAGCCTAAGTGCACTAGGTTCCCGTCCGACAGAAGAACGGCTCAGCCGATTTGGCAAAAAGACGTTCCGATTTCACTCGCCGCGATGAAGTGGATCTGACGAGATGCGCATGCTTGCCTTCGCGTTTCTAATTTTCAGTCTTGCCCTGGGCGCGGGCGCCGCAAGCGCCGGCCAGCCCGAGCCGTGGCAGCTCGGCTATCAGGAGGCCGCCGCGCCCATGATGGAGCGCGTGAACGAACTCCATAACTTCATTTTGATCATCATCACCGGCATCGTGCTGTTCGTGCTCGGGCTCCTCGTTTGGGTGATGGTGCGCTACAACCGCCGGGCCAACACCACCCCGTCCAAGTTTTCCCACAACACCATGGTCGAGGTGGTGTGGACGCTCGTGCCCGCGCTGATCCTGGTGGCGATCGGTATTCCCTCCTTCCGCCTGCTCGATTTCGTGGAGACCATTCCCGAAGCCGACATGACCATCAAGGCCACCGGCTATCAGTGGTTCTGGGCCTACGAATATCCCGATCACGGCGGTTTCGAATTCTATTCGAACATGCTCCAGGACGATCAACTGGGTACGGATTATTTCGGCGATCCGCAGCCGCGCCTGCTGGCTGTCGATGCGGATGTGGTGGTGCCCGTGGGCGCGACCGTCCGGCTCGTGGTGACGGCGGCCGATGTGCTGCATGCTTTCGCGCTGCCCGCCTTCGGGCTGAAGATGGATGCGGTGCCGGGCCGGTTGAACGAGACTTGGTTCCGGGCTGAGAAGGAAGGCATGTTCTACGGCCAGTGCTCGGAGATCTGCGGCATCCGCCACGCCTTCATGCCGATTGCCATTCGCGTGGTCTCGCAGAACGAATTCGACGCATGGGCGGAAGAACAGCGCGCCCTAGCTGGAATCTCCGACGAGGCGCCCGACATGGCCGCCAGGCCGAAGATTGAACAGCGCGTGACACTGGCCGTCGTGGAATAATCCGCCCGGTCTGACGTGAAGCTCCCGACGACATAGCCATTTGAGGACGATTATGGCGAGCGCGACGACGGATACCGTAGAGACCCACGCCCATGGCGGGCATGATCATGCGCCTTCGGGCCTGGGGCGGTGGCTTTATTCCACCAACCACAAGGATATCGGCCTGATGTATCTGGCCTTTGCCATTGTGGGGGGCATTATCGGCGGCCTCATGTCGCTCCTGATGCGGATGGAACTGGCGGAGCCCGGCGTCACCGTGCTCACCATGTTCTATGACGATCCGTCCCAGGCGCATCACCTCTATAACGTGCTGATCACCATGCACGGGCTCATCATGATCTTTTTCATGGTGATGCCGGGCCTGATCGGCGGCTTCGCCAACTATTTCGTGCCGATCATGATCGGCGCGCCGGACATGGCGTTTCCGCGCCTGAACAATATCTCGTTCTGGCTGTTGCCGTTCTCACTGCTGCTGCTGCTCATGTCCATGGTCGTGCCCGGACCGACCAATGCGGCCTTGGGCCCGGGGAACGGCTGGGTGCTCTATGCGCCGCTGTCGACCACCGGCACGCCCGGACCGGCCATGGATTTCGTGATCCTGTCGCTCCACATCGCCGGTATCTCGTCGATCCTGGGCGCAATCAATTTCATCACCACGATCTTGAACATGCGCGCGCCGGGCATGACGCTGCACAAGATGCCGCTGTTCTGCTGGGGCGTGCTGGTGACCGCGTTCCTGCTGCTGCTGTCCCTGCCGGTTCTGGCGGGCGCCATCACCATGCTACTGACCGACCGGAATTTCGGCACGACATTCTTCGACGCGGCCGGCGGCGGCGACCCGGTGTTTTATCAGCACCTGTTCTGGTTCTTCGGCCATCCGGAAGTGTACATCATGATCCTGCCCGCTTTCGGGATCATCAGCCACATCACCGCGACCTTCTCCAAAAAGCCGATTTTCGGCTATCTGGGCATGGCCTATGCCATGGTGGCGATCGGCGTGATCGGCTTTATCGTCTGGGCCCACCATATGTACACCACCGGCATCAACAAGGAGACCCAGGCCTATTTCGTCGCCGCCACCATGGTCATCGCTGTTCCGACGGGCATCAAGATCTTCTCCTGGATCGCCACCATGTGGGGCGGCGCGCTGCAGTTCAAAACGCCAATGCTGTGGGCCATCGGCTTCATCTTCCTGTTCACGGTCGGCGGCGTGACGGGCGTGGTGCTCGCCAATGCGGGTGTCGATAAGTCCCTGCACGACACCTATTATGTGGTGGCGCATTTCCACTATGTGCTGTCCATGGGCGCGCTCTTCGGCATCTTCGCCGCCTGGTATTACTGGTACGCCAAGATGTTCGGCGTTCAGTACAATGAATTTCTGGGCCAGGTGCATTTCTGGAGCACCTTCATCGGCGTGAACGTGCTGTTCTTCCCGCAGCACTTCCTTGGACTGGCGGGCATGCCCCGGCGCTACGTGGACTACCCTGACGCCTATGCGGGCTGGCACTATGTCTCGACGATCGGCGCTTACATCACGATCGCGGGCACGGTGGTGTTCTTCGTGGCCATCGTCGAATCCGCCATGCGCAAGCGCCGGGTCGCGGGCAATTACTGGGGTGTGGGCGCGACGACGCTGGAATGGACCTTGTCCTCGCCGCCGCCGCATCACCAGTTCAATGAACTGCCGCAGATCAAGTGAGCAGGCTCATGGTGCGGCGCGATGGCATGGATGCTCATTTCGGTTCTGCTGGCTCTGTCGGGGCTGCACCTCTATTGGGCGGCTGGCGGGCGTTGGCCGGGTACGGACGATCTGTCCTTCATCGCCATGACGATCGGACGCACGCCCAAAATGAAGCCGCCCGGACCATTGGTGTGCACGACGGTCGCGGCGGCGCTGGCCGTAACTGCGGGCTTGGTTGCGGCCAAGGCCGGTCTCCTGTCAGCAGGGCCCATCCCCTCCAGTCTCGTCGCCATCGGGTTCTGGGGCGCGGGCATGGTTTTCCTGGCACGCGGCATCGCAGGTTATGTGCCCGCCGTAACCCGTTATGCGGAAGGAACGCCGTTTTACCGGCTCAACAGGCTGATCTATTCGCCGCTATGCCTGTTGATCGCCTTAGGATTTCTTGTGACCGGCCTGGCCTCGTGACGGCACGGACTGCGATCTCTGGGAGGACAGTGTGAGCGACACACTCGCTGCTAACGACGCGCAGAAACAGGCGGAGGCCGCGGTCGCCGGAACCTGGCGCGATTACGTGGCGCTTTTGAAGCCGCGCGTGATGTCGCTTGTGGTGTTCACCGGTTTTGCGGGTCTGATCGCGGCACCGGGCGACATCCATCCGCTTACCGCCTTGATGACGCTCATCTGCATCGCGGGCGCCGCCGGTGCTTCGGGCGCGCTCAACATGTGGTACGACGCCGATATCGATGCGGTCATGCAGCGCACACGGCGGCGTCCGATCCCGCGCGGCGCGGTGATGCGCGAGGATGCGCTTGCCTTCGGCATCGCGCTGGCCGTTGTTTCCACGTTCGTCATGTGGGTGATGGTGAATGTCATGGCCGCGGCGCTCCTGGCGCTGACGGTTCTGTTCTATATCGTCATCTACACCATGTGGCTGAAGCGGCGCACGCCCCAGAACATCGTGATCGGCGGCGCGGCCGGCGCGCTGCCGCCGGTGATCGGCTGGGCCGCCGTGACCGGCGACGTGACCCTGGAGCCCATCGTCCTGTTCCTGATCATTTTTATGTGGACACCGCCCCATTTCTGGGCGCTGTCGCTCTACCGCACGGGCGATTACGCCAAGGCGGGCGTGCCCATGCTGCCGGTGGTCGCGGGCCACAGCGCCACCCGCAACCAGATCGTGCTCTACACGATCCTGCTGGTGCCCTTGAGCCTGGCGCCGGGCGCGCTGGGCACGGCGGGCTGGCTTTACACGGGCGTCACGGCGCTTCTGGGCGTGGTATTCCTAGGCCTTACGATCCAATTATGGGCGAAGGGCCGGGTGGCGGACGAAAAAGACGAATTCGCCCAGATGGGCCTGCGCCGCATCGCCCAGCGCGTGTTCGCCTTTTCCACGCTTTATCTGTTCATTCTGTTCAGCCTGCTGGTGGTGGAACGGCTCGCCGGAATCGAGCCCTTGCCCCGGCTGGTGTCATTGTGAGAGGTCAGGCCATGAGCACGGTGCAGCACAATGAGCGCACGGCGGCGGATCTGCGCAAGAACCGGCGCCAGGGCAATCTGAAGATCGGTCTGGTGCTGTTCGCCCTGGTGGTTGCGGTGTTCGCCTACACCATCATGCATCTGGGACCGAGCGTGATCGAACGCGCGTTTTGAGCTTTGAGGAGTAAAGACTGTCATGGCTGACCGTCAGCCTGCATCGCAAAAGGGCCGCAACGACCGGATCGCGGTGATGTGCGCGCTGGGCGCGGGCATGATGCTCGGCATGGCTTACGCAGCCGAGCCTCTATATCAGGCCTTTTGCCGGGTCACCGGGTATGGCGGCACGCCACAGGTGGCGAGCGTCGCGCCCGATACGGTGCTCGAGCGCACCATGACGGTCCGTTTCGACGCCAATACGGCGCCGGGTCTGGCGTGGGCCTTCAAGCCCGTCCAGCGCACACAGGAACTGCCCATCGGCGAGAACGGCCTGGCCTTTTACGAGGTCACGAACACCAGCGACCGGCCCTTGACCGGCACGGCGACATTCAATGTCACGCCGATGAAAGCGGCCATTTACTTCAATAAGATCGAATGCTTCTGCTTCACCGAGCAGACCGTGCCGCCGGGCAAGACCGTGTCCATGCCGGTTTCTTATTTTATCGACCCGGCGATTGCCGGGGATTCCAACGTGGACGAGGTGACGACGGTGACCTTGTCCTATACGTTCTTCCCCGTTGACGCGCCCGAACGGCAGACGGCGGCGCTCGAAGGCATGACCAAGACCGCGAACTGAGGAGTGACGGCGCCATGGCCGGTTCCGCCCAAGGACATGATTATCATCTCGTGGATCCGAGCCCCTGGCCGCTCGTAGGATCCTTCGGTGCCTTCGTTCTCGCCGTCGGCGGGATCATGTGGATGACCGGCATTTGGGGCGGCGGACCCTGGGTGTTCCTGGTGGGCACGGGGCTCGTCATCTTCGTGATGATCGGCTGGTGGCGCGATGTCATCAACGAGCATGAGGTGGGCGGCCATCACACGCCCATCGTCCAGCTCCATCACCGTTACGGCATGGTGCTCTTCATCGCCTCGGAAGTGATGTTCTTCGTGGCCTGGTTCTGGGCTTATTTCAACGCGTCCCTGTTCCCGGAAGCCCACGGCTTCGCGCAATGGCCGCCGGAAGGCATCGAGACTTTCGATCCCTGGCACCTGCCGTTCCTCAATACGCTGATCTTGCTGACCTCGGGCACCACGGTGACCTGGGCGCACCACGCGCTGGAGCATGGCGACCGCAAGGGCTTCATCAACGGCTTGTGGCTGACGATCATTCTGGGGCTGTGCTTCACGGCGGTGCAGGTCTACGAATACACCCATGCCGCCTTCGGCTTCTCCGGCAGCATCTACGGCGCGACCTTCTACATGGCCACGGGCTTCCACGGCCTGCATGTGATCGTCGGCACGATCTTCCTGATCGTCTGCCTGATGCGCGGCTATGCCGGCCACTTCAAGGACGGCAATATTTTCGGCTTCGAGGCGGCGGCCTGGTACTGGCACTTCGTGGACGTGGTCTGGCTGTTCCTGTTCGCGGTGATCTATATCTGGGGCGCGGGCTCGGCCGGGCACTGACCCGATGGCGCAGGCCCATCAAGGCGTTTCGTCCTTAGGCGCGGCTCTCAGGGGCCGGTGTCCGCGCTGCGGCAAAGGCCGTCTGTTCCGCAATCCCATCGCGCTCGCCAAAACATGCGAGGCCTGCGGGCTTGATCTGGAAGCCTATGAACAAGACGACGGGCCGGCGGCCTTCAGCCTGCTGATCGTAGGCTTCCTTATCATGGGCGGGGCGTTTCTGATGTACGATGCGCCTTATTGGCTCCACCTTCTGATCTGGCCGCCGGTGGCGCTGGTCTTGACCCTGGTCAGTGTGCGCCTGTTCAAGGCCTGGCTGGTGGCCCAGCAATTCCGCCATGACGCCCGCGAAGCAACCTGGGAGGATGAGCGATGACCGGCTTCGTCTTCCGTCCGCTGCCGGTCATGACGATCGCCAGCATCGGCGCCTTCGCCGTGCTCATTTGGCTCGGCCAATGGCAGCTTTCCCGCTACCAGGAGAAAACCGCGCTGATCGATACACTCGAAACCCAGCGCCTGGCCGATCCCGTGCCGTTCGATGAAGCCCTAGCGGATCTGTCGGGGCCGGAGGATCAGGCCTTCCGGCCGGTGACCGTGTCGGGCGTGTTCGATCACGGGGCGGAGGCCCATGTCTTCGGCAATGTCAGTTCCGGCGGCGCGGGCTTTTTCATCGTCACGCCCTTGATCCGGCAGGAGGGGCCGCCTGTGCTGGTCAATCGGGGTTTTGTGCCCGCGCCCTTGAAGGCGCCGGAAGACAGGGCCGAAGGACAGGTTACGGGGCCGGTGACGGTGACCGGCTTCGTGCGTCCGCCGGGCGTGCGGAACAGTTTCACGCCCGAGACCGACCGGGCGCGGAACATCTGGTACTGGCGCGATCTCGACGGCATGGCGGCTGCCGCCGGCCTGCGCGATGCGGCGCCGGTGTTCGTCGATGCGGTGGAGCCGTCCGTGCCCGGCGGCTGGCCGAGGCCCGGTCTCACCCGGCCCAAGGTCACCAACAAGCATTTGGGCTATGCCGCGACCTGGTTCGGCCTCGCCGCCGGACTGGTGGTGATTTACGGCGGGTTCCATGCGGCCCAGGGCCGCTTGCGCTTCGGGAAAGGAAGAGCAGCATGACCGTCTCCCTGACGACGCTCGATAACGGCCTGCGCGTCGTGACCGACGCCATGCCCCATCTGGACAGCCTGGCCGTTGGCGTCTGGGTGGATGCGGGCGCGCGCCACGAACACGAGAGCGAGCACGGGCTTGCCCATATGCTCGAACATATGGCGTTCAAGGGAACCGCGAGCCGCAGCGCGCGGGATATCGCCGAGGCGGTCGAGGCCGTGGGCGGATCGATCAACGCCTATACGGGCCGCTCGCAAACGGCCTATTACATGCGCCTGCTGAAGGACGATCTCGCCCTCGGCCTCGATATTCTGAGCGAGATCCTGCGCACACCCCGGTTCGACGAAGCGGAGCTGGAACGCGAACGGGGCGTCATTCTGCAGGAAATCGGCCGGGCGCTCGATACGCCGGAAGACAGTGTGTTCGACTATGCTCAAGAAGCGGCCTATCCGGGCCAGACTTTGGGGCGCACCATTCTCGGGACGGCGGACAGCGTCTCGCGTCTCGACGAGTCGGCGCTGCGCGGCTACATGGCCCGGCATTATCATCCCAACCACATGGTGGTGGGGGCGGGCGGCGCCGTCGATCACGACGCGCTGGTGGCTCTCGCCGGAAAGGCCTTCGGCGATCTTCCTCCGTCGCCGGAGCGGGCGCCGGTCGCGCCTGCGCATTTCGAGGGCGGGCCGCGTCTGATCGACAAGCCCCATGAACAGCTTCATATGGTGCTGACATTCGAAGGGGTCAGTATTCCCGATCCGGACTATTACACCTCCTGGGCCTATGCGGAAATTCTGGGCGGCGGCATGTCTTCCCGCCTGTTCCAGCAGGTGCGCGAGGCCGAAGGGCTGGCATATTCGGTCTATGCCTTTACCCGCTCTTATGCCGACACGGGCAAGCTCGTTCTTTATGCGGGCACGGGCGCAGGCCAGGGCGGCGCCGTTCTCGATATCGCGCTCGGCGAAATGGCGGCGCTGACCCGGTCGGTGGGCGAGGACGAACTGGCGCGGGCCAAGGCCCAGATCCGGGCGGGCGTGCTGATGGGGCGGGAATCGCCCATGGCGCGGGCCGAGACCGCCGTGATCGACCTGCTGACGGAAAACCGCCTGATCGACGTGTCGGAGATTATCGGGCGGGTGGACGCCATCGGCGTCGATGATGTCAAACGGTTCGCGGCGCGCCTGCTGGACGGGGCCGCGCCTGTTCTGGCGGCCGTCGGACCGCTGGCGGACTTTCCCGAGTATGATAGCGTGTTTCGCCGTTTGGGCCGCTAGCGCCGCGAAGGTGCCCGCGCTTTCCGCCCCAAGGTCTTGTGGGCGTTGAGAAATACGGATATGGGCCGGACAGGGACCTGTGTCCCGTCCGGTCGGAAAAACATAGCTTTCGGTTGTATGGTTCTCGGTTGAATGTCGATGTTGCGCAGTCTTTCGGGGTATGAGCGGGCGGCCTTCATGGAGGGCCGGAGTGTCTATCTGCGCTATCCGGAGCTGCATGATTTCGAGGTCTGGGCCGATTTGCGCAAGCGCAGCCGGGCCTTTCTGGAGCGCTGGGAGCCCACCTGGCCCGCCGACGACCTGACCCGCAGCGCCTTCCGCCGCCGGGTCCGGCGGTATCAGCGGGAAGTGCGGGACGATTGCGCGTACCCCTATTTTGTCTTCCGCAAAAAAGACGACATGCTGCTTGGCGGGTGTACCTTGTCTCATATACGCCGTGGTGTGGCGCAAGCCTGTGCCCTGGGTTACTGGATCGGCGAGCCTTACGCGGGCCAGGGCTATATGAGCGATGCGGTGCGCGCGCTTTCGGCGACGGCCTTCGAGGAACTGGGCCTGCACCGCATCGAAGCGGCGACCGTGCCCAGTAACGAGGCGTCGCAAAGGGTGTTGCGCCGGTGCGGCTTTCAACAGGAAGGTGTCGCGCGGCGCTATTTAAAGATAAACGGTATCTGGCAGGATCATGTGCTGTTCGCCCTGCTGGATGACGATCCGCGTCCGCAACCGGTTGGGCGTGACGGGCCGCAAAATTGAGGCGGCTCAAGGCGCTAGCGGCGGATCGGCGGTAGCGTGACGGCCGGATCCGGGATGGCGGCACACACGATCATGTGGGGTCGATCCGATGGGATCGATGGGGGGCTCACGCAGCAGGTGCGTTGAGGATGTTTGATAGAACAAGAAGAGTGAACGCTGCGCGCCAATGGGCGGTCTCCGGCCTGACCGTGGCCGTGATCTGCGCCATCGGCCTGTGGCTGACCGGGTTTGGCCATGCGCAAGACGCACAGTCCCCGGACCTGATCGGCGCGCCCGGCCAGATCACCGTCGAACCGCGCGCCGAGACGGTCGATATCCGTCCGGCAGTGCGCGAGCTTGTGGTGCGGCCCCGGCTCGACCGGTTTTCGGACATGGCCGCCGCCGAGGGCGAAGAAGAGGCCGCGCAAACGGACTACCCGTCGGCGGACGCGCCTGTCGATCTGGGCGCCGGGCGCTGGCTGGTGGTGGCGTTGGCCAATCCGAGCAGCGTGCCACAAAACCGGCTTTTGATTCTGCAAAGCCCGACCCTGGCGGGCAGCGGCCTGCTCGGCACCGGGCGTCAGGGTTTGCGTGTCTCGACCGCCGTGCGCTGGACCGACGGATCGCCCGCCCAGCCCCTGGTCTGGGCCAATGGCCGTCCCGGTGTCCGGTCTTATGAGGTCACTCTGCCCCCGGGGCGCACCACCAAAATCGCTCTTTTGGCTGAAGAAGCGGGCGCACCTTATGCCCTGTCCTTGTGGGATCCGCGCGCCTTTCAGCGTCTGGAGCGGCTGACCGCCTCGGGCAAGGGCGTGCTTTTGGGCGTGCTGATCGTTTTGACGGCGCTGATTGCCGGGCGCTGGGTGCTCGACGGTCACCGGGAAGATCTGTACGGCACGCTTTTTGTCATCGCCGCCATGCTGTTTCTGGCGACGGCGGTGGGCAGTCACTTTGTCATCGCCGATCCCACATCCGCTTTCGCCGGCGGGCTGCACGGTGCGGCGCTGGCGCTGTTCGCAGCTTCGGGCCTCTTCTTTCTGCACCACAAGCTGCCCCTGGAGCGGATTCATCCGGCCCTGCCTTTGGCGGCGACGGGCATCGCCGCGCTGGGCGTGCTGCTCGCGATTGCCGCAGCACCCGGTTTCGGCGTTCAGTCTCTGGCCGGTCCTTATGCGATGATCTGTGCCCTGATGGCCGCCGCAGCAACGGTTCTGCTCTCCCAGAAAGGGGAGTTCAAGGCGCCTGCCTTGCTGCCGGGGACGATCTTTCTGGCCTTGTGCGGCATCGCGGCGGCGGTGCTGACCTTTGTGACGCCCGGGCCTTATGCCGGCCTGCAGGCGCTGTTGCTCACAAGCGCCGTGGCGGCGGGCACCGGCCTGTGCGCCGTGGCCTCCGCCCTGACGCGGCCCGACATGGCCGCCGTCCTGAACGATCCCGAGGCGCTGCCGGAGACCGACCGGGTGGATGTCAGAGGATACGAGCGCTTCAAACGGGACGATCCGGAACCGGCGGAACCCTCGCCCATGGCGGTGGCGCTCAAGACAGCGGCGGAAGACGAAGAACAACGTTTCGCCCTGGCCGTCGAGGCGGCGCGGGAAGGGGTCTTCGATCTCGATATTCTGACCGAGCATCTTTATGTCTCGCCGGTGGTGGAAGCGACCTTGGGGCTTCCCGTCGGTGCGCTTGTCGGCGCCCATGCCCAGTGGATCGCGCGCCTGCACCGGGAAGACGTCAAGCTTTATCAGTCCACGATCGATGCCAATGTGGCGCGCAACAGCGCCTTTTTCGATCTGGAGTTCCGCGCCTTCCACGAGGACGGCAGCGAGCGCTGGTTCGCCTTGCGCGCTTCCGCCATGCCGAGCGAATTGGGCCGGGCCCAGCGCATTATCGGCGTGATCAGCGATATCTCCGCGCGCAAGGCCGTGGAAAACCGTCTGGCCCATGATGCGGTCCATGACGGGCTCACGGGTCTGGCCACCCGCACGCTGCTGCTCGACCGCATGAGCCGGGTGATGGACGGCAAGCGCAATCCGGACGATCCGGGCCCGGCGCTGATCGTCATCGATCTCGACCGCTTCAAGCTCATCAACGAAGGGCTCGGTCAGAGCGAGGGCGATGCCATGCTGATCGCCGTCTCCCGCCGCCTGGAAAGCATGATCGGCATGGACGACACGGTGGCGCGGATCGGCGGCGACGAGTTCGCCATGTTCCTGCGCCACGGCATCGGCGAAGAGGGCGGCGAGAATGCCGGGCGGATCGTGGCCGATGTCATCGGCGAGTCCCTGTTGCTCGACCAGCAGGAAGTCTTTCCTTCGGCCAGCATCGGCGTCGTTCAGGACACGGACGGCGCCTATAGCGCCGCGGATCTTCTGCGGGACGGCGAGATCGCGCTTTACCGTGCCAAGGCGCAAGGACAGGCGCAAGTGGTGGTGTTCGAGCCCGGCGAGCCGCAAAGCAAAAGCGACCGGCTCGCTTATGAGACCGATCTCAAGCGCGCCATCGAACGGGGCGAGTTCACCCTTCTGTATCAGCCCGTCATGTCCTTGAAGGACGGCCGTCTGTCCGGCTTCGAAGCGCTTTTGCGCTGGTCCCATCCGGAAAAAGGCACGCTGACCCCGGACCATTTCCTGTCCCTTGCGGAGGAAACCGGGCTGATCATGGATATCGGGCGCATGGTGCTGGAGCGGGCCGTCGACCGGCTGCAGGCGTGGCAGGCCCGCTGGACCATGGACACGCCCTTGTTCGTCAGCGTCAATGTCTCCAGCCGCCAGCTCCTGCAGCCGGATTTCGCCGAACATGTGCGCTCGGTGCTGAAGCCCGCCGGCCTGCCGGAAAAGAGCCTGCATCTGGAACTGACCGAGACCATGATCATGAGCAATCCGGAAGCGGCGGCCCAGACCCTGCGTATGCTGCTCGAGGATCATGTGGGCCTGTGGCTCGACGATTTCGGCACGGGCTTTTCCTCCCTCAGCCATCTGCAGAAGTTCCCGTTCGATGCGCTCAAGATCGACCGGTCGTTCATTGCGGGCATGCGCGCCGGGGACGAGGGGGCGAAGATCATCAAGGCGATCATCGGTCTTGCCCATGATCTCAACATGGAAGTGGTGGCGGAAGGTCCGGAGACGGAGGACGATGTCCGCCGTCTGCGGGCGCTGGGCTGCGAATATGCCCAAGGCTTCGTGTTCGGCGGCGCGCTGCGCGAGGATGCGGCCGAAACCCTGATCGCCCATGCGGTCGGTCCGGCCCCTGCGTCCCAGCAGAACGGCGGCGATCATAAGGCGAACGGTCCGGCGCCGAACGGTTCTGTCTCGTCCGTACCGCCTCAGCCGCCGCGCGCAGCCTCAAGCGGCGGCACGACCGCGCCGACCCAGTCCATGGGATAAGAGCGAAAGCCCGTATGCGGACCGTGCCGTTCAGGCGTGGCCTTGGGTGGTGGATAGCGCGCTGGGGCTGATGCCGATCCGGTCCATGGCGTGGTTCCATTTCAGATCGAGATCGGGCGCGAAGATCAGGTCCGGTTCGGCGGGACAATTGAGCCAGCCATTAGATTTGATTTCCATCTCCAATTGGCCCGGTCCCCAGCCCGCATAGCCGAGCGCCAGGATCGAGTTCTGCGGCCCCGATCCGGCGGCGATGGCGCGCAGAATATCCACGGTCGCCGTCAGGCCGATGGCATCGGAGACCTGCACGGTCGAGCTTTCGACGAAATAATCGGCAGAGTGCAGAACAAATCCGCGGCTGGTATCGACCGGCCCGCCCACATGAACGCGAATCATTTCCGATTCGGGCCCGGCACCGTCCACCTTCAACTGTTCGAGCAGTTCCGGGAACGTAATGTGATCGGCGGGTTTGTTGATCACGAGACCCATGGAGCCTTCTTCGGAATGGGCGCAAATGTAAATCACGCTGCGCTCGAAACGCGCATCGCCCATGGCCGGCATCGGCATGGCGACCAGAAGAGTACCGATCAGCGAGTCTTGTGTGCTCATATTCCCGCTCCGTAGAGTGCGCGCTCATGCGCCATCTTGCATAGTGTAGCCGACAAAATGGCCCGCTCAAGGCATCAGGCCTCAAGCCGGCAAAACGCCAGCCTGCTCTTTATAAGACATTGGCGTTAATGGAAAAATGACGCCCCGTTCGGTCTTAGCGGGCGCCCGGGATATCCAGCCGGTGTTGCCGGAGGCCGAAACTTGGTAAACAGCATCCGTCCGTTTTTTCCGTCTCTTAACCCGAGGAAAGACACAAGGCTATGACCATCCAGATTGGCGATACTCTTCCCAATGCTACCCTGACCCTGGCGACCGCTTCAGGGCCCAAGCCGGTCGAGAGCGACGAGCTGTTCGGCCCCGGCAAGACCATTGTGCTGTTTGCCGTGCCGGGCGCGTTCACGCCGACCTGCAGTAACGATCACCTGCCCGGTTTCGTTCAGCGGGCGGATGAGATCAAGTCGAAGGGCGTGGATTCGATCGTTTGCCTGTCCGTCAACGATCCGTTCGTGATGGCGGCCTGGGGCGAAGCCAAGGGCGTCGGCGAAAAGGTCGTGATGATTGCCGACGGCAATGCCGATTTCACCAAACAGCTCGGTCTTGAGCTTGATGCCTCCGGCTTCGGCATGGGTACCCGCGCTCAGCGCTTTTCCATGATCGTCAAGGACGGCAAGGTCTCGGCGCTCAATGTGGATCCGGGCGGCAGCTTGGCGTCCTCCACCGCCGACAAGATCCTGGAACAGCTTTAAAGCGTTCAGGCCTCTGAGCGCATCCCGGTAATGGCGGCGCGGGCGAGCGCGTCCGCCCGCTCATTCTCCGGATGCCCCGCATGGCCCTTGACCCAGTGCCAGCGCACCGTGTGGCGCGCCATGGCCTCGTCGAGCCGGCGCCACAGATCCTCGTTCTTGACCGGCTTCTTGGCGGCCGTTTTCCAGCCATTGGCTTTCCAGCGCGGCAGCCAGTCATTGACGCCGTCCTTCACATAGCGGGAATCCGTATAAAGATCGACGGTCACGGAGCGGGTCAGCGCTTCAAGCCCCTTGATGGCGGCCATCAGCTCCATGCGGTTGTTGGTGGTGTCCGCT
>CAZTCJ010000090.1:0-14615 GCA_964612085.1 uncultured Alphaproteobacteria bacterium
CCTCTCACCACCGATATCGCACCGGGCTACGACCACATTACCTCCGGCATCGGCGCGGCCATGATCGGCTGGTTCGGCACCGCCATGCTCTGCTATGTGACGCCCAAGGAACATCTGGGCCTGCCCGACCGGGACGACGTGAAAGTGGGTGTGGTGACCTACAAGATTTCGGCCCATGCGGCGGATCTGGCCAAGGGCCATCCGGCGGCTCAGATCCGCGACGATGCGCTCTCCAAAGCGCGGTTCGAATTCCGCTGGCGGGACCAGTTCAATCTGGCGCTCGATCCGGAGACGGCGGAACAGTTCCACGACCAGACCCTGCCCGCGGAAGGCGCCAAGGTCGCCCATTTCTGCTCCATGTGCGGGCCGAAATTCTGTTCCATGAAGATCAGCCAGGAAGTGGCCGATGCCGCGCGCGGGCAGAATTTCTCGTCTGAAGCGGAAGAAGGCATGAAGCAGAAGGCGGAAGAGTTCCGCAAGCTCGGCAGCCAGATCTATCAGCCTGCCGGGGAGTAAGAGGCCTTTTGGAAATAGGCCTTACCGGTGCCGGAGGAGTTTCTGGCACGCCTCGATGGCGTCGTTGAGCATGTCCCAGGCCGTGCTTTCCGCATCGTCGGAACGCACCAGGTCGCCGCCGCGCAGGATGATGCCGGTAAAGGCCCGCTGGTGCCAGACGGCGGGCATGGGGATGCTCCGCAACTGGCCGCGCGCCGGTGCCGGTTCGGGAATCACATAGAAATAGGGCTCGTCGAACACCGCATCGCCGGGCGACAGGCCCACATGGATGGAGCGGCGGCCCCGGTCGCCGGAGCGTTCCTCCAGAACGATCAGCATGCTGAGGTCGAGATGCTCCGGGCTGACATCGACTTCCGTGGGGCCCGGCCGCCGGTGGCCGTAAAGCGCGCGCAGTTCCTGGAACATCCCGTGGGCATTGGCGAACCAGCGGCTTAATTCGAGCAGGCGCGGATCGCCGCTGCCGATCGTATAGGGCTTGTCCCGCTGGCGGTCCGGGCCGAGCGGATAGGGCAGCGGATGCTGCAGATGGGCCGGATCGATGCCGAGCCGGGCCGACTGGCTCGCCAGCCTGCGCCCGAGCTCGCTGTCCATCAGATTGCCGACCGGTTCCTCGCGCAGGCGGTGCCCGTCGCGCAGCATCATGATGCTGGCGGTGGTAAAGGAAAAACCGAGCCGGGTGCGCCCGGCGTAATCGGTCAGTTCATGGGTGACGAGGGCGTTGTTGTCGCCGTCCCAGAGAAGCCGGGCCGGGCTGCCGGTCTGGGCAGGCGCCGGGCGGGCCGCATAAGCGGTGCGCGCCAGCCATTGCACCGCCCGGTGCACCTCGCGCCGCGTCTGGCTGAGAAATGCCGGATCCACCTGACCCAGCCGCAGCCAGTCCGCCCGCACCGGTTCGGGCTGATAGTCATCGACCGGATAATCGTAGTAAGTGTAGCCGCTGTCCCGTCCGCCTGGTCTGTCCGCGCCGCCATAGGCCCTGGGGCCTCCGCCATAGGGTCCAGTGCCATACGGTCCGGTGCCGGACTGTCCGCTACCGGACTGGCCGGACGGATCGTATGGGTTGGGAGGCCGTGGGGTGCCGCCGCCTTTCGGCGGCCACCAGGCATTCGGGTCACGGGGCATCGTCCGCCGCCTCGCCTTGTTTGCTGCTGCCCGGTCCGCCATAGCGCTCGAACCAGGCGAGGATATAGGCCACCTTGGCCATGAGCTGGCTGGGCCGCGACGCGATGCCGTGGGAGGCGCCGGGAATGCGCACCATGGCGGTGTCCACCTTGCGCAGTTTCAAGGCCTGATAATATTGCTCGGTTTCCGAAATGGGCGTGCGCAGATCCGCGTCGCCAGTCAGCAGCATGGTCGGCGTGCTGACATTGCCCACGAGCGAGAGCGGCGAGCGCGCCCAATATTGCTCCGGGATCTCCCACGGCATGCCCGGGAACCAGTATTGGGTGAAGAACGGATAGGCATCCGCCGTCAGCACGAAGCTTTGCCAGTTGATCACGGGCTTGGCCACCACGGCGGCCTTGAAGCGGTCGGTCTTGCCGACGATCCAGGCGGTGAGCACGCCGCCGCCGCTGCCGCCGGTGACGTAAAGCTGGTCCTCGTCGATAAAGCCCTTGGCGATCAGCGCATCGACGCCGGAGATCAGATCATCATAATCCTGGCTCGGATAGTTGTGGTGGATCAGATTGGCGAACTCATTGCCGTAGCTGGTGCTGCCGCGCGGATTGACGAACAGGACCACATAGCCGGCGGCCGCGAAAAGCTGACCTTCCGCTGTGAAGCGCGGGCCGTAATCGGCGAACGGACCGCCATGGATCTCCAGCAGCAGGGGATACTCCTTGTCCGGATCGAAACCGGGCGGTGTCAGATACCAGGCCTGGATGTCGCGCTCGTCATGGGAGGAGGGATAAGTGATTTCCTCCATGGCGGCCATGTCCCGGTGCCCGAACAGATCGTCGTTGAGGCGGGTCAGCCGTTTCAGCTCCGCCTGGCGGGAGCGGGCGGCAGCCAGATCCGCCGGATGATCCGGCGCGGTGACGAGCGTGGCATAGGCGCCGTTGCGCGCGACCGTGAAGGCCGTGCCGCCATAGGGCCGTCCGATCGACAACCCGCCCAGCCCCTGGGCCAGGTCGGAGCGCCGCCCGTTCAGGTCCACGAAAGCGAGCTTGGTGTTGCCCCGGTCCGTGTAGAGAAAATAAATGCCGCGATTGTCGCCGGCCCATTTCGGACTTGAGACCGAGCGGTCGAGTTCGGAGGTGAGCACGCGCGGTTCGCCGCCTTGGCGGTCGTAGAGATAAAGCCGCGTGGTGTGAAAGCCTTTCTTTTCGTCGTCGAAGCCCGTATAGGCGATATAGCGGCCATTGGGGGAGACGGCGGGCGATCCGTCCGCGCCGTCCCGGTCCGTCAGGACCGTGACGGTTCCGTCCGCGACCGACACTTCATAGAGTTCGGAATTGAGCGGCTGATACTCCCAATCGTCGCGCCGGTTGGCGGAGATGATCAGGCTCTTGCCGTCGGGCATCCAGGCCGGCGTGCCGTTGTGGTTGAAATCGCCGGAGGTGATCTGACGCGGCGTGCCGCCTTCCGCCGGCACCACGAAGATGTGGCGATAGGCCGGGGGCAGGAAGCCCGCGCCGTCGAAGCGGTAGGTCACCCGGTCGATCACCTTGGGCGCGTCGGCCCATTCAGCGCCTTTGGGCGCGGACGGCAGGCTCGCCATCGGCTTCGGCTGGGAGTCGACATTCATGGTGAAGGCGATCTGGCTGCCATCCGGCGACCAGGCGAGATTGCCGGGGCTTTCGGTCAGATCGGCGATCTTGGCGGTCTGGCCCGTATCCATCCAGCGCACATAGATCTGGGGCGAGCCTTCGGCGGCTGTCACATAAGCGAGCCGTGTGCCGTCGGGCGACCAGCGGGGCGAGCCGTAGGACTTGCTGTCGGCCAGGAGCGGACGATGGTTCGTGCGGTCCACATCGATGGTCCAAAGACTGCCGCGCCGGCTGTCTTTCATGATGTCCATGGCGGTGCGCACATAGACGATGGTGTTCCCGTCGGGCGAGATCCGCGGATCGTTGGCGTATTCGAGATCGAAGACGTCTGCCAACTCGAGCGGCGCCAGTGCCTCGTCCGCCGCCGTGTCCTGCGCCATTGCCGGGCCTGCCGCCAAGCCAAAGCCCAGCCCTAAGGCCAACGCGCGCGCAACACCCCCAAATCCCCACGTCATGATCCCGCTCCGTTGCTAGTCTACCCGTTGGACAAGAGTGTACGGCCATCTGACGCCAGGGCCAATTACCCTGCATCGGGGTACAGTGACGGGCGGTGCTGGAAAGCGAAAGAAGCAGGGCGCACAGGGGAGCCTGAGCATGCGTGACCAAGTCTTAAGGACGGGCCAGGGGGAGGCCGGTTTCCGCTGGCGGGGCCGGGAAGTCTCGCGCATCGAGAACCTGTCCGACATCGTCTTCGCCCTGGCCTTGAGCCTGATCGCGCTCGCCAGCGTGCCCCGCACCTTTTATGAATTGACCGACATGTGGCGGGACGGCGTCGCCATCGCCGGCTGTTTCATGATCTTCATGGTGATCTGGCGGATGCATTACGTGTTTTTCCGCCGCTACGACCTGGAAGACGGCCGCACGGTGTTTCTCAACACCATCCTGCTCTTCCTGGTGATGGTGTTTGCCTATCCGCTCAAATTCCTCACCCGTTTCATGGTCGATCTGGTCATGTTCTTCGCCGTCCGGGATCCGAGCGGCGAGGAAATCATGCAGATCCTGCGCTATGAGGACGCCCGCTGGCTGACCGTCATTTACGGCGCGGGCTATATCGCGGTGTTCGCGGTCTTCGCCGCTCTTTACAAACATGCGGCCTCATTGGCCGATGCTCTGGATCTGACGCCGGTGGAACGCATCCGGACGCGCGAATCCATACACATGGCTTATGTCCAAATGGGCGCCGCCGCCCTGGCCATCATCCTGGCGGTCAGCCTGCCGGCGTTTTGGGCGGCCTGGTCCGGTTGGGCCTTTATGCTGATCTGGCCTGTGAGCGTTTGGGTCGGGACACGGACCGAACGGCGGATCGCGGCTTTGGAAGAGGCGGGATCATGAGACGGGGGCAGGGCATGAAGCTGGCAATGCGGATTATCGGTGTGGCGCTGCTGGTGCTCGCGGCGCTTCTGGCGTTGATGGCCTGGCGGGCCGTCAATCTGGAGAGCGCGCGCCTCGATGTGCCGCAACCGGCGGCACCCAGTTACGATGCCGATGCCATCGCGGAACGGTTGGGCGCGGCCATCCGCATCAAGACCATTTCGCTCGTCGAAGGCCGGGAAAGCGCCGATCCGGAGACCTTCCGCGCGTTCCGGACCTGGCTGGCCCGGACCTATCCGGCCTTTCACGGGGCGGCGGCGCTGGAAACGGTCAACGAGCACACGCTGGTCTACCGCTGGCCGGGCCAGGATGCGACGCGGGGCGCCATCGCCTTTCTGGCCCATCAGGATGTGGTGCCGGTTGAGGCGGGCAGCGAGGCGGCCTGGACCCAACCGCCGTTTTCCGGTGCCGTCGCCGACGGTTATGTCTGGGGCCGGGGCGCGCTTGATATGAAAACCGTCCTGGTGACGCTGATGGAAGCGGCGGAACGGCTGGCGCGGGACGGTTTCCGTCCGGACCGGGACGTTTATTTCTTCTTCGGCCACGATGAGGAGGTCGGCGGCGGCCAGGGCATGCAGGCGATCGCCGGTCTGATGCGCGAGCGCGGCATCCGACTCGACTGGACCCTGGATGAAGGCAGCATTGTCGCCAATGGCCCTGCTTTTCTCGGTATCGAGCCCGATATCGCCCTCATCTCTACGGCCGAGAAGGGCTATGTCACCCTGGAACTCACCGCGCGGGATCCGGGCGGTCATTCCTCCCTGCCGCGCGATCAGACGGCGGTGAGCAAGCTGGCCAAAGCCGTTGCCACGCTCACGGACAATCAGTTTCCGGCGCGGATCGACGGCCAGATGGTCTCGCTGCTGCGTGCCGTCGCGGCCGAAAGCGATTTCACCCAGAAGATGGCCATCGCCAATCTGTGGCTGACCGGGCCGCTGGTGCGCCGCATGTTGCTCACCGATACCACCATGGCCGCCAGCATGCGGACCACGACGGCTCCCACAATGATCAGCGGGGGGACGGCGGAGAATATCCTGCCGGAAGAGGCCCGCGCCATCGTCAATTTCCGGGTGCATCCAGCCGACACGGTGGAGGAGGTGGTGGCGCGGGTGCGCCGTCTCGTGGGGGAAGAGATCGATGTGGCTTTCGCGGGCGCCACCGGGGGCTCGAGCCCAAGCAGCCGGTCCTCGATCGACGGGGAAGGCTACCTGACGATCAGGCAAGCGATCGGCGATGCTTTCGGGCCAGTCGTGGTGGCGCCGAGCCTGACCGTCGGCGGCACGGATTCAAAACATCTGGAAGGGGTGGCCGAGAATATCTACCGCTTCGCGCCCATCCTGCTGACGCCCGATGATCTGTCCGGCATTCACGGGACGAATGAACGCATCGCCGTCGATCAACTGGGCCGGATGGCCACGTTCTACGAACGGGTTTTGCGCATCGGCGCCGGGCCGGTCGAATAATCAGCCCGGCAAGGTGAAGGTCATCACCCCGTCATCCAGAGGCTTGGTCAGCAGCACCTTGTTGTCTTCATAGGACTGCAGATTGACCCAGGGTTCCTTGTCGCCCTGTTTGGGCGCGGTTTCCTCCCAGCGCTGAATATAACCCGCCTGAAAGCCGCCGAAGAACGGCCGTTCCTCCATGCCCACATCCTCGGGCCGGAAGCGCGGCGTCGCGGCCTGCATGTTGATCCTGTCCATGTGATTGAGCAGGCGGCAGACATACTCCGCGATCAGCTCTACACGGAGCGTGTAGGAGGCGATCAAGGTGCCGTTGGTGGTCGCCAGATTGGGCACGCCGGAGAACATGATGCCGCGATAGGTCCAGGCTTCGGAAAACACCACCGGCACGTCGTCGATCCTGTAGTCCACGCCGCCGCCCATCAGGATCTTGAGGCCCGTGGCCGTGATGATGACATCGGCCTCCACATGCTCGCCGGAGGTCATGCGGATGCCCGTTTCCGTGAACGTATCGATATGGCCGGTGACGACCGACGCGGAACCATCGGCGATGGCCTTGAAGATATCGCCGTCGGGAGACATGCACAGGCGCTCGTCCCAAGGCTCGTATTGGGGCTTGAAATGGGTGTCGAAGTCGTAATCGTCCGGCAGGCGCTTTTTCGCCTCGCCGAACAGGTAATCTTTGACCTTTTCCGGGTTCTCCCGGGCGTTCCGGTAGAGGAATTTCTCCAGAAAGATCGCCCGCCGGCGCATGATGGAAGCGGCCCAGCTTTTCGGCAGCAGCGCCCGCACGGCGCGGGAGAAGGCATCGCTTTCCGGCAGGCAGGCGATATAGCTGGGGGAGCGTTGCACCATCACCACGTGATCGGCGGTCTTGGCGAGCGCCGGGATCAGCGTGATGGCGGTGGCGCCAGAGCCGATCACAGCCACCCGCTGGCCCGCGCCGTCGAAGCCTTCCGGCCAGTCCTGGGGATGGATGATCCGCCCACGGAACCGGTCCCGGCCCGGAAACTCCGGCGTATAGCCTTCATCGTAGGAATAATAGCCCGAGCAGATCTGCAGCCAGTTGCAGGTGACGGTCTCGACCGCGCCCGTATCGGTCCGCTCGACGCTCAGCGTCCAGCGGGCGGTCTTGTTCGACCAGGCCGCGCGTTTGACCTTGTGATGGTAGCGGATATGCCGGTCGATGCCTTCGTCGCGCGCCACATCCTTGAGATACTGCAGAATATCGGCGCCGTCGGCGAGAATCTTGCCTTCGGGCCAGCGGCGGAAGGAATAGGCGAAGGCGTGGACGTCGCTGTCGGAGCGAATGCCCGGATAGCGGAACAGGTCCCAGGTGCCGCCGATGGTGTCGCGGGCCTCCAGGATCGCGTAGCGCTTCATGGGGCACTTTTCTTGGAGATGATGCGCGACGCCGATGCCGGCGAGCCCTGCTCCGATTATGACGACATCGAAATGATCGTTGCTCATGCTTGGCCCCCACAGCCTGATCCGGTGTCAGGATCGAGTGTACAGGCACAAGGCTTAAGGGGAAATGGCGCGGCGGCACAAACAGGCCGCGGCGAATGGGCTCAAGACTTTTCCGACTGATCAGTGGCGGCGCGGTCTTCCCTGAACTGACGTTCCAGTTCTTCCGCCGCCCGTTTGGCGCTGGCCGTGACCTTGTCCATGTCCTTATGGTGGGGGTAGTCGGCCTCGAAGCGCTCTTCGTCCTGTTTGCGGAACAGTTCGACGGCCCGGTGGGCATCGCTGCGGCTTTCGCCGAGCCCGACCAGCAGTTTCTCGGTCAGGTCGAGGGCGGAGTAAAAGGTTTCGCGCTCGACCACGTTGACGCCCAGATCGAGCAGTTGGAACGCATGCAGACGGTCATAGGCCCGGGAATAGACGGGCAGGTCCGGGTAAAGGCGGCGCACGGTTTCCGCGACCTGCAACACCTCGTCGGGATCCCTGACGGCGACGACGAAGGCGCGGGCCTTGTCGGCCTGGGCGGCGGCCAGCAGTTCGGGGCGGTTCGCATCGCCGTAAAATACGGTCGCGCCGAAGCGGCGCACGAAGTCGATCACCTCCGCGCGTTTGTCGAGGGCGGTGAAGGGAATGCGCTTGGCGGCGAGGATCCGCGCCACGATCTGGCCAAACGGGGTGAAGCCCGCCACGATCACATGGCCTTCTTCCTCCGGCAGCGGATCGCTGGCGCGGCTGCTGCCGGTGAGAATGTGCTTGTCGAGCAGTTCGACACCCCAGAAGAGCAACGGCGTGAACGCCATGGACAGAGTGACGGCGACCGGCAAGGCGCTCTTAAGCTCCGGAGACAGAATATCGTAGCGGCCCGCGACGCTGAACAGCACGAAGGCGAATTCGCCCCCTTGCGCCAGGGCCACGGCCAGGTAGAGCGCGCCGGTGAGCTGCAGCCCTCGCCACAATCCGATTCCGAACAGGACCGCGCCCTTGACCGCCATCAGGCCCAGCGCCAGGCCGATGACATAGCCCGGCCGGTCCATCAGAAGCTGGAGATCCAGCGTCATGCCGATGGCGGTGAAAAAGACCCCGAGCAGGATCCGCTCGAACGGCGCGATATTGGCTTCCATCTCGTGGCGGTACTGGGAATCGCTGATCAGCATGCCGGCGAGAAAGGCCCCGAGGGCGGGCGACAGCCCGACGAATTCCATGGCCAGCGTCACGCCTACCACGGTCAGCAGACCGGCGGCGATCATGCCTTCCTTGACGCCCGTGGCCGCGACGAAATCATAGACATAGCGCAGCACATAGCGCCCCGCCGCCAGCACCACCGCGACCGTGACGATCACTTTGGCGATGCCGGCGATGCCGAACGTACCTGCGTCGGTCGTGCTGCCGACAATGGGGATGAGGGCCACGAAGGGCACGGCCGCGATATCCTGCAACAGCAGCACCGAAAAGCCGAGCCGCCCGTGGCGCAGGCGCAAATGGCCTTTCTCGCCCAGGAACTGGAGCACGAAGGCGGTGGAGGAGAGCGCCAGGGCGGCGCCGATAATGGCCGCTTCCGTCGCGCCGAGCCCGGCCGCATAGCCGATCGCGCCGATGATCACGGCAGTCAGGACCACCTGGGCGGTGCCCGCGCCGAAAATATCCGCGCGCATGGCGTAAAGGCGCGACGGCCGCAGTTCCAGGCCGATCAGAAACAGGAGCAGAATGACGCCGAACTCGGCCAGATGCATGATGTCGTCGACTTCGCCTTCCGCCGAGATGAAGCCGATGCCCGACGGGCCGATGATGATGCCCGCCAGCAGATAGCCGATGACGCTGCCGAGCCCGAGGCGTTTTGCGACGGGGGCGAAAAAGGCGGCGGCCGCCAAAAAGATCGCAGCGAGGATGAGCGCGCTCGACATCGGTTTCCAGACTCACATTCAGGCGTTGAAAGGCGCGGCTCGCGTTCCCTTACGGAACGGCCCCGGCCCAGTGTCGTGCTTATCCGTCAATTCGGGCGGAAAGCAGGACCATCCAGCACATCTTGACTGACAAGGGATCACTGCGGATCGGGCGCTACACGGACCATCCGCTTGCCCCGGTTCTCGCCGGCCAGAAGGCCGATCAGGGCGCGCGGGGTGTTTTCAAGGCCTTCGACCACATCCTCGACGGTCTTGACCTGGCCGATGCGCATCCAATCCTTCAGATCGGCCTCGGCGCGCGCATCCTCATGGGCGTAGTCCATGACGATGAAGCCTTCCATGCGCAGGCGCTTGACCACGATGAGCCCCGGCACGTTGCGCGGGCCCGAGGGCGTTGCCGTGTCGTATTGGGAAACCGCGCCGCAGCAGACGATGCGCCCGCGCAAATTCATCTGGAACAGCACGGTCTCCAGGACCGGGCCGCCCACATTGTCGAAATAGACGTCGATACCGTCCGGACACGCCGCTTTCAGGTCCTTGAACAGATTGCCCGCCTTGTAGTCCACGGCTGCGTCGAAGCCCAGATCGCTGGTCAGCCACTGGCATTTATCGGCGCCGCCGGCGATCCCGACCGCGCGGGCGCCCTTGGCCTTGGCGATCTGGCCCACGAGAATGCCGACCGAGCCTGCAGCGGCGGAAACCACGACGGTTTCGCCGGGCTTGGGATCGCCGACCTTGAGCAGGCCGTGATAGGCCGTCTTGCCCGCGATGCCGAGGACCGACAGAAGATGGGTCAACGGACGGTGATGCGGAAGCTTCTGCGCTTTCTTGGCATCGACCGCCGCGTAATCCGCCCACACCGCTTCGCTGCCCACGATGTCACCCGGATGGAAGCCTTCCGACTCGCTCGCTACCACCTGGCCGATGACATAGGCATGCATGGCGTCGCCCGGCCGCACCGCCTCCCGGTAGGTCGCGCCTTGCATCCAGGCGCGGTTCGCCGCGTCGAGCGAGATCAGGATCGTCCGGATCAGGATCTGTCCCGGCTGTAGCGACGGCATCGGCGCTTCGCGCAGCAGGAAATGATCTTCCCGCAAGGCCCCTTGCGGCGTTTCGACGAGAACGATCTGGCGGTTTTGCTCCATGGCTCGGTTTTCCTTCGTGTTTTCTGGGTCAGGGCTTGGGATAGATCCGGTAGGCGTTAGTGGGCTCGAACAGGGTCTCGTCGCAGTCGGGCTTGTCCCAGGCCTGGACCAGGGCAAACGACCATTCGAAGGCGAATGTTCCTTCCTTGAGCGCATAATCGGCGGCCGAGCCGCAGTCGCCCAGGCCCCGGCCCTTGGAATAGGTGGAAAGCATTTTCGTTTCGGGGTCGAAGACGCCGTTGCCCACGAGCGGCTTCGCCGTGATCGTGCCGTCATGCGCAATGCTGGGCACATAAAGCGGCACGATATGCGGTTCGGGCGTGAAATCGCCTTCGGCCACGTCGAGGAACAGGTGTTCCGCGCTCTGATAGGCCCCCAGAAAGCATTGCGCGACCACCAGGTCGAGCCCCTCCTTCAGGGGATGAACGGTGATTTTGGTGCCGTCCCGCAACAGCGCGTCCGGTGCCATGCAGCCCATGGACTGCATGGTCTGGAGCCAGGGACGCCAGCGTTCGGTCTGCTCCGCGCTGGGCGCGCTGGCCCAGGCGGTTGTGGCTGCCGCCGCCGTCAGATAAATCAGTGCGGATACTACGCTGCGTCTCATCCTGTCCCCCTGCCGATGGCCTCTTGATTTATCGACCCTTATACACTGCGCCGTCTCGCTCCGTCTGGACTGCACTTTCGGCAATGCCGTGCCATGGACGGCATCAGCCGTTATGGGTCCTGACCCTAGTGTGGCGATTCAGGAATTCGCATGAGTGCCCAGCGCCTGCTTTTGCGAATTCCTGAATCGCCACACTAGCAACTCTTTGCCTCCAGTGTCGTTTCGGTTCGGAAGATCGCTAACGGACGAGCCGCGACTTATGAAGCGACCTTCCGAACCACGACACTAGAGGCCAAGTTTCGCGGTCCCGGCCCCGTGACGCAAGCGTCTGGAGCGAACTTAAAGGGTGAGCTGCGGCGGCAGGTGATGATCGCTGTACGGAGTATATGCCGGGACCGGCGGGTGAATGTTTCGGCGGGCTAGACAATCGGGGAGTGTCTTGGCCGCAGATAATTTCGTCTTAAAAAGTTCATTCTTCATAAAATTTCATAAACTTCGCGAAATAAATATATGAATCAATTGATTACTAATATTTCTTGATATAAAACTATGGCCTTTTTGGGGTGCCAAGTCCTTTTTGTTATACGGATCAGTATCGCAAAGAAAGGGTTGTCTCACTCTAGCGAATCAGAAAAAGAAAGCATCATTCGCGATGTTTTGGGCTGTTGCATTGACGCGAAGGGGCGCCGCGTGCCTGACAAAAATCTGAAGGAATTGACACCGCCATCCCTGCGTTGCGGATGGGGTACGTGTCCAAGCATTTTCCAAGACGAAGATGGGGACTATGTCCTGATCGGGAAAGTCGTTTCCGATGCAGTATTGCGGCAATTGCCCGAGGGACGCATCGGAGCCGACGAGACCGTGGTAAAAGTGCCCGCCGCGCTTTTAAAAGATTTATTTTGACTGATAATCAGTTCCGCGCCTCGTTTCTTCAAGCCCATTTATCGTAAGCGTTGCGCGTTTCCCGATTGAGAAAGGCTTTCCTGAAAACGGATGTGACGGCACCCGCTTCAAGTATGCGTATTCGTTTTTATGTCGCGCCGCAGCCGGACGCATTATTCTCTGTCTCTTTTAAGAAAACCATATGCTTTTCATGCGCTTATCTTGTGCTGCACCGCCGGTCACTGACTGTTTCTCCATGTCGTCAGCTAATCTCATGCGTGTTGTACGTATAGGGTTTTATACGCCCATGGTTGCGCGCCCTGTCATGAAATTGATATAACAACAGCGGGGAAACGGGGTTTATCGCCCGAGGCTCTAACACTAGACCGACAACAATGCGCCCAGCAGAAATTCGGACGATAGAACACTGTCTGCAATTCGCTGAAAAGTATCTTTACAGGTCCGGCATCACCCGCCCGGTCGGCGCGGACCCGGAAGCGCTGCACGGCGTCGTCATCCTGGAATATTACGATCCTGAGAAAGGTGTGTGCCGCACCTACCGGCGCCAGCACGGCCTGTCGCCCTTCCGGACGCTTGTGCGCTTTTTCGCACCCCATGCGGAGCAGCGCCAGGAGATCATCGCCGGTCTTGCCGCGCTGGCGCGCCTTAGGCCCTATTTCGCATCCGTTTTGGATCTGCACGACATCGCCATTCCCGATGCCACGGAAGACTATCTCGACAATCTGGTCATGAAGGATGTCTCGGCGTGGCCGGACGATCTTTACTACAGCATCGAATTCGATCTCGGCACGGTCGCCGTCAATGAGCGCATCGAGCATAAGGGCTTCGTCGATCTCGCAACCTTCTGGCAGCGGACGGTTTCCGTGGAAACCGCTTTGAAGAACGCGATCGACCTGTTCTGCCTGGGCCCCTGGTACGGCGTGTCGCTTGGCGCCATCGCCGGTGCCTTGGACCGGCTGGAAGCGGATCTGCGCCGGGGCCGTCCGGACACCCGCACACCGCTTGAGGATTGTCTTGAGCCGGGCCGCAGTTGGACCTGCCGCCTGCCGTTATGGAAGGACGGTTTTCAAGGCTTCATGATGATCGGCGTCGCGGGCGATCTTGAAAAACTCACGACGCCGCAGGCCGAGCTGATGGTGGTCATTCAGAAGATCGCGGATGTGATCGCCTCGGCCCTGGCCAAAAGCCGCTACCGGGAGGCCTGCGATTATGTGGCGAGGGCGCGCGCGTCCCGCAACGGCCATGCGCTGATCGGCCTGGCGGAAGGCGTGCAGCACATGATCTCGCCGCACCGGCTGGTCCATGCGACGGCGGGCGGACAGCTAAGCTATGCCCGTGACCTCGAGCCGGAAACCACATACGGCTTTTTTCAAGATACGGAGCGGTATGCCGAGCAGCAATGGGCCGGCGAGAGCCAGACCTATCTGGTGACCGCCGGCGGCCTCGACTACATTTTCGAATATGCGCTTTTCAAGGAAAGCGGCCTTTTCAATCCGGCGATCGAGACCATCGCCATTTGGGACCGTATCGAGAGCATCGTCCATGCCTTTGTCAGCACACGGAGCTTCGTGGACACCGAAACGGAAACTGACGATCTGACGCGCGGCGTCCACGATCTGGCGGCGTCGTTTCTGGACGGGCACCGTGGCCGCCAGGTGTCGGGCAAGGAGTATTTCCTGTGCTTCGTGTGCCTGGCCCTGACCGAAAAGCGGCCGCAACAGAGTTTCCGGATCGTCGGCAACATGGTGCATCAGCTTCAGGTGACCCTTGGCGAGGCCCATGGTATCGAGCGTCGCTCTAACACGGCCAATGCCCAGGCCGGGGCGGGGACGGAAACATCCGGAAAAACCCTGCACATCTCGCAACTGGCCCAAAACGAAGAAGCCGTGCGTTTCGTGGAAACGGCGTTGCCCGGCCTGAAGCTCGAAAAAGGCCGGGGCACCCTGACCGTCTCGATACAGATTTGAGGCCTGCCTTGTTCCGTGTGCGGACATGGTCTATCTGCAGACCGCTACGATTATCGCCAAACGGTCACGAGGCAGACATGACGCCGTTGCAAGGGCGCTGCCTGCGCGGTGCGGTTCGCTTTTCCGTCGAGGTCTCGGCGAAGGAAACCGCGCTCGGCCTTTATAAATCGTCCGAGTGGGGCGAGCGCCTGTTCTGCAAGACCTGCGGCTCGTCCATCCTGTGGCGAAGTATCGACCAGACCTTTCGATCGGTGCCCGCCGCGCTGCTCGAGGGTCTCGAGGACCTGGATGTCTCGACGGAAATCTTCATCGACGAGAAACCGGACTATTACGCCTTCGCTGGCGCGCGCACCCGTATGACCGGCGCGGAAGTGTTCGCGGCCTTCGGGGCGGGTGCGGCCAAGAAATAAATCGGCATGTTACATCTTATGGTATGGCAGTGCTATCAGACGAAAACAAACAGTCTTGAATTTTTACGAATTGCAATCGGAATGAAGTGACTGAAATCCACCCTAG
>CAZTCJ010000091.1:0-14491 GCA_964612085.1 uncultured Alphaproteobacteria bacterium
ACAGGCTTTCCACATAGCGCCGCTGGCCTTCCGCATAGATCGTATCGAAGGCGAGCGAGGATTTGCCCGAGCCCGAAAGCCCGGTGATCACCACAAGCTCATCACGCGGAAGATCGAGCGAGACGTTTTTCAGATTGTGCTCGCGGGCGCCGCGAATGGAGATGGTCTTTTTCATGGGATCCGTGACGGTTGCTGAACGGGGGCTGGACAACCCGCGAAGAATGATCTAGAACATTTCAGGAACATAGCGATGAGTCGGCCAAGAAGACAGTGCGCGTTTACCATTTCTTGAGGATTTGCACTATGGCACTTCCCTTGAAGGCGAATCACAAGCTGAGATAGGCTCCCGTTTCACCGGGGCGAGTCCCCGGCCCGGTCCAGTGTGCGGGTCCGCACGACACGCGTTTCGCAACAATACCATTCATCAGTGGGGTTCAGACGATGGCAGGCAGCGTCAACAAAGTCATTTTGGTCGGCAATCTGGGAGCGGATCCGGATGTCCGCTACACCCAGGACAACCGGCCCATCGTCAATCTGTCCATCGCCACCAGCGAAAACTGGCGGGACAAGAATACGGGCGAACGGCGCGAGAAGACCGAATGGCACCGGGTGGTGATCTTCAACGAGGGTCTGTCGAAAATCGCCCAGCAATATCTGAAGAAGGGCTCGAAGGTTTATGTCGAAGGCCAGCTTCAGACCCGCAAATGGCAGGACCAGGAAGGCAAGGACCGCTATACGACCGAGGTCGTGCTCCAAGGCTACAACTCGGCCATGACCA
This sequence comes from uncultured Alphaproteobacteria bacterium, assembly GCA_964612085.1. Taxonomy (GTDB): domain Bacteria; phylum Pseudomonadota; class Alphaproteobacteria; order JAJFIK01; family JAJFIK01; genus CAZTCJ01. The sequence goes on from CAZTCJ010000091.1 coordinate 779, forward strand.
TGCTGGACGGCCGCGCGGGCGGCGGCGATCAGAGCTATGGCGGTGCGTCGGGCGGCCAGGGCGGCATGTCCGAGAACGGACCGTCCGGCGGTCCCGGCGGCAACCAGTCCTTCAGTAATCCGGATCTGGACGACGAAATTCCGTTCTGACGGCCCTCCGATTGCCATCGTCAGAAAAAGACCGAACACGGCCTTTCGCGCGGTGTCCGGAGCGCTTTCAAATCCCGGAATCAGATCCCGAAAATGAGCGGCGAGGCCGTGGGGGTTGGCTGGGCGCCATTGCCGCCGCCGTCGGCGCCGCCATCCGCATCCCCATCGGGTTTCGATTGAGACGAGGCATCGCCGGCATCGTCCGCACCACCCTCCTTGCGGGGCTCATCCGCCGCTTCCGGCGTGTCGCTCAAGCCCCCCAGCACCGCTTCATAGGCTGCGCTCAGCAGACCGACGGTAAAGCTGTTACTGATGAAATAGGTGATGTGCACCAGAACCGACGCGGTCAGTACCGTGCCCAGGGTCTTGTCCGGTATGGCGGCGGGCGGATTGCCGAGCAAGGTCTCGCTCGCCCAGATCAGTTGCTCATTGCCGCTGATCGAGATCAGCGCATAAAGCACATAAAGCAGAACCGCCATGATGACGGCGAACAGAAGGCCGCCCAGCAGAAAGGCGCCGAACAGCTTCCAGACATGGCCCTTGGTCAGCGCCCAGGCATCACGGAACCGCACTTTCTGCCGGTGCACGGTCTGGGGCAGCAGCACGGACGCGCGCATACCGAAGCGCACCAGATACGCGATCACACCGATGCCGAGCAGGATCACCGCGCCATTGGCCAGAATGACGAAGGTGCCGTTGGCCCGTCCGGCCAGCGCCTCGTTGACGCTCTCGCCGAAACCATAGGTGCCGATGACCGTGAGCAGGCCCATGACCAGGGCGACCACGATCGCCACCACAAGGAGCGCCAGCAGGAAGCGAAAGCCCAGAACGATATAGGCCCAGAGCAGGCGCAAGGGCAGAATACCCGACCAAATGTAGGGTGCAGTCGCGCTGGGATCGAAATAGGCGCGAAACAGGCCCGACAGCCAGATCACCGTGGGGACGATCGCGAACAGGCCGTAAAGGAAAGCGTGGCCGCCCAGCAGCGCGCTCAACTGGGGGATATCCTCGACAGCGGCGGCGGTGACGATTTCGGGCGCCGTCCAGATCATCACATGGCCGATCAGCACCAGCACCACGACCATGGGCAGGCTAATGATCGCGAGCCGCAGCCAGTTGCCGAACAGGAAGCCGAAGCCTCGCCCGATGATCCAAAAAAGCGAATAGCTTGGAGCGCTCATGGATTGTCCCCCAGACCCCCGTTTATCGACCCTGTGATCCCAGCTGCCCTCGTAGATTCGAGATTAGCCTACTCTATAGGCAAACCTCGCGCGAATCCCTTGAATCGGCCCAATTTGAGGATCTACTGTGCGCTCCATGACACAGACATCCCCCATCCATGTGATCGGCGGCGGCCTGGCGGGCAGCGAAGCGGCCTGGCAGATCGCCCGCGCCGGCGTACCCGTGGTGCTCCACGAAATGCGCCCTGAACGCAAGACCGACGCCCACCAGACCGACGGCCTCGCCGAGCTGGTGTGCTCCAACTCCTTCCGCTCGGACGATGCGGAGACCAACGCGGTCGGCCTGCTCCATGCGGAGATGCGCCGCTGCGGCTCGATCATCCTGGCCTGCGGCGACGCCCATCAGGTGCCCGCGGGCGGCGCGCTCGCCGTGGACCGGGACGGCTTTTCCGCCGCCGTCACCCAGGCGCTCGAGGCCGAGCCCTTGATCACCATCGAGCGGGGCGAAGTGGCGGGCCTGCCGCCGGAGGGCTGGGACAGCGTGATCGTGGCGACCGGCCCCCTCACCTCGCCCGCACTGGCCGACGCCATCAAGGGCCTGACGGGCGAAGCGGAGCTCGCTTTTTTCGATGCGATCGCACCCATCGTCTACAAAGAGAGCATCGATTTCAACGTGGCCTGGTTCCAGTCACGCTATGACAAGGCGGGGCCCGGCGGCGACGGCGCGGACTATATCAATTGTCCGATGACGAAAGATCAGTATGAGGCCTTTATCGATGCGCTGATCGACGGCGAAAAGACGAGTTTCAAGGACTGGGAAGAGAACACGCCCTATTTCGAGGGCTGTCTGCCCATCGAGGTGATGGCCGAACGGGGCCGGGAGACCCTGCGCCATGGGCCCATGAAGCCCGTGGGCCTGACCGATCCGCATAATCCGGACGTCAAGCCCCATGCCATCGTGCAATTGCGTCAGGACAATGCGCTGGGCACGCTTTACAATATGGTCGGCTTCCAGACGAAACTGCGCCATGGGGAACAGACGCGGATCTTCCGCATGATCCCGGGCCTTCAAGAGGCAGGCTTCGCGCGGCTGGGCGGGCTGCACCGCAACACCTTCCTGAACAGCCCCAAACTGCTCGATGGCAGTATGCGGATGAAGGCCATGCCCCGCCTGCGCTTCGCGGGTCAGATCACGGGCGTCGAGGGCTATGTGGAAAGTGCGGCCATGGGGCTTCTGACCGGACGCTTCGCGGCGGCCGAACGGCTGGGCGAGACGCCGAAAGCCCCGCCCGCGACCACGGCCTTGGGCGCGCTGCTGGCCCATATCACCGGCGGTGCGGACGCCAAGACGTTCCAGCCCATGAACGTCAATTTCGGCCTGTTTCCGGAGATTGAAACGCCCAAAACGCAAGACGGCAAACGCCTGCGCGGCAAGGAAAAAGGCGTGGCCCGCAAGAAGGCGCTGACGGCGCGGGCGCTCAGCGATCTCGACGCCTGGCTCGGGACCGTTCCTCAGGCGGCGGAATGATTATTTGATCACGCCGGAAATACCGCCCAGGAACAGGGTCAGGAACAGGAATCCCAGGATCTGGTGGAGATAGAAGTAAAGCCCGAGCCAGCCCGAAAATGATTGCTCTTTGTGCTTACGATCCAGTTCCAGCACAGGAGTGGCCTTGTCGAAGCTGAAAGCGAATTGTTTGCGGATCTCGGCCCAATCCTCCGCGTCGGGCCCTTTCAGGAAACGAAGGATATTGGTGAGCGGCGTCCAGGCCGCGATCAGCCATCCTAAGAGCACGAGCCCGGCAAACCAGATCAGCGCCATCCAGCTTCTGTAGCCATAGCCAACCGTCACCCCCAGGATCGACAAGCCGATCTTGGTGAGCACCGGCGTGGTCTCGGCCCGGCGCTGGTGATCCCGCGCTTTCAGCAGCAAATGATTGGCCTCAGCCGGAAACCCGCTTTTGCGCAAGACATCCGCAAGCTGATGATAGGGCTGCGGCGTATAGACCGCATCCCAGGGCCGGTCCGACCTGTGCTCGGAACACTCGATCCAATCGACGAACCAGGCCACGTTGCGCCGCGCGATCTCGCCCCGCGCCGCCAGCAACCCGCCCCAGCGGTCATATTCAAAGCCGATCAGATCCACCGGCAGCCAGGCCTGCCCCCGGCATGGCAGAACCCTCTCCGGGTCCGTCTCGCTCAAAGTCCAGGCATCGCTGATGTCCTGAATGGCGCCCGCCTTGGCGTTGCGCAGAACCAGCCTGGCGTCCGCCCCCCAGACCGGCGCCGCACGGCGACCCTGAGAACCCCGCGCAACCGCCAGATCGCCGCCGATCCTGGTATTGGTGAGATCCAGTGAGCCGCCATACCGGCTCTCCAGGATCTGAAAATCGCGGCCGATGCGGGCACTGACAAAGACGATATCCCGCTCGAAATAGGCCCCATCGCGCAGAAAAACACTGCCCGCGATCTGAATACTGTCCGCATCCAGAACCTCCTGGAACCAGGCACCGTCGAGTTCCAGATTGCCGGTGATTTCCGCACCGATCATCAAGACAACGCTCTTGAAACGGGCCCCGCCTCGCGCCAGCACATCGCCGTTCACGCGCATCCGGTCCGCATGAACATGCCGGTCGAAAACGGACGTGCTGATATTCAAGCCGTTGCGCAACTGGGTGCCGAGCATATAGACGGGCGCTTCGAACCGCGAGGCGATGAAACTCAGCCTGGGAGTAATATCCATATAGCTGAGGGAAACCGTGCCGGGAAAACGCGCGCAATTAACGTATACAGACGGTCTCGGCAGAGCGTCATTGTAAGGCGCGTGGGTCAGGACCGTCCGCAGGAACCGCCAGGACAGGTTGCGCGCGTCCGGCCAGGATTGCGCGCCTTGTTCCCCATTGGCGACGCGCGGATCGCAGCCAAGCTCAGGCGCTCCGCCCGGCGCCTGGCTCATATCGGCGATACGGCCCAGGCAGAGCTGCTCCCAGGCCCATCGTTCGGCCCCGGTGAAATGCTCTTCAGGCAATGGTACCGGGCACGTCTCGTCCCAGGGCGCGGCGCGCACTGCACCGGATACGGATTGTGCGTTTGCTGACCGGCCGGCGGCCAAGCCCAACAGGATCGTGCCTGTGATGAGAAGGAGGGTTGCGGTCCGGTTCCGTATCATCTGTCTGCCCAATCGAAGACCGGGCGGACTGTCTCACGCACCCTTTAGGGATGCAAGTTGACGAACCGGAAAGCGCAAGACCCCGCAAGCCGCAAAAAACCGCGCGGCAAGCTCCCTCGCCGCGCGGTCTGATTTTGCAATCCCGGTCGCTCAGGCTTACTGCAGCCGCTCGACCGTGTAGCCCTTGTCTTCGAGCAGCGCGTTGACGCTGTCCGGACCCACCAGATGGCCCGCGCCAACGGCGACGAAGGGCTTCTTGCCTTCGTCCATCATGCCCTCGATCTGCGGGATCCAGGCCTTGTTCCGCTTCACGATCAACGACTCATAGACTTCCGGGAACTCGGCCATGCTGTCATACAAAAGCGTATTGAGCCCTTCCGAGTCGCCGTCCTTCCAGGCATTGAGCAGTTCACGGGCCAGATCGGGGTTTTCCCGCATGTCCGTGATCTGAGACCTCAGCATGGCGACAGCCACATCCTCGGACAGATCGTCGAAGAATTTGAGCTGTTGTTCGAAAGTCTCAAGTTCAGCCGTCGGCTTGCCGCTTTCGCGCAAGGATGCGAGCAGGACCATCTCCACACCCTGACCCGGCTGAAAGCCCTGGGTCTGGAAATAGATCACCGCCACATTGATGGCCGCAAACCACGGCTTCATGGGTTCGAACGCCGCGGGCGGCACGCCCAGGCTTTGCACCATGGTGTCGAACTCGGCCTTGGTCTCGGCGTCGAGAACATCCGTCAGCGTGCGTCCATCGCCCAGAAGGGCGTATTTCTGCACCATCGGCTGGGCCTGTTGCGGCGTGATCTTGTCGCCTTCGATCTCGAAGACCACCACGTCCGACGCCTCGATGGCCTGATCGATGGTCTCGCTGCGCCAGTCGAGGGTCGGCAGGATATGCATGGTGCCGAACAGCCAGCCTTCCTTGTCGCCCTTCTCGACCTTCCACAGGGCCGGTGTCGCGGTCTCAGTCTCGGAGGCCGCCGGCGCGGCCGTTTTCGCCTGATCGTCGGCATGGGCCAGCGGCGCGATCGTCAGCACCATGACGACCAGAACGGCCTGCCAAGCCTTGTTCAAGAATGATTGCATCCTGCTCCCCTCTTCGTGCGTGAGCCAAAACCCCAATGAGGACGACAGCTTGCCCGTTTTGCGTCGCAAAGTCACGGAATCCTTCGCGTGAGTTGAACAGGGGCAGGCCCTTACCACCGTCCGCTGCGCACCACCCGGAACAGGCGCCACAGCCGCCGATAGGCGGGCACCGTGGTGTCGGTAAGGAACGGGTCGTATCGGGGCTGGTCCAGCACGCGCAAGTAAAGGGGCGCCAGCGCCGCATAGGCCATGGCGGGCCGGGCGGCCACGGGCACTTCGCCAGCCCCTGCCTTGGCGGCCGCCACGGTTTCCTGCGCGAACGCCGTCATATCGCCGATGGCCGCCAGAAGCGCCGGGCTCGACCGGCCGGCGAACACGCTATCGGGATCGGCCTTCCGTTCCCGGAGGATTTCGGCGGGAATCGCCAGATGGCGCTTGGCCGCCTTGAAAGGCAGCGCCCGGATCAGGCCGGTGGCCGCCCAGGCCCGCGCCGCCGCCGCCGCGCTCAAACGCCAGGCGCCTCGATCGCTCTCCTCATCGAGCAGAACGAGCGAGGCGGCTTCCATCAGGGCGCCCGCCGTGTCGTCCATGTAATTCGTCAGATCGGAAAGGCTTTCAAACGGGATTTCATCGAGGTCGTATTCACGGGCCTCGACGATCCGGTGCAGGATCCCGCGCAGATCCGGCCTCTGATCAAGCAATGGCAGAAGCGCCGCCATCACCGGATGGGCTTGAATGTTCCCGTGATGAATACCGTCCAGCGCATCCCGCCACCATTGAAGGCGCACCCGGCCCGCCATGACATCGTTCACGGCCTCGCGGGTGCGCGCCACTTCGTGGTTGAAGGCGTAAAGGGCCGTGAGCGCGGGACGGCGCGCGGCGGGCGCGAACAGGGCGGCGTAATACCGGTCCGTATCGCCCGCGCGGACCATGGCCTCAAGCCCGTCCTGTGTGCCTGTATCCCGCTTCATGGCTTGCGCTTGCATCAAAACCCTTTGCTGCGTCGTCGGCCCGACAAAGCATTGAACATAGAGCGCGCGCAAGGGCGTGTTAGGGCCAGGACCCTTGGGTCAGGATCCCAAGGCCAGGCCCTTGAGCCGGGCTCTAGGGATCGACGGGCGTCACGACGATGGTGTCGAAGTTGTGCCGGCGGTCGGCGCCGCGATTGTTCATGCCTTGGGACCACCGTACCCGGATGACGGTTGCGAACCGCTCGTCGAACTGGAAGGTGCGCATGCGTCTTTTGACCAGCACGGTGTGGCTATGGACCGTGGTGCCGTCCCGGTCCAGCCCCTGAAACGTCAGGGTACCCGCATTCGAGAAGAAATGGTCCCGCAGGTCGATGGATTTGAAACGGAAGACGCCGCCATCGGTGCGGGTCAAATCGATCGCGGTATCGGCGCGGCCATGGACCGTATTGTTGCGGCCCCTGGTTTCAACGATCAGCCCGCCCTCGGCCGCCAGGCTGAATCCGTTCCTGACGTAAGGATTGGGCATCACCCCGCCTTTGGTGAACTCCTCGAAACCGATCACCGTATCGGCGGCCGGATTGGCCGTCTCAGTACTGACCGCCCCTGTATCAGTCGATTCGGCAGGCCGGACCGCAAACCCGGCACAGACCGCCATCACCGTGAGCGCCACTTTCGCCAGCATGCCGCATCCCCCTTGCTTTTTGTTGTCGGCGGGCCGGTCGCTATGCCCTGTTCAGGATCACGGGATTTTGACAAGGGCGCAAGCGCCGGCGGCATGTCCGGGCCGGAAACACGGATCCTGTGCCCGGGAAAGCGCAAGGCCTCCCACATAGACAAAAGCGGCCCCGTGCGGGACCGCTTTCTGTCGTGTTCCGGAAAAGGTGGCGTGAGAGCCCCCGGTTTTTACGCCGTGGCGATAGCCGCCCGGCTCTTGCGCTGCAGGCGCAGGGCTACCAAGCCAAAGCCCAGGATCATCATGATCCAGGTGGACGGCTCAGGAATCGCCATGACGGTGATGTTGTCGAAGTTGTGCCGACGGTCAGGGCTGAAGAAACCGCCCGAAGAGCCTTGTCTCCACTGAACGCCGAAGACACGGCTGAAGTCATCGCCGAATTCGAACGTATTCAGGAACGTGCCCGGGATTTGGACTTCAGACACAATATCGGAGTTTTCATCGAGCGCGAAGAAGGTGACAGCCAGCGCATTCGCAAGGAAATGATCGCGCAGATCGATCGACTTCAGGCTGAACAGGCCGCCGTCGGCCCGCGTCAGCGTACCGGTCTCGCCGGCCGCGTAGAACACCGTGTTGTTGGCGCCGGAGGTCTCGACAGTCGCTCCGTCGGAAACCAGCTGGAAGCCATCTTCGATGTAAGGGTTCGGCAGCGGCTGCAGCAGAGGCCCCGAGAACTCCTCAAAGTCCAGAACCACAATCTCAGCCTTGGCTGGCGTCGCGATCATCATTGCGCCAAGCGCCAGCATCCCCAAAAAACCAAATATGCGCATGTCAAAAATCCTCGAATTCATTTGCGGCGCGAGACGATGATGCACCACACGTTGCCCGTCGGACGAGATGATGTGTGATCCGTCACATCCGCGCAAGCACTCGTGAAGGTTACAGGCTGGAAAGAATGCCGCAGTGGCCTAAAAGCATCACTTTGTGACGCTCACATTACTGCCGGTTGCGCCCTCTGCAACGCCGCCGGGCACAAAAAGCAAAGAAGCGGCCCCAAAGGACCGCCTTGAATCACGGGTTAAAAAGTACATTCTCTGCTCAAGCGGGGAACGCAGCCCCCGGCCCATCCGTTCTTTAGGCGATCACCACCAACAACGAGGTTCTTCCATGGCTTTCGAATTGCCCGACCTTCCTTACGCCCGCGACGCGCTCTCCGCCAGCGGCATGGGCGAGGAAACCGTCACCCTGCACCACGACAAGCACCACAATGCCTATGTCACCAAAGCCAACGACCTGATCAAAGGCACCGAGTGGGAAGGCAAGCCGCTCGAAGAGGTCGTCAAGGGCTGTTACGGCAAGAACCAGGCGCTGTTCAACAATGTGGGCCAGCACTGGAATCACATTGAGTTCTGGAAATGGATGACGCCCAAGCCCCAAAGCATTCCCGGCAATCTGGAAGCCAAGCTGAAGGACGATTTCGGCTCCGTCGATCAGTTTAAGGACGAGTTCGTGCAGGCCGGCGTCGGCCAGTTCGGTTCGGGCTGGTGCTGGCTGGTTCTGAACTCCGGCGGCAAGCTGGAAGTGACCAAAACGCCGAACGCGGAAAACCCGCTGGTTCACGGCCAGACGCCGCTTCTGGGCTGCGACGTGTGGGAACATTCCTACTATCTGGACTACCGCAATGTGCGGCCCGACTATGTGAAGAACTGGGTCGATCAGCTTGTCAACTGGGAGTATGTGGCGGAGCTGTTCGAGAAAGTGTCGTAAGACACCCTCCGCATACGAAAAATGAAGGGCGCCATGGAGGCGCCCTTTCTTATTCGGCTGGCAGTTTTTGAACCGTGTCTAGTTCACCCGCTGATAGACGCTGAAGCCCGTCACGCTGAACGGCTTGCCGCTGCCATGGGCCCGGGTGGCCCGGCTATGGTGGCGAACCTGGCCCATCATGGTGATCTGATCGATCACATCCACCGGCCCGTCGCCGAAATCATGGGTGGTCTCCAGCGTCATCCACCAGTTCTCGGGATCCTCGAATTCGAGCCGCGTGATCTGGAACGACACCCGTTTCGGCTCGCCCCCATCCACCGCGGGCGCGACCATCGCATAAACCTTGTCGTCGAAGCTGGCCTCGAACTCGAAGACGGGATCGCCGTTGTCGCTGCCGATCATGCGCATGGTCAGATCGTTCATCTTCTCGAACGCGATGTCCGCCTTGACGATCTGCCACTGGGTTTCCGCCTCGCGCGCATGATCGAGGACCGGCTGCCAGCGGCCGGTCAGCCCGTTCACCATGTGTTTGTAGGTGTCATCGCGGTCCACAGCGGCGGCCGTCGCGAATTGCACCATGCACCATGCCATGAAGAGCCCTGTCAGCCCCACAGCCAATCGACATGCCGTCATCGCGCGACCCCTCTTCATTACCGCCTGTCTATACTGCCTCATTTCGAAACAAGCACAGGCATAAAGAGGGTTTTACGTGACAGGCGAACAAATCGGAAATGACGAGATAGTCATAATCGGCGGGCCAGAACCATCACCCAGTAACAGCCGGGCACGAATTCATTGGCGCTGAGCTGAATAGGCTCGCCGGTGGCGAAACCGACGCCCAGATCCCGCGCGTCTTCTTGCAGCAGATTGGCCTTGTGGCCGGGGCTGCCCATCCAGGAGCGCATGGCCTTGGCGACCGTGGTCTGGCCCTGGGCGATGTTCTCGGCGATGGAGGCGAAATCGTAGCCGACGCGCAGGGCCCGCGCGCCTGTGGTGGAGCCGTCGGAGCCTTCATGGCTCAGCTTGGCCGTGGCCGCCATGTCTTCCGCATGGGCCTGGGCCGCCTTGTCGAGCAGCGGATGGGCCGCGACCCGCTCCAGCCCCGCATTGGTGCGGATGGCGTTGGTCTCGGCCAGCACATCCGCGCGCAGCCGCTCAAGATACTCCGCAGGCAGCGCATCGGGGGCGCATTCCGGCGCCAGAACATCGAAATCGCTGGGTTGCGCAAAAGCGCTTGCGCACAGGCCGATCAGCCCTGCGGCGAGCGCGAGCCAAGTCCACATGGCCCTCACCATACCGGTCTCCGGCGCGGGTCAGGTGCTCAGGCGGATATTGGCGGATTTGGTTTCGATCCCGCTCCAATCGCGCTTCACACCAGTGATGAGCAGAAGCGGCGCCGCCACGAAGATCGAGGAATAGGTCCCGACAATGACCCCCCAGATCATCGCGAAGGTGAACCCGCGGATCACCTCGCCGCCGAAAAAGTATAGCGATAGGAGCGCGAGCAAGGTGGTGACGGAGGTCATGGTCGTGCGTGACAGGGTGTCGTTAATCGACCGGTCGAGCAGGTCGGCCAGATCCATTTTCTTGTATTTGCGCAGGTTTTCCCGCACCCGGTCGTAGACCACCACCGTGTCGTTCATGGAATAGCCGACGATGGTCAGAAGGGCGGCGATGATGGACAGGGTGAACTCAAGCTGCAACGCGGCGAAGATGCCGATGGTCAGCACCACGTCGTGCACCAGCGCCAGCACGGCGCCGACCGAGAACTGCCATTCGAAGCGGAACCAGATGTACAAGAGCATCATGGCGACCGCGACCACCACCGCGATGGTGCCCGCGCGCGTCAGCTCGTCGGAGACTTTCGGGCCCACCACTTCGACCCGCGGATAGGACAAGGCCGTGGGGTACTGGTCAGCCAGAGCGCCCTGGACCCGGTTGACCACATCGTTCTGGGCCTGCTCCTGGGCCCGGGCGTCGCCGTCTACCTGCACCAGTTCGACCCGGATCAGCACGTCTTCCGCCGTGCCGAATTCCTGAACCTGCACATCGCCGAGGTTCAAACCGCCGACAATGCTCCGGATGGCGCCGATATCGGCAACCGGCCATTGGGCCTCGCCCAAGGCCGCCAGAATCGCGGCGCCGTCGGGCGGCGTCTCGCCGTCGCCCACCAGATCGCGCACGGGCCCAAGGCTTTCAGGCCAGCCGGGCCGGGCCGCGATCTCGCGCACCCGCTCCGCGTTGGTGCGCACCTTATCGGTATCCAGATTGCCCGCCGGACCGGTGATGGCCGCGCGCATTTCCACCACCGCCTGGGGCTTGGTGGAGACCTGGATGAGCGTGCCGCCCCTGAAGTCGATGCCGAAATTGAGCCCCGCGCTGAAGAACAGGAAAGCGGAGGCGATGATCAGGACCGTCGACAGGACGAAGCCCATCTTCCGGTACCGGATGAACGGCACGTTGGTGTTGGGCGGAACGAGGCGGAGCAGTCTCATGACGGTCTCGTTTTTCTAGAGATAAAGGATCAGGTGGCGCGCGCCGCGGGCGCAGGCTCGATCGGCAGAGCCTGGGGCCTCTGGGTGCGCAGATAGGTGGCCACCATGAAGCGGGTGAATGTGAACGCCGTGAACACGGAGGTGACAATGCCGATGGCAAGCGTCACCGCGAAACCGCGCACCGGCCCCGATCCCAACTGGAACAGGATGGCGGCGGCGATGAAGGTGGTCAGATTGGCGTCGAGAATGGTGCCGAAGGCCCGCTGATAGCCCGCTTCCACGGCGGAGACCGGTCCCTTGCCGGAGCGGATTTCCTCGCGGATGCGCTCGAAGATCAGCACATTGGCGTCCACCGCCATACCGATGGTGAGCACAATCCCGGCGATGCCCGGCAGAGTGAGCGTCGCCTGGAGCATGGACAAGGCGCCGCCGATCAAGAGCAGGTTGGTGATGAGCGCGATATTGGCGTAAAGGCCGAAGAGCCCGTAGGCCAGCACCATATAGACGATCACCGCACCCAGACCGATCAGGGCCGCGATCTCGCCCGCCCGCACCGAGTCCGCGCCCAGATCGGGGCCGACCGTGCGCTGTTCCACCGGCGTCAGCTCGGCGGGCAGCGCGCCCGAGCGCAGCAGGATCGCCAGATCGTTCGCCGACTGAACGGTGAAATTGCCCGAGATCTGGCCCGAGCCGGTCAGGATCGGCTCCTGGATCACGGGCGCGGTAATGACCTTGTTGTCGAGCACGATGGCGAAGCGCTGCTTGACGTATTTCCGGGTCGCCTCACCGAAGCGGCGCGCGCCCGCCGTGTTAAAGCGGAAGGTGACCACCGGCAGGCTGGTCTGGGGATCGAAATTGGGCTGGGCGTCGGTCAACTGTTCGCCGGAAACCAGAGGCCGCTTCTTGACCAGAATGAAGGGCTCGAATTCGTCATCGGTCTGCAGCAGCATCGAGCCCGGCGGCACCCGGCCGTCCATCGCCTCCTCGATCGGCACCGAGGGGTCGTGCATGTGGAAATTCATCTTGGCGGTCTTGCCCACCAGATCGATGATCCGCTGGGGATTGGTCTCGCCCGGCACCTGAACGATGATCCGGTTGCCGCCTTCCCGCTGGATCGTGGGCTCCAAAGTGCCCAATTCGTCAATCCGGCGGCGGATGATCTCGATGGACTGCTTGACCGTTTGGGTACGGATTTCCTCCAGCGCGGGCTCGGTATGGGTAACGACGATGACGCCGTCGTCCCGCTGGCGGATATCGAGCATCTGACCGCCCTGGAAGCCGGTCATGCCGCCCACCGGCGTGTTGAGTTCGCGAATCAGGCTCAGCGCCTGCGATGTATCGGCCGTATCCCTGATGCGCACGGTCAGGGCCGTGTCGTTGGAGCCGAGGCCGGTGTAGCCGATGCGGGCCTTGCGCAGCTTGGCGCGCACCTCGTCCTCAAGGCTCGCCAGGCGCTCCTTGACCACGGACTCGTCTTCCACCTCGAAGGCCAGATGGGCCCCGCCCTGGAGGTCGAGCCCCAGATTGATCTGGTTCGACGGCAACCAACCCGGCGCATCGGCCAGCGTCGAGCGCGGGATGAAATTGGGGATCACGAAGGCGAGCCCCAAAGCAATGACGATGAAGATCAGAGCGATCTTCCAGGTGGGAAAGTAGACCATGACCGTATATACGCCTTATCCGGAACGGATTTTCTGTGGACATGAGCCTTTTGCGGCCGATGTCCAGCTTTTTTAGTCGGAAGAACTGGCTTTTGTCTCGGCCGGAACCGGCTCGCCCTTGCTGGTGACGTCCGACAGAGTGTGCTTGAGCACTTTCACCCGCACGCCCTCGGCGATCTCGATCAGCGCTTCCTTGTCGTCCAGCACCTTGGAGACCTTGCCCACCAGGCCGCCGGCGGTGACCACCGTGTCGCCCCGCCGGATCGCCTCCACCATGTCCCGGTGCTGCTTCATGCGGCGCTGCTGCGGCCGGATCAGCAGGAAATAGAAGATGGCGAAAATGATCGCCATGGTCATGAAGAAGCTCATATTCGGGTCCATTAAAGACCTCCATGCGGCTGATGCTTTCCGGCTGACGCGCCCGCCCTCGGGCGCGGCCAAAGCATGCGGATGTCCAAGAATTGCGGGACTATACCGGGTGCGTGTCCGTTTGGAAATGCAAACTGGCGGGGTAAGGCCAGCCGTGGTTCCCTAGGGTCCAAACTCAATCACCAGTGCGGC
>CAZTCJ010000092.1:0-14293 GCA_964612085.1 uncultured Alphaproteobacteria bacterium
GCATGCGCGCCTATGGCCACAGCTACCGGCAAATCGCTTATGTGCGCGGGCGGTCCGATGAATACTGGCGGCGAAAATACCGGGACCTGATCCGGCGGATTACCGAGGGCGTTGTGGTACAGGCCTAATACTGGTTGCCGCTTGTGGCAAAATAGAGGATACTTTGTACAAGGATGAAAAAAGCCGCAGCGATTGCCGCTGCGGTTTTTTTGATCCCAGGCTGATTTTTCTGTTGCCATGCGTGGCGGATTTGGCTATAATTCTTGTCATGATGAGGAAACGCCCGGCGCGACGCGCCCGGGCGTTTTTTCGTGGGCCGGTTCTCTAACAGCAGGAGGCGCTCATGCCGCCCAAGCCGCGTCTCGTGCGCGCCCGGAAAGTTATCAAAGCCTTCAATCCAGCCGTGGCGGAGGAAATCTGCCAACGGATCGCCGCGGGCGAACGGTTGAACGCGATCTGCGCGGATCCGCGGCTGCCGGATATTCCCACCGTCTCGGCCTGGGTACTCGACGACACGGACGGTTTTGCGGCCCGCTATGAGCGCGCACGTATGATCCAGGCCTTGATCTGGACCGATGAAATCCTCGATATCGCCGACCGGGGCGATGGCGACTGGAAGGAAACGGCGCGCGGCATGGTGGCGGATTCTGAACATATTCAGCGGGCGAAACTGCGGGTGGATGCGCGCAAATGGCTGTTGTCCAAGTTTCTGCCCAAACAGTTCGGCGAAACCATGGGGCTGACCAATGACGACTCGGGCCCTGTGAAAGTGACCATCGTTCAGTATGGCGACAGCCTTGATCCGTCTGCCGAATGACTGGAACCCGCGCCCTTACCAGGCCCGGCTCTGGCACTATCTGGAACGGGGCGGACGGCGGGCGGTGGCGGTCTGGCACCGGCGTTCGGGCAAAGATTCCCTGGCGCTCAACTGGACGGCCGTGTCGGCCTTTCAGCGCGTGGGCCTGTATTGGCATATGCTGCCCGAGGCGGCCCATGGCCGCAAGGTCATCTGGGACGGCATCGACGGGAACGGACGGCGGATCCTCGATCAGGTCTGGCCGAAAGAGTTACGAACACGGACGATCTCGACGGATATGAAGATCGAGCTTGTCAACGGGTCCTTGTGGCAAGTGGTGGGCTCGGACAATTACGACAGTCTGGTGGGCGCCAATCCGATCGGGGTGGTGTTTTCTGAATATGCGTTGGCTCGCCCGGCCGCCTGGGACTATATCCGTCCGATCCTGGCGGAAAATGGCGGCTGGGCCATCTTCGTTTATACGCCCCGGGGCCGTAATCACGCTTATGCGCTCTACAAAAGTGCCCAGGACAATCCCGATTGGTTCGCGCAGCGCCTGTCGATCCGCGACACGGGAACGGTTTCGGACCGGGTCGTCGCGGAAGAGCGGGCGGGCGGCATGAGCGATGAAATGATCGAACAGGAATTTTATTGTTCCTTCGAGGCCCCCTTGTCCGGAGCGTATTACGGAAAACTTATTCGGCAGGCGGAAGAAGCCGGGCGCATCACGCGCGTGCCTTGGGAGCCGTCGGAACCGGTGGAAACCTGGTGGGACCTGGGCATCGGCGATGAAACGGTGATCTGGTTCGCCCAGCAGATCGGCCGAGAGGTCCGCATTATCGATTACCAGGCAGGCCGGGGCGAAGGCCTGGAATACTACGCCAAGGTGCTCCGGGAGCGGCCTTATCCGTATCGGGAGCATCTTTGGCCCCATGACGGGGCGCACCGGGAGCTGGGAACCGGCCGCTCGCGCCAGGAACTAGCGGAAACCCTGGGAATCAGGCCGATCCGGATCGTGCTGGCCGCGCCCATCGGCGACGGCATTCAGGCCGTGCGCACGCTGTTGCCCCGCTGCTGGTTCGATGCGGAAACCTGCCGCGACGGTTTGGATGCCTTGCGGCAATATGCCAGGGATTGGGACGACAAGGCGCGCACCTTCCGGGATCGTCCGCGTCATGACTGGGCCTCCCATGCGGCCGATGCGTTCCGGATCGGGGCCATGGGCCTGGAGCGTCCCGTCATGCATGCCTGGGCGGAACCCCAGGCGGTGATGCGGGCGGACCCGCTCGATCCGACATCGGTCTAGCCCGGAGCAATGACATGAGCGCAAGCATGCAGGTGGTGCCCGTTGACCGGGCGCCGCTGCTCTGGATCGTGCACGGATTACGGGAGCGCGACAGGCGGGAGGTCTTTGCCTGCCGTTTCGACGATGACGCCATGCAGTTGGCGGAGGATATTCTGGCCGCCCAGGCCCGCGCCGTGCTGTCGGCCATTGTGGAGGCGCCCGATGGCGAGCCAGTCGCTTATTTCGGCGCTTATCTGCGCACACCGTCTTGCGTGGAATGCGCGGCCATCGCCACCGACCGTTGGCCGGATATCGTTTTACTACTGACGAAATGGATCCACCGCACGGGCCTGCCGGTCCTGGCGGGCGCAGGCGTGCGGCGGGCCGAAGCGCGTGCCCTTATCGATCATGTGGATGCGCAAGCCTGGATGCTGTCCCTCGGTGCTCGGATCGAATGCCGGATTCCGGGCTTTGGCCGGAATGGCGAAGAGTTCGTGCAATTGGCCCTCGATCTCGATGAGGAGGAGAGACTCATGTGTTTCAACCCGCCGGAACCGCAAAGACCGCCCCGTCCGCCGCGCCTGGCCGATGCCAGGCGGGCCTCAGATGCCGAACGCCGCCGCCGCCTGGCCGCCGGCGCCGCCCGCACGCTGCTCACCGGTCCGCAAGGCGTTCTGACCACTGCGCCCGCGCGCGCCCGTCAACTGCTTGGCCAATAGGAGGTCCCATGTCCATCGCCGATATTGCCGCGACCCTCAGCGCTCAGAACACATTCACCGATTGGGTGCGCATCGCGCCGGGTCAGCGTGCATCGATTTCCATCGCCGGCCTCAGCGACAGTACCGTCACGCTGCAGCGCCGTATGGATAGAGACGATACGCCTAAGGATTATGCTTCTTATACCGCCTCTGAGGAAATCATTTACGAGGCGGGCGCCGATGAGGAGATCCGTGCAGGTATCAAGACCGGTGCGTACGGAACAGATACGGTCGCCATACGCATCAAAATCGGCTGATTCCCCATCTTTTGACCACAAGGAGACCTGGAATGGCGCGGATCGAAAGCGATATTCTGGCGCGGTTCGAGCGCATGCGCGCCTCCCGCAGCTCATGGGACGCGCTTTGGCAGGATATTGCCGAGCATATCCGGCCTATGCGGGCGGAGTTTACCGGCCGGACCACGGAGGGCGCGCGCCGCGACCGCCGCATTTACGATAATGCGCCGTCGGAAGCTCTGGAGTCTTTCGGCGGTGGGGTCTACGGCCTTCTGACCAACCCGGCGAATAAATGGTTCGCATTGCGCTTTTCCGACCCGGATTTGAACGAGATCGAAGGCGCGCGCGACTGGCTCGACCGGACGACAAATGTTCTGCTCGACAGTTTCCAGCCCGGTAGCGCGCGCTTTTACGCGGTCGTGCCGCAGCTTTATATCGATTGGGCCGGGTTCGGAACAGGCCTGTTCTACAGTGAGGATATTCCGGGGACAAACCGGATTTACGACAGCGTCCGGCCCTTGGGTGAATGCTACATCGCGGCCAATCCCTATGAAGAGATCGATACGGTCTATCGGCTGGCCCGCATGACGGCGCGGGAGATGGTCGAGCGGTTCGGCTCGCGCGCCCCGTCCCATGTGCGCCAGGCTTACGACAGCAGCGATACCCAGAGCCGGTTCGACGTCATCCATGCGGTCGAGCCCAATACCCGGTTTCGTCCGGGGGCGCTCGGTCTCAGGGGCAAGGCGTGGCGGGCGACCTATGTGGACCGGCAAAGCGGCGAGCGCCTGTCCGTCGGCGGGGTTGACGAGTTTCCCTATCAGGTGCCCCGCTGGAGCGTGGCGGCGGGTGAGGTTTACGGCCGGCCGAAGGACATTCTGGCGGATGTCAAGATGCTCCAGGAGATGAACCGCACCATGATCGTCGCTGCTCAGCGGGCGGCGGAACCGCCGATCCTGGCGTATAAGGAAAACCGGGCGAGCCCGATCCGCATGTATTCCGGCGGGATCACCTATGGGGCGGTGACGGCGGATGGGCGGGATCTCCTGCGGCCGTTTCAATCGGGCGCGCGCCTTGAGGTGACTGCCGAGATGATCCGGGAGCGGCGCAGCGCCGTGCGGGACTCCCTGTTCTTCTCTCTACTGCAGCTTGTTGAGCGGCCCAATATGACCGCGACCGAAGTGCTGGAGCGCCAGGAAGAAAAGCTGCGGCTCATGGGTCCCAATCTGGGACGCTTGCAGACGGATTTTCTCTCGCCTTTGATCAAGCGCCGTTTCGGTATTCTGGTGCGCAAGGGCATGATCCCGCAGGCGCCGCCGGACTTGACCGGCGAACGCCTGGAAGTGGATTACGTCTCGCCCCTGGCCAAGGCGGTGCGGCTGTCGGAGGCCAACGCGGTCAATCGCTGGTTGACGGCGCTCAGCCCCCTGATCGAGGCGCGGCCTGAAATTCTCGACAAGATCGACGCCGATGCGGTGGTGGATGTGCTGGCCGATGGCTTTGCCGTGCCGCCCCGGGTCGTGCGCGGTGCGCAGGATGTGGCGCTGGTCCGCCAAAACCGCCTGGCGCTCGGCCTTGCCAATCCCCTGGAGAAGGCCGAATGACACTGCCCCCTATTTTTTCATGGCTGCGTCCGTGGGCGGAGCGCCGTCAGGCCGCCACGCTGGTGAGCGCCTACAGGCAGGCCTTTGCCGGCCGCGCCCATGTGCTCGCCGATCTCGCCGCGCTCTGCCATGCCCAGGCGGAGACCTATGTGCGGGGGGATCCCCACGAAACGGCTTTCAATGAAGGCCGCAGGGCCGTGTGGCTTCATATCCAGCGCATGCTGGACTTGACCGATCGCGATTTGCGCGACTTGAAGGAGGTATTGGATCATGACCGACACGGCGACTTCTGACGTTACGGCAGACACTGATCGTCAAACGCCCTCTTTGCCCGAATGGGCCGGTGCTTTGCCCGATGATTTAAAGGCTCATGTGGAAAAGAATGGCTACCGGGACCCGGCGGCGGTCGTCAAGGCCGACATGCATGCCCAGCGTCTTCTGGGGGCGGAGCGTCTGCCGCTGCCGGACGAAGACGGCGACCTGGAAGAGTGGCCGGGCTGGGCGGCGCTAGGCGTACCGGAAAGCCGCGATGGCTATGACGTTACCCGTCCGGATCTGCCCGATGGCCTTGCCTACGATGAAGGTTTGGAAAACCGGTTTCTTGATGCGGCCCATGCGCTGAAACTGACTCCGGCCCAGACCCAAGGCCTGATCGATGTCTTCAGCGGCTACCAGACGGAGCTTTTCAGTGCCGCGCAAGATGATGCGGCCCAGGATGACACGGTTTTGCAGGAGGCGCTGCAGACAGACTGGGGCGATCAGTATGAGGCCAATCTCGATCTGGCCCGCAGGGCCACGCGCGCTTTCGCGGAGGATGACGAGACCTTCGATGCGCTCCAGGGCGCGTTGGGCGATCAGGGAATCGTGCGCTTCTTCCATAAGCTTGGCACGCTGATGAGCGAGGACAGCCTGGCCGGGGCGGGGGAGACGGGCCATGGCCTGACGCCCGATGACGCCCGGACGGAAGCCGCCCAAGTGGAACGTCAGCTTGCCTCTCTTCTGAACCGGCAGGACGCAGGCGGCCGCGACGAACGCCGCAAGCTGGAAGCGCGCCGTCGGGCGCTTCTGTCCCGTGCCTATCCATCCTCATAACGCTTTTCCTCCGGGCAGCCCGGACCGGGAGACCGGTCCGGGTCCGGTGACGGCCGGGAAAGACCGCCGCCATGAAGGCCAGCGTTACGGCCCTAGGAACGGGTCCGCGATGCCGCGGGGAGTCCGTCCGGCGTTTTCACCGTTGGAGGACTGACGAATGTCAAATCAGGTTACGACGGCCTTTGTCGTCGAATACAAGAACAATGTGGAGATGCTTCTGCAGCAACGCGGGTCGGTGCTGCGGGACACGGTGTCGGAAGGGCGGTATCGCGGCAAGTCCGGCGTGCCGGTCGAGCAGATTGGCGCAGTGACGGCCAAGAAGCGGACCGCCCGCCATGCGGACACGCCCTTGATCGAAACGCCGCACAAGCGGCGCTGGGTCTATCCGTCCGACTACGAATGGGCGGATCTGGTCGATAATTTCGACCGGCTCAAGCTGGGTATTCAGCTCGATGGGGCCTATTCCCAGAACGGCGCTTATGCACTGGGCCGGGGCATGGACGATGAGATCATCGCGGCCTATTTCGGCACGGCCAAGACGGGCGAGGACGGCACGGTCAACGAACCTTTCGACACGGCCAATCAGCAGATCGCCAGCGGCTCGGCAGGGCTCACCGTGGCCAAGCTGCGGGACGCCCAGGAAATCCTCATGGGCAATGAGGTCGATCTCAACCACGATCCCATGTTCTGCGTGATCAGCGCCAAGCAAAACGCGAACCTCCTCGGGCAGATCGAAATCATGTCGTCCGATTTCAATCTGAAGCCGGACATCAAGAACGGCCGGATCATGGAATGGGCGGGCATCCAGTTCCGTCATTCCGAGCGTCTGCCGGTTTCGGGCTCCGAGCGCCGTGTGCCGCTATATGTCCAGTCGGGCATGCATCTGGCGATCTGGAACGATATCGAAGTCAAGATCACCGAGCGCTCCGACAAGTCCTACGCCACGCAAGTGTACGCCCATGGCTCCTTCGGTGCGACGCGCACGGACAAGGCGAAGGTGGTCGATATTCTATGTGCCGAAAGCTGATCGGCAGTTCCCTGACACTCTTAAAATGGAGATCAGCCCATGGCTGTTGAACATCTTTCCGGTTCGCGTGTGATGGCCAACATCACCGCGACGCCGCCCACGATCGTGCCCGCAGGCCTGTTCGGCGGACGAGTGCGCTGTATTCTCGATACGGTCGAAGTGAGTGCCGATGCGTCGGTCAACTCCACCTATACGCTGGCACGGGTGCCGGCCAACGGCTATCCGCTCAAGGCCTCCATGCTGTACTGGGACGATCTGGCCGACACGGGCGCGCCGGATCTGAAGGTCGGTTTGTTCGGTGAACAGATCACCGATGACGACGACGCCTTCCTGACCGGCCTGAATGCGGCTGCAGCCGGAACCGGCACGAGCCTGATCGCGGATATCGCCACGATCGGCAAGCCCTTCTGGGGCTTCGTGACCGGTCAGGCGGTCAATCCGGGCGGCGAGTTGGACATCAAGGTGACGCTTTTCACGGCGGGAGCCAATTTGGGCGGCACCCTATCGCTCGAACTGTTCTACGCCGTCGACTGATGACAGTGAGGGAGTGCGGCATGCCCGCATTCCCTCTTCTTTTGGGGAGAGCTGCCTATGACCACCACACTTCTTTCCGTGAACGACGAAGACGGCGTCGAGGATGTTCTGTCCACGCCCGGATCCCCGGTTACCGCCGATGTGGAGATCACCTTCGAAGACACCTTGAGCAACCGCCAGCTCGTCTTTGCACTCACTCGCGCCCTCCAATGGGTGATCCAGGACCGGACCGATCCCATCGTTTAAGTCAAGGAGCGTATCATGGCTCTGACCGCAGCGGTCACCGAGACCGAAATCTGCAATGGCGCCTTGTCGATGCTTGGCGTCGACGAGCGGCTGGGCGACGTGGAAACTGACGCCACGGTGAACGCCCGGCGCTGCCGCCTGGCCTATCCCCGGGCACGCGACGCCTTGCTGTCCGCCTACCCCTGGAATTTCGCCGCCCGGCGGGCGTCCCTGCCGGCCTTTGCTGCCGATCCGGCTTGGGGGTTCGCGACACAGGTTCTGCTGCCTGCGGACTTTCTGCGCCTGCGGCATCTCAATGGTGCGGGGCAGGCGGATCGCTACGTGATCGAAAGCACGGCAGATGGCCGGATGTTGCTCTGCGATCTGGCCGCGCCCTTGGATATTCTCTATACGGCGCGCATCACCTCCGCGGGCTTTTTCGACAGCCTGTTCGTCGATGCCTTGACGGCGCGCCTGGCCGCTGATCTGGCCATGCCGGTCACCCAGACCCGCAGCCTGTTCGAGACCATGGCCGTGATTGCCCGGAACCGGATCGAGGAAGCCCAGGTGGCGGACGCGCGCGAAGGCACGGCGGGCGACAGCTTGCCCGCCGGATCCTGGGTGGAGAGCCGCCGATGATTTATCTGGACAAGCGCAGTTTCGCCAAAGGAGAACTGTCTCCCCAAGCGGCCGCGCGCACGGACATTGCGGCCTACGACACAGGCGCCGCGCGGATCGAGAATTTCATCGTGCTGGTGACCGGCGGGCTGACGCGCCGGCCGGGCACGCGCTTTGTCGCGGAGGCAAAAGATCCGGACCAGGACGCTATTCTTGTTCCCTTCGTGTTCTCCACGCTTCAGGCCTATATCATCGAGATCGGCGATGGCTATGCCCGCATCTATATGAATCACGGGCAGGTGGAACTCGATGGCGCGCCTTACGAGATCGCCATGCCCTGGGCGGCTGGCGAGCTGCGGCGTCTGACCTGGGTTCAGGAAGCGGATGTTCTGTACTTCTTTCATCCGGACTTCGCGCCCCGGAAACTGTCCCGGTTTGGGCATACCAACTGGGTGTTGAGCACCATTCAGCCCACAGATGGTCCTTTCCTGGACGAGAACGTCGATACCGGTATTACCGTCCAGGCCAGCGCGGTGAGCGGTACTGATATCACGCTTACGGCGAGTGCGGATCTTTGGGAGCCGTCCAATGCGGGCGGCCTGTTTCGCCTGGGCGAGACCGACCCGAACGGCGTTCAGCCTTGGGAAGCGGGCAAATCCTACAGCCTGTCGCCGCCTGAACAGGCCCGGTTCGACGGCAATATCTATGAGGTCTCGGCCAAGAATGGCGATGCTGGGACCGTGCCGCCCGTCCATCTGGAAGGCAAGGCCTGGGACAGCCGGGCGGCCCAGGGCATCCAGTGGGAGTATCTCCATTCCGGGTCCGGTATTGTCCGGATCAAGAGCGTGACGGATGCGCGCACGGCGACGGCCGATGTGCTGTCGCGATTGCCCGACAGCGTTGTGACGGCGCCGACCTGGCGCTGGGCGGAAGGCGCCTGGTCGGACCGGCGCGGTTATCCGGGCGTGGCCACTTTCGCCGATCAACGGCTGGTGACGGGCGCGTCCAAAGCCCAGCCCATGACCTTCTGGGGGTCGGTCGCCGCCGGCAATTATGAGCGGTTCGAAGCCGGGCCTGAGGCCGATAAAGCCTTCCGCTACACGCTGGCATCGAGGGAAGTCAATGAAATCCGCTGGCTGATCAATGCGCCGATCCTCCTGCTCGGGTCGGGCGGCGTGGTCTGGCTGGCCACAGGCAGCGATTTCGAAGCGCCGATCACGCCGGAAGGGGTGCGCGCCCGTCCCGCCACGGAAGAAGGCGGCGCCCATATCACACCGGAAGTGGTGGGCGGGGCCGTTCTCTATCTCTCGCGTAATTCCAGGCGCGTCCTGGAGCTGACCTATAGCGGTCTGCAATCGGGCTATGCGGCCCGTGACCTGACCATCCTTGCCGACCACATCGCGAAAGGAGCCTGAGCCATGGCCAATCTGCTCTATCCCAAAGCCAAGGAAGCCTTCCTCGGCGGTTCAATCGATCTGTCTACGGATACGATCAGGGTGACACTGCTCGATCTGGATGATTACACCTATGATGAAGCCCTTGACATCATAAACGATGTAGCCGCCGGTGCGCGGGTCGCGACCGCGACGCTCTCGGGCAAAAGCCTTACCAACGGCACGTTCGATGCGAGCGATGTCACCTTTTCCTCCGTCACCGGAGATCAATCGGAAGCGCTGATCCTGTGGAAGGATACGGGCGTGGAAAGCACGTCCCCCCTGATCGCTTACATCGATACCGGCGTGACCGGCTTTCCCGTGACGCCGTCCGGCGGCGATATTCCGCTTGTCTGGGACGCCCAAGGCATTTTCGCGCTCTAAGGAGATCAGCCATGGCCAAGGGGGATGTCCTCAGCGTCGAGATCGAAGCGGACGGCATTTCCGCCAATACGCCGGACGGCTGGTATGCCGCCGTCACGGTGGAGTGGCCGTCCGCCGACGCCCTGCCGGGATCGGGCGATTTTGCGCTCGATCCCAACGGCACGCCGAAGGTGACATTCGATGTCACCAGCCAGGGGTACACGGACAAAGTGCTGGGCACTGTCAGCCGGTCTCTCATCGGCACCACAGTGATCCGGCAACCCTACCCGAACGACGCCAGCCTGGACGTGGTGGACAATGGCGGTGACACCCTGACTTTGCGTATCGCTTTGTCGGAAGACATCTATGCAGGCGATACAAGCATTACGGCGGATTTTGCGTCCGGCTGGGTGACCGGTGCTGGGACCACTTCGTCCGTGAGCGTCACAAACAACTCGGTGCTTACCTATCCAAAACCGGTCGGCGATTTCGCCATTCCCGGGTATCAGATGATCACGGCAGACACATTCACCGTCGAGGTCTATGCCGAAGGCCGCGCCGATGTGGCAGGCCAACATATCGACGCGGTGGAAATCGAGGTCGAGGACGAAAGCGCGAACACAGCGACCTATACCGCGACTGTTATGGAGTTGTCGGACAATCCGCCTAACAACACCGCCTCAGGCGTTTATGACGGCATCGAGATCCCAGTCTACAAGATGGTGATCGACGCGACGGCGTTCGACGATGCCGAGGTGCTAACCGTCCGCCTGCGTGTTTATCCCAAAGTGGGCAACGCCTCTGCAATTCTTGATAGCGATCCGGGAGCGGACGGCACGGCGCAGCCCAGTTCCAATTTCGGCAATCTGTATCTTGTCAACAATCGGGCAGGCGGCTACGGGCGGGCCATCGCCATCGTCAATTCGGCGGGCACGGTGACGGACACCAGCGGGATCTTCACCGATGAGGCCACGGCTCAGGCGGCAACGCCGGGCGCAAGTAATGCCTATGCCACGCTCGACGGCGCGCTTGATGCTATTAAAAATTATCACAACACGAATTATAGCCGGGATGCCATTGACGGTGGCATCGTGTTGATGACGGAGGCTGGAGCCTCTTGGAACACAAATGGCGTGTACGGCACGATCAACGAGACATGGTGCACAATCAAGCCCAAGACCGGCACCACTCCGACATTCACCACGTCCACCAGCGGGGCCAGCGCCGGACTATTTCGTGTGCAGAACATCGCGATTGATGGTTCGGAGATCGGTTTTCTGGAAGGCCGTAATGACGCCAACTCCCTGTTGTGGATCGACGATTGCCCAAATTTCAATCTGACGCGCGGCTTCGCTGATGTCTATAAATGGCGGTATATGATCGTCACGAACAGCACGATCACCGCCTGGGGCGACAGCGACGGGTTCAGCACCAATGACATGGGTTTCCGCCTGTGGCGGGGCAATTATTTTGCAAACGATCACCCCATTCTTGGTACGGTCTTTCTGGGTAATTCCGGCAAATGGCGGATTAGAGCGCATGACGGTAACGCTGGTCCGGTTGCGGATCAATTGATTGTTGCGAACGGCTATTCAACCGTTGAAGGCGGCGAGCGGTTCATCACGAATGCCTTAAGCGGCGCGACCATCGGCGTTGCCTTGTCAAATCTGGTTCTGGAGCGCACCGATCAGGTGTCCGGCAGTGCCTTGCTGTTTTTGTTCGGAGACGGAGATACTAATACCTATGGCTCCATGTCCATCAGGCATTTATCAATAGCCGGTCAGCGGACCAACTTCGCCTACAATGATGTGGGGACGGCGGCGGTCCTGCGTCCGCACACCTATGTGCACTATGTTTATGCGGACGATTTCAACTCCAAGTCCGACATGTTCAATCATCCGGCCGATGGGCGAAGCGGCAACCGGATCGGCAACTGGCCCGTCATGTTCGGGGTCAATTTCCGGGGCTGGCACGAACAGTATTATCAGGGCGGCGTCGGCGACAGCGGTTTTGAGCTAGAGTTCTACGGGCTTGATTTCACCAGTGGCGATCCTCTCGTTACGGATGATGCCTCCTTCTATGGCGACGACACGGGCGGCGGCGATTATACACCGGACACTGGATCGCCCTTGCTCGACCGTCATGGTGCACAGATTTTGCCATTTGATCTCTACGGCGCCGAGCGCAGCGCCAATGCGAATGAGCAGGTTGCAGGGGCGGTAGTTCCGGGATCGGCGGAGCTGGCCGTGCCGTATGTGGGCACCGAGGCGGAACTTTTTGCGCCGGTCCTTGCCTTTGAGATCATCGCTCCGCTGTTGGGCGGATCCGTTTCCGTCTACGCACCGGCGTCCTTGGTAACACTGATCTCTGAACGGATCGAACCCGCAACGCAGACCTATGCGCCTTCGGTGATTTTTGGCGTCTCCGCGCCATTTCGGGAAAGCGCGGCGGCCGTCTTCACGCCAGCGGTTCCGGCGGGTGGTGTGCTTGCCAGTTTCATCGCCAGCGCGGCACAGGTGACCGGACCGGATGCGTTTTATATCGCAGGGCCATCGGGCTTCACAAGGCTCGCGTATCAGCGCGATCCGTTCCGGGTCCTGTGGGCCGTGCGTGCCGATGGTGTCCTGTGCGGATTGACCTACCGGCGGGACCAGGACGTTTGGGCGTGGCACCGGCATCCGGCGGCGGGCAGGGTGCGGGATATCGCCGTTATTCCCCATCCGGAGGGCGCGGCGGACGAAGTCTGGCTGCTGGTCGAACGTATTATTGATGGGCAGACAAAACGGTTCATCGAATATATGGATCAGCCCCATGAACCTCAGACGCCGGACGATCAGGCATCCTTCCTCTATCTGGACAGCGCGCTGACATATGAAGGCACTCCGGCCACCGTTTTCTCGGGGCTCGGTCATCTGGACGGCGAGACCGTGTCAATCCTGGCGGACGGCGCCGTGGTGGCCGATCAGACGGTCACGGACGGTCAGGTTACTCTGTCCGAGCCCGCGACGATCGTTCATGTGGGGCTGTCCTACACATCTCTTGTGGAGACTTTGGGCGTGGATCCCGGTGCCCGGGACGGCACAGCCCATGGCCGGAGCAAGGCCATTACGGAAGCGCGGATCCTGGTGTCGGACACCATCGGCGGCACCGCCGGACGGTCCCTTGAGGCGCTCGATCCCCTTCTCGACCGCGATGCGGGCGATCTGCTGGACGGTCCGCCCAGGCTCTTCACGGGCTATCACGCCATTCACCTTAATACGGGATGGGATCAGGGCGGCCGTATGCTGATCGTCCAGGATCAGCCTTATCCAATGACGATTCTGGCCATTGTGCCGGTGACCACGGCGCCTGGCCGATAGAACGGGAGATCCTTCATGTGCGAACCAACGACCCTTCTTGCGACGGCGGCCACCGGCACCCGTCTCGCTGATGGTTTGGTATCGAGTCTGTCGGCGGCGCAAGCCGCTAACGCGCAAGCCCAAGGAGCCCAGCGCGCGGCGCGGGCTTTAAGGCGGCAAGGAGCGGCGGCGGAAGCGCGGGCCCGGCGGGCCGCCCGAAGACGATTGAGTGCTCTGGCGGCGGATCAATCCGCGAGCGGAACGCGGGCCAGCACGGGGTCCAATCTGGATCAGGCTGGCACGCTTGCCACCACACTTGAACTGGACATTCTGGAAGACCGGACACGGACGGAAACCCAGGCCCGCCGTCAGGAGGACCTGGCGCGGTCCCGGCGCGCGGCTGCCCGGCGGGCGCGCACAGGGGGCGCTTTGAGCGCCGCAGCCGGTCTGCTCAATGCGGGCGGTGCGTTTGCCCGGTCCGGGTCCGGCGGGGGCTCCAGCGATTTCGGTCAGACCGGCGCTTTGACCGTTCCCGGTTGAGTGACCCCTTTTAGCAGTGGAGCGGCCCATGACCGTATCAGCACAATCCCGTATCAGCATACACTCAGCAGACGGAGTGACACTAACTTTCGCTTTTGGTTTCAAGATTCTGTCCTCATCGGATCTGGCCGTTCTGATCCGGGACGCATCGGGTCAGGAAGAGCAGAAAGTCAATGGCATCGATTACACGGTGAGCGGCACCGGCGCGGATGGCGGCGGAACGGTGATCTTCGCCGCTGCGCCGCTCGCCAGCGAGACCGTCTTGCTGGTAGGGGCGACGACCCTGTCCTCGACGCTCGATCTGGAGCAGGCGGGGCCCTTTCCGTCCGCCGCGATTGAAGGTGCGGTGGACAAGCTCACCCGCATTGCCCAGGAACAGGACAGCCGGTTGACGCGGGCGGTCGTGTTTCCGGCGGGCGAAAGCGGTGTTGAGACCCGCCTGCCGGT
>CAZTCJ010000093.1:0-14231 GCA_964612085.1 uncultured Alphaproteobacteria bacterium
ATCGCGGCGAAGCGCCAGTACCTACACGCTAGATGCTACCTACACGCTAGATGCTGCCCACACGCTAAAAGCGCCGAGTCCATCGGCCTGTCTTTATTGGTGCAGATCACAGATCATCAGCGCCCTATACGTGAATCTTTTCCATTTTGGGTCGTTTGTCACAGAAATGAATCATCTCTGTGCCATATACTGCTCGCGATTGACGCAAGGGTTGTTTCGATTTGAAGCGGTTCAATCCAACCGGTGGCCGCCGGTTCGGGAACTGTTTCCCAGTGACACCAGACGCGATTGGGGGGAGGACTTGGGGAGGCCTGCCAGGGGTGGGGGCCGGAGAACCTAGTCCCGCAAAACGGGCCACCGTTTCGACGGCGGCCCGTTTTGGATTCTTATGACCTCTGGAACGCTTGAGTATTGACCTTTGGCTGATCCGGCCGCTTTCACTCCAGAAAGTGCTTAACTAACGCAATGGCTTCCGGCGAGTTCCATTCCGCCGGGCCGGTGATGCGGCCCACATCGACGCCGTCCGCATCGATCAGAATGGTCGTGGGCAGACCGAAGGCCGACAAGTCAACGCCGATCCGGGTCGTGGGATCCCGGTACAGCTTCAGATGCTTGATGCCGATCCGTTCGAAAAACGCTTCGGACTCTTCCTGGGAAACACGATCGACACTGATGGTCACCACTTCGAAGCGGTCTGAGCCCAGCTTCGCCTGCAATTCGTCCAGCGTCGGCATTTCCGCCACGCAGGGCGCGCACCAGGTGGCCCACAAATTGACCAGCAGCACTTTGCCCGGGAAGGCGTCGAAGCCCACTTCCTCGCCTTCGGGATCGAGGAAGGTGACGGCGGGGACCGGTTCGGGGTCCTTGCGGAAGACGAATTCGCTCAGACTGCCTTGCGCCAAACCATGATCGGGGCCGTTCTCATTGGCCTCGAAGAAGGCCGCCACCGCCAGCACCACGGCGAAACCGGCGGCGACGGAGAGGATCAGAAGGGCCAACAGGCGCAATCTCATGGCAATATCCCTTTTTTGCCGCCGTTCAGGGGTGCAGTACCGGTTTCCCCCAAGCGCGATCCGGCGCGATAGTATGGAATACGAAATAAACGGTTCACTGCGGACGCACAGGAAGATCAGCGGTTTATGACACACTCCACTACACCAGCGCCCGACGGAACAGAAAACACATCTGTGGCACCATCGCCGGGCGATCAAGGCCAGCAGATGTGGGGCGGCCGCTTTGCCGCATCCCCGTCGATGCTCATGGAAAAGATCAACGCGTCCATCGATGTGGACCGGCGGCTCTACCGGGAAGACATCCAGGGCTCGAAAGCCCATGTGGCGATGCTGGCGGAAACGGGCATCGTGAGCGCGGAGGATGCCCAGCGGATCGCGGCGGGGCTCGACCGGGTGCTCGAGGAGATCGAGCAGGGGCGTCTCACCTTCTCCCGCGCCCTTGAAGACATCCACATGAATGTGGAAGCGCGGCTCGCCGATCTGATCGGACCGGTGGCGGGCCGTCTGCATACGGCGCGTTCGCGCAACGATCAGGTGGCGACGGATCTGAAACTCTGGGTGAGAGGCTGGCTCGGCCGCATCGACGAGGGGCTCACCCGCTTTCAGGCGGCGCTGTTGACCCAAGCCCAGACCCATTCGGATACGGTGATGCCGGGCTTTACCCATTTGCAGCCCGCCCAGCCGGTGAGTTTCGGCCACCATTGCCTGGCTTATGTGGAAATGGCGGCCCGCGACCGGGGCCGGTTCGCCGACGCCCGGCGCCGTCTGAATGAATCGCCGCTCGGCGCCGCGGCGCTCGCGGGCACGTCGTTTCCCATCGACCGGGAGGCGACCGCGCGGGCGCTCGGCTTCGACCGGCCCACGCGCAACTCGCTCGACAGCGTCTCTGACCGGGATTTCGCCCTCGAAGCCCAAGCGGCGGCGGCGATCGGCGCCATGCATCTGTCGCGGCTGGCCGAGGAGATCGTCATCTGGTCGGGGCCCCAATACGGTTTCGTCCGTCTGCCCGACAGTTTCTCCACCGGCTCCTCGATCATGCCGCAAAAGCGCAATCCGGACGCGGCGGAACTGGTGCGCGCCAAAGCGGGCCGGATCGCGGGCGCCTTCCAGACGCTCCTGATGGTGATGAAAGGCCTGCCGCTCGCCTATTCCAAGGACATGCAGGAAGACAAGGAAGCGGTGTTCGACGCGCTCGACGCTTATGCCTTGAGCCTGGAGGTGATGACCGGCATGGTAGCCGCGCTCGATATCGATGCGGCCGCCATGGGCAAGGCGGCGGGAGCGGGCTTTTCCACCGCCACGGATCTGGCCGACTGGCTGGTGCGGGTGCGCGGCCTGCCGTTCCGCGAGGCCCATCACATCACCGGGCGGATCGTCGCCATGGCGGAGGCGCGGGGCACCAGTCTGGCGGATCTGCCGCTTGAAGCCATGAAGCAGGTGGAGCCGGGCATCACGGAGGATGTCTTCTCCGTGCTGAGCGTCGAGCGTTCCGTGGTCAGCCGCACCAGTTTCGGCGGCACCGCGCCCGCCAATGTCCGCCAGCAGATCGCCTGGTGGCGCGACCGTCTTCATCCGTCCGGATCGGGAGAATGATCATGCTGCGTTTGGTATCCCAGGCCGTGCTCGCGCTTTTTGTCCTTGCCTTGGTGAGCGCGTGCGGCGTCAAGGGCGATGTGGAGCCGCCGCGCGGCGTCGAGGAAGACGACGGCCCCCGCGATCAGATCACCTATCCCTGAGGGGCGTGCAGGCTGATCCGGGGTCTTCTTCATGATGACAGCCATCATTGCGCTGACGGCGTTTCTGGCGTCGCTGCTGACCCTGTTTTCGGGCTTCGGTCTGGGTACGCTTTTGATGCCGGTCGTCGCCGTCTTCTTTCCCGTGGCGGTCGCGGTGGCGCTGACCGCCTTCGTCCATCTGCTGAACAATCTGTTCAAGCTGGCCCTGTTGTGGTCCTGGATCGACTGGCGGGTGGCCCTGACATTCGGCCTGCCGGCTCTGGCCGCCGCCGTGCCGGGCGCATGGCTGTTGACGCGGATGACGGATCTGCCGCCGCTGATGGCCTATGACCTGTGGGGCGGCGAGGCGCTGGTGACGCCGGTCAAGCTGGTGGTCGGTGTGCTGCTTGTTTTGTTTGCTTTGGCGGAATGGCTGAGTATCGACAAGCGGACCCGGATCCCGCTGCGCTTCATACCCCTGGGCGGGGTGTTGAGCGGCTTTTTCGGCGGCCTGTCCGGCCACCAGGGGGCGTTCCGCAGCGCCTTTCTGCTCCATGCGGGGCTCGATACCCGCGGCTTTATCGCCACCAATGCGGTGATCGCTTCCCTGGTGGATGTGACGCGTCTGGCCGTCTACGGACTGAATATGTCGCTGCTTCTGAACGAGGTCGATTTGACCGTGCTGGGGGCTGCGACGGCGGCCGCGTTCGCGGGCGTGTTGGTGGGCCGTCTGGGCGTCGAGAAGGTGACGATCGGCACGATCCAGCATCTGGTGGCGGCCATGCTGCTCACCCTCGGCCTGTTGCTCATGACCGGGATCATCTGAGGCTGGAAAGCGCAGGCCCTACTCGGCGACCACCTGGAAGCGCTTGCGGTCGAACACCCGCAGCACCGTGCGCAGATCGTGGCCGCGTTTCAGGATATGGCCGGTGGCGGAGATCACCGCATAGGCCCCTTGGCGGCGCGCGAGCTTGGGGCGTTTCTCGATGCGGTAAAGCGGCATTTCGCTGGCGCGCCGGTGCACGGCGAAGACGGCCGCGTCCGCCGAACTGCCGATGGCGTAATCGCGCCATTCGCCCATGGCCACCATCCGCCCGTAAACGGACAGGATCGCGTCCAATTCGCGTCTATCGAAAAAGACCTTGAGGAAGGCGGGCTTTTGCCCGGCGGCGGCCTGGGTTCCATCCAGCATCCCAGAATCATCGCCCAGACTTCCGGTCTTGGCAAGCGGGCTGCTTATCCGGTCAGCCCGCTCGGCGTCCTTGCGCGGGCTGGCTTAGCGCTTGCGCGCCAGCATCACGCCGTCGGCCAAAGGCACCAGGCAGTGATCGACCCGGACATCGGTGTGGACCTTGGCGTTGAGGGCGCGCAGGGCGCTGGTGTCCTCATCGGTGGCTGCTTCGTCAGCCACCTTGCCGGACCACAGCACATTGTCGATGGCGATCAGGCCGCCGGGCCGCAGCAAGATCAGGCAGTGTTCGTAATAGGCGTCATAACCGGTCTTGTCCGCGTCGATGAACGCGAAGTCGAAGGCGCCGGTGTGGCCGTCCGCGATCAGGCCCGCCAGCGTTTCGGCCGCCGGCGCGATGTGCAAATCGATCTTGTCCGCCACGCCGGCCTCCTGCCAGTAGCCGCGCGCCTTGCCCGTATACTCTTCCGAGACATCGCAGGCGACGATGCGGCCGTCTTGCGGAAGGGCAAGCGCCATGCTCAGCGCGCTGTAGCCCGTGAAACTGCCCACTTCCAGAACTTGCCGCGCGCCGATCAGGCGGACCAGCATGGCCAGAAACGCGCCTTGTTCCGGGGCGATCTGCATCACCGCCACGCCACCCATCTCGGCGGTCTCGGCCCGGCACCGGCTCTGAACGGGGTGCTCCTCAAGGCCGACGCGGGCGATGTAATCAAGGATCTGCGGGGTCATGGTGAGGGTTTCGCGGGACATGGCGGGGGTTCCTTTCAGCGTTTTCGTCAGGACCTTATAGCGGCGACAAGAATGGCGACAGGCCGCCACCAAAATACCTTCATCTAGCCCGACACGAGCCCCAAACCCCTTCCATATTCCTAAGCGTTGGTTAGCCCGGCTCGGTTTGTAACCCGGCCTTGAATCTCAGCCCCCCAGCCCCCACCGGGTTGCTTTTCCCGCCGGGTCGGGCTTTCCAACACCATTTCCCCCAAAAAATCGATTGCTGACGCGTCCGAACAAGGTACCAAGCCTTGTGGATTCGGACTTGCGGCCCTGCCGCCATTTCACATGCCGCAAAGTGCACTTTGTGTTAGCACTCAAGGGCCTTGGGTGCTTGAAACCCGTGCCGCGATTTTCTATCTAGCCTCATCGGGTAAGGCAGACCCTCAGATTTTAAGAAAGCATCATGACGCAGCCTTTGATCGAGATTGCGGGCCTGGTGAAACGATTCGGACCGTTCACGGCGGTGGATGGGCTTTCGTTTTCCGTGGCTCAAGGGGAAGTTCTGGGCTTTCTGGGGCCGAACGGGGCCGGTAAGTCCACCACCATGAAAATGATCACCGGCTTCCTGGCGCCGAGCGCCGGATCGGTCCGGATCATGGGCCTCGATATCGTGGAAGACCGGATCGAGGCCCAGAAGCGCATCGGCTATCTGCCGGAAGGCGCGCCCGCCTACGCGGATATGACGCCGCGCCAGTTTCTGCGGTTCATCGCCGAGGCGCGCGGGTTTCGCGGCGATCAGGCGGAAGAGCGCGTGGCCGCGGCGGTCGAGCGGACCCAGCTTGACGGTGTACTCGACCAGCGTATCGAAACGCTTTCCAAGGGCTTCAAGCGCCGGGTGGGGCTCGCCCAGGCGATCCTGCACGACCCGCAAGTGCTGATCATGGACGAGCCCACGGACGGTCTCGATCCCAATCAGAAATTCGCCGTGCGCCGCCTGATCGCCGAGATGGCGCGGGACAAGGCGATCATCATTTCCACCCATATCCTGGAAGAGGTCGAGGCGGTGTGCACCCGTGCGCTGATCATCGACCGGGGCCGGATCGTCGCCGACGGCACGCCGGAAGACCTGAATGCCCGCTCGCGCTATCACAACGCGGTGAGCCTCGATATCGCGGAAGGGGACGCCGCCGCCGCCGCCAAGGCGATCCGCGCCATCAAGGGTATCGAGACCCTGGAAGAAGTGGATGCGGGCGAAGGCGTCCGCCGTCTGACGGTCTATCCGGCGGATACGGACACGCGCCTGATCGATCCGGTGGCGGCGCTCGTGGCCAAGAACAAGTGGGATGTGCGCGCGCTTTATGCGGAAAAGGGCCGTCTCGACGAAGTGTTCCGGACCTTGACCACCGCCGACGCGCAAGGCGCGTCAAGCGAAAAAGGAGCCGCCGCATGAACCATGTTCTGCCCGTGTTCCGGCGTGAGCTGACGGGGTATTTCGCGACCCCGCTCGCTTATGTCTTCATCGTGATCTTTCTGTTCGCCATGGGGACCTTCACTTTTTACATCGGCGGCTTTTACGAGCGCGAGCAGGCCGATCTCCAGGCCTTTTTCACTTTCCACCCCTGGCTGTATTTGTTCCTGATCCCGGCCATTTCCATGCGTCTGTGGGCGGAGGAGGCCAAAAGCGGCACCATCGAACTGTTGATGACCTTGCCGGTGCCGAGCTGGGCGAGTGTGGTCGGCAAGTTCCTGGCGGGCTGGGCCTTCACCGCCATCGCCCTGGCGCTGACCGTGCCCATCTGGATCACGGTGAACTATCTGGGCACCCCGGACAATGGCGTGATTTTCGCCTCGTATATCGGCAGCCTGCTGATGGCCGGCGGCTATCTTGCCATCGGCGCCTGTATCTCGGCCTTGACCGGCAATCAGGTGATCGCCTTCGTGATCTCGGTCGTGGTGTGTTTCCTCTTTACCGTGAGCGGTCTGCCGCTGGTGCTCGATGTCTTCCAGGGCTGGGCGCCCCAGGCGATCGTCAACACCATCGCCTCGTTCAGTTTCCTGAGCCATTTCACCGCCATCACCAAAGGCGTGATCGATCTGCGCGATGTGATTTTTTTCGCCTCCCTGATCGGTCTGTGGCTGACCATCAATACCCTTGTTATCGAGCTGAAGCGGGCGGAGTAGGATATGACCACGTCACAGACAGCGGATCGCAAGCGGCTTTTCGGGCTCAGCCTGCCGAGCCTGACCGGCATCGCAGTGGTGCTTCTGGTGGTGCTCTTCGTGTCGCTCAATCTGTTCGCGGGCCTGAGCTTTCGCGGCGCGCGGCTCGACCTGACCGGCGACGGGCTCTTCACCTTGAGCAAGGGTACGGTCAATACGGTCAAAGCCATCAAGGAGCCGATCCGGCTTCAGTTTTTCTATTCCGAAAAGATCGGTGCGGATTATCCGCAGGTACGCGCTTACGCCAATCGCGTGCGGGACCTCCTGGAAGAATATGCCGCGCGTTCGGCCGGCATGATCAAGCTCGAGGTGATCGACCCTGAACCGTTCACGGAGGAAGAGGATCTGGCGAGCGCCCACGGGCTGTCGGGAGCGGCGACCCAGACCGGCGAAGTGCTGTTTTTCGGTCTTGTCGGCACCAACGCCATCGACGGCAAGGAAGTGATCGCCTTCTTCCCCCAGGAACGCGCGCAATTCCTGGAATACGATCTGACCGAGATGGTCCACCGCTTGAGCGCGCCGGGCAAGCCGGTGCTCGGTATCGTGAGCAATCTGCCGCTCGATACGGGCCCGGGCGGCCTGCCCGCGGCGCTGCAAGGCCAGTCCCAGCCTTTCATGATTTATGAGCAGTTGCGGGAGCGTTTCACCATCGAAATGCTGGAGCAGGATTTCGACACGGTGCCTGAAAGCGTCGATGTGCTGATGATCGCCCATCCCAAGGACTTGAGCGAGCGCACGCTTTACGCCATCGATCAGTTCGTGCTGCGCGGCGGCCGGGCGCTCGTCTTCGTCGATCCGCATTCGGAACTGAGCGCCCAACAGACGGGTCCCATGGGCCAGCCGCTGCCCGGCTCCAGCCCGACCTCTGATCTGAAACCGTTGCTTGGCAGTTGGGGCGTGGCCTACGATCCCGCGCGGGTCGTGGCCGACGGGCCCGCCGCCCAGGTGGTGACCGCCAGTTTCGACGGGCGCCAGACGCGGGTGTCCTATCCCATCTGGCTCGGCCTCACCCAGGACAATCTGAACAAGGACGATCTGGTCACCGCCCAGATCGGCCAGCTCAATCTGGCGACCGCCGGGGCGCTGACCCCCTTGGAGGGCGCGCAGACGCAGTTCCTGCCTCTGATCACCACTTCGGCGGAATCCCTGACCTTCGAGCGCTTCGAAGTGGCCATGCAGCCCCAGCCGGAAGAACTGTTGCGCAAATTCGTGCCGGACGCTGAGCAGTATGTCATTGCGGCCCGGGTTACCGGCGAGATCGGCACGGCCTTCCCCAATGGCCGCCCGGCCAAGTCCGCGCCGGAAGACGGCGAGAGCGAAGAGACGCCTACGGATGATGCATCGCTGCCGGAGCACAGGGCCCGTTCGGACGGCGCGGTCAATGTCATCGTGGTGGCGGACTCCGATCTGTTCGACGACCGTTTCTGGGTCGTGGAACAGAACCTTCTCGGTCAGCGCATCGCGGTGCCGACGGCGGATAACGCCAATTTCATCGTGAACGCGGTCGAGAACCTGATGGGCTCGAACGATCTTATTTCCCTGCGCGGCCGGGCCAATTTCGACCGTCCGTTCACGGTGGTGGACGAACTGCGCCGCAAGGCGGAGATCCGTTATCTCGCCCAGGAGCAGGACTTGTCCGCCAAGCTCGATCAGTTCGAACAGCAACTGGCGGAGCTTCAGGGCCGGCGCGAGCGGCTCGATCCGGCGACCTCCGCGATCCCGTCGGCGGACGAACAGCAGCTTGTGGAAAATATCCGGGCCGAGATGATCGAAACCCGCCGGGATCTGCGCGATGTGCGCCGGTCTCTGCGGTCCGAGATCGAAGCGCTCGGCGGCTGGCTGGCGTTCCTCAATATCGGGCTCGTCCCGGCGCTGGTGGCGGTTGCCGCCATCGTGCTTGCCCGGCGCCGGGCACAGCGCCGGACCCAGAGCCGTGGGGCTCAAGCGGAAGGAGCACAGGCATGATCGCCGCATTGGACCGGTACGATACGGCCTCGCGCCGCCTGATCCTGCTTGCAGGCGCGACCCTCCTCATGGTGGGCCTGGCGCTGTTCGCGGTGACCTCGACTGTCGAACGCCAGCGCGGCGCGTTCGATCCGCAGCCGTTCTTTCTCGATCTTGGGGACGCGCTGACCCGCGCCGCCAAGCTGGAGATTATCTCCAAGGACGGTGCCGTGCGCGTGGAACAGGACGAGACCGGCGCCTGGGTGCTGCCGGAGAAGGAAAACTTCCCGGCCCGGATCGAACCCTTGCGCGAAACCTTCGAAGGCCTGCGCGGTCTGGTGAAGCTCGCGCCCAAAACGGCCAATCCCGATTATCACGAAGCACTCGAACTGGGCGCCCCGGCCGAGGGCGGGGACGCGGTCCGTGTGCGGCTTCTCGATGCCGACGGGGTGGCCCTTGCCGATGTGCTCATGGGCAAGCCGGATGAGACCAGCGTGGTCGGCAGCCAGGAGCGCCGTCATGCCCGCGCCCCCGGCGAGGATCAGGCCTGGCTCGTGGCTGGCTCGGTGGCTTTGGAAACGGATCTGCGCGACTGGCTTCAGTCCGATGCGGTGACGGTGCCGCGCGAGCGGGTCCGGGCCGTCACGGTCACGCCTGTCGAGGGGCAGGCTTACAGCGTCACCCGTGACAGCGCCGATCAACAGGACTTTACCCTCGCGCCCCTTCCAGCGGGGCGAGAGCTTGCCGGGGCCTATCTGTTGAACAGCGTGGCGGGCGGCCTGGCCAATCTGCCGGTCGAGGATGTGCAGCCCCGCACGCAGTTCGATGCCCAGGCAGTGCCTGTACAAACGGCGGTTTTCCAGACCTTTGACGGTCTGACGGTGACGGCCCGCCTGCGCAGCGATGACGCGGGTGCCTGGCTCACCCTCGATGCCCAGGCCGTGCCGGTGGCCTTCGCGCCGCCCGAACCGGCGCCCGGGAGCGAGGCGCAGCCCGCGGCTGACCTGCCCGCGCCGCAAATCGTGGCGTCCACGGCACGGGAAGCGGAAAAAATCAACCGGTTGACCTCGCGTTTCGCCTTTCGGGTTCCTACATACACTGCGTCGCAAATGGTGAAGCCTCTCGAGGAGATGCTGAAACCACGCGAGTCTGAGTAGCCAGAAGAGAAGAAGAGGCGCGGGGGGCAAAGCGCTCCCTTGCGCGTTACCGGCGCGAGGAGAAGCGATGACGAGCCAGGCAGCACAAGCAAACGAGACGGCGGAAAACGGCGCGCAGGGCCAGGCCCATGCCTTTCAGGCGGAGGTTTCGCGCCTC
Organism: uncultured Alphaproteobacteria bacterium; assembly: GCA_964612085.1. Lineage (GTDB taxonomy): Bacteria > Pseudomonadota > Alphaproteobacteria > JAJFIK01 > JAJFIK01 > CAZTCJ01. Next base: position 10,113 of record CAZTCJ010000093.1, read on the forward strand.
CTGCACATGATGGTCCATTCGGTCTATTCCGAAAAGGACGTTTTCCTCCGTGAACTGATTTCCAATGCGTCCGACGCCTGCGACAAGCTGCGGTACCGGGCGCTGACCGATGCCGCGCTCGCCGCTGACGACACGGCGTTCGGCATCCGCATCACCGTCGATCCCACCGCCAAGACGCTGACGGTCGCCGACAACGGCATCGGCATGGACCGCCAGGATCTGATCGACAATCTGGGCACCATCGCGCGGTCGGGCACCGACAGTTTTCTCGATGCCCTCTCAGGCGATGAAAAAACGGATATGGCGCTGATCGGCAAGTTCGGCGTCGGCTTTTACGCCGCTTTCATGGTCGCGAAATCCGTCCGCGTGATCAGCGTCAAAGCGGGCAGCGACGAGGCTTGGGAATGGCAGTCGGACGGTCTCGGCAGCTTCACGGTGGAGCCCACGGAAGACCGCGCGGGCCTGATCGCCAAGCGCGGCACGGCGGTTATCCTCTCCTTGCGTGACGGCGAGGACGGCTATCTGGAGCCCGACCGCCTGCGCGGCATCATCAAGACCTATTCCGACCACGTGGCTTTCCCGATCGCGCTCGAAGAAGCGGGCAAGGCGGATGACGAGGCCGCGGCCGCCGATCCGGTCAATACGGGCGGGGCGCTTTGGGCCCGTGCGAAATCGGACGTTACGGAAGAACAGTATGCGGAGTTCTACCGGCATGTGAGCCATGCGCCGGACGACCCGCTGATGACCATCCATTACCGGGCGGAAGGCCGGCATGAATATTCCGTTCTGCTGTTCGTGCCCGAGACCCGGCCGCTCGATCTGTTCGAGCCCGAGCGCAATTGCCGGATGAAGCTTTACGTCAACAAGGTCTTCATCACCTGCGATGCGCCGCTGCTGCCGCCCTATCTGCGGTTCATGCGCGGCGTGGTGGATTCAAGCGATATCCCGCTGACCGTCAGCCGGGAGATGCTGCAGAACAATCCGATCGTCGCGTCGATCCGCCAGGCGCTGACCAAGCGCATCCTGTCGGAACTGAGCAAGTGCGCGGAAAAGGATCCCGAGCGCTTTGAGACGTTCTGGACCACCTTCGGCGCCGTGCTGAAGGAAGGCATTTACGAGGATCTGGAGCGGCGTGATCAACTGCTTGATTTGGCGCGCTTCCGCACCACCAAATCGGGCGATGGCTGGCGCACCCTGAAAGAGGTCGTTGCCGGTCTGAAAGATGGTCAGACGGCGATCTATTACCTGACGGGCGAGTCCGACGAAGCCGTGTCCCAAGGGCCGCAACTGGAAGGCTTCAAGGCGCGGGACATCGAGGTGCTGCTTCTGTCGGATCCGGTGGATGCGTTCTGGGTCTCGGCGATCACGGGGTATGAAGGCAAACCCTTCCAGTCGATCACGCGCGGGGCGGCGGATCTGGACAAGCTCGGCGAGACCAAGCCCGCCGAGGACAAGACGGACGCCACGGACGATGTGGGCCTGGGCGTGCTGATGGCCGCCTTCAAACAGGCGCTCGGCGATCAGGTGAAGGATGTGCGCAAGTCGGACCGCCTGACCGACAGCGCCGTCTGTCTGGTGGCGGATGAAAGCGGTCTCGACATGCATATCGAGAAGATCCTGCGCAGCCAGAAACTGGGCGGCGACCTGCCGTCGAGCCGCGTGCTCGAAATCAATCCGGACCATGGGCTGATCGCCTCCCTGGCGGAGCGGGCCAAGATCGGCGTCGATGGCGATGTGGAGGATGCCGCTCATCTGTTGCTGGAACAGGCGCGCATTCAGCAAGGGGAGAAAGTGGCGGATCCGGCCGGCTTTGCCCGGCGGCTCCAGGCTATGCTGACGAAAGCTTTGTAAGATCAGGGCGCTGTGGCGTGCAAGAGATCGTGCTTGGCGGCGCCCAAAATCTCGCCGATTTCTCCTGACTGTACCAGAACGGCCACGCCTTCCGTGACACCGTCCTCATCCTGAGGAATGGGCATAGTGCGGCTGAAGGGCGTGCCGTTCCAGGTGCCGATGGGCTCGATCGAGAACACCGCGTTGGTGTAATCGATCACCTTGCCTTCGTTCAGACCGCCTTCGATGACCGTTCCGTGGTGGGACCGATAGGCCACCAGATAGATCGTCGCATCCCGGTCGAGCGGTTCGGAGGCCGCATCGACGCGCACCGCCACGTGATTGTCGCCTTCCGCGACCGCTTCGATGGAAACGGCCGCACGTGCGCCCATGGACTTTTTGCGCTGTTTGATCTTTTTACGGACGAGGTCCCGCTTGCTGCCCGGCATGCATGCCTTGCCGTCGATCACCATTTGCGGCGTGAAGGCCTGACGTTCCCGGATCGCCGTGTTGTACGCCTTGTGGCGCAGCGTATGGGCCGGATCGGCAATGGGATCCTTGAAGCCCAGAAAGTCCCACATATCCACCGGCAGGGACAAGGCGATGATGTCTTCTTCCTTGGCGAGATCCGTCAGGAAGGCATCGGCCGGCGGGCACATCTTGCAGCTTTGGCTGGTGAACAGCTCAACCACGATAGGCGCTTTGGCCCCGTTATCGGCCGCAACCGCCTGTTGCCCGAACAGGGCGGGCCCGAAAAGCGGCGCTATGGCGAGGCACAGCCAGAAGCGGCGGATGGATCCGTGAGAAAAAATCATAATCCACCCTACCGCCGTCCGGCCGGTTCTCCGAGTCACGTTGTGGTGACGGATGCGCGCCGTTTCGTACCGTTACGCGACGTCATGCATCAGGTTGCGCAGCACATATTGCAGAATGCCGCTGTTCTTGAAGTATTCCAGCTCGTCGAGCGTATCGATGCGGGCGAGCAGCGGCACCGCTTCCATGCGGCCATCCGGGTAATGAATGGTCGCCGTCAGGGTCGCGCGGGGCATCAGCGTATTGTCGAGCCCGGCGATATCGACGGTCTCGTTGCCTTTCAGGTCAAGGGTCTTGCGCGTGACGCCGTCGGGGAATTGCAGCGGCAGCACACCCATGCCCACCAGATTGGAGCGGTGAATGCGCTCGAAGCTTTCCGCGACCACGGCCCGCACGCCCAACAGGCGCGTGCCTTTGGCCGCCCAGTCGCGGGACGAGCCCGTGCCGTATTCCTTGCCCGCAATGACCACGAGCGGCACGCCGTCGGTCTGATAGCGCATGGCGGCGTCGTAAATCGCCATTTCCTCGCCGGAGGGGTGGTGAACCGTCACGCCGCCTTCCGTACCCGGAACCATTTCGTTCTTGATCCGGATATTGGCGAAAGTGCCGCGCATCATCACTTCGTGATTGCCCCGGCGCGAGCCGTAGGAGTTGAAATCCACGATATCGACGCCGTTATCGGTGAGATAGCGCCCTGCGGGGCTGTCCTTCTTGATCGCGCCGGCGGGCGAGATGTGGTCGGTGGTGATGGTATCGCCGAACAGACCCAGGATGCGCGCGCCGCTGACACCGGCAACGGCATCGGGCTTGGATGCCATGGTCTGGAAGAAGGGCGGGTGCTGAACGTAAGTGGACAGATCGCTCCATTCATAGGTCAAGCCGCCGGTGACCGAAATGGTCTTCCAATGCTCGTCGCCGGTGAAGACGTCGGCATAGCGGGTGTTGAACATCTCCGAGGTGATGGACGAGCGCACCAGATCCGCGATTTCCTGGGAGGTGGGCCAGATGTCCTTCAGATAGACCGGCTCGCCGTTCTGATCCTCACCCAGAGGGTCGGTCGCCAGATTGATGTTCATGGATCCGGCGAGCGCATAGGCCACCACGAGCGGCGGCGAGGCCAGGTAGTTGGCGCGGGTCAGCGGATTGACCCGGCCCTCGAAATTCCGGTTGCCCGAGAGCACCGCCGCCACGGCCAGATCGCCCGTTATGACTGCCTCGCTGATATGATCCGGGAGCGGACCGGAATTGCCGATGCAGGTGGTGCAGCCATAGCCCACCAGATTGAAGCCCAGGGCGTCGAGCGCGGGCTGCACGCCCGCCTTGGCCAGATAATCGGTGACCACCTGGCTGCCCGGCGCCAGCGAGGTCTTGACCCAGGGTTTGACGGTGAGCCCGCGGGCATGGGCTTTCTGCGCCACCAGCCCTGCGCCGATCATGACGCTCGGGTTCGAGGTGTTGGTGCATGAGGTGATGGCC
>CAZTCJ010000094.1:0-13798 GCA_964612085.1 uncultured Alphaproteobacteria bacterium
TAGGTGACCCGTTCAGCGGCAGGGGCTTCGATGGCCTGATCGACAATGTTCTGTTCCTGCGCGGCGCGGCGGACGCCGAGCATGTGGGATCTTATCAATCGCTGCTCGACCATGCGCTCGGCAAGGACGAAGCGCCGACTTTCGACACCCTGCCCCAGGAAAAGATCGAGAACCCGGTGGAATTCGTGACCGCCGGCATTGAAGAGACGTTCGTTCCGGCCAACGACATCCCGCCGGTTCCCGACAAGCAGGTTACCGAGGTCGTCATATCGCCGGATGCCAAGGTCGTAAGCGGCACGGACATGGACGAGCATTTTATCGGCACACAGACAGATGACACAGTCAAAGGCGGCAAGGGCAACGACTTCACGGATCTGTCGGACGGTAACGACTATTTTCACGCCGGAGACGGTGACGATGTCATGATCGGCGGTGACGGCAAGGATAAATTGTTGGGTGCCGGCGGCTTCGACATCGCCGATGGCGGCGCCGGGAACGATCATATTCACGCCAACCAGGCATTTGGCGGCACGGGCAACGACCGCCTTATCGGGGAAGACGGCTTCGACGACATGCTCGACGGCGGCGCGGACAATGACAGGCTTGAAGGCAAAGGCGGCAACGACACGCTTCTGGGCGGCGACGGCAACGATACGCTCTCCGGGGGCGATGGCGATGACTATCTGGAGGGCGGCACGGGCAAGGATACGCTCCGTGCGGGGAGCGGTTCGGATCGCCTGGTCGGCGGCGAAGGCGACGATACGCTGGCCGGTTATGAAGGCGACGATTTCCTCAACGGCGGTGACGGCAAGGACACGCTGGTCGGCGGTGACGGCAATGACAGTTTTGTCTTTGACGAGCAGGACAAGACCATCCGGGGCAATGACGGTCATGACACCCTCAAAATCGAGGGCGCTGCCGGACAGAATCACGATCTTTCCCAAGTCCGTTTCAACGGCATCGATGAAGCGGATATGAGCAATGGGCAGATCGATGGGATCTTGCTCAGTCACCGGGATATCCGAAACGCAGACACCAAGGAGTTCGTCGTCAAGGGCGACCGGGGCGATGTGCTGACTCTGCGCTCGGACGCGGTTCTGCAAGGGTCGGTCGCGCGGGAAGATGGCAGCTACTTTGTGTTTTCCTCCGTCCACCACGGTGACGAGCGGACGGTGTATGTCGAGGACGAGATCATCGTTGCGGACAGCAACAGCCGTATCCTGGCCGGGCTCGAAACATATGAGTCACTGCCGGAAACGGTGGTGGAGGACTACGACATCCTCAATCAACTGGCACCGGCCCACACGGTGGATTTCGGCTGAAAGCCTGGGAAAGCTTGAAAGCGACATCGGCGCCCGTCCCGTGGCGCCGTTCGCCTCGGGCCATGAGCGGATCATCCGCCCATGGCCGGAGCGCTTATCCGAAAGCCGGCGGCGGCGCGACGCGCCGGACAGATTGACGGGGCCGCATCGCATCGGCTTGGGATGGGCCGGATCCTGTGTTTTGCTGGCTTTTGGCCGCATCGATCAGCCACACGCCGCTCCCGATCAGGAAGAGGTAGAGGCAAAACACCGTATTCCACAGATGGACCGACCATGCGACCAGGGCCAAGGCGACAACCGTGATCATCCAGCCACGCCGGTACGCGATCAGTCTCGGGTCCGCTATTTTCAGCCGACTGACGGAGTAGATGAGCGACAAAAGCGCACCGGCAAACAACAAAGAGCATGGAAGGCCGCCGCGCACGGCAAGCACAAGCCAGAACATATCCATGCTTTCGCTCATCCAGGACGGCGCGAAAGTCGTCCAACTGTTCATACCGATTCCGAAGATCGGATTGCGGATGACCTCGGCACTGCCGTACTGGAAGATATTGATGCGATTGAATGCCGTCTGTGAATCGAACGTCATGTAGCTGACGAGCACATGGAACGGCGTCCGGTTGGAAATGATATCGATGACGATATAAAGGCACACCGTCGCCGCAAGCAGGATTTGCCAGCGCTGCTTGATGAACCGCGTCACGACCTCATACCCGATGATGATGATTTGCAGCACAATCGTCAGAACGGGACCGCTCGACAAGGAGAAGAACGTCGCCGCGCTCACGGTGAGAAACTGGCCGAGGCCGATCAGGAAATTCTTCTTATAGCCCACCACATAAAAGGCGAGTGTCGCGGCGCTGGCGGTAAAGACGCCATAGAGAATGGGGTGGTCGAAAACCTGGAAGGCCCGGTCCATCCCCATCCGCCCCCGGATCTCGGTGGGCGGAAGCTGCAGCGGGCCAATCTGGGCGAAAAACTCTCTTAACGGCACTTGGCCCGTGGTTGCTTCCAAAATCGCAAAAGGCAGGAGAAAAGCAACGCAGCCAAACAGTAGAAAGGCCATGGTCTGGAACGTCGCTGCCGACCGGATATAGCACCGCGCGACAAGATAACTCCCCATGACTTCAATGAAATAAATCGCAGCGGATTGGTAACTATAGCCGATGCCGTGCGCTATGAAATACGCAAGAGCGAGCCACAAGACATGGGCTATGAACAAATAATCGGCGATATGCTTCTTTCCGGCGCCACCCGTGAGCCATGTTAACGCACACGGTATAAGCGCAAGGATCAAAAAGATCCGATAGACCGTGAGACGAAAATCCCCAATATAGATCTGGACCGGTATCAGAAGAGAAAGAATAAAAATATAGGGTAGAAACCGTAAGATCCCTTGCTGCGCTTGATAGGAACTGGCCGCAAGCGGACGGTACGGCTGGTCAATGGTGCCTGCTGTTGCGGTCGGTGGCGGCATACTCTCTTTGTCCTTCTGATGCCTGACGGCAAAACCCTGTCTCAGCCGCTTTGCTCTTGCGTATCCCCGAAACAACGGGCCTCGCGCGAGGATCGGGGCCAACCCCGGTTAGGTCTTGAGCATAGCGGCAGGGAAGCGTCAATCGCTTAAAGTGCCGTAGACCTCCGGCAGAAAAGTGGTCGTGAAATCACAATTCCATCAGCGGCATATGGTTAGGCTCCCGCAAGACCCGCTGGTTCTGGCGTCAGCCCGGAAAAGAAGCCGGCGCGGGCAACCGGCGATCCGCTTGACCATTGTGAGGCCCCCCGCGCCGCGTTATGACTGATGTTCACAGGATAATAAAGTCATGAGGACTTATGCCTGAGCAAGCGCTCCTTACGATCGAACAGGCAAGCCGCTTTCTCCGGCGGGCCACCTTCGGACCCTCCTATGCCGACCTGCAGCGTCTGCGGGAGTTAGGGATCGACGGCTGGGTGGCGGAGCAGTTTGCCACACAACCCATCGACCGCCATGCGGATTTCATCGCGCGCGGCGGGCCGGCGGCGCGCAATACCCCGCGTGCCAATCCGCGCCTCACCTTTTTCGAGACATTCTGGTACCAGGCCGCGTTCGGCGACGATCAGCTCCGCCAGCGCATGGCTTTCGCCTTGTCCCAGATCTTCGTCGTGTCCTTCGAGGAAACGACGGTTGCCCGCAGTCCTGAAGGGCTTGGCCATTACATGGATCTGCTCGCCGAACACGCATTCGGCAATTTCCGCACCCTTCTCGGCGCTGTCGCGCGCAGCCCCGCCATGGCGCATTACCTCACGCATTTCCGGAACGAACGGGCCGACAGAAAGACAGGGCGGCAGCCCGATGAAAACTTCGCCCGCGAGGTCATGCAACTCTTCACCATCGGCCTGTGGGAACTGAATCCCGACGGCACGCCGAAACGGGACGCGCAAGGCCGTCTGATCCCGACCTATGGTCAGGACGAAATCAGCGGCATGGCCCGCGTCTTCACCGGCTGGAGCTGGGGCGGCGGGGCGCAGAACAGTCTGCGGTGGCGCGGCGCGCCCATCGACGGCGAACCGACGACGCGCTGGGATGTGCTCATGACGGCGTGGCCGGAAAAGCATGAAAGCGGGGAAAAACAGCTCATCGCGGGCGTCCGCATTCCAAGCGGCGCCAGTCCCGAAGCCAGTCTCGACAAGGCCCTCGACATTCTTTTCGAACACCCCAACACGCCGCCTTTTATCGCCTTGCGTCTTATCCAACGGTTCGTCACATCCAATCCGTCCCCGGCCTATGTGAAACGGGTCGCCGATGTGTTCAGGGACAATGGCAACGGGGTGCGGGGCGACCTGAAGGCCGTGCTGGTCGCGGTCCTGCTGGACGATGAGGCCTGGTGGCTTCCGGGTCAGTCGAAAACGGACGGCCGCCTTCGCGAGCCGGTGTTGCGGTTCACCCAATGGTTCCGGGCCTTCGGCCAGAAAAGCTGGTTTGAGACCGAGGAACTCGGCCGCGCTCTGGCCGTCTTTACCCAGAAGATCGGACAGCAACCCTACAACGCCCCAAGCGTTTTCAATTGGTACACGCCGGATTTCACGCCGTCGGGGCCCATCGCCGATGCCGATCTGGTGGCTCCCGAATTCAAGCTCTATGACGATGCGCATATCGCAAACTATGCTAATGCCGTGGTTATTCACATCAAGAACGGCATCGGAAAGAAAAAAGCGCAAAGCTATGAGCAGTTCGGAACAATGAGCGATAACCCGGATGAGTTCGTCCAATTCCTCAACCAATTGATGTGCGCGGAAACCATGTCCGAAGAGACGGTTTCGACGATCCGGGACGCGGTCGCTGCCGTCCCCGCAGCCCGCCGCAATGAGAGGATCTGGACCGGTTTGGCGATGACCATGTTGACGCCGGAATATCTTGTCGAGGTCTAGAACGAAGCAAGATGATTTTTGTAGAGATCATATAGGCTGTCAGCCATGGACAAAAAAACAGCTTTTTCCATTCTTGGAGACCAGCGCCGCCGGACCGTCCTGAAACAGATGGCCGCCTTGACGGCCTTCGCAGGATCGGGGTTTGGCGGCGCGCTGGCTGCCATGGCCGGCCCCACGGCCCAAGCCAAGGCGGGGCAAGGCTATCGCGCGCTGGTCTGCCTCTTCCAATATGGCGGCAACGATCACGCCAATATGTTCGTGCCCTTGGATGCGGAGCGTCACAAAACCTATGCGTCGTACCGGGAAAATCTGACCATCGACCGGGCCACGGTTCACGCTCTCAAACCGCAGCGCGGGAGCGATGCTGAACTAGGGCTGCATCCGTCCCTGCCCCGGCTGGCGGCCCTGTTCAATCAGGGCGAAGCCGCCGCGGTGATGAATGTGGGCCCGCTTGTGGTCCCAACGAGCAAGAAAGACTGGGACGAAAAAAGAGTGCCGCTACCGTTGCAGCTCTTCTCCCATTCGGATCAGCAACGGGCCTGGTTCGCGGCCGCACCCGATACCCTGACCGACACGGGCTGGCTGGGCCGGCTTGCTGATATGATCGAGCCGCAATTCAATGGCGGCAGCCCCGTTTCGAGCATCGTGACCACGGCCGGACAGGAACTCATTCTTCAAGGGCATACCGCGCGCAGCTTCAGCTTGAGCCGTAATGGCGCGCCTCAGATCATGGCGCGCAAAAGCCTCTACGGCTTCCGCCAGAACGCGGCCGCCCTTGAGAAGCTCATGACCAGTTCGCACCATAATCTGTTTGCGGATGTTATCGGTCAGCAAAACCGGCGGGCGTTGGTCGCGGGCGATATCTACCGCGAAGCCGTCACGACGGCGGGTCTCGATATCTCGGGCATTCCGGGCACGCGGCTGGGACGGCAACTGGCGAATGTCGCCCAGGCCGTTGCCGCCGCCCAAGGACTGGGCCAGAGCCGGCAGATTTTCTTCGTCGGCCGGGGCGGCTGGGATTTTCATTCCAACATTCTGGAACGCCAGGAAGATCTGTTGTCGGAAATGGATACCGCCCTGGACGCCTTCCGCCAGGTGATGGTTCAAGCCGGGCTTTGGGACAAGGTGACGGTTTTCACGACCGGCGATTTCGGACGCGCCCTGATCGGCAACGGCCGGGGCACCGATCACGGCTGGGGCGGCCATCACATGGTCATGGGCGGCACGGTCGCGGGCGGACACTATTGCGGCACGATGCCCGAAATCGGCATCGACACGCCGGAGGACGCGGGCCAGGGGCGTTTGATCCCATCCCTGTCCATGTCCCAGTATGCCGCCGAACTTATCCGCTGGCTCGGGGCAACGCCGGACGTTATTGAAACGGCGCTGCCCAACATCAAGACATTCGACCGGACACCGATCGGTTTGTTTCACTAGAACGGCGGATTGACGCCTAACGCGGTATCGGCGGCGCTTGCGCGCACGCATCGGAAGGGAACGATCTTTATGCTGCAGGATACGGTGCATACCGACACGTCCCTGGACCGGGCCGACGCCCCTTTTCAGCATCCCTGGCGCCAGGATGCAGCTCTCAAAGCACGCCAGCTCGAGGCGAAAGCGCAAAGCCGTTTCGCCCCGCTCATCCGCGCGCTCTACAAGGTGCCGCGTTTGCGGCGCTTCTGCCTGCGCCTGTGCCATCGCACGGAAGGGGGCGCGTTTTATTCCCAGACCCTGCGCACTTTGCTGCGCGATATGCATGGGATCGAGGTCGGACGCTACACCTACGGACCGGTCCTGGAGCCGGGCGTCCTGCCGCGCGGCAGCCGCATCGGTTCGTATTGTTCGATCGGACCGGGATTGGTCGTGCGCCGCCGCGACCACCCGGTGGACCGGCCGGTCCTGCATCCCTTTTTCTATAACAGTGCCCTGGGATTCCTGGAGAAGGATACGATCCAGCTCGACGAAGAAAACCCGCTCATCATCGGCAACGATGTCTGGATGGGCGATCGCGTCACGATATTGTCCGGGTGCCGATCCATCGGCAATGGCGCGGTCTTGGCGGCCGGCGCCGTCGTGACGCGGGATGTCGAACCCTATGCGATCATGGGCGGTGTGCCGGCGAAGCTGCTCCGCTTCCGGTTTTCCGAAGAAGAGCGCGAGCGTCTGGAAGCGAGCCGCTGGTGGGACCGCGACATTGCTGACCTTGTCGGCAATCCCCATTTGGTCGGCCAAAACGGCGTACCCGAAGGATTCCTGAAATAGGCCCGACCGGCTTGCCGAAGCGCTTCGCCTAATTCTTGCGGATGACCTGGGCGGCGCGCGCGGTCAGGAGCGGCCAATAGGTGTGCAGGCTCTTGCGCAGCGTTGGCGCAACGAACAGAACGGCCGCGGACGATGCCGGAACAGCAATCATCGTCACGAGAATAAGGGACACCAGGGATGGGGCCGCCCCGTTCAGTCCGAGCCAGGCCAAACATGCGGACAGCGATGCCAGCACCACCGCCATGGGGGCCAGACGGGACGGCCAGGATGTGAGCTGGCTGTCGCGGATCCCCCAAATCCCGGCAATGAGCGCCAGCGCCTCGCCGGTGACCAGCGCGGCGGCGGCATCGACGAGCGTTCCGCCTGCGGCCAGGACGAAGGCCGCCACCAGGAGACCGACGGGCCGGATGCAGTTCACCACGAGCAGAATGCGCGTCTTGGCCTGACCGAGCAGCGCGGCCATCGGCCAGACCCGCAGAAACCGCAGGGCGAGCCCCATGGCAAGCCACCCTGTCAGCATGACCGGCGGACGGTATTCCTCGCCGAAGATCAGCGTAATGACTGGAGAGCCCAGAAGCATCAAGGGCAGATAGATCACCAGTGTCGCCACCGCCAGGGCCGCGCCGAAAATCCGCAGTCTTTGAGACAGTTGCGGCGGGTCGTCCTGGACCGCGGCGATCCATGGCAATGTCAGGGAGCTGATGACCTTGCTCATCAGCATGGTCGGCATGGTCATGAGCATGGCGGCTGCCGCATAGATCCCGAGTTCGGCCATGCCGACCTCGGCGCCGATCAGGAGCCGGTCTCCCTGTGCGGCGACGGCCAGCACGATACCATTGAGCATGAGCGGCCAGCCGAACTTCAGCGTTTGATGGAGCGCCTGCCGGTCCAGGCCGACCCGGTAACGCTGATCGGCAAGAAGATGACTGCCGACCATAAAGACGATGCTTTGCGCAACCGTTCCCCAAAGAATGGCCCAGTAATCCCGGAACCACCAGGCGGTCAGAACGGCAACCAGCGTCCCAGCCAGTTGACTGGCGATGGTCACGCCGACATCGGGGGCAAAACGGTAGGCGCGCTGAAATCTCTTCACGTCCATATGGAAGAAGCCGCGAATGAGCGGCACGATCGCGAGCGCTTCAAAGGCGGGCGTTGCCTCGGGCACATCCATCAGCGCCGCAATGGGCGCCGCCGCGGCCCAGAGGATGAGACCGATCACGAGACCGCGAACGATCGTCACCAGATGGACGGTTCTCATCAATCCCGGCTCGTCCCCATTGCGGGCCTGAACGAGCAGCTTGTCGACCGAGAGTTCAGAGGCCAGATCGAGGACGGACAGGGTGGCGGCCAGCACGGCGGCAACGCCGAAATCGGCAGGCACCAGCAGCCGGGCCACGATGAAGTACCGGATGAACCCCAGCAGTTGAGCCGAAGCATGCCCGATGAACAACAGCGCACCGCCTTTTAGAAGGGTCGACCCCTGGCCTTGAGCCATGTTTGCCTGCGTTCCTCTTACTGAGCGCGATCCGCAGCGATGCCGTCATCCGCAACGGATGTCTCAAACCGATGGCATTTGTTGTGGCATTTTTTGGCTGCGGAATACAGCCGGAACCGGGGGCGTCGGGTCCGTTCAACATCAGACAGAACAAACAACGAAGCCGTCAGGCAAGCCGCTGACGATCAGAAAATGAACGTGTCCATGTCGAGTTCGTCGATCAGAGTTTTTCTGACGATCAAAACATCGTCCGTTCCATCGATATTGAATATGACGTCTTTTTTGACCTGAGACAGATTGGCTTCGACCTCTTCAAAAGAAGCAAACCCGAAAGCCGTCAAATCGATGAGGTCTTCTTCCGGATCGAAATCTCTGATCGTGTCGGTGTCGAAGTCCGGAGCGAAGACGAATGTATCGGCCCCGTCCCCGCCCCTGAGCGTGTCGTCGTCTTCACCGCCGGAAATGATGTCATCGCCATCGCCGCCGCTGAGATTATCGTCTTCAGACTGACCTTTCAGGATGTCTGCGCCGTCCCGGCCCCTGATCTTGTCGGTGCCCTCGTCGCCGCTGACGAAGTCGTCGTCTTCACCGCCGTCGAGTTTGTCGTTGCCGGTGCCGCCGATCAGACGGTCTTCCCCTTCCCCGCCTTTAACCTTGTCCGCGCCGCTTCCTCCGATCAGGATGTCGCTGCCTTCAAGGCCGATCAGCTTATCCTTTCCGCCCTCGCCGGAAATGACGTCATCGGATGCGGTGCCTTTGGATTTGTCTTTGTCGCTGCTGCCTTGAACCGTCACCGCCGCGTCGTCGTTGGCAATCGTCCCATTGGCCACCGCTTCGGCAATGGAGACGACACCTTGCGACGCCCTTGCATTGCTCAAGACAACGGCAAAGGTTTCATCAGCCTCCGGCACGAAATCCGCTTTGGTACCGACCGTGATGGTCGTGAAGATTTCGCCCGGATCGAAATTCAAGGTCCCGGAAAGGGGGGTCCCGTCCGCGAAATCGTCGATCGAAACCGAGTTCTCACCCGTTCCAACGATCATGAAATCGACCGATACGGACGCATCCAGGGCGCCCGTACGCGTGACACGGAACGTTTGATATTGGGTTTCGAAGTCGCCTTCCGATTCAATCTGCGTCTCTGCCGTGATGGAGAGAAACTCAGTCAGCGGCCCGCTATTGTTGGACGGCTGATCCTGAGGGGGCTGAACCGCACCGCCTGTGTTCGTCCCGAGCGACGGGTCGATGCCGGACCCGGTCAGGGAGAAGGTGACGGTCGCCGTATCCGTCGCGCCATCGGAGTCTTGAATGGTGTAGGTCAGGGTTTCCGTAATGGATTGCCCTTCATAAAGGGCATCATATTGTCCGTGCGGGTTGTAAACGAAGATGCCATTGGCGAACACGGTCAAACGGGCGCCGGACGGCAAATCGATCGTCTTCCCAACAAGATCGGACTGACCGTTGACGGCGGCAAGCTCCAGAGTGGGACCGTCTTCATCGCTGTCAGCACCCGCCCCGTTATCGGCCAGGAGGTCGCCGGCCCATTGTTCGCGGGCAGGAATGATGATGAGATCGTTATTCGCCACCGGCGCCACGTTAGGCGGCGCCACAACAGGAGGCGGCGTAACAACGGGCGGCGGTGTAACAACGGGCGGCGGCAGAGGATCGTCACCGGGCTCAGCCCCTCCCTGGCCGGGGGCCTGATCGTCATCCGGAACCACGCCGGAATCATCCGGTTCGAAACCTTCCGTATCGGATGTGATCCGCAGATTGTCAATCAGGCCGACGAACGCGTCGCCGAACGCAGAGGCCCCAATCGTCAGGTCACGGGTCTCATCGTAATTGATGAGGCCGTCCAGTCCCGATTGTTGGGCAATCTCCACATCGTCAAGCCACAGGGCCGCGATGCCCGTATCCGCGTCATAGGTGGCGGTCACACGATGCCATTGATTGTCACCCAGCGGCGCCGCATCGCCCGACACCACGACCTGTGTCTCGTCTTCGAGGGTCAGATAAAAGGAAAGCGTGTTGTCTTTGATTTCGATCCCGTAATGGAGCGGGATCCACAAAGGCCGCTGGCGATCTTCAAGCGAACCGTCGGCGCGGATATCAAACTCGATCTTGAGTTGCGATAGTCCGCCCAAGGACCCATCGTTATCGACAACGATATGGTTCTCATTGGCCACAAAACGCGCGGCCTGCCCGTCGGGACCCGGACTGTAAAGACCGTTCCCGTTGGTCCAGACGCTATCGTGTTGCCATTCGGACTGGTCCTCAAGGCCGGTGTCGAAGGTGAAATCGACCAGGAGCGGATCGGTCACGAAAACCGTGTGAAGCTGGGTCTTCGTGGTCCCTCCGGCGGTCGACTTCAGCGTAACGGTGTAGTGCCCGGCGTTATCATATATATGGGAAACGGATTGTCCGACAGCAGAGGACCCGTCTCCAAAATCCCATTCATACTGGCCCGCACCCGAAGCCGGCTGACCGTCTCCGGTCACAAGCGACAGCGTCACCTCGTCCGATTTCGCCGATCCGTAATTATAGTCCGCAAGAATGATCAGCTCATCCGGCGGCGTTTCGACAGCGCCCAGCTTCTTGGGTCCTTGCAAAATGCCCCCGGGGCGCGGCGCAAAATCTTCAAGCGCGCTTCCCCCGATAGGATCCACAAAGACATTGTAAACGTGGTCAGGAGCGTTCGGATTGTCGTAATGCACAAATACATTATTGAGCGTCGTAACCTGACCGCTGTCATATGTGAGAATTTGGTGGGTCACATTGTCTTCAACGACAATGCCAGACGTACGCGTCAGATTAATTGCCGTTTGCTGAATATCTTCTTCACGGCTTATGACCGTATTATTTTTGATTGTACTGTCTTCAGCATCATACAAATGAATGCCGTGCAGGCTGCTGCCGACATAGAGATTGTCCGTAATGTGAAAATTCTTGAAACTGCCGATATTGTTGGTATTGGCGAATATGCCCTGGACGTTTCCGGCTGTCCCCTCGAACAAAGCATTGCCGGTGACAACGACATCGGTGACCGACTCGCCGGGATCGCCCACCCAGAACTGAATAAAGTCCGCATGATCTTCTTCCAGCGGCAGGAAGTTCGACATGTGGTTGTTATGAATAGTAATTTTACTTGAGCTGACGGCGTTAATGCCGTCGGAGCGGATATAATCGAAAGAATTCCCTGTTATTTTTATGTCTTCTGAGTGATCGATGATAATGCCTCTAAAGACATTATGGAAATCACTGTCTTTGATATAGACGCCCTCGCTGTCGTCAATAAACACAGCATAGGGATCGTTACCGACATTGCCATCGACCGACCCGGAAATCTCGGAATTCACGATCGCAATATTGCGGGAGTCGTCGATGCTGACTGTTCTGGTCCAAACAACCTCATCGTCTTCCAAGATATTTTTGACTTTGATATTGTCGAAGATCAGGTTGGAGCTGTCGGAAACAGTCAGCCCCGTGAGCTCGGCTCCGGGCTCGCCCCGCAGGATCACGGCGCTCGAGGGGTTAACGTTCTTAAGATCGATATCCCCGTATCGACCTGCTGCCAATTGAATGACGGTACCCGGGAGGGCCGTCTCGACCGCATCTATAAGCTGTTCGGCGTTGGTGACGATAACCGTAGACAGGCCTGTCTGCTTCACAGCCAGATCCGCGACAACCGTGAAGTTCTCGAACTCACCACTATGCGGGTTCATCGATGCAGCCCCCTGACCCCTGCACTCTTAATCGCCGTGACCACAGCTTTGGTCGTCATATCATTTCATGGACGACGTGTAACCGTAGAAATTCGGGACCAGGAATTGAAATCGGGGGTGGAGACGGATGGACAAAATGGGCGCCGCTCCAGGCTGGATACAGCACGATAGTCTGTTGAAACGAATGACGGAATATGCCCGGTAGACATCGACGGCTCAAAACGGCACCCGGCGCTCCAGCCAGCAGAACCACCGCATCATGACCATAAATTAACCTGGCATATGGGCGCCGCGGTTCATGTTTGCGCGCTTTATCTCAACACGACCCACAAAACGGACACGCGATAGGGACTCACCGATCCGGAACCAAGACATGGCCCGCGCCCCATGACTGGCTGTGAGAGCCCGAACGCCGTCAGCGGCTCATTGACCCCAGCGCATGAGTTTGCCAAGGTCCCGCCGTCGAATTCTCGTCTATCGGTTGTCCAATCTTCGAAGAGTGGTAGGAATGTCTCCTAACGCGCCAGACGTGTCTGTTCTGATTGTGAGCTATAACACGAAGGACATGACGCTGGATTGCATCCGGTCTCTCATCCAAGAGACGGTCAATACGACCCTTCAGATCATTGTGATCGACAATCAGTCGCCAGATGGATCCGCTGACGCCATCGCCGAGGCCTTCCCGGACGTTCACCTCATCCGCTCCGAAGAGAATTTGGGGTTCGCCAAGGCAAACAATGTCGCGGCCCAATACGCCACGGGCGACTACATTCTCCTGCTCAACCCCGATACGGTGGTCATCGAAAACGCCGTCGATCGCCTGATGGCATTCGCCCGGGAAGCGCCGGACGCGAAAATCTGGGGGGGCCGGACGGTTTTCGCGGACGGCACGCTGAACCCGACATCGTGCTGGGGTGACATGACACCCTGGTCGCTGCTGTGCGTCAGCCTCGGCCTCAATGCGGTCTTCAAGAAAAGCGAATTGTTCAATTACGAATGCTACGGACAATGGCCCCGGAACCATGTCCGCCAGGTGGATATCGTGACCGGCTGCTTTCTTTTGATGAAGCGCAGCTTCTGGGAAGACCTTGAGGGGTTCGACCCTCTGTTCTTCATGTATGGAGAAGAAGCGGATCTCTGCCTTCGCGCCCGGCATAAAGGGGCGAAACCGACCATGACGCCCGAGGCGACGATCATACATTACGGCGGTGCCTCGGAAAGTCTGCGTGCGGACAAAATGGTCAAACTGTATCGCGGAAAGATAACGCTCGCCCGGCGCCATTGGAGCAAAACGGCGGCGACGTTAAGTACCATTTTGTTCAGAGCCATTCCTTACGGCCGCCTGCAGGGATACTCGCTGGCGCATTTTCTGTTCAGGCGCCCTCACCACAAGGCGCATGCCGATATGTGGCGCACAATCTGGTCGCGCCGGCAAGAATGGCTGAAAGGTTATTGAGACGGGCCTGAATATTAACGGCCGTGAGATTTAAGTAAGACCGGTTTATCGGGTTCGATCGTTTTTACTTTTGTCTTAGGGTCTAGTGGAGCGAATTTGACATTTGAGTCCCCGTTGCGGCGCGTTCCGTTCT
>CAZTCJ010000095.1:0-13728 GCA_964612085.1 uncultured Alphaproteobacteria bacterium
GGTGTTGTGGGACCACGCCGTCGACGAGGTGATCGGCGAGGCCGACCCCAAGGGCGTCACCGGGCTGCGGGTCAAGCATGTGCGCACGGGAGAGACCAAGGAACTGCCGGTGCACGGCGTCTTCGTCGCCATCGGCCATGCGCCCGCGACGGAACTGTTCACCGGCCAGGTCGAGATGAAAGACAACGGCTATATCGTCACGGCGCCGGATTCCACCAGAACCAACCTGCCGGGCGTCTACGCCGCGGGCGACGTGACCGACGAGATCTACCGCCAGGCGGTGACCGCCGCGGGGCTCGGCTGCATGGCCGCGCTGGAGGCCGAGAAGTTTCTCGCCGAACAGGAGAGCGTCGCCCAGGCTGCCGAATAGGCGCGGGCTCCCGAAAGGCCCATGGAAGGACATGAGCCATGCTCGATTGGGACAAGCTCCGGGTCTTTCATGTGGTGGCGCGCGCGGGCAGTCTGACCCATGCGGGTGAGGAATTGGGCTTGTCCCAATCGGCCGTCAGCAGACAGATCGGCGCGCTGGAGGAAACCCTGGGCCTTGCCCTGTTTCACCGCCACGCGCGCGGCCTCGGCCTGACGGAACAAGGAGAAATCCTGTTCCGCACCACGGCGGATATCGCCAACCAGGTCACGCGCACCCAGATGCATTTGACCGACAGCCGGGAACGTCCGCGCGGGCTCTTCCGTATCACGACGACCGTCGGCTTCGGCACGGTGTGGCTCAGCCCCCGCCTGCGCGAGTTCAAGGCGCTTTATCCGGATATCGAGCTGTCGCTGCTGCTCGACGACAGCGATCTGGACCTGGGCAACCGGCAGGCGGATGTGGCGATCCGGCTCCATGCGCCCAGCGAATCCAATCTGATCGCCCGCAAACTGTTCAAGGTGCATTACCATCTTTATGCGTCTCCGGATTATCTGAAGCGTAGAGGCACGCCGTCCGCGCTGGACGATTTGGATCACCACGACATCGTCACCTATGGCGACCCCGTGCCGAAGGCCATTTCGGACGTGAACTGGATCGCCTGCGCGGGGCGGACGGCACGCAGCCCCCGGTCCTCCGTGCTGAAAGTGAATTCCATTCTCGGCATCATGAAAGCGGTGGAAGCCGGCATGGGGCTTGCTGCCCTGCCCGACTATCTGTGCGAGGGCAATGCTCATCTGGTCCGTATCATGAGCACTATCGAGGCGCCCTGTTTCGAGACTCACTTCGTTTATGCCGAAGAGATGCGCCACTCCAAACGGGTGGCCGTGTTCCGCGATTTCATGCTGCGCAAGGCCAGCGAGTGGGCCTATTGAGGCCATGGCGGGCGGGTCGCGGATCACCTTTTTTTAAGATTTCAGGGTTCTACTGATCATGGATGCTGTTCCCCCCAAGGCAGCCTCCACACTGGTGCCGCCGATCCCCCTCGCGGCACACGGTCCACGCGCTACCCCTCGCGTGGCCATCTCCCAAATCGACCTTGGCCGGGCCTCGTGCCCGGCCCTTTTTATGGAACCAGCAACGCCGCCAGAGTGCCGAAAGCGATCGCGGGCCCATAGGGCATTGGCCCGCCCGGTTCCCTCAAAGCGGCGAACCGGCCTGACGGGCGATGCACAGGCGCGAGACGGCGGACCCCGAGAAGCGTCGCACCGAGCCCGAAGCCTGCGAGCGCGACCAGGAGCGCGGCATGCCCCACCTGGTCCAGAGGGAACCAAAGGGCGGCAGCCATGGAAAGCTTCGCGTCCCCGCCACCCCACAGGCCCGCGGAAAAGAGCAAAAGCGCTATCCCGCCGATCAGGCCGAAACTGGCCAGATGGCTCGGGAGTGCCACGTCATCGGGTCCGGCCACGGCATAGGCGGCGAACAGACCGGCGGCCGCGAGCGGCAGACTATTGGGAATGGTCAGGCGCCGGATATCCGAGAGAGCCGCCGCCAGCAGGATGACGGCCAGACCGATATGAAAAAAAGAAGGCTCGGTCACGCGGACGCTCCGCAACCGTCTGATGTCGTCATGGGTTTGAGTAACAGGCGGGCGTTAACCAATGAAAAACCGCCGGAAGGCTTTCCTTCCGGCGGCTGAGCATTCTCTAAATTTCGCGGTCGTCTTAGACGAAGTCGAAATTGTCCGGGATATCCACGCCCACCGGCACGTCCGCGACATCCACGAAGGAGAAGTCGCTGGCGTCGTAAGGCACCGGCGCGCCGCCGACACGGGCGGCCTGGAAGCCGAACTCGATGCTTTCGCCCGGATCGAGCTCCTGGTTGTAGCTCTTGGCGAAGAAGAACCAGTCTTCCCCGTCCGTCTCGGCCACGGCGTTCCAGGCATTGTTGATGGTGAAGTCGTTGATCTCGCCCGGATCCAGGTCGAGCTTGACGATCCAGCCGTCGACCATCTCGTCGCCGACATTCTCCACATCGACGCGCTGAACGAAGCCGGAGTTCCAGACATTGAGGCTGGAGGCGTCCACATCCACCTCGGCCGCCGGCGGCGTAACCGGCGCATCGTCGAGATCGGCGAAGAACACCATGATCTCGTCTTCATCGAAGCCCGCACCGTTCACCTGAACCGAGAAGGTCAGGGTATCGCCCACTTCCAGTGTCGGCTGGAAGCCCTGGCCGACCGTGGAGAAGACGCCGGTATCGCGATCGAAATCGACCGGGCCGTTGAAGCCGTCGAGCCAGCCGGTGACGAATTCCGCGTCGTCGTTCATGACGTCCACATCAAGCACCCAGCTTTCGACCCCGGCGCCATCGACCAGCTCGTCCGTCAAGGTGAGCGAGAAGGTGGCATTGTAGCCGCCCGTGCCGCTTTCCTCGCGGAACCAGTCGTTGAAGCGCACCAGATTGGGATCGACCTTGTCGGCGACCGCAGAGCGCACGGCGATATCGGCCAGAATAAAGCCCGCGCCCGTGGCATCGTCTTCACCCACATCGAAACCCGGGGTGAACGGATTATCCATGTCGATGGCGGATCCCTCCAGGATCGCTTCCACTTCCGCCGGTGTCAGGCCCGGATTGCGTTCCAGCACCAGCGCCGCAATGGCCGCGGCGTTCGGCGCGGAGGCCGAGGTGCCGAAGAAGTTCGGGAACGTGTCCGGATCGTCGGGCGTGTCACTAATGAAGAAGGTCGTGTTACCGCCTTGGGAGGCGACGAAATCGACCGCATCCCGGTCGTCCGGGGTCGCGAGCCGGTTACCATCCGTATCGAACAGGATTTCCACCGGACCGAAGGACGAGAACGATTCCAGCAGCGGCGGCGTAACGCCGAATTCCGGGGTTTCGTCCCAATCGGCCGCGCCGACGCCGAGCGCACCTTCGGCCGCCGCGTGGCCGTAGACGGTCGGACCGAAGAAATCATATTCGGCATCGACGAAATCGTTCGGATCGAAGGCGATGATCCGCATGTCGGACGGCAAGGCGCCTTCGAACAGTTCGATGGCCAGACCCAGTTCGACCGGCGCACCCGGATTATTGATGCTGAATACTTCGACCGGATCGCCGCCCACATTGATGTCGGTCGAGCCGAAGAAAATCGCCGTCGGATCGGTGCCCGGCGCGGTCAGCCAGATATCCAGGTCCGTCGCAGCACCGGGGCTCGCAAGACCTGTGCTGGCATAGGGGTCGTCCCACTGCAGAATGAACCGCGTGATACCGGTGTCCAGGGTGAAGTCGAGCACCGGATCGACGCCCGCACCCGGATCCCAGTCATGGGTGGTGGAACCGGCAGGGGCGATGAAATCGAAAAAGCCCGGTATGCCGCTGTCCACGAACGGCGACTGATACCCCGCATTGGAGTTGTTACCCGCGGAGGAGAAGTAAGGCACGCCATCGGCGACCACTTCCGCGGCGGCCTGGGCGATGATGCCGTCGGCGAAGGCCGGTTCCGCGAAATAAATGATGTCGTCGACGATCACAGTGGAGCCGGCATCCCGCAGCGCCAGGATGTTATTGGCGAAATTAGCCTGGCCGCCGAAAGCAGTAGCGAACTGAATATCCGCACCCGGTGCAAGGTCATGGACGAGTTGCGCCATGCCGCGGCCTTCGTCGATCGTACCGTTGATCGGATCGACGAAATCTTCAAGGATCAGCACATCGTCTGGCAGATCGCCGCTGGCCACATCGTCAGCAGCCGAAATGGCGAAGAAGGGCGATGTATCGAAGGAATCGGAGAGGATGCCGACCGTGACGCCGGTGCCGTCCACGTCGTAGGTCGCGCGCGCCACATCGGACTGGGTCGCGGCATCGTCCTGGGTGGTCACAGAGCCGACATTGGTCTGGGCAGCGCCCGAAGAGACGCTCTGCAACGATCCGACAGTCAACAGATCGGCAACCGCATCGACCGGCAGCAGGCCGGAAACGACACGGCCAAATTGTTCACCGCTTTCCAGGCCCAAGGCTTCAAGATCGCCCAGAAGACGGTCATGAGCGCCCAGCGCGGAAATGGCATCGATGACGACATATTCAGTGCCATTGCGCATGACTGTCTGAACGCCGCTCGCGCTCACACCATTGGGTGCGGCCGTCGTCAGACTGGCAAGCGCAGCGGATTTGTCATTGAACGATACCGCGCTACCGGCAAGGCTCGACAGACCATTGGATAGATTTGCAGCCATGAAAAAACCCTCTCCTCACTTCTGTAAGACACGGCATTGGTCTTACAACGGCATGTAACGACGCCAGCATCTCCCACGGACGAGTGTTGAGAAACCGGCTAAACCATTCAGGCAACTGACAAATACGGAAGAACCGCATCTGGCAGATGCATCAAAGTCGAAAACAAGCTGGAGAACACGTCCGATTGCCGGCACTTGCCGCCAAAATCTCTGCGAAGATCATCGCGCAGCCCAATGCGATGTCCTCGGCCCCCAAGCCCATTCACCGACAATTTTTTGTCGTTGGTCTCATTCGAGGTTGTATTAGGGCAAGCACCGACGCGTGCCGTCAAGCACGGACCGACCCCAAAAGAGTCTTTTTCAGACGAGAAACAAGAAATGTTCAAAAACAGAGTCGCGGCATCTGTAATGTGAACCTTTGCCCAGCACACAGCAAAAAGCAAAGCCTGCTACCCAGAAGACAAAGGGCAGTAAACGACTGACAATCATGATTGAATGGGCAGGAGATCAATGCCCGCCCGTGCGGGCGCTCACGCCTCCAGGCCGAGCAGGCCAGGCAGATCGGCCATCCGATCAAACAGGAGACCGCCTGCCTTTTCCAATCCGGAACGATCCGCCATCGGATCGCCGGCAAAGGCATAGACGGTCATGCCGGCGGCGCGCGCCCCGGTGACGCCATTGACGCTGTCTTCGATGACGGCGCAGTGCTCCGGCGCCTGGCCCATACGCTCCGCCGCCAGAAGAAACAGATCCGGATGCGGCTTGCCGCGCGTTACCATGGTCGCGCTGAAGAGCACGTCCTCGAACAAAGGCAGAAGGCCGGTCAGGCCGAGGGTGAACTGCATCTTGTCCACTTCACCCGAAGAGGCGACGCAATAGGACAGCCCCCGCGCCCGCACCGTTTCGACCACGTCACGCACGCCCGGAATGGGCTGGAGATGGGCCTTGAAGAGCGCCCGGTCATGGGCCCGCTGGTCTTCGAGCCAGCCCTCCGGCAACGGACGGCCCAGCATCTCCTCGATGATCTCGCAGACCCGCGCCCAGGACAGGCCGAGAAAGCGCTGGCGCACCTCCTCATAGGTCATGGAAAGGCCAAGCCGCTCCAGGTTTTGCTGCAAGGCGCGGTTGGCTAGCGGCTCGCTATCCACGAGCACGCCGTCGCAATCGAAGATCACGAGGCTCAAATCCCTGACGGTCATGATATGTCAGCCCCAGCGCATGCGGATTTAAATGTAAAGCGGTTCGTCCTGCAGATCCTTATAAAGATCGGCGACATACTCCGCATAGCCATTGAGAAACTGGGTGGGGACTCGTTCGTCCGTACCGAGATCCCGTTCGCTGGCCTGGGACCAGCGGGCATGGGGCACGTCCGGATTCACATTGGCCCAGAAGCCGTATTCGCTGCCCTGCACTTCTTCCCAGAAGCTGACGGGCCGTTTGTCGGTGAAGGTGAATTTGACGATCGACTTGATCGACTTGAAACCGTATTTCCACGGCACCGCCAGGCGCAAGGGTGCGCCGAACTGTTCCGCCATCGGCTTGCCGTAGACGCCGGTCACCATAAAAGCGAGTTCGTTGGTGGCTTCCTCGATGGTCAGCCCTTCCACATACGGCCAGGGATACCAGGGCGCGCGCTGTCCGGGCGCGACCTTGCTGTTCAGGAAGGTTTCCATGCGGACATATTTGGCACCGGACAACGGTTTGGCGAACTTCACCAGTTCCGCCATGGCAAAACCGGACCAGGGCACCACCATGGACCAGGCTTCCACGCAGCGGTGACGGTAGAGACGTTCCTCCAGCGGCATCTGGCGGATCAGCGTGTCGATATCGACGGTTTTTTCGTCCTCAACCATGCCGTCGAAGGTCACCGACCAGGGCCGGACTTCCAGTTTCTGGGCGGCCCGCCAGATTTTCTTGTGGGAGCCGAATTCGTAGAAATTATTGTAGGTGGAGGCCGTCTGTTCCGGCGTCAGCTGGCGCACGATCTTATATTTGTCGTTGCGGGAAACGGGGTAGAGATCCGCCGTCGGATCGTCTTCCGGGGTGGCGGCCTGGGCCGGCGCCAATCCGCTGGCGGAGGAAAGGGCGATGGCCGCGCCTGCGGAGCCCAGAAACTTGCGGCGGTTGAAGAACACCTCTTCCGGTGTCGCCGCCCGTTCGGGCAGTTCCCATCCGCGCGTGCGCTTGATCCACATAGCCCCGTCCTCCTGATCGAAATGCTTAAGCCTTGCCGGTGTTGTCCACGATAGCTGACGTCCGATTGCGGCGCAAAGAAGCCCGGTGGAAACACGGCCCGATCAAAGGCCCGTGATCCGCCGCCCGGCACGCGAACAGCCCGGACCTGAAACCAGAACCGGGCCGCTTCCCAGGATCGTCAAGACCGTTAAGCCGCGAAGCTGCGCAGCATCCAGGCGGTCTTTTCATGTTCTTCCAGGCGCGCGGTCAGCATGTCCGCCGTGCCTTCATCGCCCGCCTCGCTGGCCTGATCGATCACCTTGCGCAACAGTTTGATGACCGTCTCATGATCGCGCACGAGATTGCGGACCATGTCGAACGCCTCGGGCACGGATGCGTCGTCGGGCAGATCGACAAGACCCTGGAAAGCCTTGCGGCCCTCGGGCGCGTAGACACCCAAGGCCCGCGTGCGTTCCGCCAGTTCGTCGAGCGCGGCGAAAAGCTGCTGATACTGCTCTTCGAACATCACGTGGAGCGATTGAAAATGCGGTCCCGTGACA
Organism: uncultured Alphaproteobacteria bacterium; assembly: GCA_964612085.1. Classification (GTDB taxonomy): domain Bacteria; phylum Pseudomonadota; class Alphaproteobacteria; order JAJFIK01; family JAJFIK01; genus CAZTCJ01. The sequence continues at coordinate 7,335 of CAZTCJ010000095.1, forward strand.
TTCCAGTGATAGCTGTGCGTCTTTTGGTACAGCGCAAACGTATTGGCCAGCACACGGTTCAGTTCCGCCGCGATCTGTTTGCGTTGATTGTCTTCCAGACCGATATCGATCGTCATGATGCACCTCCTTTGTCGGCCGCGGCCCGATCGGCGCGGCTCGTTTGAAACACGATCATGCAGATAGGTGCGGGACCGGTTTTGGCAAGGTCACACGGAGGGGCAGCGATCATCCGCGAACGGCGCGGATGACCGCCGTCATGGTTTACGACAAGGACGCGGTGAAGCGCTGAAGGCGCGTGCAGGCTTCTCTCAAGGCCTCCGTCGCGGTCGCATAGGAGATACGGAAGAACGGCGACAGGCCGAACGCCGCTCCGTGCACGACCGCGACCCCTTCGGCCTCCAGAAGTTCCCGCGCGAAATCTTCATCGGACTGAATGGTTTGACCAGACGGCGTTTTCTTACCGATCGTGCCTTCGCAGGACGGGTAGACGTAGAACGCGCCTTCCGGCACTGGACAGGTGATGCCGTCCGCATCGTTCAGCATGGAAACCACCAGATCGCGGCGCTCCTTGAAGACGGCGTTGCGCTCGGCGAGATAGCCCTGGTCGCCGTTCAATGCTTCGACCACCGCCCACTGGCTGACCGAGCAGGGATTGGAGGTGGACTGACCTTGCAGCTTGCCCATGGCCTTGATGAGCGGCTGCGGGCCTGCGGCGAAGCCGATGCGCCAACCGGTCATGGCGAAGGCTTTCGACGCGCCGTTCATGGTCAGGGTCCGGTCGTACAGACCGGGCTCGACCTGAGCCGGCGTCACGAATTGGAAATTGTCGTAGACGATCTTTTCATACATGTCGTCCGTCAGGATCCAAACCTGGGGATGGCGTACCAGAACATCGGTCAGGGCCTTCATCTCGTCATGGGTATAGGCCGCGCCCGACGGATTGGACGGCGAATTCAGAATGATCCATTTGGTCCGTGGGGTGATGACTTTTTCAAGCTCTTCAGCGCGCAGCTTGAAGCCGTCCTGCAGCCGCGTTTCCACGAAGACCGGCGTGCCGCCGCCCAAGAGCACGATGTCGGGATAGGACACCCAGTAAGGCGCGGGGATGATCACCTCGTCGCCCGGATTGAGGGTCGCCACCATGGCGTTGAAGATGATCGACTTGCCCCCTGGCGCCACAGTCACCTGGGCGGGTTCGTAAGAGAGGTCGTTGTCCCGCTTGAACTTGGCGCAGATCGCATCCTTCAGTTCCGGGATGCCGTCGACGGCGGTGTATTTGGTCTCGCCGCGCTCGATGGCCGCGATGGCCGCCTTTTTGATGGTATCGGGCGTATCGAAATCCGGCTCGCCGGCGCCGAGGCCGATCACGTAGCCGCCGGCGGCCCGCAGATCCCGCGCTTTCTGGGTGACGGCCAGGGTGGCGGACGGCTTCACCCGGTTCAGCGCCTCGGACAGGAAGGACGGGGGAATGGTGGACATGGGGGCCTCCGGCGTGCTGGTTGGCGGCGGTTTTTTTTGCAACCGCCGACAGTGAAATCGAAGGGCAACCTCTAGGCCTTTCCCAGGGCCGCTGCAAGCGCCGCCCTTCATGGCCGCGCGTGGCCCAAAGGCCGTTGCCTATCAAAAAGACCCGGACGGCTTGATGGCGAGAAAGCGTGACGCCAGACACACTCAAATCATCGTGAATCGGAATGCGTCACCATGAGACAGCACCACAGATCAACGACCGAAGCTCCAACGACTGAGTCCGAAGACCCTGAGCCTAGGGACGTTCGGCTTTTGACCAAGGCTTTGCTGGCCACGGCCCTGTGTTTCGGCGTCTGCAGCCTGGCGGGGAGCGCGATCGCCCAGAAGGCCCGCGCGCCGGGCATGAGTTTCCGGGCCCTCACCGTCCAATGGCTGATGCCAAGCTTGCCCAGCGAGCGTCGGCGGGCCGCCGCCAACGCCTTGAGACGGCGCAACAATTCCCGCCGCAACAGCCGGTCGGGCCGGACGGGTCCGGCGACGTTGGACCGGATCCCGGCCGCCGACGGGCCGGACGCTATCGTTCTGGAATCGAACGTCTTCGTTTTGTCCGGCCAGGCTCTGGATGCCTGCCTGCTGCGGTCCCGGACCCTGCGCACCGTTCGTCTGGACCGGACCGCTTATGCGGGCCCCCCTTCAAAGCGGCCTCAAAAGCAAGTGCGGACCTCCGAACCGTTAAGCGCCCAGGCGCTGATGGGCGGCTGGTGCCTCGATCCGGAAGACGACGGCCGCTGCGCCATGCTGATGGATCAGCGCAAACCACCGGCGCCCGTTCCCCCGCCCCAGGAGCGCGATCCTGACGAATGGACCACGGCGGCCCGGGCGAGCGCGGGAGCCGGCGGCTAGGGTCAGGACCCTAACGCCGTAGCCCTTTAAGTTTCGGATTCGACGAGGGTTTTCAGCCCGGCCAGCCCCTGTTCGTAATCAGCGCCGATCATGCTGTCGAACATCAGGCCCACATAGCGCGTGATCGGGTTGTAGCCGAGATCCGTATCAAAGCCCCAGGTCACTTGGGTCCGCGTACCGCCATCGAGCGCGTCCAGCCGGAAGAACGCCGTCGCCGTACCGTTCTCGCCGAAATCGAGCGCCGTGCGGACCAGCCGGTCGGGCACCACTTCCGTGATTTCCTGGCTGCCGGCACCCACATTGGGATTGTCGCTGACCCAGGCCATGGCCGCGCCGACGCCTTCTTGCGGTCCGGAGAAGGTGTATTGGGTATTCGGATCCAGCCGCGCCCAGGGCGACCATTCATTGAAGCGCTCGTAATTGTCCAGATAACCGAACACGGCGCTGGGCGGCGCGTCGATCTCGACGGCGCGTTCCACATGCACATGGCGCGGCAGTAAAAGGCCAATCCCCAAGGCCACTGCAACGATCACGACCAGTCCGATCACCATGGATCGCAACATTCCCATGATCTTCCCTCCACTTTCGCGAGATTACGGCTTGGAATCTTACCCTGTGACACCTGAAGCGACAATCCACGCCGCCGCAGACCGCCCGGCGTCTGCCGCATTACCCGCCGGAGGACATCGACCTATGTCATAGGCATCATTCACAGCCATCCGCCCGGTGACCGCATGACGATGACGATTTCTCCGCCCCGCAGGCTTCTCTTGGCGCTCCCGCTGCTGGTCCTGCCATGGGCAGGCCCCGCGGCGGCGCAAGAGACGGATCCGCCCGTCCGGTCAGAGCCACTATGGCCCGGCGCGCACGATGCCTTGATCGATGGGCTCACCACCGATCTGGCCGAGATTCCCGGCGGCACCTACTCGCTCGACCGGGACCATGCCCAGGTGATCTTTATGGTCAGCCATCTGGGCTTTTCCCGGTATATGGGCCGCTTCAACGATCTCAAGGGCACGCTCGTCTTCGATCCGGAGACGCCCGAGCGCAGCCAGCTCACGGTCGATATCGATATCGATGGTGTGGACACGGACAATGGCCAGTTGGAGCGGCTTCTGAGAGGCGAGGCCTATTTCGATGCCGAGACCTTCCCGCGCGTGCGCTTCAAAAGCACGGCCGTCGAACGCACGGGTGAAACCAAAGGCCGGATCACGGGCGATTTAAGCATGCGCGGTCTGACCCGGCCCGTGGTTCTCGACGTGGGTTTCAACGGCAGCGCCGTCAATCCGTTCGGCCTGCGCCGGACCCTGGGCTTTTCGGCGCGCGGCCGCCTGAAACGGTCGGACTGGGGCATGACCGAATTGGTGCCTGTGGTCGGCGACGAGGTCACCCTGATTATCGAAGCGGAATTCAAGCGGACTGGTGATTGATCACCGGACCGGCCCCTGAAAAGACACCCCCCTTGTGCGACAAGAAGGCCGTCTTAGGTTATGCACAGGGCGCTGAGCCCTCTGCTGCTGATTCGGCGCGTCTTTGCCGCTGCGGCTTGAGTGATTGCGTGTCCGGTGGCCGCGCCGGACAAAAAGACCGCTGCTCATGCGCGGTCTGTTTTGTGTAAAAAGCAACTCTGACTGGGAGATCCCAATGATCAACTTCCGTTCTGTCGCACCCGCCACGGCCCTTGTCGCCGCCGGCGCCCTTTTCGGTACCATCGCCGCGACCGACGCCTTTGCCGGCCATCACGCGAAAAAAGGTGATGGCAAGGATATGGACCGGGTTCAAAAACTCAATGATGTTGAGCGCGACGGTCTGAGCACCGACCCGGCTGACGTACAGTCCGGCAAATATACCATCGACAGCACCCATGTGAACGTGACCTGGCAGGTCAGCCATCTGGGCTTCTCGCTCTATCAAGGCCGTTTCAATGAAATTGAAGGTACGCTCGACCTCGACACCGCTAACATCGAGAATTCCAAGCTCTCGGTAACGATCCAGACAGCCAGCATCGACACAGTGAGCGACAAGCTCGATGACGAGCTGCGCGCGCCGGAAGCGTTCGGTGCGGAAGAATTTCCGACCATCACTTTCACCAGCACAAAGATCGAACGCAAGGACGACAACTGGGCCAAGGTGACCGGTAATCTCACCGCTCGCGGAGTCACCAAGCCTGTAACCTTGAAAGTCCGGTTCCTGGGCACGGGTCAGCACCCGTTCAACGGTAAGCCCACCGTCGGCTTCCACGCCCAAGGCCACATCATGCGCTCCGATTTCGGTATCGGAAAAGACGCGCGCTGGTCTCCGGTGATTGGCGACTCTGTCGGCCTGATCATCGACGCCGAATTCAACGCCGCCGAATAAGCGGTTTTGACCGACACTACGAGGCCCCTGCACGCTGTCCGCGCGGGGGCCTTTTTTGTCTTCATGCTTTGACCTAAAATCCGCTCATGAGTCCGCACAATAACGGGTCCGGTTTCGGCGAATCGCCCAACCCGACCATCTGGGTGCCGCACCGGCCCGAACGGCCGGAAAAGTCCGAAGGCGGCATAGAGTTCAAACTTCAGTCCGACTACACGCCCAAGGGCGATCAGCCCCAGGCGATCGTCGAGCTTGTGGCGGGCGCGCGCGCCGGCGAGCGCGACCAGGTGCTGCTGGGCGTCACCGGCTCGGGCAAGACCTTCACCATGGCCAATGTCATCCAGGAGGTGCAGCGGCCCGCGATCATCCTGGCACCGAACAAAACGCTGGCCGCCCAGCTATACGGGGAGTTCAAGAGTTTCTTCCCCGAAAACGCGGTCGAGTATTTCGTCAGTTACTATGACTATTATCAGCCCGAGGCCTATGTGCCCCGGACCGACACCTATATCGAAAAGGAAAGCTAGATCAACGAGCAGATCGACCGGATGCGCCACGGCGCCACCCGCGCGATCCTGGAACGGGACGATGTGATCATCGTGGCGTCCGTATCCTGCATTTACGGTATCGGCTCGGTCGAGACCTATTCGGAAATGACCTTCTCCCTGAAAAAGGGACAATCCATCGACCGGCAGAAGATCCAGCGCCTGCTGGTCGATCTTCAGTACAAGCGCAACGATCAGAACTTCGTGCGCGGAACGTTCCGCATTCGGGGCGATGTGGTGGAGATCTTCCCGGCTCACTATGAGGACCGGGCCTGGCGCATCGACATGTTCGGCGACGAGATCGAGACCATCGTCGAGTTCGATCCGCTGACGGGCCGCAAGAGCAAGGACCTGACCTTCGTCAAGGTGTTCGCGAACTCTCACTATGTGACGCCGCGCCCGACACTCGAACAGGCGGTGGAGCAGATCAAGGCCGAACTGCGCGATCAGCTCGAGGTCTTCAACCGGGAAGGCAAGCTTCTGGAAGCCCAACGGCTCGAGCAACGCACCCATTTCGATATCGAGATGATGCTGGCCACGGGCTCCTGCCCCGGCATCGAGAACTATTCCCGCTATCTGACCGGGCGCAAGCCGGGCGACCCGCCGCCGACGCTGTTTGAATATATTCCGGACAATGCTCTGGTGTTCGCGGACGAAAGCCATGTGACCGTGCCCCAGCTTGGCGGCATGTACCGAGGCGACTTCCGGCGCAAGGCGACGCTCGCGGAATTCGGCTTCCGCCTGCCCTCCTGCATGGACAACCGGCCGCTCAAATTCGAGGAATGGGAAGCCATGCGCCCCCAGACGGTGCATGTCTCGGCCACGCCGGGCGGCTGGGAGATGGAACGCACCGGCGGCGTCTTCGTCGAACAGGTGATCCGGCCCACGGGCCTGATCGATCCGGAATGCATTATCCGCCCTGTAGCAGGGCTGGTGGAAGGCTTGCTGCATGATTGTCATGAACAAGTGGCCAAAGGCTACCGCACGCTGGTGACAACACTGACAAAGAAGATGGCCGAGCAGCTGGCGGAATATATGGATGAAGCGGGTATCAAGGTACGCTACCTCCATTCTGATATCGATACGCTGGAGCGTGTGACCATTTTGAAGGAGCTTCGCGAGGGTAC
>CAZTCJ010000096.1:0-8341 GCA_964612085.1 uncultured Alphaproteobacteria bacterium
GTAAATATCACCCCCATGGCGACCAGGCGATCTACGTCGCGCTGGTGCGCATGGCGCAGGATTTTTCCATGCGCCTGCCGCTCCTGGACGGCCAGGGCAATTTCGGCTCCGTGGACGGCGATAAGCCGGCGGCCATGCGCTATACGGAAATCCGCCTGGGCAAGCCCGCCCATGCGCTTTTGGAAGACATCGACAAGGATACCGTCGATTTCGTCGCCAATTACGACAACACGGAACAGGAACCGGCAGTTCTGCCGGCGCGCTTCCCGAATCTCCTGGTCAATGGCGCGGGCGGCATCGCGGTCGGCATGGCGACCAATATTCCGCCGCACAATCTGGGCGAAGTGATCGACGCCTGTATCGCGGTGATCGAGAACCCGGAAGTGACCGACGAGGAACTGGTCGAGATCGTTCCGGGACCGGACTTTCCCACGGGCGCCTCGATTCTGGGGCGCGGCGGGGCGCGGGCGGCGCTGATGCGCGGGCGCGGATCGGTCTTGATGCGCTCGAAGGTCCATGTGGAGGAAATCCGCAAGGACAGGGAAGCGCTGATCGTCACCGAAATCCCTTATCAGGTGAACAAGGCGTCCATGATCGAGAAGATCGCCGATCTTCAGCGCAACAAGAAGATCGACGGCATTTCCGATATCCGGGACGAATCCGACCGCCAGGGCATGCGCGTGGTGATCGAGCTGAAGCGCGACGCCATGGCCGATGTGGTGCTGAACCAGCTTTACCGTTACTCGCCGCTGCAGACGAGTTTCGGCGTCAACATGCTGGCGCTGAAGGGCGGCCGGCCGGAAATGATGACGCTGCGCCAGCTCATCGACGCCTTCATCGCGTTCCGCGAGGTTGTGGTCACGCGGCGCACCAAGTTCGAACTGGCGAAGGCCCGGGACCGGGCGCATTTGCTGGTGGGTCTGGCCATCGCCGTCGCCAATATCGACGAGGTGATCGCGCTGATTCGTTCCGCGCCCAATCCGGCGGCGGCGCGCGAAAAACTACTGGAGCGGCGGTGGCCCGCCGAAGACGTGGCGCCGCTTTTGGCTTTGATCGGCGATCCGGGCTCCATGCTCGATGAGGATGGCACCATCCGCATGACCGAGACCCAGGCGCGCGGCATTCTCGACCTGCGCCTGCACCGGCTGACCCAGATCGGCCGGGAGGAAATCGACGGCGAGCTGAAGGAACTGGCCGCCAAGATCACCGAATATCTGGACATTCTCCGCTCCCGGATCAAGCTGCTGGAGATCATCCGGGGCGAGCTGACGCAAGTGCGCGAGGAATTCGCCACGCCGCGCCGCACGGAGTTCATCGACGCCGATATTGATGTGGACGACGAAGACCTCATCCAGGAAGAGGATGTGGTCGTGACCGTCACCCATGCGGGCTATATCAAGCGCGTGCCATTGAGCATTTACCGGCCCCAGCGCCGGGGCGGCAAGGGCCGGTCCGGCATGTCCACCAAGGACGAGGATTTCGTCACCCGCGTCTTCGTGACGAGCACCCATACGCCGGTGCTGTTCTTCTCCTCAACGGGCCAAGTCTACCGCATGAAGGTCTGGAAGCTGCCGGAAGGCACGCCCCAGGCGCGCGGCAAGGCCATGGTCAATCTGCTGCCTCTGGGCGACGGCGAGTGGATCACCACCGTGCTGCCCATGCCGGAAGACGCGGCGAGCAAGGAACGGCTGTTCCTGGTCTTCGCCACAAGCAGCGGCAATATCCGCAGGAATGCCATCGAGGATTTCGAGCGCATCAACGTCAACGGCAAGATTGCCATGAAGCTCGACGAGGGCGACGGTATTGTCGGCGTCAAGCTGTGTACGGAGGATGACGATATCGTGCTGACCGCCAAGGGCGGCAAGTCGATCCGTTTCCCCGTGACCGATGTGCGCGTCTTCAAGGGCCGGGAATCGACCGGCGTGCGCGGTATCAGGCTGGGCAAGGACGACGAGGTCGTCTCCATGTCGATCCTGCGCCATGTGGATGTGGCGCCGCCGGAGGCCCGCGCCTATTTGCGCCAGGCCGCCGCCATGCGCCGGGCGATCACCGGCGAAGAAGCGCCCGCCGGGGACGAGGCCGTTCTGGAGGAAGCCGGCGAAGAAGAGACCACCTTGTCTTCCGAACGCTATGCGGAACTGGGCGCGAAAGAGCAATTCGTCCTGACCGTGACGGAAAACGGTTTCGGCAAGCGAACCTCGGCTTACGAATACCGGGCGTCCGGCCGGGGCGGGCAGGGCGTGACCGCCATCACCATCAACCAGCGCAATGGCGGCGTGGTGACCTCCTTCCCCGTGGAGGATTCCGATCAGATCATGCTGGTGACCAATGGCGGGCAACTGATCCGCTGCCCTGTGGACGATGTGCGGCTCGCGGGCCGGAACACGCAAGGGGTGACCATTTTCCGCACCGCCGAGGGCGAGCAGGTGGTCTCGGTCGAGCATATCGGCGAGGCGGGCCAGACCGGCGAGGATGACGAGGGCGAGGGCGAGTAAGGGGTCTCCCCCATCGCCCCATCCTGAGCGCTCGCAATCCTTCAGTCATGTCATTATCCTAAGTCTCGTGAACGGGTGCGATGAGGGTCGGATCCAGACCGCGCAGGAGCACTGACAGCGAGACGGGAGAGCGCATGGAACGGGTCGGCCTTTATCCGGGGACCTTCGATCCCATCACCAACGGACATCTCGACATCATTAAGCGGGCGGTGAAGCTGGTGGACCGGCTGGTCATCGGCGTTGCGGTCAACCAGGAAAAAGGCCCGTTGTTTTCGGTCGAGGAGCGGGTCGCCATGGTCGAGGCGGAAACCCGTATGTTCCAGGGGCCCGGCAAGGCGAATATTTCGGTGCGGCCCTTCAACTCGTTGCTGATCCACTTTACCCAGGAAGTGGGCGCCCACATCATTGTGCGCGGATTGCGCGCCGTCTCCGATTTCGAGTACGAATTTCAGATGGTGGGCATGAACCAGCGCCTCGACCCGTCGATCGAGACGGTGTTTTTGATGGCCGATGCCACCCACCAGGCGGTAGCGTCCCGTCTGGTGAAGGAAATCGCCCGGCTGGGCGGCGACGTCTCCCGTTTCACGCCGCCGACGGTGGTGGCGCAGCTTCAGGCGCGCTACAAAGCGTTGCGGGAGCGGCAAGGAGGATCCTGATGCACGAAGGGACAGATCGCATGAGCCGGATCGCAGGCTGGACGGGCACGGCGCGGGGCGCGGTTTTGGCGCTTGTCGGCCTGCTGGCGCTGTGTCTCGGCGCGGCCCAGGCCCAGGACAACCGGCCTACCATCGAACTGCCCCCCGATCTCGATCCGGAAAACGGCCTGGTGATCGATCTGGCCTCCGGACCGGTGGTGATCGAGATGTTTCCGGACAAGGCGCCCAATCACGTGGCGCGAATCAAGGAACTCACCCGCAAGGGCTTTTACAACGGCGTGATCTTCCACCGGGTGATCGACGGCTTCATGGCCCAGACCGGGGACCCGACGGGAACAGGCCGGGGCGGTTCGCCCTTGCCGGATCTGCCGGCCGAATTTAACGACATGGCCCATGAGCGCGGTGTTGTGTCCATGGCGCGGGCAAGCGATCCCAACAGCGCCAACAGCCAGTTCTTCATCATGTTCACCGATGCCACCCATCTCGATGGTCAGTACACGGCCTGGGGTAAGGTGGTCTTCGGCATGGACTCGGTGGACCGTCTGGCCCGCGGCCAGCCGCCCGCGGTACCGGACCGCATGATGCGGGTCATGGTTTTGAGCGATATCTTCAAGGCTATGGGAGTCGATCCCAACCAGCAGGCCCAGGCGCGGGCCGCCGCCCGGCCGCCCATCGAGATGCCGTCGGTGCCGGCCGATCTCGATATCAACGCGCCTGTCTTGCGCAATCCGGAAGGATGAGGCCATTACTACGGTGCTTAATTTCCTTTTCCTATCCAACCGACCAAAGGAGCGACGCTCATGAGCGATACGCCGCGTGAAGATCTTATTTATCTCGACCTCGACTGGGGCCGGGTGGTCATCAAGACCCGTCCGGACCTGGCGTCCAGCCATGTGGCCCGGATCAAGGAACTGGCCCGCGACGGCTTTTACGACGGGATCGTCTTTCACCGGGTGATCGACGGCTTCATGGCCCAGACCGGCGATCCCACGGGCACCGGCACGGGCGGCTCCGGCCAGAAGCTGAAGGCCGAGTTCTCCGACGCGCCGCACAAGCGCGGCACCGTTTCCATGGCGCGCACGCCCGATCCTGACTCCGCCGACAGCCAGTTCTTCATCTGCTTCGATGATGCGCCGTTCCTGAACGGTCAGTACACGGTCTGGGGCGAGGTCATCGAAGGCATGGAGCATGTGGACCGGATCAAGCGCGGCGAGCCCGTGAACGATCCGGACAAGATCGTTTCCATGAAGGTCGCCGCCGACGTGGATGGGTGAACCGCGCCTTTGTCTACATTTTGGCGAGTGAGAGAAATGGCACGCTCTATGTCGGCGTGACAAGCGACCTTGTGCGCCGCGTGTGGGAGCATAAGCAAAACGCCGTCGAAGGGTTTACCAAGCGGTACGGGGTGCATTCACTCGTCTATTACGAAGCGCATGACTCGGTTGAGACGGCCATCATACGTGAGAAACAACTTAAGGTCTGGCAGCGGGCGTGGAAGCTGGAGATAATTGAGAATCACAACCCGTGTTGGAAAGATCTTTATGATGAGCTTTGTTCTTGAGTCTGAGCGCTGCCTTAAATAACAGGTGTCACCCTGGCGGAAGCCAGGGTCCAGAGCAACTTGTTCCGTATCCGTGCTCTGGATCCCAGCTTTCGCTGGGATGACGCTCACAGTGTTTGGCCCATGAAAGTCGATCAGTTCGATTTCGATCTGCCTGAAGAGTTGATCGCGCTGCGCCCCGCGGAACCCCGGGACGCGGCGCGTTTGCTTGTGGTGCGCCCCGATGGGGATCGTGCCCTGACCGACGCCGTGGTGCGCGATCTGCCCGGTCTTCTGGGTCCGGACGACGTTATGGTCGTCAACGACACCAAGGTCATCCCGGCCCAACTGTTCGGCCGCCGCGCCCCGCGCGCGGGCGCGCCCGCCCTGCCTTTGGGCACCCAGCCCGAACCCGGCCCGAAGATCGAGCTGACTTTGCACAAGCGCGTCGGCCTCAATGTCTGGCGCGCGTTTGCCCGGCCCGCCAAGAAACTCGATGTGGGCGACCGGGTGACGTTGGGCGCGGAATTGGGCGCGCAGGTGAAGGACAAGGGCGAGGCGGGCGAGGTGGTCATCGCTTTCGAGGAAGAGGGCGCGGCGCTCGATGCGGCCATCGCCCGGGCCGGAACGACGCCCCTGCCGCCTTATATCGCCCGCAAGCGTGCGGCGGATGAGCGGGACAAGACCGATTACCAGACGATCTTCGCGAAAGACGAGGGTTCGGTGGCGGCACCCACCGCCGGTCTTCATTTCACGGACGATCTGCTGGCCCGGCTCGATGAGCGGGGCGTCAAGCGGGCCACCGTTACCCTCCATGTGGGGGCGGGGACCTTTCTGCCCGTCAAGGCTGAAGACACGGCCGACCACACCATGCACGCCGAATGGGGCGAGGTGACGCCGGAGACGGCCGATCTCCTGAACGAGACGCGCGCGCGGGGCGGGCGGATCGTTTCCGTGGGTACCACCAGCATGCGGCTTCTGGAAAGTGCCGCCGGGGAGGATGACGTCATCCGGCCGTTCAAGGCGGAAACGGATATTTTCATCACGCCCGGCTACCGCTTCAAGGCGGTGGATGTGCTGATGACGAATTTCCACCTGCCGCGCTCGACCCTGTTCATGCTGGTCTCGGCCTTTTCAGGGCTCGAGGTCATGAAACAGGCCTACGCCCATGCGGTTGCCGGGCAGTACCGGTTTTACTCCTACGGTGACGCCAGCCTGCTGTTCCGCAAGGGCCCATAGAAAAACCGCGCCGGATCGCTCCGGCGCGGCCTTAATCGTAAAAACGGTAACCCCGGATTACTCCGTGGCGTGAGAAACGGGCTCCGCGTCCATCAGGCCGAAGGCCTTGAGCGCGAAAGCGTATTCCCGCGCGGCTTCCCGGATCGATTCGAAGCGGGCGGCCGAGCCCGCATGGCCCGCGCCCATATTGGTCCGGAGCAGGATCGGTTCGCCGCTCGTCGTGAACTCCCGCAGCTTGGCCGCCCATTTGGCCGGTTCCCAATAGGTCACCCGGTAATCGGTCAGGCCCGCCGTCAGGAACATGGGCGGATACTCCTGGGCCGTCACATTGTCATAGGGCGAATAGGATTTGATCGTGGCATAGGCCTCCGGATCGTTGATCGGGTCGCCCCATTCTTGCCATTCGGGCGGGGTGAGCGGCAGGCTCGCGTCGGAGATGGTGTTGACCACATCGACGAAGGGTACCGCCGCGATCACACCGGCGAAGAGATCCGGACGCATATTGACGACCGCGCCCACGAGCAGGCCGCCAGCGCTGCCGCCTTCGATCACCACCCGTTCCGGATCGGCGTAACCGCGCTCGATCAGGGTTTCGGCGGCGGCGATGAAGTCGGTGAAGGTGTTCACCTTCTTCTCGTATTTGCCGTCCAGATACCACTGGCGCCCCCGGGCCTGGGAGCCGCGCACATGGGCGATGGCATAGACCGCGCCCCGGTCGACGAGCGACAGACGGCTGACCGAGAAGCTCGCCGGAATGGTCGAACCGTAAGAGCCGTAGCCGTAAAGGAAGAGCGGCGCGCTGCCGTCCACCGGCGTCGACTTCAGACGCAGGATGGTGACCGGCACCATGGCACCGTCCGTGGCCGGTGCATCGATCCGCTCGACCGTGTAGAGATCCGGGTTATGGCCCGACGGCACTTCCTGGGTTTTCAGGACCGTGCGTTCGCGGGTCGCCATGTCGTAGTCGATGGTCTGTTCGGGCGTCGAGGGCGACTCGTAGCTCATGCGCAGGGTCGCCGTATCAAATTCGTAGCCGGACGAAAAGCCCGTGGCGAACGCCGGTTCGTCGAAGGCGATGTCATGGGCATTGCCGTCGTAATCGGAAACGACGATGCGGGGTTTCGCGTCGGCGCGTTCCAGACGGACGATATAGTCTTCGAAGGTGGTCACACCCAGAACCAGACGGCCCGGCTCGTGCGGCAGCCAGTCTTCCCAGTTGGCGCGGCCGGGATCGGTGATCGGCGCCCGGACGATCTTGAAGTCCACCGCGCCGTCAGCATTGGTCTGAATGTAGAAGTGATCGCCGTGGTGATTGACCGAATAGAGCAGGTCGTCCTCGCGGCCATGGATCAGCGTGGGCTCGCCCATGGGATCGTCGGCGCTCAGGAACCGGGTTTCGCTCGATTCCGAATTGCCGCTGGAGATGAAGATGTACTGGTTGCTCTGGCTTTTACCGACGCCCAGGAAAAAGCCGGTATCGGCTTCCTCATAGACGATGGCGTCCTCCGCCGGATCGGTGCCCAGCACATGGCGTTTCACGCGGCGGGGGCGCTGGTTCTCGTCCCGCTCGATGTAAAAGAAGGTTTGGGAATCGTTCGCCCACACCACATCGCCGTCGGTGTTCTCGATGGCGTCCGGAAACTCCTCGCCCGTTGCGATGGTCCGGATCTTGAGCGTGTAGTATTCCGAGCCCACCCGATCGGTGCCATAGGCAATCAGCTCATGGTTCGGGCTGTGATCGACGCCGCCGATGGAGAAGAACTCGCTGCCTTGGCTTTCCGCGTCGCCGTCGAACAGGATTTCTTCCTGGGTCTCGTCCTCGGCATCGCGAGGACGGCGGGCGAAGATGGGATAATCGCCGCCTTCCCGGAAGCGGGTGTAATAGGCATACGGCCCGTCAGGCATCGGGACGGAGGAGGTGTCTTCCTTGATCCGGCCCCGGATTTCCTCGAAGATCTTGTCTTCAACCGGCTTGGCATCGGCCATCACCGCTTCATAATAGGCATTCTCCGCTTCCAGATAATCGCGGATGTCCTGGCGCAGCACGCTAGGGTCGCGCAGCACCTGCTGCCAGTTGTCATCGCGCATCCAGCCGTAATTGTCGATCCGCGTCTCCCCGTGCTGAACGATTTCCACAGGGCGCTTTTCCGCCACGGGGGGCTCGATATCCGCCGCGGCGGCGAACGGGCTGCCGGTGCTTGCCGGTTCAGATGGGGCAGCCGTTTCTTCAAGTGCGTCCATGGGTTCCACCGTTTCGTCCGTAGAAGTGGGTTCGGTCTCGGTCTGAGACGTGGTTTCGGTTTGCGTGCTCGTGTCGCAGGCGCTCAAGGCCAGCGCAGTCAGGCCGATCAGGCTCAGTTTCAACCAGCTCATGTCCCTCTTTCCTTTCCCGCTCTTTCCTTTCCCGCTCG
>CAZTCJ010000096.1:8441-13572 GCA_964612085.1 uncultured Alphaproteobacteria bacterium
GCCCTTTCATCTTTGCATACCATATCTCACGCCCGGCGAAAGCCGGACCGGGTTTACGGCGTCAGGTCGAGGGCTTGGGAAACATGCACGTGATACCGTTTCCATTGTCCTTCATGCTTACGCAGCATCCAGCTCGTCCTGAGCGTGGTCCGGATATGCGTACCATCCGGCGCCCGCACATCCGGCTTGGCGAGAAAAGCGGCAAGGGCCCAGTCGCCGGCGAATTCGATTTTCAGGATCTCGAACTCATAATCGACCCGGTATCCGGCGGCGCATTGGGTTTCGATGTCCTGATGGCCCGTATCGGTGACCAGGGAGCCTTCCGCGTTGAACGCGCCGAACCAGTCCGGATGGGCCAGGTCGCGCAAGGCATCGGCATCGCATTCGAGATAGGCGTCCCGGACCGCCACCATCAGGGCGATCACGTCGTCTTGGGTGTCCGCTTGCGCCGGGGGCGCGAGCCAGACCAGGCAGCCGTAAAACAGGCAGAGCATCCAGCGTGTCATGTTTCTCTCCCATACCCTCTTTATTTGGGGAATTTCGGGAGGCTAACACTACTATCGCGCTTGCGGCGTGATATCGGCGTCACGGCGGCACGCAAAAACGCTTACCTGGTCTCTTGCGCCAAGGCCAGCAGGTCCGGCGGGATCGCGGCCCCTTCGACCACTTCCGTTGCGGTGCGTTTGAGACCCGCATTGGCGCCGATCAGCACGCCATTGGCGAATTCCAGCTCGACCCGCTTCCAGCGGCACCCGTCATAGCTGAACTCTTCATGGACCCAGTGTTCGCAGGTCTTGCCGGCGATGGTCTTTTCCCCCTGGCGCTTGTAGCCGACGCGTTCCAGGTCTTTCGCCTTGGTGATGGCGAAGGAGGTCGGCTCGGAGTCCTTGGCGCGCAAGGCGGACGACCAGGTCCTGCCCGTGGCTATGTCTCTGAAGTAGGCGCGCCCGTCCGTCCACAGATAATGTTCCTTGCGCTGTCCCGCCTGTTCGGCCGCATCGGTGACCATGGCCACCGTCGCCCCCCAGTCGTCGATATAAAGGGTCTGGGTGCCTTCGATCAGCCCCTCGAGGCGGTAGGTGATCTTGGCCCGTTTGACCCCATACGCATCGATCGGAAAATTCCCGGCGCGAATGTCATCCGTGCGCACTTGCGCCAGCAGCGCGGCATCGTCGGTGGCGCGGGCCACCAGCCTGACCAGGCGGCGCTCTTCTTCCAAGGCGCGCTTCTCATTCTTAGCGGCCCGTTCCAGATCCTTGAGGGCGCGCTCCTCGGCCTTGCGGGCGCGCTCTTCTTCCTCGGCCGCCCGGTCGCTGTCGCCTCGGCCGGCATAGTCCGTGGCCCGCTCGCGCGCGTCCCGCGCCCGGTCCCGTTCCTTGGCGGCCCGGTCGCGGTTTTTCCGGGCATCGGCCCGTTCATCGGCGGCATCCGCCAGATGCTCGCGCCCGTCCTCCAGGTCCTCGCCCGACAGGCGGGCCAGCAACGCGTCGTAATCGTAGCGCTGCGCCATGGCTTCAGGCGCGGACGTCTGGGGGCTGTCCGTCCCGGCTGCCAGCACCGCATCGGCGGCTGGCGCGGGTTCGGATGAACCGGACACGGATGTCTTTTCCGAGGCGCCGTCACCGCAGGCTGCAAGGCTCAAAGTCAGCGTGGTCAGGGCCAGGACGGGAAAGCGAAGTGTTTGATGTGATAAGGACATTTGGAAATTCCTCGATAGCGATCGATGGGATGACCCTACCAGAAATGCGAGAATAGACGAAGGGCTACCGCACGCGCGCCGGTCTATGATAGATCCGGCCCATGAGCGCTTTGAATTTCGACCTTCACGCCACGGACGGGGCGGCCCGGACGGGCACGATTCGCCTTCCCCGGGGCGCAATCGCCACGCCCGCTTTCATGCCCGTGGGCACGGCAGGCACGGTGAAGGCGATGCAGCCGGAAACCGTGCGGGAGACCGGCGCGGATATCGTGCTTGGCAATACCTACCATCTGATGTTGCGTCCGGGGGCGGAGCGGGTGGCGCGGCTTGGGGGCCTGCACCGGTTCATGCGCTGGCCGCGCCCGATTCTCACGGATTCCGGCGGCTTTCAGGTCATGTCGCTGACCGATCTGCGCAAGCTGACGGAAGACGGCGTGACCTTCCGCTCCCATATCGATGGTCATCAGGAACATCTGACGCCGGAGCGCAGCATTGATATCCAGTGCCTGCTGGGTTCCGACATCGTCATGGTGCTCGATGAATGCACGCCCTATCCGGCGACGCCGGAGCAGGCGGAGACCTCCATGGCGCTGTCCATGCGTTGGGCGGCCCGGTGCCGGGAAGCCTTCGGCGCCCGCGAAGGCCAGGCCCTGTTCGGCATCGTCCAGGGCGGCGTTTATCCGGAGCTGCGGGCCCGGTCGGCCAAGGCGCTTCAGGAGATTGGCTTCGACGGCTATGCGGTAGGCGGGCTGGCCGTGGGCGAGGGGCAGGCCCTCATGCTGGAAACCCTCGATCACACGGTGCCGCATTTGCCCCAGGACCGGCCGCGCTATCTCATGGGCGTCGGCAAGCCCGACGATCTGGTGAAATCGGTGGCCCGGGGCATCGACATGTTCGATTGCGTGCTGCCGACCCGCTCCGGCCGCAACGGTCAGGCCTTCACCCGACGGGGGACGGTGAACTTGCGCAATGCGCGCCATGCAGACGATCCGCGCCCTTTGGATGAGACGAGCCCGTGCCCGGCCTCCAGCCAGTATTCCCGCGCCTATCTCCATCACCTTGTCAAAGCAGGGGAAATTCTGGGCTCCATGCTCGTGACATGGCACAATGTGGCCTATTATCAGGCGCTGATGGCGGACATGCGCGAGGCCATCGCCGAAGGGCGCTTCGCCGCTTTTCAACAACGCTTCGAGGCGGACCAGGCGGCGGGCGATATCGAGCCGCTTTGATGGTTTGTCTTCACGACGGCCTGCCGGTCATGCCGGTCTTCGGCAAAAAGCCCCATCACAATTTTGCGCCTCGAACGGTCCGATGCGACCGTTTGCTTGCCGGAATGGCACATCCTCGTGTTAGGCTTACGAAACTGTGGGGTAGACCGATGGACTGGGGACTGCGGCACACATGACTTCTCTCGTCGTCGTGATGAACAACAAGGGCGCGGCCGTTGCGGCGGACAGCGCCATGACCATAACCGACGGTCTGGGCAATACCCGCACCCGCAACGGCGTGCGCAAGCTCTTCCAGATTTCCGACGTCACGCCCTTGTCGCTGATGATCTACGGCTCGGCTGAGATCATGGACATGGCCTGGGGCCCGATCATCGTGAACTACCGGCGCCAGCACGGCCGCACGAGCTTCAACACAGTCGAAGAGGCCTCGGCCCATTTCCTCGATTATCTCGACAATTACGATCAGATCTTCAGTGAGGATACCCAGGCCAAGCATTACCTTCACTATGTCGCCGTGATCTACAACTGGATCCGGGACAATGTGAACCACATCGTCAAACAGCAGAAAGACGATCCGTCTCCGGACGGGCCCAAGACCATGCGGGACGTCCTGCGGCTCGCCGTCGATGTGGTTTATAGGGATGTCACCCAGTATCCGGATGACAAGGACCGTCAGACCCTGGACGGTTTCGGCCAGGATTTCGGGCCGGACCTGGTGCGCCGGTACGGGGGCGATATCGAGCACGTGACGGAAGAATTCTTCGGCGAAGTGGATATGGACCGCCAGACCCGCGCCAGGCTGAAGGATATCGCCCATCTGGCTGTGACCAAGGATTTCTTCCCCGATTTCTATCCCCATACGGGGCTGGTGTTCACGGGCTACGGCGCCAATCAGATCACGCCTCAGATGACCGCCTACATGGTCGGCATCGCCGTGGGCGGCAAGCTGCGCCGCCGCCTGTCCAGCAACAAGACCATTGGTGGCGAGGATCCGGTGGTGATCGCGCCGTTCGCCCAGCAGGCCATGATCCATACCTTCCTGACGGGCATGGACGAGGAGCTTTATACTTATCTGGTGGATCAGATTGTCGATCTGACCATCGGCGTGCGGGACCGGACCATCGCGCAACTGCCCCAGCTCAACCGGGACCAGCGCCGCAAATTCGCCGAGAGCTATTCGGACGAGGAAATCCTGGAGCTGATCCACAGCTTCCTCGATCGTCTCGATGCGTATCAATATCAGGTGCACACCCACCCGATATTGCTGGCGGTGGAGAGTCTGCCGGAAATCGAGATGGCCCATACGGCCGAAACCCTCGTCAGCCTCAATGCCTTCCAGCAGAAGGTCGGCATGACGCCGGAAACCGTGGGCGGGGATATCGATGTGGCGCTTCTGACCAATGAGCGCTTCCTGTGGATCCGCGACAGCAAGGCTTGAAGAAGGAGCAGGGTGATGAGTTGGCCTTTCGACCCTATCGATAACGTTCCGGCCGTGCCCGAAACCTCCGAGCGCGACACGGTCGCCGAGCCCGAGCAGGCGCTGACCTATCTGGGGGCTGGTCAGGGCCAGGCCTTGCGCAAACGATTCGGCACGGTCGACTCCTTCGGGGAGCCGGACATGGCTTGCCGTTCCGTCCCGCCCGGCGGCCCGCGCCCGCAGCGCTACACCCGGAATCTGGTGGCCGAGGAGTTGTCCGCCCGTTACGGCGTCCATGGGCAGGCCGTTGTGCCCAGCCGGGAAAAGGCGGCGCCGTCGGTTCCGGTCGGTTTGGCGGAAGTGCCCTTCGCCGCGCCCCAGATCCAATCACCCGAGACCCAAGCATCTGTGGCTCAACCGGCCGCGAAAGAGGCGGCGCCCGACCGTCCGGCCGAATCGCCTGACGCGCCCGTGCGCCGGCGCAAGGTGATCGTCGCCCGCAATCCCTATCTGGCGATCGACGAAGGGGAAGGCGAGGGCGGCGGCAGCGGTCCGGACGCCGAAGAACCGCGGCGGGATGTACCGGGCCTGAGCCGGTAAAGTGTCGCGGCGTTGAGGTTATCCGGCCTGCGCGCAGTTGGAGCCTTGACCAAGGGCCAAGCGCCCTCTAGCTTGCGCCATCCCTTTTCTGGGGTTTTCCGGGCTGGTAGCTCAGCTGGTAGAGCACTGGACTTTTAATCTAGCGGTCCTGGGTTCGAGTCCCAGCCAGCCCACCATTATTTCGTT
>CAZTCJ010000097.1:0-13461 GCA_964612085.1 uncultured Alphaproteobacteria bacterium
CGGTCGCCCTGCCATTCGCCAGCCGCCTCGGAATAGAGGCCCCAATGGATGAACATGCCGAACCGGGCTTGTTCGAACCATTCGGTTTTGGCTGGCGCAGACGACGGACCTGCGTCCACAGGGCCGGCAGCCACGGGCTCTTGAAGCAAGACCCCAGAGATCAGCGCGAGTAAACCTCCCGCGACCCGCGTCCTGAACCGCGATGCCGAAGGACGGCCTCGCTCAGAATGGCTTATGCGCCTAGAATTCGTTGAAGCCACGCGTGCACCCTTTCAAGCAGGCTCTGGCCGTTGTCTGTCGGCGTTTCTTGCAAAAGGGTCGGATAGCCCAGCGAATGTCGAAGGCCCTCGAGCGCTATCACCTCGCTTTCGACTCCCCGAGCCGCGAGCGCGTCCCTCGCCCGTATGCTCTCCGCAAAATCGATCCGCTCATCCGCTGTTCCGTGGGCGAACAGCGCTGGGACCGACCGGTCGTCCGGAATCTTGGCCTCCAGACCGTAAAGACCGCCGGCAAAGGAGACGACGGCAGCCGGCTTCGGCAGGTTGCCGAAAATATCGAACGGTGCGTAGGTCGCAATCAGCGTGGTGACCGCCCCGGCCGAGCCACCGGACAGAATGATCCGGCTCGTATCGAATCCGAAGTCCTCCGCATGTGCAGTCACCCAGCCGACGAGCGTTGCGAGATCCTCCAATGCAACTGTCATCAGCGGCACGAGTTCGGAAATCTCTTCATCGTCGGCAAAATGGGCGGCAAGCACGGCCTGACGATCGTTCGAAGCCGGCGCGATGACTGGATCGTCGCCGCGAAGCCGATAGTTGAAGGCAATCGCCGCATAGCCTTGCCCGGCAAACCACTCCATCGTGCTGATCTGGCGCGGCAGCCAATCCTTGGACCCGTTCTCCCAGCGCCCGCCATGCATGTAGATCAGGACCGGAAGCGCTCCGGCCGGAGCCGATGGCCTGTAAAGATCGAGCGACAGTTCCTTATCGCCGGCTTCCGTCTTGCCGACGCCATAGACGATGTCTTTTTCAATGCTGATCGCGTTGGAGGGATCAGCCGCCCGCGCTTCTCCAAGTGGTCCAAGCAGGACGACACCGAAAGCAAGTAAAAAAGCCAGCATACGGATCATGGGTCCTCTCCGAAGATTGGCGGTGTGCCGGGGCGCAAGTCAGCGCCCCGGCGCCTGTCCGATCAGAAGCCGGCCCGCACCCCGAACAGAACGCGGCGGCCGAAGTCCTCAATCTGGCGCGGCGTCCGCTGGCTACCGAACTCCGCCGTCGTGAACTGGGCCTCATTGAGAATATTGATGGCCTCGATCACGATCGCGACATTGTCGTGGATATTGTAGGTCAGATTGCCGTCCAGCGTCGCGAAGGACTGTTCGACGAAACGGTCATTAAATGTTCCCTCCGGGGTCGTCAGAAACTCATCGCGCCATGTGTAGGCCAGGCGAACACCAAGGGTTTCCGTCTCGTAATAGCCCTGGAGATTGAAGTTATGGTTGGACGTGCCGACCAAGATCTCCGGATCGGAATTGTCGACATAGGTGTAGTTCGCAAGGATGCCGGTGTTGCCGAGAATACCAGGCAAGATCCCATCGAAGGACTGCTGATAGCTGACCTCCACCCCCTTGAGTTTGACGCCCTCCGCATTGGCCGGACGGTTCACGACGAATACCACATCGGACGGAACGCGGGTGCCATCGCCATTCACAGTGGTGACGGTCAGTGTCCGTGCAGACTGCTCATCGCGGATCAATGTTTCCACATCTTTCCAGAAGCCGGTGACCGAGATCAGTCCCAGATCGTCGAAATACCATTCGAGAGTCGCATCGATATTGTTCGCAATGAAGGGATCGAGGCCCGGATTGCCGCCGGTAATGGTCTGGGTCTGAACGGCGGCCGTCGTTGACGGCGAGATCTGTGACAGCGTCGGACGGGTCATCGTCCGGCTGGCGGAGAAGCGCGCCACCAGATCCGCGGTAACGTCGTATTTGAGGTTCAGGCTCGGCAGGACTGTCGTATAGGAGTTGTCGACGGCGACAGGACCCGCATCGGGTACGACGGTGACATTGCCGAACTCAGGGAACGTCTCAATGCCGTTCAAGTCAGGGGCGAAGCCGCGCGAGACCTGATCCGTGTAAACAATCCGCACACCCGCATTGCCGCTGAACGCACCTGAACCATTGGCAAAATTGGCCTTTATATAGCCAGCGATGATGTCCTCTTCGACATCGATCGTGTTTGCGACGTTGGGAGAGATCGAACCGGCAGCCTTCAGTTCCTTGTCGGAGAATTTGGACAGAAACTTGCGCGAGTCGGCCGAGAGCCACGACGTGCTCTGAATGGCCGAGCCGCCATAACTGTCCAGAAAGTCTGTCGTCGGCGAGACCCGCCGCATGAAGCGCTCGGCACTGATCAGATTCGTGCCGGCCACACGCGGCAACGTCCCGAACAAGGTCTCAGCCTGCGCCGCGTTGATGAGCAGAGACGGACGCTCGGAGAACTGTTCGCGGTGACCGTAGAAGGCGCCGAATTCGATGAGATCAACACCAAAGACGTCGACCTCCCAATCAACGTCGAATGTACCGTCCAGAGCGTCATCCTCAAACGGACGGTTAAAGTCGCCATTGATGCTCAAGAGCTGATAGTCGTTCGGCACCGTGCTGGCGTTGCCTTGACCCTGATCACCGTCGAAGAAGACAGCGCAAAGCTCATCATCGATCGAACAATCATAGCCGGCAGTCACGCGGGCCCGCTGTTCAATGCCCAAGGTTCCAAAGGTCTGCTCAGACGTTGAGTAGGCCACCTTTGCATCGATATTCAGAGCACCCAAAGTGTAATCCGCACCCGCCGCGAATGACCACGTGTCACCCTGACGATCATTAATGCGATTGTTGCCGCGCAGGTCGACATTGTCCATCGAAAGTGCCAGTGCGCGCTGGTCCGTTGTACGGCCCGGGCCCAATTCCAGAACTTGGGTGTTACGCGGCGGGACCGCGCCGACCCAGCGTTTCAGGTTCTGGAAGCTGTCGTGCTCGATATCGAGTTCCGTATAGAAGACCTCCGCATAAAGATTAAGATCCTCTGTTGCTTGATATTCCACAACGCCCAGTCCGCTGATACGCTCGCGCACTTCCTGGCTCAAGGTCTGGAACATCGCGAAGGCTGTTTCGCCGCGCGCCGCACCGCCAATCGCTCCGTTGCCGTCCCAATCGATCTCATAGGATGCCTCGGGCAGGGCGCCCCACGAGTTGCGAACGAAGCCATGAGTTTCGGGCTTGCGTTGCGTATAGGCGATTCCGAACGTTACTCCCAGCCTATTGCCTGCAAAAACGTCATTGTAGAGAAGGTTTGCCCGCGGCGATACTTTCTGGGAATTGGATTCATAGGAGCCTTGTGCCGATATCGAGAAAGTCCGCTCGCCGATATCGAGCGGTCGAGGCGTATTCACGCTCACCGTCCCTGCCAGACCGCCCTCTTGAAGATCCGCAGTTGGCGATTTGAAGACATCGATCGACGCGACGAATTCGGACGGCAACGCGTTGAAATCGAAGTTTCGGCTTGCCGGTGTCGCAAAGCCCACCGGTGTCAGCGCCGATGCCAGCGACCGGCCGTTGAACTGAACACGTGTGAATTCGCTCGGCAGCCCGCGGATGGTTACGCGGTTTCCTTCGCCGCGTAAACGTTCGATCTGCACCCCCGTCACGCGCTGCAGAGACTCCGCGATATTCTCGTCGGGGAACTTACCAATCGCTTCGGCCGTAATGGAATCGACGATCGCATCGGCGTTGCGCTTGCGGTCTATCGCCTGCTCGAGACTGCTACGGATGCCTGTGACGACAATCCGGTCCATATCGTCCGTATCGTCGGCATCCTGCGCATTTGCCCCATTATTGCCGATCAAAACGATCACTATCACCGATGAACTGATGAGCAGGTTTCGCTTCTGGCTACGCATTTCCTCGCCTCCCCTAACGTCTTATTGCTGACTATCCGTCAGCCCGCATCTTGATTGGGCCGGCGCTGCGACTGTTCAGCCCGCCTGTTTGCATCATAGCCGCTGCGTTCATATACGCAATGTGTTTTTTAAATACGCACGGACTCGCGCCGCCGATACTGCCTGCGCCCACGGTTCACAGCCGGCCGGAACGCTCACTCGTCAGTTGAGGTCAAGCAGCTCGGCCGCAACTGGGTCGTAGCGAAGTAAGGAACGTCCGCGGTGCCGGCACAAAATTCCTCGAGAAGCCCGTCAAGACAATCGAGTTGCGCACCACGGAAGTCCGGCTCCACCACATCCTGCACCCCTAACGCGAGACTCATCCGTGTGTCGCCGTCGAAACGGGGCCATTCTGTCATGCCGCCCACATTGGGATCGCCGTCGCGCATGAATGCGGCCCAACGCGCGCGCAGCGTCCGGGCCCGCGCGCCGTCCTCATCGGTCCAGTACAGGCGCGACTTCGATTGTCCGGGTCGGCCGGCATCGAAGATGAGATGTCCGTCAAGGCCATGCGGCAGTCCCGGAAAGGCCGAACGGATCGACTCCGGCACATAGGTCAGACGGTAGAGATAAACCGGAGCATGATCATCATGCAGATCAGCCGTCCGGCGCATGCCCGCCAGCATGGTGAGATCGCTCCAGACCGCCTCCCCGAAAGTCTTGTCATCAAGGTCGCCGTAGAGAGCGCGTAACGTATCGAAATGCAGTCCGAACCCGTCCCGAATGGCCTCGATCTCAAGTTGATCCGGCGCATTCCGGCGGGCGATATTGGCTTCGTCCGATGTCACCCCGACAATTAGGGGCACCTTGGCCTGCCGACCTGCTGCAAAAATCTCTTCGGCAGGAGCAGCGATAAGGTCTCCGTCCACGGCCGGCATGGTCATGCCCATCTCACGCTGCAGCGCAAGCGCGTCCGGCTCGTAATAGGCCTGCCACGGGACGTCTCTCAACGCCGCGACGGCGTCGTCCCCCTCTCCCAACTCGAAAAATCGGGCATAGGCCTCTGCCTCCTGCCTCAGCGAGGGGTAGCCATTCTGCTCCGTATTTGGATAGCGATAGCGCCGCGCCGGCGCACTCATGGCGATGACCCGGTGAAACAGGCCCTCCGCCGCCGATATAGCCATCAAGTTCAGGACCGATGCCGAACCGGCAGAAATCCCCATAATCGTGACAAGATCCGAGTTTCCGCCGAACACAGCGATGTTTCGCTGCACCCATTCGAGCGCCGCGATCTGATCCAGAAATCCGTAATTCCCGATTGGCTCGCCCGCAGGCGATCCGAGTGCCGGATGGCCAAAGAAACCGTGCCGGGCGACCCGGTAATTGAAGGTCACGACGACGATATCCTGCTCCGCAACGAAGCTGTGACCGTCAAAGCCCGGATTCTCCATGGAGTTGTTTCGAAACCCGCCGCCATGGATATAGACCAGCACGGGCAGCCGGGCGTCGTCGGCTCGATCCGCTGGGGTGTAGACATTTAGGGTCAGACAATCCTCGGACATGTCAGCCCCAAGAGCTTCGAGCGGCGGGTAAGGCGGTTGGGGGCAGGGTGAGCCGAAAGCGGTCGCGTCGCGCACGCCCTCCCAGGCCGCTGCGGGTTGCGGCGCACGCCAGCGCAAGTCGTCCACGGGCGGGGCGGCAAAGGGCAGGCCCCGATAGGCTTCCACCGACCCCTCGATCACACCCTGGACACGGCCATCGCTGGTCGCTGCTTGCGGACCGTCCTCAGCCGACGCAGGCGATAAGACATTTGCTCCGTAGACCGATATTGCCAGCGTCAACGCCAGCGCTATTCTGCCTTGCCACATAATGACCGGCCTCCCTGACCGTACCGACTTCGCGCCGGCCGTTCACATTCTTTACTGTATCGCAGGCGATCAAACAGTTCAAATATGAAACAGTGCGAGCGATTGCAGTGTCAATCAAAAATAGGGGACGACGAACCCCAAGGCGCACTGCCCAGCGCCGGACCCGATACCAAGGCGCGCCTCAGCGCTCGTCGGGGACGCGCTCAATATAGGCGTAGAATGCCGAGACAGCGGGCGGACCGCTTTGAGTCCCCGCAAACCATCCAGTCAGCGAGACCGGCCCTCGATCCAGCGTCACATCAAACTCAGCACCTGCGGCCCGACCATGAACGGGCGCGCTATGGATAACGTCGTGTAGGCGAAGCGTCGCCCACGGATGGCCTACGGGGCGCGCCGCAGGAACATCATGCAGATACAGCCGGATGCGGTAGATGCCGGCCTCTTCGACATCGAGATACCACGGCAGGGGTTCAAAGCTCTCTTCCCGCCCCAGCCAGTGCGTGTAGGGAATATCCGGCTTCGGCGGCTGGAAGCCGGGAAACCATGGCACTGCCTCGGTCGACGGCGCTTCCATCCAGTCCATCGCCGTCAGACGGACGCCTTGTGTCTCCGCACTGCCGACAGGAATGCGCCGGACCGGAAACGCCCCGGCCGTGACATCGCTCCACCACTGGTCATAAATCGCCTGAAGGCGTGCCGCGATTTCGGGATGGCGCTTGCTGATATCCCTGGTTTGAGACGGATCCTCGACGATGTCGTAGAGTTGCGGCTCATCGCCACCTTCGCCCAGCACATAGCGCCAGCGATCCAGCAGAACGACTGCCGGCCGTGTCTTGACCGGATCGAAGACGCGCTGATTGGTGATCACGACCGCACGGTCCGCAAAAGTCTCCGAGTGCGCATCGCCCCGCAACAGACCGGCAAAACTGCTGCCATCGAGATCGGTGTCCCCTTCCGAACCTTCAAGATCGACCAGTTCCATCAGTGTCGGGAGCACGTCATAATGGGCGAGCACTGCATCGATTCTCTGGGGTCCGCTCAGGTCTCCGCCAGGCCAGCGGATCAGGAACGGCACCTTGTGGCCGCCATCGAAGACGGAATTCTTGTATCCGCGCAAACCGGCATTGAAGACCCAATCCTCATAGGCCGGATCGGCGGATCGAATCGCCTCTAGCACACGCTCCGGCTCACCGCCGAGCAACCGCTCGACCGGATAGAACGAACTGCCATTGTCGCCCATGAAGATCAGGATCGTATTCCTGGCAAGATCCCGGGCTTCCAGAAGGTCCAGGAGTTGCCCCATACGCTCGTCGATATGGGTGATCATGCCATAGAACCGCGCCATGGCCTCGGGCAGCCCCTTTTGCCTGTAGGGATCGGCATACCGGTCCGCGACCCGCCACGGCATATGCGGCGCATTCGTCGCAATATAGGCGAAGAACGGACGATCGTCGGTCTGCGTGATGAACCGCTCCGCCTCGTCGAACCAGACATCGGTGGCGTTACCGGCATAACGCACGAGCGCTCCGTCACGCCAATAGGTATCGCCGAACTGGGTGTTGCCCCAGTAGTCCGGCGTTTGACCAACCCCACCGCCGCCATGGATAACGCTATGCTCGAACCCCTGGTCCTGAGGACGGTACGGCGCATTATCCCCGAGATGCCATTTGCCGAAAATCGCCGTGCGATAGCCCGCGTCCCGAAGCCGTTCGGCAAGCGTGACATGCTCGGGCCCGAGGAGGGAGCGGCCCATGATGGTGTGCCACACCCCTGCGCGCAGCGAATGCTTGCCGGTCATCAAGGCGGCGCGCGTAGGCGAACAGGTGGGATCCACGTGAAACTGCGTCAGGCTTATACTTTCATCATGCAACCGGTCGAGATGCGGCGTTGCAATGACCGGATTGTCGTGACGCCCAATGTCGCCGTATCCTTGGTCATCCGTCATGATAAGGATGATATTGGGCAAAGCGAGTTCCGCCTTGGACGTCCCTGCATGAACCGGTGACAGGCCCGCGACAAGGAGGACAGCCAGAATGGCAGCAACAATCCGTGGAACCTGTAGTCTCTGTGAGCGGATCATCTATCGTGTCTCCCTGAGCAAGGGCCGCTGCGCTGTTACGGTGCCCTGACAACCTTCTGATGCTGACGTCCGAGTCCTTCGATCCCAAGGTCCATAACCTGACCTGCCCGCAGATAAACCGGATTCGGCTTCTGACCCAGGCCGACGCCCGGCGGCGTTCCTGTCGAAATGATGTCGCCGGGCTGAAGGCTCATGAACTGGCTGATATAGTGAATGAGGAACGGCACTTGAAACACCATGGTCCTCGTGGAACCGTGCTGATAGTGCCGTCCGTCGACGGAGAGATCCATGGTCAGATTGTGCGGATCCGGGATTTCATCGGCGGTGACCAGCCATGGCCCGATCGGACCGAACGTATCGGCGCTCTTCCCTTTGACCCATTGTCCGCCGCGCTCCATCTGAAAGGCACGTTCGGACACGTCATTCACCACGCAATAGCCGGCCACATGGGCCATGGCGTCCTCCAGGGCGACGTACCGCGCAGCAGTTCCGATCACGACGCCGAGCTCCACTTCCCAGTCAGTCTTTTCCGATCCACGCGGCAGCACCACGTCATCATTGGGCCCGCAGATCGCGCTCGTTGCTTTCATGAACAAAATCGGTTCGTCCGGGAGATCGGCGCCGGTTTCCGCTGCATGGTCCGAATAGTTGAGCCCGATACAGATGAATTTTCCAACCCGTCCGATGCACGGACCGATCCGCAGATCCGCATCAATGACGGGCAGGTCCGCATCATCCAGACTTTTCAACCGGGCAAGGCTCTCCGGTGCCAGAACATCGCCAGCAATGTCAGTGACATGCCCCGACAGACCGCGAATCCGGCCTTCCCTGTCGAGGCGGCCGGGCCGTTCTGCTCCGGGCGGTCCGTAGCGCAGCAGTTTCATGGCGTGCCTCCTCTCTAGCCTGTCCAGCCACCGTCGATCACATGAACGGCGCCGGTCGTGAAGCCGCTTTCGTCGGCGAGCAGATAGACGGCCAGAGCGGCTACCTCTTCAGGCGTTCCGATCCTCCCCATGGGTTGGCGCGCGATGAAGTCACGGCGGGCCTGATCTGGATCAGGCATGCGGGCCATACGCTCGGCAAGGGAAGGGCTATCGATCGTCCCCGGACAGATCGCATTGCACCGAACGCCTTTGGTCACGAAGTCGGCGGCGACGGATTTCGTCAATCCGATGACGGCCGCCTTGGTCGTTCCGTAAACGAAGCGGTTGGGCACACCTTTGATGCTCGACGCCACGGACGCGATATTGACGATGGAGCCGCCGCCCGCCTCGAGCATCGCCGGCAGACAGATCCGGATCACCCGATACATCGCCGTGACGTTGAGATTGAGAGAGTGCGTCCAAGCGGCTTCGTCGCACTCAAGGATCGTTCCGTGATGGACGAAACCAACAGCATTGACGATCCCATCAAATGGACCATGCGTCATTGCAAGTGCTTGGATCGCAGCACTATCGCGCGCATCGAGAGCCACACCCTGCAGTATGTGACGTTCGTTGTTCAAACTCGCGAGAGCGTCACCGTTCAAGTCCACGGCAACGACGCGCGCTCCTGCGCGCCCGCAAGCCAGCGCGCAGGCGCGCCCGATGCCCTGCCCCGCCGCCGTCACGAGAACCGTCTTGCCCGCCAGCCGCCCGCTCATGTGCTCTCCCCCGCAACCGTCAGCCCATAGAACTGCTGTGCACTCCGGACGAACACCGCAGAGCGCGCCTCGTCATTCAACTCCGACAGCAGTCCGTGTGTCGCCTTCATCCAGGCATCGAGACCGCCGGCCAGATTGACAACAGGCCAATCACTGCCCCACATCACCCGATCGGGACCGAAACAGTCTAGAATATGCTCTGCATACGGTTTCAGATCATCGGTTATCCAATGCGCTTTCGCTTCGGTCACCAGACCGGAGAGCTTACAGAACGCGCGCGTCTCCGCGGCAATTATGCCCAAGTCCTTTGCCCAGGCATCGAAAGCGCCGTCCGCGATTTCAGGCTTGGCCCCGTGGTCGATGACGACTGGGAGGTCCGGATGACAGGACAAATACTGACGTAAGACAGGCAGATGACGCGGCTTGACGAGCGCATCGAAACACATGCCGTACCGAGTAAGAAGCGCGGTTCCGCGCGCAACCTCGGCGCGCAGCAGCCAGGTATCCTCCGCGATATCCTGCACCATCGGCCGCACACCCTTCAGCCACGGCGACCGGCTGAGCCGGCCGAGCACTGCCTCCAGATCGTCCGCCGCCAGATCGACCCATCCCACGACGCCCAGAACGGCCGGCTCGGCCTCGGCGACGGCAAGGAGCCGTTCGGTCTCCGCGACACTGTCGGCGGCCTGGACCAGCACCGATCCGGCAATACCATGGCGGCGGGCCTCGGCATGATAGTCGTCGAGACGAAAGCTGCGATAGATCCGATCCAGCTCCGGCGTAAGCCAGCGATAGTCAGGATGATCGAGATCCCAGATATGGTGATGACTGTCGATCATGATGTCTCAAGCCGCTTGCGGCACCGGTGCCTCCGGGTGCAGAAGGCCGGCGCTTCGCAGGTCGCGCCACAGGCCATCCGGCACACTCCATCCGGCATTGCGCACGTTCTGGCGCACTTCATCGGGCGATCGCATGCCCGGAATCACGGACACGACATTTGGATGAGCCAACGGGAAACGCAACGCGGCCGCTTGGAGCGGCACTCCGTAGGCATCACAGATATCATGGAGACGAAGTGCCCGCGACAAGGTGACCGGATCGACCTGCTCGTAATTGTAAGGCGCGCCAGGATGCGGACGCGACGCCAACAGGCCCGAATTGAAGGGGCCGCCAATGATCACCGAAACGGAGCGCCGCGTGCACTCTGGCAGCAGCGTGTCGAGCGCGCTTTGTTCCAGCAGGGTATAGCGCCCGGCCAGCAGCAGACAATCGAGATCGGCCACGGCCAGGACATCCAGACAGACGGCACACTCATTGACACCGAGGCCAATCGCACCAACGGTTCCCGATTGTTTCATGTCATTGAGCGTCGGCAGCGCCTCATCGATGACTTGGCGGAGCACGCCGGGATGCGCCTCGCGTCCATGGGTCTGTGCGCCTATATCGTGGACCAGAACGATGTCGAGCCGTTCCGTGTCGAGACGGTCGCAACTCTCCTCGACCGACCGACGAACAGCGCTAGCGGAATAGTCAAAGTGCGGACGAAATGGAAGCGGATCGGCGAAGCCTACATCAGGCGGCGTCTCGCCCGACATCAGCGGATGAAGGAGGCGCCCCACTTTAGTTGACAGCACGAGTTGCTCGCGCGGCAATGCCGCGCGAAGCGATTGCCCGATCCGCTTCTCGCTCAAGCCAAATCCGTAGTAAGGCGCCGTATCGATGAAACTCACGCCGTGCTCATGCGCGGTTTCGAGCGCCGCGCACGCCATGTCGTCGCTCACAGGTTTGTAAAGATTGCCGAGCGCCGCGCCACCAAACCCCAGTGCGGGAACATGGACCGCTGTTTGCCCTAATTGGGACCAGTGTCGATCGCGGATACTGGGACAGTGGTCGAACTGCAACTGACTTTTCCCCTCACATTTTCTGTTTCATATTTGTATAGTGTTCTTCATGGGCGGTCCAGCCGTTTTCGCGCAACCGCCAGACGCAGCCCAGGACATGGCGGACGAGGAGACAGACTTGCCCATTGTTGGGGCGAAACATCGTACGAAGAGCGTGTTGCGAGGAAGCATGACACCTGTCACGATCAAGAACATTCGAACCGCCGATCTGCGCTTTCCCACGTCACGCGGCTTGCATGGATCGGATGCGATGAATGCGGCGCCGGATTATTCCTGCGCCTATGTTGTGCTGGAAACCTCCGATCCCGGCCTGACCGGCTATGGCCTCACTTTTACAATCGGCCGCGGCAACGAATTGTGCGTCGCTGCGGTGGATGCCTTGGCCCCGCTTGTCCTTGGGCGCGACCTCGATGGCATCGAGAATGGCTTTGGGGCCTTCTGGCGCACCGTTGTCGGGGACAGCCAACTGCGCTGGCTCGGCCCCGAGAAAGGTGTCGTGCATCTTGCGGCCGCAGCGATCGTCAACGCGGTCTGGGACGCGCTGGCCAAGCGGGCCGGCAAACCCGTCTGGCAGTATGTCGCCCATATGCCAAGCGAACAGATCGTCTCGGCGATCGACTTTCGTCATATCACGGACTTTATCACGCCTGAGCGGGCCCTCGAACGTCTGAAAGGCCTGGAATCCTCGCGCGCGACGCGCACGGAAACCCTTTTGTCGACCGGCTATCCCGCCTATACGACCTCGGCCGGATGGCTCGGCTATGCTGATACGACCTTCAAGAACCTGCTGCACACCGCCCTCGACGCAGGCTGGCGGCGCATGAAGATCAAGGTCGGGCGCGACCTGCACACCGATATGCGCCGCCTCGGCATAGCCCGCGACATCGTCGGGCCCGACGCGCTTCTCATGATCGATGCCAACCAGGTCTGGGATGTCGGCGAGGCAATCGCCAATATCAACGCCTTGGCGGAGTTCGGTCTGCACTGGGTTGAAGAACCGACAAGTCCGGACGATATTATCGGCCACCATAGCATCGCCGGCGCTGTGGCTCCGGTCCGGCTGGCCAGCGGCGAGCACTGCCACAACCGGATCATGTTCAAACAGTTCATCCAGACCGGTGCGTTGTCTTTCCTTCAGGTTGATGCCTGCCGTTTGGCCGGCCTCAACGAAGTGCTCGCCGTCTGCCTGATGGCAGCAGAACGCGATATTCCAGTCTGCCCGCATGCCGGCGGCGTCGGCCTGTCGGAATACGCCCAGCACCTGTCCATGATCGACTATATCTGCTTCAGCGGTACGCTGACCGATCGTGTGATCGAGCACGGCGGCCAGCTGCACGGCCTGTTCTATGAGCCGATCGAGATCGTTGAGAGCGCCTATATGCCGCCTGCTCGGCCCGGCTTTAGTATCGATCTGAGGCCCGGCGTGTTCGAACGCCATCTGTTCCCGTACGGCGCCGAATGGGCCGGTACCGCCGACACCTATCAGTCGTGATGAAACACCTCCTCCATTGGAGCCCACCACTCCCCGTCCGCCGCGGACGCTAAAGCCTCCTGACACGGATCGGTCAGCGCCCACCAGCGGCGCGTCGTCTCGTCCTTGCCGATGCTGGCGGCATCGGCCTCATAATCGGTACCGTGATATTCGAAATAGCCGAACAGCAGGTTCTCAGGCTCCCGCAGGAAGATCGAATAGTTACGGATATTGGCCTTGGAGATCGTCGCCAAGACGCCGGGCCAAACCGCTGCATGGAGCGCCTTGTACTCGGCAATCTTCTCGTCGCGGATCCGGATGACCCAGGCCATGCGTTTCATTGTGGCATCCTCACTTATGGCCCGGGTCTTCGCGTTGGCTGGTTCAGGCGCGCGTCAGCCGCACCATCTGCACCGGGCTCGACGACCAGTTCGGGCGGTCGAGTGCGAGGCGCCCGCCTTCCACTGACCAGCCCTGAAGCGATCCGCCGAGAATCTCCGCCCGCCCGACATTCAGATCGGCGGGTAGCGCAACCTCGAACCGGTCCGCTTCCGGACGGC
>CAZTCJ010000098.1:0-13060 GCA_964612085.1 uncultured Alphaproteobacteria bacterium
CAGCGCGGGCGCGGGCGCGGCCGGGGACGCGGTCGGCCGCCAGGCTTCTAGGGTCCTGACCCTAGGAAGCGAGCGTCGTCAAGGGAGCGGCCTGCTTCTGCGTCTGCCCCATGGTGCGGTAAGCGGGAAAGACGATCGAGGCCCTGGCGCCGCCTTCCGGCCGGTTGGCAAGCGTCAGGCTCGCCCCATGCATCAGCGCCAGACGGTTGACGAGCGGCAGGCCCAGCCCGATACCGTCCTTCCGTCGGGTCATGACCTCACCGGTACAGACGAAGGGCGTGGTCAACTGCTTGAAATCGAGCGTCTGGAAACCGGTCCCCTGATCCTCGACCGCGAGCTGGAGACAGCCGTCCCGTTCTTGGGCGGAAACTGTCACCACGCCGCCTGCTGGCGACGCGTGAACGGCATTCCGGAGCAACTGGACGAGCATTTGCTCCGTATGGTTCATATCCGCCTGCACAGTGTGATCGTTGTCGGCAACCGCCTCGATGGTCACGCCGCTGACCCTGGTGTCCGCAAGGCAGGCGTCGCGGGCGGACTCGATGACATGGGCCAGGGGAAAGACTTTCTCGTCAAGCTGAACCCGGCCGAAATCCGTGGACGCGAAGGTCAAGGCGCTGTCGATCAAGCGCATCAGACGGTCCGCCCCGGTTTGAATATTCTTGACATAGGCCAGACGGTCCGCGCCCGGCATCTGCAATTCATCGGCACAGACCAGGAGATGGGAAAACCCCACCAGGGCATTGAGCGGCGTGCGCAGTTCATGGCTGACCAGGGACAGGAACCGGCATTGTTCCGTCTGCGCCTGTTCAAGGCGCTTGCAGGTCCCGGCGAGCTGTTCCTCCAGCTTGGCGCGCGTCAGATCGGCGAACTGGATCGCCTCGATATGGCGGCTGGCAATATCCGCGAACGCTTCGAGCGTACGCTGATCGTCGGCGCTGAACGCGGCGCGGGGCTGGTCGTCGATGACACAGAAGGATCCGATACTGGCGCCTTCCACGATAACCGGCGCGCCCGCGTAAAAGCGGATGAAAGGCGCGCCCGTCACCAGCGGATTGGCGGAAAACCGGGGGTCGAGCTTGGCATCGAGCACCACAAACGGCGTGTCCTGCAAAACCGTGTAGGCGCAAAACGCCACATCGCGGCCGGTCTCGCAGGCATCGAGCCCGACACGGGATTTGAACCACTGCCGTTCCCGGTCGACCAGGGAAAGAATGGCGATTTTCGCCTGGAACCGCTCGGCAGCGAGTTGGGTTAACGCATCCAGATGCGGGCTGGGCGGAGTATCGAGGACTGCCGCGTCGTCGAGCACGCGCTGGCGGCGCTCTTCATCGAACGGCAAGGGATAAGGCATGGACGTCACGAGCAGGCTCCCCAACGCACAAAAATGGGACTGCTGCTGTTTTACCGGTGTTTTCCTAAGGAATTTTTATATCCGGATACGTGGAACGATACGATGCCGTATTCGCGTCATCAGGGCGCCGCCTCGATCACCTCGACCGCGCGGGCAATGCCGTCTTCGCGCGCGATGGCGCCCGCCAAAGTGCGCGCGCGGGCGGCGTAGAGCGGTTCGCTGGTCAGATCCGTCAGGGCTGCCGCCAGACGCTCCGCCGTCAGACGGCGCGCCGGGATCGGCTCAGGCCCCGCATGCAAGGCATGGACGCGCTTGCCCCAGAAGGGCTGATCGACCGCGAACGGACAGATCAGCGTCGGCTTGCCCGCGCGCAGGCCCGCCGCCGTGGTCCCTGCCCCGCCGTGATGCACGACGGCGGACATGAGGGGGAAAAGCGTGTCATGGGGCGCGCCGTCGATCAGATGGATGGTCTTGGGCAGGCCGCTGCCCGTCAGCCCGCCCCAGCCCTTGGATAAGACCGCCCTCACATCCGCGCGCACCACCGCCTCGATGATCTTTTCCGAGAAGGCTTGGGGGTCAGGCATGGGCATGGAGCCGAAGCCGATATAGACCGGCGGCGCGCCGGCGCCGAGAAAGCGCGCCAGATCCGGATCGGGCGTCCAACCCGTGTCATCGTCGAGGAACCAATAGCCGGTCATATGGGCTTGCGGCGGCCAATCATCCGGGCGCGGCAGAACGCTTGGCGAGACGCCGCACAGGGAGGTCACCGGCGTGTCGGTTTCATCGATCGCGCCGATCCGGAGCGCCTTCGGGCCCGGCCCCAAGCCGAGCGTATCCTTGCGCCAGGTGTCGAGAATATCCCGGTAGGGCAAGCGCGACAGGGAGAACAGGCGGTAGAGCCACAGATTGATCTCGCCCCCGAAATCGGCCGTGAACACCAAAGGCGGAAAGGCCCGTGTGGGGATCATCGGCACCACGGCGGCCAGCACCGGCTTCGCGCCATAAGCCTCGACCACATCCGGCACGCTTTGGATCTTCGGATGGTAGACGATGACATCGGCACCACGGCCCAGTTCCGTGACGGCGGCAAGCGTGTTTTCCATCATGGGCCGCACATGGCTGCGCCACAGTTTGCTCAGTTGAAGGATGTTGCCGCCGATGACCTTCTTAACGTCCGGGTCCTGCAGAAAGGCCTGGATGTCGAGCCCGAGCGGCTTGAACGCAATGCCGTACCCCTCGACCCAGGACTGGAAGTTATCCGGCGCGCCCAGGGTGACCCCATGGCCCCGCTCTTTAAGCGCCAGGGCGAGCGCCAGATAAGGCTGCACATCGCCCCGCGTGCCCATGGTCATAATACTGATGCGCATCACCCGCTCCCTTGGCCGCGTTGCCCGGACCATAATCCCGCCCCACCCTTATGACCATGTGCGCATCCTCGCAATGCGAACAGGGAGGACGGCCTCGTGATCCGCTTGACCGCAATCGCCATGTTCAGCCTGGGGCTGGTTTCGAGCCCCGCCTGGGCCGAGCCCACGGCGGAAGAAGCCCGCAACACGCAAGTGGTGCTCGATGTCTTCAAGGCCTTCGAGACCCGCGATCTGGCGGTCCTGAAACGATCCTTCGCCGATGAAGGCACGATCCAGATCGGGCTGACAGACCGGCCCTATGGCGGTCCGCATGAGACGTTCGAAGCCGCCGCCCCGTTTCCCGGCGCGCTTGAGGGCGTCACCGTCGAGGTGGAAAAGATCCTGGCCGAGGACGATGAAGTGGCGATCCAGTCGCTCATTTGCGGCGCCCATGCCGCCCCAATCCTAGGCTATGAGCCCACTGGCAAGCGCCTGTGTTCGCGCTATATCAATCTCTATGTCCTGAAAGACGGCAAGATTATCAGCAATTCCGTCGGCCTTTACCGCGACCAACTCACAGAACAACTGGAAGAAAATAAAGAAGACCGATAATCGAACGGGTTTCCTTTTTCTGCATTTTTCCGCAGGCCTGTTGTCTGTTTTGTAGCGGTCCGAACCGTGACACCCGAAAACCTGCGGCAATCCGTCCTCATCTCTGACCTGATACCTGGATTGTGCAGCGCCGAACCTTTATGGTGCCCCTTTCCAGCCGATAAGGCTGGTTTCACAAGGTGATATCTGGGGAGCGGCATGGCGGGCGACGGCACCAACAGCGCATCAACGCGCTCAAATCTGAGGATCAACCCGCCCGTCTTCTTCATCTCCGCGGCCCTCATTCTCGGCTTCGCCGCGTTCGGCGGCCTGTTTCCCGAAACGGCCGGTGCGATCTTTCCCGGCATGCTCGCCTGGATCACCGACAAGTTCGGCTGGTTTTACGTTCTGTCGGTCGCGGTCTTTCTTGTTTTCGTGGTGTGGCTGGCGTTTTCGCCTTATGGCGGCATCAGGCTCGGGCCCGACGATTCCCGGCCCGATTACAGCTATGCCTCATGGTTCGCCATGCTGTTCTCCGCCGGCATGGGGATCGGTCTCGTGTTCTTCAGCGTCGCAGAACCGCTGGCCCATTTCGACAGCCCGCCCGTGGGCGGAGGCGGCACCGTGGACGCCGCCCGCCAGGCCATGATCACCACCTTCTTCCATTGGGGTATCCATGCCTGGGCGATCTACATCGTGGTCGGCCTGGCGCTCGCCTATTTCTCCTTCCGCCACAATCTGCCGCTGACGATCCGCTCGGCGCTCTTTCCGCTCCTGGGCAACCGGATCTACGGGCCGCTCGGCAACGCGGTCGATATTTTCGCCGTGCTCGGCACCATGTTCGGCGTGGCCACTTCGCTGGGACTCGGCGTCATGCAGGTCAATGCGGGCCTCAACTATCTTTTCGACGTGCCCCAGACCGATACGGTCCGTGTCTTGCTGATCGCGGGGATCACGGGCGCGGCCACCATCTCGGTGGTGAGCGGGCTCGACGGGGGCATCAAGCGGATCAGCGAGCTGAATCTGATCCTGGCGCTGGTCCTTTTAATCTTCGTGCTGGTGGCGGGGCCGACCTTCGATCTGCTGCGCGCCTTTGCCCAGAATATCGGCGCCTATCTGGGGGCCTTGCCGGACATCACCTTCCGGCTCTTCGCCTATCAACCGCAAGACGGCGACGCGCGCGCCTGGTCGAGCGGCTGGACGCTCTTCTACTGGGCCTGGTGGATTGCCTGGTCGCCATTCGTCGGCATGTTCATCGCCCGGATCTCGCGCGGCCGCACCATCCGCGAATTCATCCTGAGCGTGATGTTCGTGCCCGCCGGCTTCACCTTCCTGTGGTTGACGGTGTTTGGCAACACGGGCCTTTGGATGGAACTGACCGATGTGGCCGATCTGGCGGGCGGCGAGACCGCCGTTTTACTCTTTTCCATGCTTGAAAATCTGCCCTGGTCGGCCATTACCTCGTTGATCGCGACCACGTTGGTGGTGACCTTTTTCGTTACCTCGTCCGACTCCGGATCTCTGGTGATCGATATGATCACCTCCGGCGGCGATCCGGATCCGCCGGTCTGGCAGAGGGTGTTCTGGGCCGTGACGGAAGGCGTGGTGGCGGCTGCGCTACTGGTGGCGGGGGGCTTGCAGGCTTTGCAGGCGGCCTCCATCGCCGCCGCCCTGCCCTTTACCGCCGTGATGCTGATCATCTGCGTGGGCCTCTATCAAGGGCTGCGGCTTGATGGCGCGACCCGGATCGGCCAGGGTGAATCCCCGGCGCCGTTGCCCATTCAAGGGGCCAGCGTGCCCTGGCAGCAGCGCCTGGCCACCATTATCCGCCGCTACAAACGGGCCGATGCCCTGCGGTTCCTTAACGAGACGGTCACGCCAGCGCTCGAACAGGTGGCGGAAGAAATCCGCCAGACCCATCTGGATGCCCAGGTAAGCCAGGAGGACGAGCGCATCACGCTCACCGTCTCTCATGGTACGCAGACGGATTTTCTTTATACGGTGGAAGTGCGCGGGTACCGCACTCCATCCTTCTCGCCGGAAATCCCCCGCGACACCAATGGCGAGCATCGCCATTATAGGGCGGAAGTGCGTCTGATCACCGGCCCCGCGGGCTATGACATTATGGGCTACACGAAGGATCAGATCATCGGCGATCTGTTGGCGCATTATCAGACCCACATGGAATTCATCCATGTCCACGCCGCACCGGATGGCTGAGGCCGATCGCCCTCACCGCTTCGCGAAATAGAGGATTCCCCAGGCCATCAGGCCGCTTTCCGCCCCTGCGACCCATTTCTCCAGCCCCGACAGCATATTGTCCACATAGGTCTTGGAGACCTTGCAGGTAATATCGTCATAAGCCTGAAGAAGGGCCGCGCGCACCCGCGCATAATGGGCGCGCATATGGGGGGTCAGCACCTCAACCCGTTTTTCGATGAAAGCCAGCCGGTTCAGCTCTTCCCGGTAGAACGCGATCGAGCCCAGGCTTTCCAGATGGATCCGGTCGTAAATGGGCTGGAGCGCCTGCGTATCCTCCACATGATCCGCCTGCATCGGATCGGTGAAGATGAACTCGCCCCGCTCGCCCAAGACGCGGGCGGCTTCTTCCAGGACCCTTTTGCGGTTACCGCTGTGCAGGATCGCGTCCTGGGACCAGACCACATCAATGCTGTTTTCAGGCAGCGGCACGTCTTCGAAACTGCCATGCATCACCTCGATGAGATGGCCGAGGCCCTGGGCTTTGGTCAGCTCGCGGTTGCGCTCATTCTCCACATTGGACAGGTTGAGGCAGATCACCCGGCAGCCGAAGCGGTTCGCCAGATAGCGCGCCGAGCCGCCATAGCCCGCGCCTAAATCGAGCACGCGGGTCTTAGGTCCCAGCCAACTCAGATAAGAGGCCATGCGCTCCACCGTGCGCCGGCTGGCCACGGCGATATCCTCATCCGGTGCTTCGTAAAGCCCCACATGAATGTCCTCGCCGCCCCAGACCGTCTGATAGAACTGATCCGCATCATGACTGTCATAGTAGTCTTCCGTGATGCGGCGCACATCGGCTTTGGCATCGTTCATCAGCTTTCTCCGTCGGCGGACACATAGGTTTTCTCGGCCACATGAATGAAGAAATCCGGCTCATAGGCCTGATAGGTTTCCTGAAAATCGCCATAGGTCCGTACGGAAGCAAAGCCCACATCCATCATCAGCTTGCGGGTATAATCCTTGCGCAGCGGGAACATATTCAGGTGATAGACCGATCCGTCCGGGAATGTGTAGCGGAAGCGGGCAAGCCCGTCGTCCACATATTCCGGCTCCGCCGTAACCTGATCGCCACAATAGTAATATTTGTGCTTGGTATGATAGCCCACATCCAGGATCGCATCGTAATTGCGCTGGTCGAGGATCAAAACGCCGTCATGTTTGAGCGCCGCGTAGAACTCCGCCAAGGCGCGCCTGCGGTCCCGCTCGTCGTGTAGATGGGTGAAGGAATTGCCCAGACAGATAATGGCGTCGTATTTACCGTGAATATCCCTGTTCAACCAACGCCAGTCCGCATGGGCCGTATGCAGAACAAGTCCTTTTTGACGTGCATTCTCGAAAGCCTTGCCGAGCATTTCGGCGCTGCCATCGGCGCTGGTGACCTGGAAGCCCGCTTTCAGCAGTTGGACCGAATGAAAGCCGGTGCCGGTGGCCACATCGAGCACGGTTTCCTTGCCCCGGCCCTTCAACAAATCGATAAAGAAGCGCCCTTCGCTCTCGGCGCGGGCATCCCAATCGATCAGCTCATCCCATTTCTCGACGAAGCTTTTGACATATTCGGCTTTGTAATGGTCGGTGTCCCGGGTCTCTTCAGGTGACAGAGCAGCCTGGTTTTGAGCCTCGGCCACCGATTGTCCTTCCGCAGTCATGACGATCCTTTCCTGGCATGGCGCCGCACGCACCGCAGGCACAGCGAGCTCAGCCGCAGTTCGGAGCGCGTGCGAAATGCTCGCGC
The DNA here is from genome assembly GCA_964612085.1 of uncultured Alphaproteobacteria bacterium. Taxonomy (GTDB): domain Bacteria; phylum Pseudomonadota; class Alphaproteobacteria; order JAJFIK01; family JAJFIK01; genus CAZTCJ01. The sequence continues at coordinate 7,283 of CAZTCJ010000098.1, forward strand.
AGCGGCTTTGCCACTGAAACCGGAGGTATTAAGAAGCGTTATGAGTCAGCAACGCATGAGTTATACAGCGCCTTCGCCCGGAAAGGAAGGGCATGGCCCCAATCGCGTACCATGACGCCTGAATATAACAAATGTTAAAAGAGGACGGCATGGCGTATGGCTAGAAACTATAATTCAAGATTAGATCGCACCTACATATTCAAGCTAAAAATGAGTTTCTTTTTTATTTCGATCTGTCTTTGGGAAATCTGTTCAATTTCAGAGAATAACTTAAAAAAGTGCGGCCTGGGAAGGCCGCACCGCTGGATATGGATATCCCTCAAAGCGGAATGTTGTCGTGCTTTTTCCAGGGATTCTCTTCCGCCTTGTTCTCCAGCATACGGAGCGCCCGGGCGACCCGGCGGCGCGTGGAATGCGGCATGATCACCTCGTCGATGAAGCCCCGCTGGGCGGCGATGAACGGGTTGGCGAAGCGGTCCTCATATTCCTTGGTGCGCTTGGCGATGGCGTCGGGATCGCCCAGTTCCGAGCGGAAAATGATCTCCACCGCGCCTTTCGCCCCCATCACGGCGATCTCGGCGGTGGGCCAGGCATAGTTCACATCGCCCCTTATATGTTTCGAGGCCATGACGTCATAAGCCCCGCCATAGGCCTTCCGGGTAATGACGGTCACCTTGGGCACGGTGGCTTCCGTATAGGCGAAGAGCAGCTTCGCACCCTGCTTGATCAGGCCGCCATATTCCTGGGCGGTGCCGGGCAAAAATCCGGGCACATCCACAAAGGTCACGATGGGAATGTTGAAACAGTCGCAGAAGCGCACGAAACGCGCGGCCTTGCGGCTCGCCGCGATATCGAGACAGCCCGCGAGCACCATGGGCTGGTTCGCCACCACGCCGACCGTGGAGCCGTCGATGCGGCCGAAGCCCGTGATGATGTTCTTGGCGAAGTTTTCCTGCAGCTCGTAGAAGTCGCCCTCGTCCAGCACCTTAGCCACAAGCTCCTTCATGTCATAGGGCTTGTTCGGGTTGGACGGCACCAGGGTGTCGAGCGACATCTCAAGGCGGTCGGGATCGTCGAAGCTCGGCCGCCGGGGCGGCTTTTCCGTGTTGTTGAGCGGCAGGAAGTCGAAAAACCGGCGCATCTGTTTCAGGGTGACCACGTCATTCTCGTAAGCGCCGTCGGCCACGGCGGATTTCGAGGTATGGGTGCGCGCGCCGCCCAGTTCCTCCGCCGTCACCACTTCCGCCGTCACGGTCTTCACAACGTCCGGACCCGTCACGAACATGTAGGAGGTGTCTTCGACCATGAAAATGAAATCGGTCATGGCGGGCGAATAGACCGCGCCCCCTGCGCACGGGCCCATGATCACCGAGATCTGGGGAATGACGCCGGACGACAGAACGTTCCGGGTAAAAACTTCCGCGTAACCCGCGAGGCTGTCCACCCCTTCCTGGATGCGCGCGCCGCCGGAATCGTTCAAGCCGATCACGGGCGCGCCCACCTGCATGGCCTTGTCCATGATCTTGGCGATCTTCGCGGCATGGGTCTCAGAGAGCGAGCCGCCGAACACGGTGAAGTCCTGGCTGAACAGGAACACCATGCGGCCATTGATGGTGCCCCAGCCCGTGACCACGCCATCGCCGGGATATTTGGTCTCGCCAATACCGAACTCCACGGCCCGGTGTTCGACGAAAGTGTCGTATTCCTCGAAGGAGCCCTCATCGAGCAGCAGTTCGATGCGCTCGCGCGCCGTCAGCTTGCCGCGCTGATGCTGCGCGTCGATGCGCTTCTGCCCGCCGCCCAGCCGCGCTGTGGCCCGCTTTTCCTCGAGTTGACGTAAGATTTCCTTCATGGCGACGGTATCCTTGAGATGCCCCTTCCAGCCGGGCGGGCGCCCGGTTCGGCAGCATCATACCGTTCTCAAGGTGAAATGAAAAAGAAGGATCAGGCGGCCCGGTTCCGATCCAGCCCCATCATCCGGAGTACCTCGACCGAGATGGCGAATTCGCGCTTGCGGCGCAGGTCCCGGGCCGCAGCCTCGGCATCCTCGCCCCATTGCTCGATCTGCCAATCCTCGTCGATGCGGGCAATGGCCCAGGCCTCATCCGCGTCGAGCCGCCCATGGGCCAGCGCCAAAGCGATCACCGCCGAGCCGCTCAAGGAAGCGGTGGTATGGGCGCTCGCCAGAGCGAACGGGTCGAGGGCCGCGAAGGCATCGGCGAACAGCTTGAGGGCGGCGGGCGGCTGATCCACGGGCCTCAAGCCCTTCGTCACTCTCAGCCGCGCGCCGAAGGTTTCCGCCGCCCAATCGAGCAGAGGCTGCCAGCGGCTGTCCTGCCGGGCGACCAGCTCCTGAGGGCTTTCGGCGCGATAACATAAGAGGTCGGATCCGACGATCCGTTCCAGGGATTCGATCACCGGCGCCGGGCTCGGCGCGATGCCGTCGATCACCGCATTGACCAGGCGGGTATAAGGCATGGTCTCGGGCCGGATGGCTTCTTGCTGGTCCGCCCATTCCCGGGCCACCGCGTCCGCCAGACGCTGTTTCGGGACGGTGACACTGGCGCCTGCCGGGGTCTTCAAGGGCCGGCCATCGAGCGTGATGGCAAAGCCCGACGGCTCCGCGCTCACATCCACGGTGTCATAGACGCGTTTCATGAAATTGCCCCTCTCTCAGCGCCAGCCAGCAAGTCTTTTCTTTTGAAGTTGCATAGCGCACTTCGCCGCCGCAGACCATGGAAAGAAGCAGACAAAGGCACCTGCACGGACGCTTTTTCTTTTGGCCGGCCGTTTGGGAATAGGCAGCGGTCTTGGTATGACCATGGGCATGGTCTCGCCACGCAAACGCACGCGTCTTGGTCTCGCCCTCGCCGTCCTGCTCACAGGCGCGATGGCGCTTGGCTATGGCCTGATGGGGACACCGGACCGGCCAGTGCCTGTGAGCGCCCTGCCCGTGCCGCCCGGTCTCTTCCAATCGGGCGATGTTTTGCTGCGCGGGTCCGAAGACAGTATCTGGAGCCGGATGGCGCGCCAGTTTTCCACCCGCAAAGACGGCTTCGGCCATATGGGTCTGATCGATGTGGAGCCAATGGGCGTCTTCGTCATCCATGCCTCCGGCACGCCGGTCGATCCGGACGGATCGGTGCAGAAAACGACGCTGGCTGAGTTTTTGACGGGGGCTGACCGGATCGCCCTTTTGCGCCCCGATCTGGACAGCGAGGCCGTGGACCGCATGCTGCACTATGCCAGAACCAGCGCGCGGCAGAATTTGCCATTCGACCGGGCCTTTTCTCTCGATACGGAGGATGCCCAATACTGCACGGAGTTTATCTGGCGCGGCCTGAATGCCGCCCTGGGCGAAGACGCAATCCCCGACAAGAGCACCTATGCAGGACGGGTTTATATCGCCATCGACGATATTCAGGACAGTCCCTGGCTCACGGAAATCATGAGAATGAAGCTCCGCCAAGTGCAGACGGCCGGGATTGCATATCGCTCCGACTGACACGCGAATAAAACCGCGCCGCTGTCTGCGGTATTAAAGACCGGCAATGGTTTGACAAAAGATCAGGTTCCCCGCCTGTCCCGACCGTTTTGCTTCTAAAGCAGACAAAACGGCTGAAAGCAGCACGCGAGTCGCGTATTATCTTGGCGCTATACTAAAAGCCTGCCCGTGCACTGTTTACAGCACATAATCTCACAAGATACGCACCAAACGACTTCAAACAGTCTCAAGCAGAGAGGGGAGTTTCCAATGAAACGCGGATTGATGGCGACGGTGTTTATCGCTCTGGGTTTGAGCGCCTGCAGCGAAGGCAATGCGACCATGGCGGACTGCAAGCGCATCTTCGACAATAATCAGAAGATGTGCGAATGCTTTATCGATACCATGGATGTTCAGCTCTCGGATGCGGACAAGCGGATCGTCCGCAAGGCCATCGGGGACGCCACCGACGAGAACGATTTCCTGGCGCGGCTCGAGGACGGCGGCATCAGCGAAGATGGCGTCGGCGCCGTGCTCAGCGCGGGCAAGACCTGCAGTCAGATGCATCAGCAGTCGGACAGCCGGGACCGCTCCGGCGACCAGAACCAGGCGTCCGGCCGCGCCGACAACCGGGGGCCCCAAGCGAGTGGCGCGGCGGCGCCCGCGCAAGCCCGGCCCATGCCCACATCGCTCGAAGGCGACTGGGCCGGTACGGTCAGTGGCGGTTCGCAAAGCTTCCCGGTCGAGCTGACGCTCTTTCCCGATGGCTCCGGCCAGTGGGGCGGCACCATCGCCTACCCCTCCAAGGGCTGCTCGGGCAACCTGACCCAGCTCCACTTCATGGATGAAAATCACTACAAGCTGCTCAAGCTGCAGGAAAACATCACATCGGGTCAGGACAAATGCACCGCCGGCGGAGAAATCACCATCAATCTGATGGTCAGCGGCAATGTCACGGGCCTCGCCGATTTCAACTGGATCGACGAACAGGGCACCTGGCTCAACGCCAGCCTGAGCCCGGTCTATTGATCAGGACCAAGAACGGGAAAAGCGGCCATGACGGATGATCGGCCCCGGTTCGGCTGGGGGCATATCAATATCAATGTCCGGGACCTGGACCGGTCCGTCGCCTTTTACCGGACACTCGGCTTCGAGATCTTCCTGCCGGGTATTCCCTATCTGGCGCTGGACAATGGCCCCCTGCCCCAGCCCTTGCCGGATGGGGCGGCGAAAGCGCTGGGGGTGCCGCCCAGCACGACAGGCCGGGCCTGCATCATGCAATTGACCGATGGGTTCCCGAAGCTCGATCTGACGGAGTTCGCGGATCTGGAGCAGGCCGCGCCCTTGCGCAACGCGGATCTGGGCGTCGTGCGGATCTGTCTGTCAACGGACGATCTGCGGCGCGATGTCGCCTTCTTGAAGGGCGAAGGCGTCGCCTTTGTCTCCGAGCCCCAGGCCGGACATGACGGCTTGGCAGATATCGCCGTGTGCAAGGATCCGGACGGCACCTTGATCGAACTGATCCAGATCTATCTGGAGCGTTGGCAGGCGCTCCTGACGAAAGACTAGTGGTTCGATTCCAACATTTGCATCCCATGTGCCGCACGCGCGCAAGCAAATGTTGGAATCAAAAGAACCACTAGCAAGTCATTGTGCCTAGTGGAGCTTTTGAATTTGACATTTGAGAACGAGGCTAGCCGCGACGGGGACTCAAATGTCAAATTCGCTCCACTAGCGGGCGGCTTTCAGCAGCGCGAACAACTCGTCCTTGAGGCGGACGCGGCGTGCCTTCATCTCTTCCAGATGATCGTCCGAGGTCGGCTCCACATCGGTCTCGGCCCGGTGAATGTCGCGGTTCAGCACATGATACTCTTCGGAGAGTTTCTGAAAATGGGCATCCTCCGTCTTCAGACGATGGATGGTCTCGGCGAATTCGGGAAAATCGGCGGCCAGTTCATGGGGCGTATGGGTCATCGCGCTCTCTTTCCTGGAAATATTTGATGCATAGCTGCGGGCGCTTCACATATGGCGCCCCGTGCGGACCCCTCTTATAGCGCAGCCGCCGGACCTTTGTTTGATCGGGATCAATCCCCGGAAATCTGGGCGCATAAGACGGTTGCAGCCGCTCCCGAACGATGAGAGGGTCGGACCATTCCGGGAGTCGGATCTCCGATCCCTCCCGCTAACCTATTGATTTTCTTGATGGATGGGTGGCCGAGTGGTTGAAGGCACCGGTCTTGAAAACCGGCAGGCGTTCACGCGTCTCGTGGGTTCGAATCCCACCCCATCCGCCA
>CAZTCJ010000099.1:0-12826 GCA_964612085.1 uncultured Alphaproteobacteria bacterium
AGGCCGTGGTCTTGCTGATGTGCGGGGTCTTCCTGGCCGAGATCGGCTCGGTGGAGCGCATTCCGGAATATATCGAGCGGGCGAAGGACAAGGACGATCCCTTCCGCCTGATGGGCTTCGGCCACCGGGTCTACAAGAACTACGATCCCCGCGCGCGCGTCATGCAGACCACCTGCCACGAGGTCTTGCAGGAAGTGGGCGACGGCGACGACCCGCTGCTCAAGATCGCGCGGGAACTGGAGCGCATCGCGCTCGAGGACGAATATTTCGTGGAGAAGAAGCTTTATCCGAATATCGACTTCTATTCGGGCATCACCCTGCGCGCGCTGGGCTTCCCCACCACCATGTTCACGGTTCTTTTCGCTCTTGCCCGTACAGTGGGGTGGATCGCCCAATGGAGCGAGATGATCGAGGATCCCAATCAGAAGATCGGGCGTCCGCGTCAGCTTTATACGGGCGCACCACGGCGTGACTACATTCCCATGGCCCATCGCGCCTGAACGGGTCATAGTGGGGTACCTCGTCCGGATGTGCCCGTATCCCGGGCCCCATCCGGACGGAGGATCGCTATGAGGAGCATAGTATGAGCTGCTCTCACCGTTTGTGCCCTGCCGAGCAGGCCCGTGCCGCCACCGACGGCCCCTGCGCCCGGATTCGCAAGATTTTCGTCATGGACGGCGCTTTGCGCCGGCCCCAGCCGGTCAACGACAACCGGCCGCCCTTTTCGGTCTGGCGCGTGGCCACCATGACCAAACTGGTCTGGCTCGCGCCCCTGGCGGTGCTGGCGGGTGTCGCGGCGCTCCTTTGGGGATGAGCGCGGCCAAAGGACGGCTGGTCAAACCGCCGGACGCTCCGTAAGCTCCCGCTCATGACCTGGGCGAAAGCAATCAATATCAATGATTTGCGCGAGGCTGCGCGCAAGCGCCTGCCGCGCATGGTGTTCGATTACATCGACGGCGGCGCCGACGACGAAGTGACCCTGTCGAAGAACGAGTCGCGCCTGCGGGATATCGAACTCGTCTGGAACGCGCTCACCGATGTCGCCGAGATCGACACCACCACCAAGATCATGGGCGAGCATAGCCGCCTGCCCTTCATGATCTCACCCACCGCCGCTTCCCGCCTGTTCCATCCGCGCGACGGCGAGTGCGCCGTGGCCCGCGCGGCCTATGAAGCGGGCATGATCTATTCCTGCTCCACCATCGCCTCGACCACGGTGGAGGACATCGCCGCCGCCTCCCCGGGTCCGAAATGGATCCAGGTCTATGTCTGGAAGGACCGCAGCCTGGTGCGGGATTTCCTGGCACGTTCCAAGGCGGCGGGCTTCACGGGCTGTATCCTGACGGTCGATGTGCCGGTGGCGGGCAACCGCGAACGCGATCCGCGCAACGGCTTTTCGATCCCCGTCAAGCTCAACGGGCAGACCCTGGCGCAAGTGCTGGCCAAGCCCGGCTATCTGGCCGACGTGCTGTCCACGCCCCGCGCCGGTCCCGCCAATTTCAAGGACCTGAAGATCCCGGAAGACCAGGGCATCATCGAATTCATCAACAGCCAGTTCGACCAGTCGGTGACCTGGGAGGACGCGGCCTGGATGGCCCAGGAATGGGGCGGACCCTTCGCCATCAAGGGCATTTCCAATCCGTCCGACGCCAGACGATGCGTCGAGGCCGGGGCGAACGCCGTCTGGGTCTCCAATCACGGCGGCCGTCAGCTCGACGGCGCGCCTGCGACCATCGACACGCTGCCCGGCATCGTGGACGCCGTGGCGGGCGACGCGGAGATCATTTTCGACGGCGGCGTCCGGCGCGGCAGCGATATCGTCAAGGCGCTGGCCTTGGGCGCTACGGGGGTCGCCATCGGCCGGGCTTACCTGTTCGGTCTGGCGGCGGGCGGCGAGCCGGGCGTGGCCAAGGCGATCTCGATTTTAGAGACGGAACTGCGCCGGACCATGGCGCTCATGGGCGCGACTTCGATCTCCGGGGTCACAAGCGATTTCCTGCACCGGCGCAACCTGCCCTGATCATCGGGCGGCGGATCAATCTCCCGTGAAGCGCGGCGGGCGGCCTTCGAGAAAGGCTTTGATCCCTTCCTCGAAATCCTCCGAGGTCTGCGTCAGCGCGAAGCCTTCCAGGTCCCGGTGGCTCGCCACCCCGTGGAGCGCGGTGGCGGCGGCATTGACGTCCTGCTTGCTCATGGCGACCGCCAAGGGCGGCAGTTCGGCAGCCCGCCGCGCGAACCCCATGGCGGCCTCGACCGCCTGGCCGTCTTCCGCGACCGCATCGGCCAGTCCCCAGTGGAGCGCCTGCTCGGCGGGCACCTTTTCCGCCAACGAAATAATGCGTTTGGTCCGTGCCGGTCCGCACAGGGACACGAAACGGGGCACCGAGCCCCAGCTCATATTCATGCCCCGCTCGATCTCCGGTACGTAGAGATGGGCGCTGCGGCCCATGACCCGCAGATCGCACGCCGCTGCCAAAGCCGCGCCGCCGCCCACGCACCAGCCTTCGATGGCGACGATGGTGATGGCATCGAGCGCCTCCCAGGCCGCGCACAGCCTCGGACCGGCGCGCAGCGCCACCCGGCGCTCGCCGAGCCCCGCTTCGGCCGATTGAGAGGCGGCTGCTTCTTTCAGATCCGCGCCCAGGGTGAAAACATCCGCCCGCCCCGTCAGCACGACCGCCGAGACCGTGCGGTCATCGACGAGCCCATGGGCGACATCGGTCAGCTCACGGATAAGCTGGCGGGAGAAAGCATTGGCCCTGTCGCCGCGATCGAAGCGGATGATCGCGATCCGGTCCTGGCGCTCCACCGTGACAAACTGAGCGGTCATGTCCGTCTTCCGTCTCAGGGCGCGGTATTACCGGTCTTCGCCTTTGGCCGTGTCGCAGTTCGCGCAATAACCGCGCAGTTCCAGGGTCGCTTTTTCGACCGTGAACCGATGTTTCCGAGCCTGGCTGGCCAGAAGATGGGACAGGGCCTCGTCGGAAAACTCATCCGCCTGCCCACAATCCTCACAGATCGTGAAGATCACAGGGCCATCATGCTGCTTATCCTGACAGCAAGCAACGAACGCGTTCAAGCTTTCGATGCGATGGGCGAGGCCATCGGTTATCAGCCGCTCGAGCGCCCGGTAGACGGTCGGCGGGGCGGCGATGCCTTGCGGCCGCAGCACATCAATCAGCTCATATGCGGTTATGGGCTTGCCCGCGGCTTTGAGCGCCGCGAAGACCGCTTTCTGATTGGATGAAAGACCACGGCGTTTGCGCGGTTCGGCCACGTGTCCCTCCGAAGATACTTGCCACAGCAAAACCGTATGTTATACGGTAACAGTTAGTAAAGGCAAAAAAACGGGCCCCGCTTCTGCGGGACAGGGTTTCGATTTTCGCAAAAAACGCGCATAGACCAAGGCCTTCATGATCAGCACCGCCATTCTCTTCTCCTTCGTAGCCGCGGCGACGACCACGCTCGGCCTGATCTGCGTCGCCATCTGGCGCGACTGGACGCGATCGAAGGCCGGCTGGTTCGTCGCCTTTGCCGCCGGGGCGCTCATCACCATCACCCTGATTCATCTTTTGCCTGAAGCCATGGAGATGGCTCCCTTAGCGCCTGTTTATGTGCTGGTCGGTTTCGCAGCCGCTTATTTTCTCAATAGCGGCGTGCTGGCCCTTGAAGACAAACGGGTCCGGGGGCCGTTGCTGAGCGCGGGCCTGATGCCCTTTCTCGCCATTGCCCTTCATTCCTTCGTAGACGGCATCGCCTATGCGGTCACGTTTTCGGTCGATTTCGAAACCGGTCTCGCGACCGTCATCGGGCTGATCTTCCATGAGCTGCCCGAAGGCATCATCATTTTCACGCTTCTTCAGCGGGCCGGGGCCAGCGACCGCACGGCGTTCATCTTCTCCTTCCTAGGGGCTGCGCTCACCACGCCGCTCGGCGCCATTACCGCTAGCGTCGCGCTCGGCTTCCTGACGCCTGACGTCCTGGGTACCTTGTTCGCCCTGACCGCCGGTGTCTTGCTGTTTATCGGCACAAGCCACCTGCTGCCCCATGTGGAACACGAAGCGTTGCACCGAAAGGTGGTGGGGCTGCTCGTTGGCGCGGCCGTTGGTGCGGGCGCGACCCTGTTCCATTCCCACGATCACAGCCATGAGCATGATCACGACGATCCCGCCCATCAGCACGATCATGATGACGACGACCACGATCATGACCACGACCACGATCACGACCATGATCACGCTCCTGGGGAAAGACACGCGCCCGCGCCCTGAAGAGCAGGCTGGGCATTTGCCAGATGCGCGCGCCTTGTGTCAGTCTGACGGCAAGACGGATTTGGGTGAATAGACACACTCTGGTTGGGGGTTTTCCATGAAACGGGCACTTCTGCTGGCCGCGCTTCTGATCGCGCCGTTCACGGCTTGGGCGCAGGACGACGAGGATGACAAAAGCCGCATGACAAGCGCCACCTTCAAGGCGTTCGAGATGCGCAATATCGGGCCCGCGCTCATGTCGGGCCGCATCGCCGACATCATCATCATGCCTGAGGATCCCGCCACCTGGTATGTGGCCGTCGGCTCCGGCGGCATCTGGAAGACAGAGAATGCAGGCACCACCTGGACCCCCATTTTCGACGGCGAGGATGTCTATTCCATCGGCGCGCTGGCGCTCGATCCCTCCAACCACAACACGATCTGGGCCGGCACCGGCGAGAATGTGGGCGGACGCCATGTGAGCTTCGGCGACGGCATCTACCGCAGCCAGGACGGCGGCGGCAGTTGGGAGAAGCTGGGGCTTGAGAAATCCGAACACATTTCCAAGATCATCGTGCATCCGGACGATCCGGACACGGTGTGGGTGGCCTCCCAGGGCCCGCTCTGGTCGCCGGGCGGCCAGCGTGGCCTGTTCAAGACCACCGACGGCGGCACGAAATGGCGCAAGGTGCTCTCCGGCGACCAGTGGACCGGCGTTACCGACGTGATCATCGATCCGCGTAACCCGGACCGTCTGTACGCGGCCACCTGGCAGCATCACCGCACGGTCGCCGCTTATATGGGCGGCGGACCGGAAACCGGCATCTACAAATCGGAAGATGGCGGCGAGTCCTGGGCCGAACTGACGAACGGCCTGCCCAGCGGCAATATGGGCAAGATCGGCCTTGCCATCTCGCCCCAGGATCCGGATGTGGTCTATGCGGCCATCGAACTCGACCGGCGCAAGGGCGGCGTCTGGCGCTCGGCCAATCGCGGCGCCTCTTGGGAAAAGGGCGCTGACGCGGTCGGCGGCGGCACCGGCCCTCACTACTATCAAGAGCTTTATGCCAGCCCCCACAAGTTCGACCGGCTCTATCTCATGAGCAACTACACCCAGGTCTCGGAGGATGGCGGCAAGACCTTCCGCACCCTGAACCTGGAACACAAGCATGTGGACGACCATGCGGTCGCCTTCCACCCGGACGATCCGGACTACATCCTGATCGGCTCCGACGGCGGCCTTTATGAAACCCATGACCTGGAGAAGAGCTGGCGCTTCATCAGCAATCTGCCGATCACCCAGTTCTACAAGGTGGCGGTCGACGATACCGAGCCTTTCTATCTGGTCTATGGCGGCACCCAGGACAACAACAGCCAGGGCGGTCCGTCGCGCACGGACAATATCCACGGCATCCGCAATTCCGACTGGTTCATCACGCTGTTCGGCGACGGCCACCAGTCGGCCATCGAGCCGGGTAATCCGGACATCATGTACGCCCAGTGGCAGCAGGGCAATCTGGTGCGGGTCGATCGCACCACCGAAGAGATCATCTATATCCAGCCCCAGCCCAAGCCGGGCGACGATCCGGAGCGCTTCAACTGGGATGCGCCCATTCTGGTCAGCTCCCATGATCCGGCGCGCATCTATCACGCCTCCCAGCGGCTGTGGCGCTCCGATAACAGGGGCGATAGCTGGACCGCGCTCTCAGACGATCTGACCCGCGATCAGGACCGCCTGCTGCTGCCGATCATGGGCCGCCTGTGGTCCTGGGACGCGCCCTGGGACGTGCTGGCCATGTCCAAATACAACACCATCACCTCGATCGCTGAATCGCCCTTGAACGAAGACCTGCTTTATGTGGGCACGGACGATGGGCTCATTCAGGTCACCGGCAATGGCGGCGACACCTGGACCCGGATCGAGGCAGGCAGCCTGCCCGGCGTTCCGGACACGGCCTTCGTCAACGACATCAAGGCCGACCTGTTCGACGAGAACACGGTCTATGTGGCCTTGGACGACCACAAATACGGCGACTACAAACCCTATCTCCTGAAGAGCACCGACCGGGGCCAGACCTGGACTTCCATCGCCGGTAATCTGCCCGAGAACCATCTGGTGTGGCGGGTCGTTCAGGACCATGAGAAGCCGGAGCTGATGTTCGCCGGCACCGAGTTCGGCGTCTTCTTCACGGTGGACGGCGGCCAGACCTGGGTCGAGCTAGAAGGCGGTGTGCCGACCATCTCCTTCCGGGATCTGGCGATCCAGCGCCGGGAGAACGATCTGGTGGGCGCCACTTTCGGACGCGGCTTCTTCATCCTCGACGACTACACGCCCTTGCGCGAGATCGACGAGGCCGCGCTGGAAGAAGACGCGCTGTTGTTCAGCAGCCGGAAAGCCTGGTGGTACATCCCGAAACGCACTTTGGGCGGCTCGGAAAAAGCCTCCCAGGGCCACGGCTTCTATACCGCGCCCAACCCGCCGTTCGGCGCCGTCTTCACCTATTATCTGAAAGACGGCTTCAAGACCATGGAAGGGATACGTCAGGAAGCGGAGAAAAAGCTGATCGACGAGGGCGAGGACACCCCCTTCCCCGGTTTCGAAGTGATCGAGCAGGAACGCCGGGAAACGGGACCGGAAATCTGGCTCACCATCCGCGATGCGGACGGCAATGTGGTCCGCCGCATTTCCGGACCGACCGGCAAGGGCTTCCACCGGGTGGCCTGGGATCTGCGCTATCCCTCGCGCGCGCCCGTCAATGAGAGCAGCAGCGGCGACGGCTCGGGCTTCATGGCCGCGCCCGGCCGCTACACGGTCTCCTTGAGCAAGCGCGTGCGCGGAGAGACCACGGAACTGGCCGGTCCGATGCCCTTCGAGGTCGAGCGCCTTTACGAAGGCGTCCTGCCCGGCGCCACACCGGAAGAAACCGTGGCCTTCTGGGACGAGCTGGCGAAAATGCAAAGCGCCGTGACCGCCGCCAACCGGACGGTCAGCCGTCTCAACGACAAGATGGACGCCTACAAGACCGCCCTGGACCGCTCGCGCTCGGCGCCCGCCGCGCTCGACGACCAGTGGCAGGCCTTGCGCGCCGAACTCTACGACATCGAGGAAGCGCTCGACGGTAAGCAGTCCAAGGAGGAAATCGGCGAGCTGAAGCGCGAGACCGTGGGCGCCCGCCTGAGCGCCATCCAGATCGGCGTGTTCTATTCCACTTACGGCCCGACCCCGACCCATCGGGAGATCATGGGCTATGCAAAGGAAGAGTTCGCGCAGATCCGGGAACGGCTCAACACCTTCATGGAAACCGATCTTCCGGCCCTGGAGCAGGCCATGCGGGAGGCGGGCGCGCCGCCGGTCGATGGCGGCCCGGTGCCCGCGCCGAACTAAGACGCGCTTTACAAACACACGAAAAGCCCCGTCCCAGCGGCGGGGCTTTTTTTATGCCCCGGAGGACATCATAACCCGGACTGGGCGGCTTGGATGAGCGCGACAACGGCCAGAAACGCGAGCATCGACCCCGACGCGATCGCCCCGAACGCACCGAGCCGTGTCTTCCGGGCGCACAGGCCAGCGGCCAGGGCGATCATCTGACCGAAGACGAACAGCGTTCCGGCAAGGTCGTTATCGAAAGGTCTATCGTTCGACAGGCCAAGGCCCAGCACGAAACTCAGCCCCATGACGGCCACGCTGCCGAGCCCCAGCCACCGGGACACCGTATCGGCGGCAGGCGGTGCCTGTCCGGCTCGCTCCGTCTCGAACGGCGTAGCGAAGGCTTGCGGCGGATCGAGCGCGCTCAGGATCCGGTCCATATCGGCTGCCTCCGCGAGCGGTTTCTCCAGTCCGGCCACGGCCTCGGTGACGTGATCGCGCAGGCTGTCGGTCACGCTTTCCGTATCCGCGTCCTCGGCACCGGCCGCGCGCATGGCCTCGCTTACATCCGCCAGATAAGCGTTCATCCGCGCCGCCGCATCCGCAGTCATTCTGGTCATGTCTTCCCCTCATCCGTCTGCGTCAGAACACGGTCGAGCCCGTCCTTCAAAGCGGTCCAGTAAACGGTCATCTCGGCCAGGCGGTGGCGGCCCGCCGGGGTGAGCGTGTAATAGCGGCGTGGCGGCCCGTCGGGCGAGGCCTGTTTGTAGCTCGACAAGAGGCCCTCCTTCGTCATGCGGTTGAGTGCGGGATAGACCGTGCTCTCGGTGAAAGCCAGGACCTCGGTCTCATTGAGCGTCTTCAGGATCGCATAGCCATAGGCCGCGCCGCCGCGCACCACGGCCAGCACGCAGAACTCCACGAAGCCTTTGCGCCATTGGGAAACCCAAGGATCGGACATGCTGTCCCCATTCCGGTTGGACCGGCATTGACTCTACATCGTTTCGCAAAGTACTGTACTGCGCATAACGAAGTAGCTGTCCATTCCGGAAGGAGCCGCCGCCATGCCGTTCGCCATCCGCTGCGCCTGCGCCTTGTCCGCTTTGCTGTTCGGGACGTTCTCCCTGATCGCCTGCGCCTCGTCCGACGACACGGCCGCTTTGCGCTATCGCGGCGATTTGATCCATGGACGCTCCACCCTGCCCGCGCCCACCGGTCCTGAGCCCATGGAGGAGACCATCCGCTTCCATTGCGACCCGAAGACGAATTGTCCGGAACTGTCCTTTCAAGGCTCGCCCATCGATCATCCGTGCCTGACCATAAACGGCGCCCCCGTCTTCGAGATCTGCCCTGTGCGCGGCAATTACGACGGCTCGATCACGGAAGATCCGGAAACCGGCACGCTTTGGCTCAGCTATTCCTTCGGGTCCATGATTTTCAACGGCGAGCCCAGCCCGAAAACGGTGCAGGCCAGGCATGATATCCGGCTCGCCCGTTCCGATGACGGCGGCATCACCTGGATCGACACGGGGCGGATCAATGAAGGCGTGTCGTTTAATCATCCGAGCAAAGGCCAGGACATGATTTCCCACGAGGTCTCGACCATCGACCGCCTGCCCGACGGCCGTTGGGCGCTCTTGTGGTTCCAGTACTTCAAGCAATATGAGGATGCGGCGATCCGGGCACGGATTGCCGAAGATCCCTTACGTCTCGGCGACGCCGCGCCGCGCACGGTGCTGAACGGCTGGGCCGCGCCGGAAGTGTGGGCCACGGACACCGATATGGACGCCCTTGTGCCCGGTCACCGGGAGTGCGCGGCCTATACGGAGCCCGCCATCTTCGCCCATCAGGGCGAGACCTATGTCATCGCCCAATGCATCGGCTGGGACGCGCGCCGTAACAAACGCATTTTCGAAGTGGGCCGTCTGGAGCTTCTGCGTTGGGATGGTTCGGCCTTCGACTATATCGGTTCCCTGATGACTTACGACGATACCCTGGCCTTGTCGGACGGCACGGCCCGTAACGTGATGGTAAGCCAACCGGCACTCGCCCGCTCCCGCCGAGAGGGCCGCCTCCTGCTGCTTGTTTCTCTCGGTAATGACAATAAGATTCCCAACTTTCAGAGCTGCCATGTTCTGGCCGTGGACGATCTCGCCAAGGCCCGACTGAAACGCGACGCCGAAGGTCGCCCCGTGGTGCTCGCGGAACTCACCACGGATGTCCCTCCGGGCTACAAGAACGTCTTCGGCCCCGGACAATGCGACTACGATCCGGCCAGCGAAACGGGTGTGCTGATGACCCGCATGGTCGAAAATCACACAATCGACCCGATGGATCTGCGGATCGCGATCCATGCCACGGGCGTGCATCCCTAGAGCCTCGTCAAGGGTGACGTGCAGACGCCGGGCATGGTACCGATAGGGCGACCAGAGTGTTCACCCGGAGGATCCCATGGCCAGCGCCCAGACACACCGCGACCGCTCCATCAACTATCTCGAATTCACCGTCAGCGATATCGCCCGCGCGAAAGCCTTTTACGGCAAAGCCTTCGGCTGGACCTTCACCGATTACGGTCCGGACTATTGCGAATTTTCCGACGGCGCAATGACCGGCGGTTTCGCCACCGGCACCGCCCCCGCGCCTGGCGGCCCGCTCGTCGTGCTCTATCATTCCGATCTTGAGGATATCCAAAAAAGCATCGAGGCGGCGGGCGGCCACATCGTCAAGCCGATCTTCGCCTTTCCCGGCGGCCAGCGCTTCCACTTCACCGATCCGGACGGGTACGAGTTGGCCGTCTGGTCGGCCGACTGATCCTCCGCCATTGTCAGATCGATAAGAACAAAGGACACGGGGACCATGACCAGCTTTCGCGATACCCTGGACACGGACGATCAGAAACGCATCGATGGTTTGCGCGAAACCATTCTGCGCCTTGACCCGGCGGTCACGGAAAAACCGGGAGCGATCATGAGCGCCTCCGATGGGCTCGTTTATGAGCAGGACGGCGTTTTCAAATATGGCCTGACGCAGGCCAAACAGCATTTCAGCTTCCATTCCATGGTGATGTACGCCAATCCTGATATTGCCGAATTCATCAAGACCCATGGCAAAGGCCTCAAACTTCAAAAAGGCTGTGTGAATTTTCAGTCGCCGGACCATATGGATCCGGCTTTTTTCGAAGAGATGATCGAGCGCAGCGCCGCCAAGGACTTCTCGCCCGTCATCGCCCATTACAAGAAAAAGCAGTCCTAGGCGGTAGCCGCCGGTGAAAATGACAGTTCCATGACATATCGATGATCATGGACATATCCGCCCTCCCTCGTGTAGCGTTCCGGTGAGAACCGAACGCGGTGAGGGGACTGGGTATGAGGCGCGGACGCATCTGGACGGCGGTCACCGTACTCATTTGCCTGTTTGTGTCTGCTCCCTCCCCACGGGCCGAAGAGCCCTGGCGGCTTGCCGATTGGAGCGCCCTGCCCGACTGGCTCCATATGAGCGGCGAGGCACGCATCCGCTATGAGACGCTGGACGGCCAGTTTCGCACGGGCGGCGCGGGCAGCGATCAGGTCCTTGCCCTGCGCGCCCTGCTTTTTACCGAGGCCCGGTTCGGCCGGGTCGCCTTCGGCATCGAGCTTCAGGATGCCCGCACCTATCTGGATGATCCCGGTACGCCCCTTTCAACCAGCCTGGTCAATCCGCTCGACTTTCTACAAGGCTATGTGCGCCTGTCCCTGGACGGTCTTTTCGGCGACGGTGTCGAAACGGATCTCCAGATCGGGCGGTTCACCATGGATATCGGCAGCCGCCGCTATGTGGAACGCAACGATTTCCGCAACACCATCAACGCCTTCGCGGGCGCCTATGCGCAGACCAGATGGGGCGGGCAACACGAACTCCACACCTTCTATACGGTGCCCGTGCGCAGGGAAGCGGGGGACCGGGAAGCCCGGGGAGAGAACGATCTTGAATTCGACCGTCACCAGACCAATCGCCGCTTCTGGGCGGTGCATTACCAGCATGGGGAAGTCCTGCCCAATCTGTATGCCGATCTTTTCGTCTATGGGTTGAACGAGTTCGACAACGAGACCCTTGAGACGCCCAACCGGACCTATGTATCGCCGGGTTTCCGCCTCTACTATCCGCCCCGCAAAGGCTCTTTCGATTTCGATCTGGATGCCGCCTACCGGGTGGGCAACCGCCACGCCACGACCGCTCGGTCCGACACCACCGATCTCGACGTTACCGCCCATTTCGTCCATGCGGAGATCGGTTACACCTTCGATCATCCGTGGGCGCCGCGCCTGGTTTTCGACTATCACCGGGCCAGCGGCGACAAGGATCCCAATGACGGCGATTTCGGGCAGTATGAACGCCTGTTCGGCACACGCCGGGGCGATCTGGGTCATACCAGCATTCACGGGCCCTTGACCCGCGCCAATCTCAGCGCGCCGGGCGCGCGTTTCCTTTTGAATAATGGCCGGTTCGACTCAAGGCTCGCCTGGAAGGCGGCGTTTCTGGCCTCCGCCACCGATGTCTGGACGGTCGCGCGCATCCGCGATCCGTCGGGCCAGTCCGGGCGCTTTATCGGCCATGCCCTTGACGGGCGCATGCGGTACTGGCTCATTCCAGGCAATCTGCGCGCCGAGATCGGCGGCTCGCTTCTGCTCAAGGGGCGCTTCGCCCGCGAAGCGCCGGGCGTGACCGGAGAGGAGAACACGCTCTACGGTTATGGTCAGCTCACATCTTATTTCTGATTAGAACGAAAGGAGGCTCTTATGGCCCGGTTCCTGACACGCGGATATGCGGCGCTTACCGCCTGCTACCTTGCATTCAGTCCGCCAGTGCTGGCCCATGACTCGCAGGACGGGGGTCCCGGCCTGCCGCCCGGCTCCAACGAACGGTTGCGCGCGCCCATAGCCGCCGCGCCGGAGCTGGAAGTCATCATCTCTGATGTAATCATCCCGCCCGGCGCGCGGGTACCGCGCCATTACCATCCGGGCGAAGAGTTCGTATACGTCATTGAAGGCAGCGCCGTGCATGTGGAAGACGGCAAGCCCGACCGGACTGTCGAAGCCGGAGACAGCCTGGTGATCCCGCCGCGCGCGGCCCATGCCCCTTATGGAGGTGAAAAGGGCGCACGCGCCATCGTCTTCCGCGTCCATGTGAAGGATCAGCCCGAGCGCATTTTGCTGGAGGACGGCGAAACGCC
>CAZTCJ010000100.1:0-12681 GCA_964612085.1 uncultured Alphaproteobacteria bacterium
GGCCGACCGGGATCAGGGAGTCGATGGCCATCAGACCTGTCTGCATCGGTTCGTGCACGGAATTCCGCGGAAGAATGCCCGGCGCCTTCACGTCCACCCGGCGGCGCTCCGTGGTCTTGATCTCACCCTGCCCATCAAGCGGATTGCCCAGGGGATCGACCACCCGGCCCAGCATTTCCTTACCGACGCCGATATCCACGATGGCGCCGGTGCGCTTGACCGTATCGCCTTCCTTGATGTCCTTGTCCGTGCCGAAAATCACGACGCCGACATTGTCGCTTTCCAGGTTCAGGGCCATGCCGCGAATGCCGTTCGGGAACTCGACCATCTCGCCCGCCTGAACGGTGTCGAGACCGTAGACCCGCGCGATACCGTCGCCCACGGACAGGACCTGGCCTACTTCCGTGACCTGGGCCTCGGCGTCGAAATTTTCGATCTGTTCTTTGAGAATGGCGGAAATTTCCGCAGCCTGGATCTGCATTAGCCAGCCTCTTTCATCGCGATTTTAAGGTTATTCAGTTTCGTCCGGATGGAGGAGTCGATCATCCGGCTGCCGACTTTCACGATGAGCCCTCCCAAGAGCTCTTCATCGACCGCCAGATCGAGTTTCACATCTTTGCCTAACGCCGCATGGAGCGCCTTTTTCAGCGCCTCGACCTGCTTGTCCTTCAATGCCCGCGCGCTGGTCACGCGCGCCGTCACCTCACCGCGCTCATCCGCAAGCAATTGCCGGAAGGCGGCGATCATATTGGGGAGCGCGAACAGCCGCCGGTTCCGCGCCACAAGGCCGACGAAGTTCTTCGTGATCTTATGCGCTCCGGCTTTGTCCAGCACGGCGCCCATGGCCTTGGCCTGGTCTTCGCGGGAAAACAGCGGGCTGGTGACTAGGCGGCGCAGCTCCACGCTCTCCTTTAACAGGCCATCCAGCCCGTCGAGATCCTTTTCGACAGCATCCACAACCTTGGCTTCGGTCGCCAAGTCGAACAGTGCGGTGGCGTATCGTTCAGCGATACCGCCAGTCAACGAGGAGTGATCGGACACGAGTTTGATCTCTCAAACGGGTTCGTCGGCGGCTGCGCCGGTTCTTCAAGGCAGCACACCTTGATGAAACGTCGCGCCACGCGGTGATTGGCGAAGCGTGCCAGAAGCAGTCATTCTTTAAGACCGCCCTTAACCTTAAGGAGGCCCGCCCCAGGGCGAGGTTCTGCTAACACACCTTCTACCCCCACGCAACACGGGCCCGCGCGGCTCTTTAACCTAAGTGTCATGGGCCGCCTGTAAGGACACGCCCTTGGAACACAGCCGGACCGAATCGGCACCGAATCGGCAACCGCGCGGCTTTCCCGGTTCGTTCACCCCCAACATGTTGGGGTCCCGGCAGCATGCGGCACAAATCCGGTCCGGCATGGCAAATTGGTTTTTCCCATTGCCGCGAAGGGTGTGAAAAGCGATTGAGAAGCCTTAGACTTCCGGCCTTATCGATCCCGGACCCCAAAAGCCAAGGTAAAGAGGTGCCATGCCTGTCCTCAGCGTCTTCTCCCGATCCCAGTTCTGGGGGCGCCTTGGCGCTCTGGCCTTGTTCATGGGTCTGGCGGCCGGCCCGTCCGGCCCTGCGGCGGCGGCCGAACTCCTTCTGAAGAAGGAGTCGATCTACAACACGATCTACGTGTTCCAGGACGGGCGCTACCGCACCCTCAAATTCGGCCACAAAAGCCGCCGGTATATCGAGTCCATGTACAATCCGAAGGATCCGACCGAACTGCCGGTGATCTACACCCGCTACATCACGGCTGGCCTCGCTTATGTGCGGAAGCCTGAAAAAGCGCTGATGATCGGCATGGGCGGCGGGCGCACCTCCTGGTATCTCGCCCATTTCGTGCCCGATCTGACTGTGACGGCGGTCGAGCTGGATCCGGCCATCGTCAAGATCGCGGACGAGTATTTCGGTGTGCGCGAGACCGATAACCTCAAGATCGTCAAACGGGACGGGCGGATCTTCGTCAATCAGTCGAAAGAGCAGTACGACTTCATCATGGTCGATGCCTATCGCGGTGCCTTCGTGCCGTTCCACCTGCTGACCAAGGAATTCTACGAGCTGATCGAACAGCGCCTGACGCCGGACGGCGTGGTGGTCCAGAATATCGAGCCCTCCACCATGCTGTTCGATCACGCCATCGCCACCATCGGCTCGGTGTTCGACACGGTCGATGTCTACCGCCCGCGCGGCACCAGCAACATCGTCGTCATTGCCCATGACGGTCCGCGCCAGGACGAACAGGCGCTGCTGGCCCGCGCCCGCCCCCTCCAGGCGCAATACCAGTTGCGCTACGATCTCGTCGATCTGATCGAGGACCGCGGCCGGGTGATGCCGAAAATCGACCCGGACAAGGTGTTGACGGACGATTTCGCCCCGGCGAACTATCTCAAATCCATCGAAGCCCATAACGCCAAATTGGAAGAGTCGAGATAATGCGCAAACTCCGCCTCATGAGCACGAAGGGCCGGGCGTTCCTGGCCGCGATCTATATCAACGCCTTCGTACTGGGCGCGGCCATCATGGGCTTCGAGATGCTGGGCAGCCGGTATCTGAACCCGCTGTTCGGCGGGTCGATCTTCACCTGGGGCGCGCTGATCTCCACGGTGCTCCTGTCGCTGATGATCGGCGCATTCATCGGCGGCCATCTGGCGGACCGTTCGCCCTCGCCCGTGACGCTCTCGTTCTGCATCGCGGGCGCGGCGCTCTATTTCTTCGCCCTGCCGACCCTGGGCGCGGGCTTCTTCGACACCATCCCGGATATTTTCGGCTATGATTGGGGGGGCCTGCTCGTCGCGGCCTTGGTGCTCAATCTGGTGCCCATCTCGCTGTTCGGCATGTTCACGCCCTTCGCGGTACGGCTGATGATCCGGTCCACGACGGGCTCAGGGCGGCTGGTCGGCCAGGTCAGCGCCATCCAGTCCTTCGGCAGCATCGTCGGCACGCTGGTCACCACCTTCGTGCTGATCCCCTGGATCGGCACGCGCTCGATCACCATGCTGTTCGGCGTGGTGGTAGCGCTCTCCGCCGTCTCGCTGTTCGCGCTCAAATGGCTTTGGGAAGAGGAAGACGGCGATGCGCCTGCGGCTTCTGCTGACATGTCTTCTGCTGAAAACGGCCCTCTGGCTTTCCGCGACCCCGCTTGAGGCAGGCCCGCGCGACCATCTGGACGCATGGTATCCGGAAGGCCCGCTCAAAGTCGGCGAGGCGGTTTACTTCGCCGAAATGCACCGGGACCGGATCGTCCGCTGGGGGGACGACGGGCCTGAGACCTTTTTCAAGGACCGGGGCTGCTGGCCCACATCACTCGCCGAATACGGCCAGGGCTTCGTGATCCTGTGCCACCGGCCCAATACGCTTGTGCATGTGGACGCGGACGGCAAGGTCATCGCCCGCTTTGCCCGGGACGGCCAGGGCCAGGCCTTCACCAATCCCAATGACTGCACGGCGGACGGGCGCGGCGGCGTCTATTTTTCCGCTTCCGGAGAGTTTTCCAAATCCGCGCCCGCCACCGGCGCGGTGCTCTATCTGGACAGGGACGGCACGATCACCCGCGTGCTCACCGGCCTGCACTATGCCAATGGCGTGGTGTTCGACCGCGCGCAAAACCGCCTGCTGGTCTCAGAACATATCGGCGGGCGGATTATAAGCGCATCCGAGCCCGCGCCCGGGCGGCTGGGAACGCCCAAGACCTTCATCGATTTGAGCGACAAGGCGATTGAGCCCATCAACAACTATCCGCTGACGGGTCCGGACGGCCTGGAACTGGGGGCTGACGGCATGCTTTATGCCGCTGTTTACGGCGCGGGCACGCTCTTGATGATCGCGCCCGACGGTACCATCCGCGACCGGCTTCAATGGAGCGAACCGCTGATCACCAGCGTGACGCTGATCGATAACGAACGCACTCTGGTCTTGACCGGCTCCCAGATCACGGACTTTCCGCCCGCGCGCGGCCGGGTGGAGCGGCTCGCCAACCCGCTTTACAAGCACTGATCCTCATTCCAGACGCCAGCTTGCCGACCAAATCAGAGATTTGGGGCAAGCTGGCGTCTGGAATGACGGGGGAGCCTTATTCTTGCGGGTCCTCCTGCGCGTCCGCGCCAAGCGGCACCAGGGTCGCCTCAGGCACATCGCCCTCATTGGCCCGATGGATGACATAGGCCTTGATCAACTCCACATCCTCAGCACTCAGCCATTTATCGAAGGCAGCCATGCCGTTGTCTTTCAACAGGCCGCCCAGCACGATCTCCTCATACTGATCATAGACAGCCTCAGAGGAGTGGCGCAGATCGGGGATCACGCCGCCGCCTACGACGCCGATGCCGTGGCACTGGGCACAGAAGCCGTTATAGAGCTTGAGCCCTGCTTCGATGGTCTCCGCATCCGCCGTATCGGCGGGCGGCTCCGGGATCGCGGCCTGTTCCAACAAGGGCGGCAGGGTTCCATCGGCACCGAGCTTGAAAGTCAGCACACGGCCCACATGGGTGACGCCCGCCTCTTTCATGGCGCGGCCGAAGACGAGCGCGGCCACGCCGCCCCAGCCCACGGTCACGGTGACATATTGCTCGCCGTCGAGTTCGTAAGTGACCGGCGGCGCGATCACGCCGGTCTGGGCGGGCGCGGTCCAGAGCAATGCTCCGTCATCGGCCTTGAACGCCCGGATCAGCCCGTCGCCGCCCCCCTGGAACACCAGATTACCGGCGGTCGCCAGCATGCCGCCGTTCCACGCGCCCCAATGCTCATAGACCCAGGCGGGCTTGCCCTGTTTCGGATCCCAGGCGATCACCCGGCCTTTCAGAAGCTCCGGCGGCACGTCCCGCGTCAGATCGTTCAGTGTACCCGTGTTCCACCAGCCTTCCAGGCGCGGCGCATCGACCGGCGCGGGCTCGAACAAAGCGGGCACTTCCAGCGCAGGAATATAGACAAGCCCCGTATCCGGAGAAAATGCCATGGGGTGCCAGTTATGGCCGCCGATGGGCCCTGGCATGACGAGCGATGGCGCGTCCTTATAGACGCCCGCGCCCGTTTCCACCGGGCGGCCGGTGGCGAGATCCACATGACTGGCCCAGTTGACCGTGACGTAAGCGTCGGCCTTCAGAAGCTCGCCCGTCTCCCGGTCCAGCACATAGAAGAAGCCGTTTTTCGGCGCCTGCATGATCACTTTTCGGGTATGGCCGTCAAGCTCGATATCGGCCAGGATCATGTGCTGGGTGGCGGTGTAGTCCCAATTGTCCGCAGGTGTTGTTTGGTAGTGCCAGACCAGTTCGCCGGTCTCCGGCTTCACCGCCAGGATCGAGGAGAGATAGAGATTGTCGCCGCCCGCGGGCGAGCGGATGTGCCGCGCCCAGGGCGAGCCATTACCCACGCCCACATAGAGAAGGTCCAGTTCCGGATCATAGGCATAAGAGTCCCAAACCGTGCCGCCGCCGCCGGATTCGACCCATTGGCCTTCCGGATCCCAGGTCTCGGCGGCGGCTTCCAGCGCTGGGTTTTCGAACGGCTCGCCGGGCTTGGGCGGCACCGTATAGAAGCGCCAGGCCATCTCGCCGGTCTTCGTATCGTAGGCGGAGAAATAACCGCGCACGCCGTATTCCGCGCCACCATTGCCGATAAACACCTTGCCGTTGACCACGCGCGGCGCGCCGGTGATCGTGTAAGGCTTGGACTGATCGACCGTCACCACGTCCCAATTGACCGCGCCGGTCGCGGCATCGAGGGAGACGAGCCGCCCGTCGATCGTCCCGACAAAGACGGAGCCCTGATAGACGGCGACGCCCCGGTTCACCACGTCGCAGCAGGCCTTCTGGCCCCGCTCGCGCGGCACCTCCGGGTCGTAATACCAAAGCTGCTCGCCGGTGCGCGCATCGAGCGCCCAGACCACCGACCAGGGGCCGGTCAGGAACATTACCCCGTCGACCACGATGGGCGAGGCCTCGACGCCGCGCTGCGTGTTCAGGTCCACCGACCAGGCGAGGCCAAGCTCGCCGACCGTGTCCGTATTGATCTGCGACAGGGGCGAATAGCGCTGTTCGGAATAGGTCCGGCCATGGGCCAGCCAGTTGTGGGGCTCTGACTCCGCACCCGTGATCCGCGCCGTGTCCAGACTGCCGGTCGCCTCGCGGATTTTTTCAGCGCTGATGGGCTCTGCCAGGGCAGATGCGGCCATGACGGCGCCCAGTCCTATTGCGGCGGCCGTGGATTTCCAAAAACGGTGGATTTTCATGCGGTCTCCTCCCCTTCTCGCGCTTGGATGCGCTGTTCAGGAACGAGTGTGACCGGTTCGGACGGGAAGTTCCAGTCCGGGGCGGGCGCGACAAGGGCGGCTAAAGGAAGCTGTAAGGATCGATATCGACCGACAGGCGCACCTTGGCGGGGATCTTCACCGGCCCGATCCAGGCGCGCATGAAGGCAGGCACGTCCACATGACGGGCTGCCTTCACGAGAAAGCGCATGCGGTGACGGCCCCGCAAAAGCGCGATGGGCGCCATGGCGGGCCCCAGCACCTGAACATCCTCCGTTTGCGGAAGAGCGCGGGCGAGCGTCCGGCCGGTCTGATGCAATGCTTCCGGGTCGGGCGAATTCAGGATCACCGCCGCCAGCCGTCCGTAAGGGGGATAGCCGGCCTCGGCCCTTGCCTCGCCTTCGGCGGCAAGGAATGCATCCCGGTCGCCCGCCACCAGCGCGCCCATCACCACATGTTCCGGCATATGGGTTTGCAAAAGTACCCGGCCCGGGCGTTCCGCGCGCCCCGCCCGGCCCGCCACTTGATGCAAGAGCTGATAGGTCCGTTCCGCCGCCCGCAGATCGCCGCCCGAAAGACCCAGATCCGCGTCCACCACGCCCACAAGCGTCAGCCAGGGGAAGTTATGGCCCTTGGCGACCATCTGTGTGCCGACCAGAATATCGATCTCCCGGTTCTGCATGGCGGCAATCATCGCATGGGCCGCCTTGGGGCTTTGGATGGCATCGCTCGACATCACCGCATGGCGCATGGTGGGAAACAGTTCGCGCGCTTCCTCCGCTACCCGCTCGACGCCCGGCCCGCAGGAATGGAGCGAGTCCTCCTCGCCACAGGCGGGGCATTTTTTTGGCCGCGGCATGGAAAAGCCCGTCTGGTGGCAGACCAGACGGTTCGCATAGCGATGATCCACCAGCCAGGAATCCGTGTCCGGAGCGGTCATCCGGTGGCCACAGGCCCGGCAGATGACAAGCGGCGCGTAGCCCCGGCGATTGAGGAACAAAAGCACTTGTTCCTCCCGCTCCAAGGTCTCCTTCATGGCGGCGATCAGCTTGGGCGACAGCCAGCGGTCGCGCCCCTCCGGCGGATCGGAGCGCAGGTCCACCGCCTCCACATCCGGCAAGCGCGCCGTCCCCGCCCTTGAGGGCAGCCGGACACGGGCATAGCGCCCGGCTTGCGCATTCACGAGGCTCTCCAGCGACGGCGTCGCGGAGGCAAGCACGATGGGACAGGCGGCGAGCCGGGCACGCACCACGGCCATATCGCGGGCGTGATAGACGACGCCCTCTTCCTGCTTGAAGGCGCTTTCGTGCTCCTCATCCACCACGATGAGGCCCAGATCCGTATAGGGAAGAAACAGCGCCGAGCGCGCGCCGACCACCACCCGCGCCTGGCCTTCCGCCACACGGCGCCAGACCCGGCGGCGCTCCTTTGACGACATGTCCGAATGCCATTGGGCGGGCCGCGTGCCGAAGCGCTCCGCAAACCGGTCCAGGAACTGAACGGTCAGCGCGATTTCCGGCAGCAGAATGAGCACTTGGGCGTCCTGCCGCAACGCTTCCGCCACGGCCTCGAAATAAACTTCCGTCTTGCCCGAGCCGGTGACGCCGTCGAGCAACACGGCTAGGAAGCTCTTTTGGCGGACGGTCTCTTTCAATGTGTCCGCTGCCTCTTGCTGTCCTGCCGACAAGGATTTACCGGGCCGGTCCGGGTCGGGCATGGGAAACGGCGCATCCTCCGGCATCTCGACGCTATCGAGCGCGCCCTTGTCCATCAGCCCCCGGACGACGCTGACGCCCACGCCCGCCTCCCGCGCCAGATCGCCGGGCAGGCGCGCGCAGCCGTCGGCGGCGGCCGCCAGAACCTTCTCCCGCGCCGCTGTCAGCCGCTCCGGTTTCGCCGCCCCCAGCCGCACCAGGGTCTTCATGCGCGGCGGCTCCAGCGCCGATGTGGACCGGAGCGCCAGCGCCAGCACGGAGCCTTGCGGCGAAACCGTGTACTGGGCGACCCAATCCACGAAATCGCAAAGCTGGGGCGGCAAAGGCGGCGCGTCCACGATCTCCGCGATGGCTTTGAGCCTGGCCCGATCCACATCGGCGCTACCCTGCCCCCAGACCACGCCGCGCATGGCGCGCGGGCCCAGGGGCACGATCACATGATCGCCCCGCTTAAGCGCCGCGCCCTCGGGCACGAGGTAGTCATACGGCCCGGCCAAGGGCAGCGGGATCAGGACTTGAACGGTTTGGGACGCGGGCTCGGACACGGCTTGGCAATACACTTATCAATGGATCGGCGGCTTCCCGAATCGGGCCGCGATGCTATAACCCGTTCTAGCAGGACCCGGCGGGCCATGCGCGCCCGCGCCGACACCCAAGGAACGCTCCCATGAAATTCTTCATCGATACGGCGGATGTCGCCGAAATCAAAAGCCTTCTCGACACCGGCCTCGTGGACGGGGTCACCACCAACCCATCGCTTGTGGCCAAAAGCGGGCGGGATTTCATCGAGGTGCTCGCTGAGATCTGCGCCGCCGTGCCCGGCCCCGTCAGCGCCGAAGTCACCGCGACGGACGCCGCCCAGATGATCGCCGAAGGCAAGCACCTGGCGAAAGTGGCCAAGCATGTCACGGTCAAGCTGCCGCTCACCTGGGAGGGCCTCAAGGCCTGCCGGGCGCTCACCGCCGAGGGCATCGACACGAACGTGACGCTCTGCTTCTCCGCCAACCAAGCGCTGCTCGCGGCCAAGGCAGGGGCGACGTTCATCTCGCCCTTTATCGGGCGAATCGACGATATGGGCTATGACGGCCTCGACCTGATCGCCGATATCCGCCAGATCTACGACCAGTACGATGCTCTGAAGACGGAAATTCTGGCTGCCTCGATTCGCACGCCCGGCCATGTGCGCGAAGTGGCGAAGCTTGGCGCCGACGTGGCGACCGTGCCGCCCGCCGTTTTGAAGAGCCTGGTCAAGCATCCGCTGACGGACAAAGGTCTGGAAGCCTTCCTGGACGACTGGCGCAAGACCGGCCAGACCATTTTGGGTGCGGGCAAATCCGCGCCGGGCGTGGGATAAGCTTGAAAGGTTTGTGTCTTGAGTGCGCAAGCGGGCGGACTGCCGGCCCACCGGGATTTGCAAGCGGCTTTCGCCGACTGGCTTCAGTATCTTGCAAGCGAGCGGCGGATCAGTCCCCATACGGCCGAAGCCTATGCCCGTGACGGGCGGGACTTCATCGTGTTCCTGGCGCGCCATCTGGGCGAGCCGCCCGCGCTCGCCCATCTCGATGCTTTAAGACCGGCGGATTTCCGCGCCTTTCTGGCCTCGATCCGGAACGATGGGCGGCAGAACCGCAGCGTGGCGCGCACACTCTCCGCCATTCGCACCTTCTACCGTTTTCTGAAGCAGGTGCACGGGATTGACGGCGCGGCGATCAATGCCCTGCGCGCGCCGAAAAAACCGCACACCCTGCCCCGGCCCGTGACGGTCGAAAGCGCGTTCGATCTGATCGGCGAGGCGGAAGCCTGGGACGAGCGCGCCTGGGTCGGGGCGCGGGACGGCGCGGTGCTCACCCTGCTTTACGGGGCGGGCTTGCGGATCTCCGAGGCCTTGTCGCTCAATCGTGGCGATGTGCCGGTGGACACGCCATCCACCCACGCGGAAGCCTGGGCGCGCTGGGAGGTGCTCCGTGTGCTGGGCAAAGGCGACAAGGAACGCATCGTGCCGGTGCTTGCCGCCGTGCGCGAAGCCATCGGCCGCTATCTCGACCTGGTGCCCCATGTGCTGGAGGCGGACGATCCGCTGTTCGTCGGTATTCGGGGCGGGCGGCTTGGGCCTCGCGCCGTCCAGGACATCACCGCCAAAGCCCGTGCAGTCCTGCAACTGCCAGAGACGGCAACACCGCACGCCCTGCGTCACGCCTTCGCGACCCACCTCCTGGCAAAAGGCGCGGATCTGCGTTCCATCCAGGAGCTGCTCGGCCATGAAAGCCTCGCCTCTACCCAGGTCTACACGGAGGTGGATACAGAAGACCTGTTGAGCGCTTATGAAAACGCTCACCCCCGGGACCGACGGTGAGCGCTCTTTATCCGTTAGCGGACGAGGTCAGCGGGCCAGCGACTCGCTTGGATGCTCCACTAGTGGTTCGACTCCGACATTTGCATCCCACTCGCGGCACCTGCTTTTGCAAATGTCGGAGTCATAAGAACCACTAGCAAGTATATGGTTCTAGTGGAGCTTTTGAATTTGACATTTGAGAACGGAACGCGCCGCAACGGGGACTCAAATGTCAAATTCGCTCCACTAGCGCCGTGCGTGCCCGCTCATATTCCCCGGCCAGACGATCCACGATATCCTGAACGCTCGGCACATCCTTGATGGTGCCGACACCCTGGCCGGCGCTCCAGATATCCCGCCAGACACGGGCTTCCGTATTGCCGCCGGAACCGAAATTCATTTTGGAGGGGTCGGAGTCCGGCAGATCGCTCGGATCGAGCCCCGCCGCCGAGACCGATTTCGACAGATAGTTTCCGTGCACGCCGGAAAACAGGCTGGTGTACACGATATCGTTCGCCGTCGATTCGATCAGCATCTGCTTGTAGCGGGCATCGGCGTTCGCTTCCTTGGTGGCGATAAAGCGCGTGCCCAGATAGGCGAAATCCGCGCCGATGGCCTGGGCCGCGAGCACGGAACCGCCATGGCTCATGGCGCCCGATAATATGATGGGTCCGTCATATTCCGCCCGCAGTTCCGGCACCAGAGCGAACGGTGACAAGGTGCCCGCATGCCCCCCCGCGCCAGCGCACACGGTGATAATGCCGTCCACCCCTTCCGAAATGGCCTTGCGCGCATGGCGCATATTGATCACGTCGTGCAGAATAATGCCGCCATAGGAATGAATCTTGTCGATCACTTCCGTCGGCGCACGGAGCGAGGTAATGATGATCGGCACTTCGTGTTTCACACAGACATCTACGTCATGCATCAGCCGGTCGTTGGAGCCATGGCAGATCTGATTGACCGCGAAAGGCGCCACGATCGCATTCGGGTTCTGGCGTTTGTGCTCCAGAAGCTCCGTCTTGATCCGGATGATCCACTCTTCGAGCATTTCCGCCGGGCGGGCGTTGAGCGCCGGGAACGATCCCACGATCCCCGCCTTGCATTGGGCGATGACAAGCTCAGGCCCCGACACGATGAAGAGCGGCGCGCCGATGACGGGAATGCGCAAACGGCCTTTCAAGACCTCAGGCACGGACATGGAAACCTCCCAGCTTCTGATCGAATGTCAGAAAGGAGTATAGGGCGCGCGCGAGGCGCTGACGAGAGGCCGAAAAGCCGCGTAAAAAGGAGACATGACTAAGACGCGCGATCTTTCCGCAAAGACGGGTCTGGCGCCACACCTGCTGGATGCCTTGGACACAGCCCTGTCGAACGCACCCGCCGTTGCGAAGGCCTACATCTTCGGGTCGCGCGCCAGAGGCGATTTCGGTCCCAAATCCGATATCGATCTGGCTCTCCTCGCGCCGGATGCGGGGATCGTCCAGTGGTTCGATTTGTTGGACGCGATCGAAATCTTGCCGACCCTGCTGGAGACCGATGTGGTGCGCCTCGACGAAGCCGACCGGGACTTGCGCATGCGTATCGAAGAAGAAGGACTCGTTGTCTATGACCGATCCTCGCACGGAGCAGTCTCTCATAAATCTGGCGCGGGCGCTCGACAGGCTCGATGAAGCGCTTAAAGCGGACGCGAAAAACAGCATCGTCGTGGACGGCACGATCCAGCGGTTCGAATTTACTTTTGAATTGCTGTAGAAGGCTCTGAAACACGCTCTGGAAAACGAAGGGCACAAAGCAGCATGCGCCGTTGCTCCGCTCCGCTTATGAGATCTTGCGCGAACGCAAGGACGGCTGACCGCTTACACCTGCCTCACATCTGCATGGTCCAGCCTTCGACGCCCATGGCCGCCTGACGCAGCGCTTCGGTCAAGGTCGGGTGCGGATGGCTGGTGCGCGCGATGTCTTCCGAGGCCGCGCCGAATTCCATGGCCAAGGCCGCTTCCGCGATCATCTCGCCCACATTGGGGCCTATCATATGCACGCCCAAAACCTTATCGGTCTTGGCGTCGGCCAGCACCTTGACGAAGCCGTCGGTGAGATCGTTGGTCCGGGCCCGGCTGTTGGCCGTGAACGGGAACTTGCCGACCTTGTACTTGGCGCCTTCTTCTTTAAGCTGATCTTCCGTCTTGCCCACACTGGCGACTTCCGGATAGGTGTAGACCACCGCCGGAATGGCGTTGTAATTCACATGGCCCGGTTTGCCCGCCATGATCTCGGCGACGGCGACCGCTTCATCCTCGGCCTTGTGGGCGAGCATCGGCTCGCCTGTCTCATCGCCTTTGGCATAGACGCCTTC
>CAZTCJ010000101.1:0-12595 GCA_964612085.1 uncultured Alphaproteobacteria bacterium
CGGCACGCCCCGGCGCACGGGGGTTGGCGTGGACAGCGGACGGCTCGTCATGGTGATCGCCGTCCTCGATACCCGCTGCGGCGTTGGTTTGTCGGGCCAGGACGTCTATCTCAATGTGGCGGGGGGGTTGCGTATTCTCGAGCCCGCGGCGGATCTGGCGGTGGCCGCCGCCTTGATTTCGGCGGCTTATGGCGTTGCCTTGCCCAAGGATGCGGTTTTCTTCGGCGAAATCTCGTTATCTGGTACGGTAAGGCCAGTCGCCCAATGGGAAGCACGCCTGAAAGAGGCGGCGAAGCTTGGCTTTGCCCAGGCCGTCGGCGCGATCCCGAAGGACACGGCGGGCAAGACGCGCGCGGCCGCGAAGACGGATGATAAGGTCTCGGAAACCATTCAAACGGTACCCGTGACTTCCCTGTCGGAACTCGTGGACTGGGTGCGGGACGCTGGCCAGCCGGATCGGGGATCGGCGGATCGGGGCGCTGGGCGGACAAAAGAGCCGGCGCCGGATTTTGACGTTTTGAGTTGATGCCTCTTGACTTGATGAAAGTGCGCGATCGATGACCGATGGGCCGCTGACAGTCACGGATGCTGCCATCATGGCCGTTGTGCTGGGATCCGCCTTCCTGGCGCTTCTGCGCGGCTGCGTGCGCGAAGCCCTGTCGGTCTCGGCCTGGGTCTTTTCCGCGCTCTTCACCTATTTCACCTATCTGGTGGTCGGCAATGCCTTGCGCGGGGTCCTGGGCGGCGGCTGGATCGTCCATGGCGTCTTCGTGCTCGCCCTGTTTGCCGGGCTCGTGGTGCTTTTCACCCTTGCCAATCAAAAGATTCTGGAGAAGATCCAGGGCGATAAGATCGCGACCTGGGATCAGATCGCGGGCTTCTTCTTCGGCCTGGCACGCGGGCTGCTGCTTATTGCAATTCTGTTCCGCGCCTACACCTTAGTGATCGGAGAGGACACGCCGCCCGATTGGGTGGCTGATGCACGCCTGTACCCGGTTGTTTCCGCCACATCATCCATCTTGAAGGTTGTGGCACCTGGGCCTATAAGCGATGCCGACACCCTGGACGACATTGGCACGATCGTTCAGGAAAAGATGAAAAAGCCCCCGGCGGATGAAGAAAAGCCAGAAGAATCCGACCCGGAGCATGATGGGTATTCCGAGGACGAGCGGCGCGCCATCGACCAGCTTGTCCGCAGCAAGGTGGATCCACCCTGATGGAACCTGACCGGCAAGACCGTCCCCTGCCCCTTTTCCCCGATTTGCCGGACTCCGAGCGCCCCACACCCGACGACGATCATTTCAAGGATGAATGCGGCGTTTTCGGTGTGTTCGGACATCCGGATGCCGCCGTGCTGACGGCTTTGGGCCTGCACGCGCTTCAGCATCGCGGCCAGGAAGCCGCCGGGATCGTGTCCTTCGACGGCGTGCGCTTCAACTCCGAACGCCATCTCGGCCTGGTCGGCGACCATTTTTCCCAATCCTCCAGGGCGCTCGAACGGCTGGCGGGGACCGCCGCCATTGGCCATGTGCGCTACGCCACATCGGGCCAGACCATGCTGCGCAATGTGCAGCCGCTTTATGCCGACCTGCCCAAAGGCGGTGTCGCGGTCGCCCATAACGGCAATTTGACCAACGCTTCGGCGCTGCGCCGGGAGCTTGTGGGCCGGGGCGCACTTTTTCAGTCCACGTCCGATACGGAAACGATCCTGCATCTGCTCTCGACCAGCCGGGCGGACCGGATCATGGACCGCATGGCCGATGCGCTTCGCAAGGTCGAAGGCGCTTACTCGCTCGTCTGCCTGACCAACAAGAAGCTGATCGGTATCCGCGATCCCCATGGGGTGCGTCCGCTGGTGATGGGCCGGCTGAAAGGCGCTTATGTGCTTTCATCGGAGACCTGCGCGCTCGATATTATCGGTGCGGAATATATCCGCGATATCGAGCCGGGCGAGATGGTCATTATCGAGGAGGGCCGCGAACCGCAAAGCACGCGCCCGTTCCTGCCCAAACCTTCCCGCTTCTGCATCTTCGAATATGTCTATTTCTCCCGGCCCGACAGCGTGTTCCTGGGCAAAGGCGTCTATCAGGCGCGCAAAAATATCGGCGCAGAACTTGCCAAGGAATCCCCCGCCCCGGCCGATATCGTGGTGCCGGTGCCGGATTCCGGCGTACCCGCCGCCATCGGCTATGCGGAAGAATCGGGCCTGCCGTTCGATTTCGGCATCATCCGGAACCATTATGTGGGCCGCACCTTCATTCAGCCGACGGATAAATCCCGTCAGAGCGGCGTGCGCATGAAGCACAATGCGAACCCGTCCGTGCTGAAAGGCCGCCGCGTAGTGCTTGTGGATGACAGCATCGTGCGCGGCACCACATCGACCAAGATCGTCCGTATGGTGCGGGACGCGGGCGCGCGCGAAGTGCATATGCGGATCGCCAGCCCGCCGACCATCGGCGCCTGTTATTACGGCGTCGATACGCCGGAGACGGAGAAACTGCTGGCGGCGCGCATGTCCACCAAGGAAATCGAGGCGCTGATCGAAGTGGACAGCCTCGCCTATATCACCATTGACGGGCTTTACCGCGCCGTCGGCCTGCCTGGCCGCGACAACATCAACCCGCAATATTGCGATGCCTGCTTCTCGGGCGATTATCCGATCCCGCTGGTCGATAAGAACGAAGGGGATCTGGCCCGCCAACTGAGTTTCCTGCAATGCTGAATGCAACTTCGAACAAGCGTCTGACCGGCCGCCTGGCCCTCATCACCGGCGCCTCGCGCGGCATCGGCCGGGCGGTGGCGCTCGCCTTCGCGCGGGAAGGCGCGCAGCTCATCCTGGTCGCCCGCACCGTCGGCGCTTTGGAGGAACTGGACGACGCGGTCCAGTCCGCAGGCGGCACGGCCACGCTGGTGCCCCTCGACCTTACCGATTTCGACGGGCTCGACCGGCTGGGCGCCTCGATCCATGAGCGCTGGGGCCGTTTGGATGTGCTGGTCGGCAATGCCGCGATCCTCGGGCCCTTGAGCCCGGTGGGTCATATCACGCCCAAGGACTGGCAGGCTTTGCTCGATGTGAACGTCACGGCCAATTACCGGCTGATCCGCTCCATGGATCCGCTTCTGAAAGCCTCCGACGCGGGCCGCGCGATCTTCGTGACCTCCGGCGCCGTGCGCAAGCACCGGCCCTTCTGGGGCGGCTATGCCGCCACCAAAGCGGCCCTCGAAGGCCTCGTCCACGCCTATGCGGCGGAATGCGCCAAGTCCTCCGTGCGCGTCAATCTGCTCAATCCGGGCCCGACCCGTACGGCCATGCGCGCCAGGGCCATGCCGGGCGAGGATCCGAACAGCCTTCCGATGCCGGAGGATATCGCGCCGCTGTTCGTGGATCTCGCCGTGCCGGACACGTCACGCCATGGCGAGATTGTCGCCTATTCGTAAAACGCCCCTGCTGGACAGCGCTGACACGGCGGCATCCGCCGAAGATCAGCACTTTCCATCCGCATAAGGATTTTTCCGCTTGCGCCAGAAAAAGCGGATCGGCACGGCCGGAATATCGAAGGTCTCGCGGATGCCGTTGATCAGATAGCGCTGGTAGGAGTCCGGCAGCTCCTCGGGGCGGGAGGTAAAGGCCGCGAAGGTCGGCGGGCGCGTCTTGACTTGCGTCACATAACGGATGCGCACGCGCCGTCCGCCCACGGCCGGCGGCGGATGGCGTTCGAGCGCCTGTTCGAGCCAGCGGTTCAACTCCGATGTGGAGACGCGGGTATTCCACAGATCGTAGACATCGAACGCCGACGCCATCAGCCGGTCGATGCCGGTGCCCCGTTCGCCCGAAAGCGGCACCAAAGGCACGCCCCGTACCTGGGGCAGCAGGCGGTCCACCATTTCCAGAACGTCCCGGTGGGTCTTTTGGCGGTCTTCGACCAGATCCCATTTGTTCAGCCCAATGACGAGGCCGCGCCCTTCCCGGATCACCAGATCGGCGATGGTGAGATCTTGCTTCTCCAGGGGCATTTGGGCATCGATCAGCAGCACGACCACTTCGGCGAAACGGATGGCGCGCAACGTATCGCCCACCGACAGTTTTTCGATCTTTTCCGTAACCCGCGCCTTGCGGCGCATGCCCGCCGTATCGTAGAGCACCAGGGAGCGGCCGTCGCAGTCCCAGGGCACGCCGATGGAATCGCGCGTGATGCCCGCTTCCGGCCCGGTCAGGAGACGGTCTTCACCGAGAATGGTATTGATCAGCGTGGACTTGCCCACATTAGGCCGCCCGATAATGGCCACCTTGAGGGGCCGGTTGGGATCGGGCCCATCCTCCGCATCGGGATCGTCCGGATCGGGACCGTCCTCAGCGGCCTCTGCCTGGTCATCCTGAAAAGACCGCAGGCCCGCCTCAAGCGCCGCGTAAAGATCGCCCAGGCCTTCCGCATGCTCCGCCGACAGGGCGATCGGCTCGCCCAGGCCCAGCCCGTAAGCCTCATAAAGGCCGGGCTCGGACGCCGCCCCTTCGCATTTGTTGGCGACCAGCAGGACCGGCGTATCGGTCTTGCGCATGATATCGGCGAAATGCTGATCGAGCGGCGTCACCCCGGCGCGGGCATCGACCATGAAAAGGCAAAGATCCGCCGCGGCGATGGCGGCTTCGGTCTGGGCGCGCATGCGGGCTTCGAGCTTGTCGCCCTTGGCCTCTTCCAGACCCGCCGTGTCGATGGCGAGGAATTTGAGATCGCCCAGGCGCGCCTCGCCTTCCCGGCGGTCGCGGGTCACCCCCGGCGTGTCGTCCACAATGGCGATCCGCTTACCGACCAACCGGTTGAACAGGGTGGACTTGCCCACATTGGGGCGTCCGACAATGGCGACGCGCGGTAACATGTTTTTCTTGATGAGTGTTCGAGGACGGACCGCGTCCGGCCGTGCTTAGCGCATGGCCGTAAGCCGTCCGTCGTCGGTCAGGACATAAATCGTGCCATTGGCGACCACAGGCGGGATGTAAGCCTCGCCCGGACCCGCGAACGCCACCTGCACCTTGCCGTCCTTCGGCGAGAAGAACGCCATTTCGCCCAGGGAATTCATCATCAAGAGCCGCCCGCTGACGAGCAGCGGCCCCATCCAGGCCACGGAGCCGGTGCGATCCTTCGCATCCTCATAGCGCTTCAGGCGGGTCAGCCAGCGGATGCGCCCGTCCCGGCGCGAGACCGCGATCAGTTCCGCATCCACGGTGACAAGGAAAATGAAATCGCCGGCGACCCAGGGCGTCTGGACGCCCGCGATATTGCGCGTCCAGACCCGTTCGCCAGTACGCTGATCGATCGAGACCATGCGGCCCGAATGGCTGACGGCGTAGACCCGCCCGCCGTCGATCACGGGCCGGGCGGCGATATCGTTGATGCCCGCCATGGCGGTGGCCTTACCCGTGCGCACCAGATCGTCCGCCCACGTCTCGCGGCCGTTCTGCACCCGGAACGCGATCAACTCGCCGGAGGTGAACGGCGCCACGATCAAGTCGCCCGACACGGCGGGGCTGACGGCGGACAGAATCCCGGCGGTCTCCGACATGGCCCGATGGCTCCACAAGGAGCGGCCTTCTTCCATGTCATAGGCATGAAGCTGATTGTCCGTCGCCGTCACGAAAAGCCGGCCTTCCGCCGCCGTCGGCGCGGAGCGGATCGGCACGCCGACATTCTTCTCCCAGATGATCTCGCCGTCTTCCGCGTTCATGGCGATCACCTGGCCGAACCCGGTGACGGCAAAGAGCTTGCCGTCGTCAAAGGCCAGACCGCCGCCGAAGCCGGTCGCGGCATTCTCGTCTTCCGGCGTCAGATTGCGCTCCCAGAGCTGATCGGGATCCTCGCGGGAAAACGCGCGCACCGTCACGCGGGCGTCGAGCACGAAAATCCGGTCACCGGCGATAATCGGCGGCGCGGTCAGCGGCGCGGTGGTGCTGGAGCCACGGCCCGCATCGATCGACCACAGTTTCTTGAGCGCCTTGCTGGCATCCGCGCTCGGACCGTCGCCGATCTGCAGATGGTGGAAGGCGTTGGTCGGATCGCCGCCAGGCTGGGACCAGTTGGTGTTGACCTTGGCGGCCGGAACCGTGACTTCCAGATCGGCGATCCGCGGATCGGGTTCGAGCTTCTTTTCAAGCTCCAGAACCGAGACGCGTCGGCTCTTGGGCGCGATCTCCTTGTCGGAATCGTCTTCGTTCTTGCCGCCGCCCAGAGCATCGAAAATGGCGCAGCCGCCCAAAGCCAGGGCACAGGTCAAAACGAGGCCCGTCCGCACGAGCCCGCTCATGCGCATCGCGGGCGCAATTCCCTCACCCCGTCTCCCGGTCATGGGCGGTCCCCCTCTTCCCCGCTGTCACTGGGCGCGCCGTCCGCCGGCACGCTTTGCGTATCGTCCGTGCCTTGATCAACGGGCGCGGGTTCCGTCAGGCCGCCTGCCGTGGCGACGGCGCCTTCGAGAAAGGTGCTCATCTGCTCGGCGCGTCCGCGCAGGTTCTGGGGCACGGAGGTGTTTTCAGTGATCAACCGGTACTCGTTGAGCGCGCTTTGAAAGTCGTTCTGGCGCAAATGGGCGAGCGCGCCCAATTCGCGGGCAAACGGCGCCCACGGATTGTCCGGATCAAGTTGCGGACGGATCCGCGCCAGCAGTTCGGCGGGCTCCGCCTGATCGGCCAGCAGATAGGTGGCCTTCAAGGCCGCCAGGGAGCGCATGACGGGATCCAGGGAACCGTCCTGGGCGATGGCGTCGAAGGCCTCGACCGCCCGGTCCGTATTGGCGGTTTCCGCCAGCACGGCGGCCTGTTCGAAACGGGCAAGCAGGCCGTAGCCGCCGGGCGCGTCCGTCAGCCCGCTGAGGGCCGTCAGCGCTTCGGCCGGATCGCCGTCCTCGATCAACGTTATGGCGCGCTCGAACGTGTCGGAGGCCGAAACCAATTGGTTCTGCCGCCAGCCGTCATAAACCAGATAAGCCGCCGACAAGGCAATCGCCGCCGCGACCCCGCCAATAACCCAAGGCCCATAGGTCTTCCAGACCTGTTCCAGGCGTTCATTACGAACGTCTTCGTCAACCTCGCGCTCGAATGCCGTTTGATCCGTCACGCCACGCTACTCCGTCATCCCGAAAACCATGCATCACCATGCAAAACAGGCCAGACCGTGCCCACAAAAGGGGCCGCGACCAAGCCCTGCCGATGTCTTATCAAATTCCTGTCTACTCTAAACGCGGCCTCAAGGCCACGCAAACGGCGGGGTTCTCGGGGCATAATCACCCGCTAAGGACCTCAGGAGCCGTCGCCGCGCATCTGATAGGTGTTTTCCGGCGCCGGGAAGGCCCGGGCCTTCACATCCCGCGCATAGGCCTCGACCGCATTGGCAATCACCGTGTCGAGATCGGCGAAGCGGCGCACGAATTTCGGCACCCAGGCATTCATGCCCAGCATGTCGTCGGTCACCAGGATCTGGCCGTCGCATTTGGTCGAGGCGCCGATGCCGATGGTCGGAATCGGGCAGACCTCCGTCAGGCGCGCGGCCAAGGGCTCGGCCACCCCTTCAAGGACCACGGAAAACGCGCCCGCCTCCGCCACGGCGAGGGCATCGGCTTCGATATCGGCCCATTCGGAGCGGCTGCGGCCCGTCGCCTTGTAGCCGCCGGTGGCCTGAACCGATTGGGGCATCAGACCCACATGGGCCATCACCGGAATGCCGCGTTCGGTCAGAAAGGCGATGGTATCGGCCATGGTCCGCCCGCCTTCGAGCTTGACCGCGTTGCAGCCCGTGCGGCGCATCACCTTGGCGGCGTTGCGGTAGGCGGCCTGGGGGCTTTCCTCATAAGAGCCGAACGGCATATCGACCACCACGAGCGCCTTGCGCGCACCCCGCATGACCGCCTGGCCGTGCAAAATCATGGTGTCGAGGGTCACGCCGATGGTGGTGTCCATGCCGTGGATCACCATGGCCACCGAATCGCCCACCAGCAGCAGATCCACATGGGGATCGAGCAGGCGGGCCTGGGGCGCGGTATAGGCGGTCAGGCACACAATGGGCTCCTGGCCCTTGCGCGCGCGGATCTGGGGAACGGTGACGCGCTTGACGTCGGTCTGGCTCGACATGGGAAGTCCTTCCGGTCGCGGGATGAGCGCTCGCTTCTTTCGAACTCAAGACCGGTTATGGCGCGGTCGCATAAGCCTCCGCAAGACCGGATAGCGGCACAAAGCCGCCGCTCCCCATCAAAAACCCGTTGGTTCAGGTGTCGTCATCGGCGCCGGTTTCGGTCTCGGAGGCTTCGTCGTCTTCGGCTTCCTCTTCAGCCTCGGCGTCCGTTTCGCCAGCTTCGTCCTCGCCGGCTTCGTCCGTTTCGGAGTCCGTGCCCTCACCCTCGCTAGTTTCGGAGTCGGCGTCCTCATCCTCAACGGGCTGGGGAAACTCGAAACCCAGTTCCTCCAGCTTGGCGCGGACATTGGGCTCGTCCGGACCGATCACGAAGGCCCGCGACAGATCGTCAAGCGCCAGATCCTTGTCGCCCCGCGCCTCGTGAATGAGCCCCCGGTAGAAATAGGCTTCCCAGATCGTCTCGCCGTACACCACGGCCTGATCGGCATCCGCCAGCGCCTCGTCCAGCTTGTCGAGGGCCAGATAGGCAAAGGCCCGGCTCGCCAGCGCCGTCGGGTCGTTTTCATTGATTTTGAGAGCGGCCGTGCAGTCCTCGACCGCCTGTGCGAAATCTTCCTTCAAGGCGTGCAGCCAGCAGCGGTTGGTCCAGGCCGTCAGATTGGACGGTTCCAACTCGATCGCCTTGTCGAAATCGGCGATGGCCTTGTCCGTCTCGCCCAAATCCGTATAGGCCGCGCCCCGGTTCGACAGGGTTACCGCGTCCTCGGGCACCAGCGCCAGCGCCACGTCGTAGTCGTCGATCGCCCGCTGGAACTTGCGCAGATCGAAAAAGGAATTGCCCCGGTTGGAATAGGTGATGGCCAGATTGGCCGTGCTGAGACCGCCTTCTTCGATCGCCTCGGTGCACAGGGCCACGCCTTCATGGGGCGTCTGGGACGCCCGGAAACAGGCCTCCGCCTCTGTCGTCCAATCCTCGTCCTGGGCCCAGGCCCCGGCGCTCAAGACCGCGCTCCCCAGCGCCGCCAGGAGAAACGGCTTCCAGACCGGAAGCCCACGAAACACTGCATTCTGGGTTGTCATACCAAACCCCCCGTATTTCCATCCGGTCCCCTTGAGGACCGCCGGTCACTCATGACCCCCTCTTTGACGCCCAAAACAGGGATCTTTCCGGACATATCACGACAGTATAGCCGAGAGTTCGTCAAACGGCACCTTGCCGCCATCCTTTGCGGGGAATTGTTTCAACGCAATGCAACACGGCGGGCGCTTGAGATGGTATCCTGGTTACGAGTCACACGCTGGAGTGTTCCGATGATTCAGCCCATCCGTCTTCGTCGTCTGGCGCTCGCCGCGGGTCTTTTTTGCGGCACCGCGCTTGCCCCTTGTCATGCTGAGCCGCTTGAAACCGGCGCGGATCAAGGCGGCGCCCCCCATGCCGGCCGGGCCATGGCCCAGGATCTGTGCGCCCGCTGCCACGCGGTCGAGGAGACCGGCGACAGTCCGCTCGCCGACGCCCCGCCTTTCCGCACGTTTTCGCAGATGTGGCCCCTGCATTATCTGGAAGAGGCCCTGGCCGAAGGCATCATGGTGGGCCATCCGCTCTATCAGATGCCGGTTTTCCAGTTCACGCCCTCGGAAATCGCCGATTTGATCGCTTATTTGGAGACCATCCAGGTGGATCCGGCGCCCGAAGCGCAGGAATAAGGCCTAGGGTCAGGACCCTAGGGTCCGGCTTGTTCCATTGCCTTGGCGATGCCAAGGTTTTGCGGACTATGAGCGTTAATGCTTTTTTGCCAGGAGGATCGATCCATGGATCTCCGCATGACCGCCGCGGCCGCTCTGGCGGCTTTTGTCCTGCCTGTGGCCGCGCAGGCCGCCTCGGGCATCCCTGAGGGCACCTTCACGATTTTCTGCGAAGGCACGGGCACCCACAAGGAAGCCGACACCAAAGGGTTCGGTGTGTTTCGCGGCAGCCCGTCGAAAACCAAGGAGCGCACCTCCAAGGCCTATTTTTTCACCTTCCACCACCCCCAGGCCGTGGTCTACCGCTTCTCCAGCGTCGACGACGAAGCGCCGCGCTCCTTCATCTATAAATCGACGAGTGCGGAATATTCCGTGAAGGCCAAGATCGCCGACAGCGATCCGTCGGAGACCCACGAGATGCGCTTCGACCGCTACGCCATGACCTGGTGGTACAAGCAGGCCATCGACTGGCGGGATGCGCCGTCCGACGAACCGGTCCGTGAGGTGACGGAAGTGGAAGGCAAATGCCACCGCGCCGAGACCATCGTGCCGCCCCAGCTCAATGGCGGCCCCCGGATCTGAGGCACACAACACCTAAAGTCCGAACACTTCCATGGGCTGCGTCCGCCCCCGGATGGTATGAAACCCGAGGGACCGGACGGGACGCGGCACTTGATCCGCGAAAGTCTTGCTGAACACGACCGGCGCATCGAGCGTCTTGGTGAGCTGTTCGAGCCGGGCCACTTCGTTCACGCTCGGTCCGATGACGGAAAAAGACACCCGTTCGGGCACGCCCACATTGCCGAACATCACATCGCCGATATGAAGCGCCAGCCCGAAGGCAATCGGCTCCCGGCCCTGGGCGCGCAAATCGGCATTGAGACCGGCCAGGCGCAGGCGCGCGTCCTGGGCCGCCGCCAGCGCCCGCTCGCAGGTCTCTCCGATGCGCCCGTCGCCCAAGGGGAAGATCGCCAGCACTGCATCGCCCGCCAGATTGGAGATATCGCCGCCCGCATCGAGCGCCGCCCCGGCCGCGCATTCGAAATAGCTGTTGAGCACTTGCAGAAAGTCCGGCAGCGGCATGTTGTCCGCCATCCGGGTGGAGGCGCGTAAATCCGCATACCACAACACGGCCCGGATCGCTTCGCCGTCGCCGCGCCTGATCCGCCCGTCGAGCACGCGGGGACCGGCATTGGGACCAAGATAAGCGGTGACCACATTCAAGGCGATCTGTTCCCGGATCACCGACTTGCAGGCGAGCCCCAGTGCCAGCCGGATCTTGAGCAGATGCTGGACCTGGGCATCCGTGAAGCCACCTTCCTCATCCGTCGCAAAGGATACGGCCATGCCGTCCAGGGTCGAGTCCCCAAAGGACACGATGAAGGCCAGATAGTCCGTAGCGCCCTCATCGCGCAGGTTTGGAAGGACATTGAAGTCGAGAAGCGCGTCAGGACCGGTCAGGCGCCGGCGCAAAAATGGAATCCCGTTGATGATCAGATGAAAGAACGGGCTTTCGCGGAAGCCATCGGTGATATGGTCCGGATCGTCCGCCCGCAGAAAATCGTCCCGCTCGGCAGCCGCATCCCGCCACCAGACAATGCCGCCGCCAGAGTAAAGCGGGTGCAGCAGCCGATAGGCCAGTTGGCTGCGCCATAAGGGCACCCCTTCAGCGAAGAGCCGTTCGCAACAGGTGGTGTAGATTTTCTCCAAAGGCTCGCTTTCGAGCGCCATGGCCATGAGCGCCGTCGCCAGATCGTCGATCAGATAAGTGCGCGTCTCGGCTGCCATGGATGTCTTTCCCTTTAAAGCCCGTATCGCCTGCTCAGCTTATCCTACTCATCCATCATTTCCCTTTTCATGATATATTGCAGTATGAACAAGCACACTGCGCTCCATTTGCTGAAGACCGCCGCGCCGGAACTGAGAAGCCGGTACGGTGTCGTCAGCGCCGTGCTGTTCGGCTCCGTGGCGCGTGCGGAAATGGACGCCCTGTCTGATGTGGATGTCGCCGTGCGTCTTTCTCCGGCCTCGCCAAACAATGTCATGACCCTGTGCGGGATTTCCGGCTTGTTGTCCGGCCTCTTTGGGAGAGACGTGGACGTGGTCGCACTGCCCACGCGGGATCCGTCCTTGTCCCGGGCCATCGAACGGGAGGGCGTGCGTGCCTTCTAGCAATCCCGGCAAGCGGGTCGATGACATCCTCACGGCCATTACGAAAATCGGGGCTTATGTCGATGATATCGGCGGGATAGATGCTCTGATGAAAGACGAATTCGTTCACCGCGATGCTGTCGAACGCCAGCTCCTGATTATTTCGGAAGCCGCCACGAAGCTCCGTGGACACGTCGAAGACCAAGAGCCTGAAATCGATTGGAATGCCATCCGAGGTATGGGGAATTTTATCCGCCACAGCTATGACGATGTGGATGACCAAATTGTGCAGCAGGTTTTGACCGCCGAACTCGTACCTCTCAAGCAAGCCTGCGAACGGCTGAAAAAACGGTCTTTCAAAGACTAGCGGGCTGGAACAATCCGTCCAGAAATCACTCCCACTCGATGGTGCCGGGGGGTTTGGAGGTCACGTCGTAGACCACCCGGTTGATGCCGCGCACCTCGTTGATGATGCGGGTGGCGACGCGGCCCAGAAAGGCGTGGTCGAACGGGTAATAATCCGCGGTCATCCCATCGGTGGAGGTGACGGCCCGAAGCGCGCAGACGTGATCGTAGGAGCGCTC
>CAZTCJ010000102.1:0-12569 GCA_964612085.1 uncultured Alphaproteobacteria bacterium
GCGCAGGCGCCCAAGCCCAGAAGGCTCAGGACCGTCAGCGCGCGCAGGCCGTGCCAGCCTTTCCTAATCATCGAAGCCATCCCAGTTCCGTTCGATCTCTTTCAACGACTCCCGCTGGGTCTGGTAATAGAGGTCGGTGCTGCCCAGGATCCGCTGGCCGCCGTCGCGGGTGAGCGGGCGCAGATCCACATTATAGGTCCGGCGCGTCGAGTAGGGCGTGAACCATCCGAAGGGAATGCGGATGATCAGACCCTTGTCGAAACTGCCTTCGCCGAACTCCTCGAAGGGCACATTGGTGAAGGTGGCGAAGGCGCCGATCTCCACGCCCGTATCGAAGCGGCGGCGCAGATCGATGGTGGCGCCATAGTCGCCCGCCAGATAGCGCCCGGCATGGATGGCCAGATTGAGATCGTGGAACGGCAGTTCGTAATAGAAGCTGCCGTGGCCGGTGATTGTCTGGTAATCCTGGAAATCAAACAGCTTGTTGAAGTCGCGCTGGCGCACGCCATAGACATTCGCGCCCAAGGCCCAGCGCTTGCCATGGGGCCTGTAGAGCACCTCGCCGCCGACGCCGCCGAACATCTCCTCCACATAACCGGCTGCGATCCGTCCGTAGACCTCCCGGTCGAGCTTGAAGCGGTAATTGAGCGCCATGGAGTCGATGCCGTTTTCGCCATCCTGGAGGAAGCGGGCGAAATCGCTGCGCACGCGCGGCAGGGTACTGTCGGATACGCGCTCGATCTCGTCGAAATTGTTGAACAGATTGATGGCGCCCACGGTGTTGACCGACAGGCCCCGCGCCAAGGCGATATCGAGATTGAGCCGGATCAGGAACTGATAGCGGTACGGATCGTCCGGATCGAACACGCTTTGCCGGAAGCCCGGCGCGATGCCGTAGCCGAACCGGGGATGCCGGTCGGGCCGCCAGTCGGCTTGCGCATAGGAGCGCGGCGCGGATTCGAGTTTCACCGCCGCCA
The DNA here is from genome assembly GCA_964612085.1 of uncultured Alphaproteobacteria bacterium. Classification (GTDB taxonomy): domain Bacteria; phylum Pseudomonadota; class Alphaproteobacteria; order JAJFIK01; family JAJFIK01; genus CAZTCJ01. The sequence continues at coordinate 978 of CAZTCJ010000102.1, forward strand.
GGATTTCATCCGGGCTGCCCCCGCCGATGAGAATGCGCTCGAGTTCGGCGCGCGGCACGGTCACTTGGGTGACCGGCAGATCGCCGCTGGAGACTTCCAGCTCGAACACCTCGATATCGTTGGGGGCCAATTGGGTGAGGATCCGGGTCATGCGGCCGATGGCTTCGGCGATCCGGTCATAGCGGCGGGTGGCGAAGAACACCCGCAGGATCTTGTCGCGCCGGGCGATCCCCAGCACATCCATGTAAAAGCGGCCCGCCTCCTGCCGGATCCGCTCATAGGTTTCCGTATCGCTCAAGCCTTCGGCCGGATTGCCGCCCACCGCCACCTTGCGCCCGCCTGCCGCGATCATCTGGGCCTGGGCCATACGCTCGACAAGACGATTGCCGCCTTCCGCGGACGCAAGCTGGATGCGCGCCCGTTCCATCCGTACCCGCTCGGCCCGCCCTTGCGCGCAATCCTCAACGGCGCTGCGCCCGTCCAGGCAAAGATCCGTCACCGGATTGAGCCTCAGCTGGTCGCTCAGATAGCGCTCGCTGACCTGGAGCGGCGTCAGGATTTCAGGCTTGGAGCGGGCAAGCCAGAGCGCGCGCTTGGGCCCTGCCCGCCCGGTGTCCGCGGGCCGCGCGGGGCTGACCCGGTTGGTCAGGGCCAAATCCACCGGCAGATCGCCTGCGATCACGGCGCGGGCCGAGGATGTGGGCCGTTCGAGAATGGAATTGCGCAGCCGGTCGAACCGGTCCGGCGTCACTTCTTCGGCGCCTTCCGGCCTGCGTTCTTCTTCAGGACGTACACGGAACGGATCGGGCTTGCGGTCGAAACGCGGCAGTTTCAGGCGCTTGCGCGGATCGGCCTTCAAGGCGAAGCGGATACCGAAAGTGTTGCCGTAAAGATAATGCGCCCCCACTTCCAGACCGTCCAGCGCCTCATAGGTCGCGCCCACATTGATGGGGGAACGGACATTATAGCGGATCAACTGCGCCGCTCTTTCCTGCACATAGCGGTCGGAGGAATACTCCAGTTGCAGCTTCAGGCCGTCGAGCGGCTTCCAGGGCGGCGAATATTCGATGCCGCCGAAAATGCCCATATCCGGCCCGCTGAAATAAGAGCCGAGATTGAACTGGCCGGTATCCTCAATCGTCCTGGTGTCGCGGGTGGCGAAACTGTCGTCGACATTGGTCAGCGGGTTGCCGAACGTGCCTGACGATCCGTAGCGGCCCCAGCCGATGCCCACGCTGGCGTCGAAATCGCCGAAGCGCTTGGAGGCCACGATATATTCGCCGCCATAAACGCCGGTCCCCAGAATATCGTTCAGCCCGACGGCAACGGCGGGACGGTATTTGCTTTCCGTCAGAAGGCGCAATTTGATCGAGAAACTGCGATCGTAGAAATTGGGCTGATCGACCGTGAAGCCGTTGATATGGGCGTAGCGGAACGCCCCTTCGAGCCAGGGCGTGATCTGAAACAAAAGCGCCAGGCGCTGGTCCGGCTCCTTACCGGAGCCCGCCAAGGCCAGATTGCCGTCGGGCAGCATGCGCGCCGTCGGCATGTCCACAAGGCCGACCGAACCCTGATAATTCAAGGACGGATACCAGGCGTTCGCTTCGTAAAGATTGTCCGGATCCGGCTCATCCTCCGCCCGGACGGGTCCGGTGAGACAGGCGACGCCAGCACAGACAAAAACAAGGCAGCGGGGGACCATTGCCGATTGACTTCCAGACCGTTGCAGTGCGCAAGGCGGTCCCCAAACCACACCATACCGCCGCGCTGTTCAAGATTCGGACGGTATCCAATGCGTCTTCGGAAATCAATCTCAGGGCCTGATCAAACTTTGCTCAAGTAAAAACAGCCGCACTCTTTGGAGAGGCGGCTGTTAACTTGGTGTTAAGTCTTTTGCCCGGCGCTCCGCGCCAAGAAAACTTTAGTTCGTCGTGGCGGTCGCCGAGGTCGAGGTGGTGGCGGTGGTGCTCGACGAGCTGTCGTTGTTGTCGCTCAGCACGAAGCCGACACCCAGACCCAGCGCCGTCGTCAGGCTGGCGGTCAGCAGGATCGTGGAGTTGGCGGCCAGAAGCCCGCCGCCCTGGCCGGCGGTGCCGCCGGGCTCAAGAACCACTTCTTCCGGCGCGGCTTGTTGCGTCGCAGGCGCCGGCTGCTGTGCAGCGGGAGCTTGGTCTTGCGCCGCAACGGCCCACACAGGCGCGAGAGCAAGAGCGGCGGAGGCGGCGATGGCGGTCAGTTGCTTTCGCATCAAACTATCCTCTACTTCAGTTCACGGGGGCATCCCGATGGTCAATCGGCCCGATACTCAATCGGCGGTGAGAATCGAAGCCCGCTACGGCCTAATCCGGTGCTAACCCAGGCGCGGCTTCGAGTCCACACTCTTGCGCGACACCATAGGCGCGGGGCACGGCCCTGTCGATTCAGAGACCGTACTTGACCGATTAAACGTGCGAAAGGTTAAGAACCCGTTCGGCCTTGCCGCGATTTAAGCTATTGCGCCTTGCCGTCCGCGTTGAACGGCTCGAAGGAAAAGACCGCCTTGGTGCGGGTGTTCACCTGGACTTCGATGGCGCCCAGATCGGGCGGTCCGAACACTTCCAGCCGCGTCAGATTCTCCAGCGTGCGGCCCTCATATTTGACCGGCTTGTCGATGCGGAACGTGTGGGTGTCCCCATGGACCACCAGCACGGGCCGCCCGTATTCGGCCGTCTGGGCGACCAGCGACTCGCGGAAGCGGTCGAAGCCCGTGGGCTGCCACCAGGGCTGGTTCCAGGCCGGATTGGCGTGGAACAGGATGACCAGGGCCGGAGCGTTGCGGTCGGTGGCTTCGTCGAAGGCCGCTTCGAGCCAGGCCAGATTGGCCATGTCCCGTTCCAGATGCTCGCGGATGGCGTCGGCATCCTGGCGCAAATTATTGTTACTGCCCACCAGGTGGAAGGTGGCGAAGACCACGCCGCCTTCGATCCAGCGGGCGTTCTCGATGAATTTGCGGTCCCGCACCGGCAGGCGCGCCAGATCGGGCTGGTCGAAAGAAGCTTCGTCTTGGGCGTCCTCGTCCGGTTCGGGCTCGGCCAGGGTCCATTGCTGATCCAGTTTCAAGGGTCTCGATCCGAGAGAGCGTCCGGCGCGGAAAAATGTCCGGCGCAGCGCATTGAGGCGCAGGATCGGATCGCCGCTGCCATATTCCGGGCGATAACAATCCGTCCACTCATTGTCGCCGGGCAAATAGACGAAGGGCCCGTCGATCTCGGAGAGAATGGCGCGCATTTCATAGAAAAACGTGTCGGAGCACGGACCGCCGCCCTTGATATCGCCGATATGCACCGTGAACCGGGGCTTGTGGCCGTTGATCTGGGTGATCAGTTTGCGCAGGCCCGCGATGCCCTTGTCGGAGGTGTCCTGGGTGTCGCCGAACACGACGAAACTGAAGCGGTCCGCCCGCGCCTCGCCCGCGCCCAGTGTCAGCGCCAGCAGCCCGGCGCATACCGTTAGTCCCCGAAACATCCGGCGCAGCCGCCGGTCCGGCCTGTCAGCCATGATATCGACCCCACGTCTTTCCGCGATTGTCATTTACCTATTTACTTTATGGCCATGCAAAGACCAGGCCGGAGTCTATGGGCCGTGGCCCGCGTGTTGGGTCCGGCGCTTGACGGGCCGGTCCGGGGTGCGGCGGGCCTGGGCGCAGCCAACGCCGAGGAGAACCGCGAAGGTCAGGGTCACGGCGGGGATCTCCGGGGCGAAATCCACCAGACTGTGGAGGCCGAGGATGGTCATGGCGCCGAGCGCGGCGGTGACGCCCGCGAGCGTATGACGCCTACGCCCGAGCCCGGCAAGACACAAAACGCCGATCCAGGCGAGCGCGGCAAGCCAGGCCAGGGCCGCAGGCAGACCGAGGCCTGCCGCCAGGTCCAGATATTCGTTGTGGGCGCGGACGAAAGCCGCCTCCGTGTAGCGTTCTTCCGCATAAAGCGGATAGAGATCGGCGAAGCTCCCAAGACCAGTGCCCAGAAAAGGGGCATCCCGGATCATGGACAGCGCCGCGCGCCAGGCCTCCATGCGTCCCGCAAGCTCCGGATCGAGCTGGCCAAGACGGGCCGCGAGCCCCGCCCCGCTCCAGGCAACGATCACGGCCAGGAGGATCGCGGTCAGCCCGGCACCGGCACCGACGGCCCAGCGGCCCGCCCCGCGCGTCTTCGCCGCGAAGCACAGGCCGACAGAGATCAATCCGGCCAGCACGCTCGCCGTTCCGGCCCGTGAGGTTGTCAGGATCAGCGCGGTGAACAGGATCAGCAGGCCTGTGCCGTAAAGCGCGCCGGGCCCGCTGACGACCGCGGCAAACCGTGCGAGCCCTGCCCTCATGCCCCAGCCGCTCCGGCTCCGGGTCCGCAGGCCCTCGCCCGCCAGCGCAAAACCGGCCACGAGGCCCAGGCCCAGATACACAGCGAAATGATTCCGGTTGGCGAACGGCCCGGTCAGCCCGGTACTGATTTTGGCCTCCGGCGTCGGCGGATAAAGCGCATGCTCCAGCTCCGCGAAATGAAGGCCCAGTCCGTATAGTGCATAAAACAGCGCGGCGATCGTCACGGTCCAGAGCAGTCCCCGCGCGAAAACCGGTTTCACCGCCACCCAGAAGCTGATGAGAAAGACCTGGACCATGGCCAGCAGCATGATCCACTCGGCGCGCGCGGCTTCCGGATTGACCGCGATGGCGGGCGTCACCGGACCGTTCAGCGCGTCTTGCGCCATGGCCCAGACAGGATGGGCCCAGGACGGCGGGATCCACGGCAAGGTCTGATAAAGCCCCCAGGCCAGGGCGGGCAGCGCCAGTACGGCAGGCCAGAACAGGTCTTTCAGGCGGCGGCTCGCTTCGTCCGGGCGCAGAGCGCCTGCGGCCAACAGCAGTGTCAGAAAGGCAATCACGGTCTGGATCACGGCCATGGTCCAGGGCCGGTTGCCGCCCAGGGGCAGCGGGCACAAGAGCAGCAAAACCGCCAGGCCCGCGAAGAGACCGATACGGATCATGGAAGGATTACTGCCCGGCCCGCTTGGGCCGCCACACGGGCATGGTCGCGTGGCCATCCGCCGAGACGCCCCGGCGGCTCAAGACCGCGCGGACCGTTTTGAGACAGATCATGATGTCGAGCCATAAGCTGACATTGTTCACATACTCAAGATCGAGGGCGAATTTTTGGTCCCAATCAAGGCTGTTGCGGCCCCTGATCTGCACCAGCCCGGTCAGCCCCGGGCGCACGGTATGACGGCGCATCTGCCGGTCGTCATACTGGGCCATGTAGTCCCACAACAAAGGCCTTGGGCCGACCAGACTCATCTCGCCCCGGATCACTTGAATGAGCGCGGGCAGTTCATCCATGCTCCAGGTGCGGATGAACCGGCCCAAACGCGTCAGCCGCCGTTCATCCGGCAGCAACATGCCGTGGATATCGCGCGCATCCGTCATGGAGCGGAATTTAATCAGGAAAAAGGGACGTCCCCGGTAGCCGCCCCGCGCCTGTTTGAACAGGATGGGCCGTCCGTCAACGATCCAAATGGCCAAGGCCACCCCGGCCATCAAACCGGCGAACAGGACAAGCAGAAACGACGCTCCAACAAGATCGAAGACCCGTTTCCCCCCTTTGCGATACCAACCCGCCATGCCGCCCGGCCCAGACTCAAGACAATCCCATACCGCCGGCGACGACCTTAACCGGTTACATCATGATTGAAAGATGTTTTCTGCAACTTTTGCGTTGGGTTCAAGATCAGGAGATGTATAAACGCGTAATAACCCATCTGCGCGTGTATTTCGCCAAGGACCAGACAGCACACAGACCGAAGGTTACGGGACCGATCTGCCGGCGGCGTGCAAGGGTCCGGTAATTGCGCAGCTCAGCCCGCTCCATGGCCCACAGATGACCGCTCTGGCCGCCTGCCCCGTAAACCGGCTTGTAATGACGGCCCAACCTGTCTTCCAGGCGGGCGCTCGGCAGGCCTGAAAAGACCAGGCGCAGCCACAGGGAATAATCCTCGGAGAACCGCTCGCCGGGCAGAAACCGTTCCGGCGCGTCGCGGCGGATCATGACCGAGGATGTGGGCAGGCAATTGCGGATCAGCCAGTCCCGGCGGCTCAGCATGCGGACGGTCGGCGGATCCGGATTGGAAACAGGCGCTGCCCCGGCCTGCCCCGGCGAGGCGGTCCGCATGGGGTGACCGCTCAAGACCGCGCCGGGGTTCGCCTCCATGACGGCCCATTGTCTGGCGAGTTTTTCCGCCTCCCAACTGTCGTCCGCGTCGAGAAAGGCCAGATAGCGTCCCGTCGCCATCTCCCAGGCCGTGTTGCGCGCTTCCCCCGGTCCGCCGTTGCGCTCACGCCGGGCGATGCGGATGATCCCGTCCCCGTAGCGGCTTTGCAGGTCTTCTAAAACCGCCAGCGTGTCATCCGGACTGGCGTCATCCACGAGCAGGATCTCGCGCGGCCGCACGGTCTGTCCCATCACGGAGGAAACGGCGCGCGCAACCGTCTTCCCGCACCGGTAGCAGGGAATCACGACACTGACATCCACACTCTGGCGCAGGCGGTCAGACATGGAGACGCTCCAAAGCCCGGCGCGCGAACAAGTGAAACAGGGCGAGATTAACGGCTTCGCAAGCGATGGTGCTCGCCACCGCGCCCCAAACGCCGATCCAGGGGATCAGCGCAAGATTGGCCGCCAGGTTCAAGAGCGCCGTGCCCGCCTGGATCCGGGCCATGGTGCCCGCGCGCCGTCCCGTGGCCAGAACGCTGCCCGCGCTTTGGGCCGCATAGCGCAAAGGGACGCAGACGGACAGAGCCAGAAGCAAAGGGGCCGATGCGTCATAAGCGGGACCGAAGAAAAGCCTGATGAGATCCCGGTGGAACCAGATCAGCCCGGCGGCGAAGATCAGCCCTGCCAGGGTCATGATTAGCGTGCCTTGACCATAGATCCTCCGAAAGCGGACAGGGTCCTGATAGGTCAGCCGGTGCAGTTTGGGCAACAGATATTGGGCGTAGATCACGCTCGGGAACAGATAAAATGCTGATAGGACAGCGACCGCGACGCCGTAGCGACCGCTCGCCGCCTCGGAATCGAGAAAGCCCAGCAGCAGGATATCGCTCTGGAAATAGACCATATACATGAGCGAGGACGCGACGAACGGCCAGGACAGCCCCAACATGGTCTGGATCGAGACGGATTCGTCCTCGCCTGCCCTTGTGCGGTCCGCCGCGCCGGTGAAGCCCGAGCGCAAATGGCTCACCAGATGCCAGGCGGCCCAGACCGTTCCGGCCGCGCCGATCCCCCAAATGATGAAGGCCGTCTGGACCGCACCGCCTACGCCCAGGGCCAAAACCGTCAGGGCCGTGAAGAACCGGATACCGGCCATGGATTGGCGCGCCAGGCCGACGGTGAGCAACTGCCCCGCGATCTGGGCGCGCGCCATCACCAGATTGCACAAGGCGACCAGCCAGAGGACCGGCACGAAGGCGGGCAAAAGGGCAAAAAAGTCATTCGCGCCATGGCCCGCGAGCGCGACCAAGACAAAGCCCGCCGCGATCGCGCCACTGGCCGTCACCACCGCTTTCAGGGCCGGCCGGATCCAGCGCCGCGCCGCCCGGCCTTCCTCGCCCGTGGCCTGCAGCCAGAACTCGCCGACCCCGAGCGCGCCGATGGGGGCGAGGATTCCAGCCGCCGCCAGGCCCATCAGGATCAAGCCGAAATCCGCCGGACCCAAGCTCCGCGCCAGGATAATCTGGCCCGTGATATTCATCAGCGCGCCAATAAAGGTGACAGCGCCAAGCAGCAGGATGGAGCGGCCCGGCGCGCGGAACCGCCTGATCACCGCCCGGACCGAAGGGCGTTTGCGCTTGTCCGCCGTCATGGGCGTCTTTCCATGGGCAAGATCCGTTGGGCCGCCGTCAGAACCGTCAGGATCAGAAAGAACCAGAAATTCGGGTTCCGGAACGGGTGGATGCCCAGGGAGAAGACGAGAACCGCCGCCAGCGCGCCCACAAGCCAGAGACTGCGCGCCTGAAGTACCGTTTTCAAAATCCAGCCAAGCAATATCAGAAGACAGACAAGGCCCAGCAGCCCCGTCGCCAGCGCCCAGTCCAGCAGGAAATTGTGGGCTTCGTAATCGCGGGACAGAACCGGCTGGACGATGCTCACCCGCGCGCCCGGCCCATAGCCGATCACCGGCGAGGCCAGGATCTTGTCGATCCCTGCGTCCCACAGCGCCAGCCGGTGATCCAGATTGCTGGTGCTGCGCAGCACCGCGTCAAGAACGCCGGGCCAAAAGCCAGGGGCAATCAGCCAAACGAGGCTTCCGGCAAGCAGATGAACGGTTGCTACTGAAACTGTAACAAAATTTATGCTGCGCAACATTTTTGATGCTGCAAAGACAAACCACGCCAAACCGATTGCATAGGCCGCGCAGAGCCAGGCCAGAATCAGCCCTTCGCTCCCGGTCGCAAGCCCGGCCGGAATGACGGACAGGGCGCAGGCGATCCAGACCAGGCGCCCGCTGCCCCGGTCCTCCCAGGCCAGATAAAGCGCGAAGAACGGGATCGGCGCCAAGGCCCGGGCCAGTTGATTGGGATCGCTCGACAGTCCCATGAACCGTCCGCCGCCATAGATCAGATCCAGCCCCGCGACGGTCGGGGTGACCTGCGCGATCGCGACCAAGACAAGCGGCAGGCCCGCGCCGATCAGGACGGTTGCCTGGAGCAGCATGCGCGGCTGGCGGATCATCGGGCTGTCGGCGCACAAAGCGATGATCATCGCCGCCGACAACCCATAAGCCAGGCTGTCCCGCAGCCACAGGCCGCTGGCGGTGTCCGTGTTTTGGGCCGCTGGATCGCCGAGGATCTGGACCAGGAACGCCAGGATGAGAAGAACGCCGCTGGCCAGCGTGAACCAGACAAAGGGGATCATGGGGCGATAGAGCTGCGGCCAGGCGGTCATCCGCAGCAGGATCAAACCGCACAGGCCCGCCAGGAGTGCTTCGCCCGGCCCGGCGGGCAAAGATCCGAACCGCAATTGGGTGGAGGCGGTCAGAACAATCGCCAGGGCAAAAAGGATCGACGCCCAACGCCAGGACGGGTCGAGCGGCCTGTGTACTGGCCGGGCGCTCATGGCGCGAGCCCCGTCAGGCGCAGAAAATCCGCATGGATCCGCCGCTCGTCGAACCGGTCCTCGGCCAAGGCGCGGCTGGCCGCGCCCATGGGACCGATCCGTGCGGGATCCATCACGGCCTGCCCCATGGCAGCGGCGAGCGCCTCCGCAGCGCGGGCAGGCACCAGCCATCCATTGACGCCGTGGCGCACGATCTCCCGGCAGCCGGGCACGTCCGTCACAATCACCGCCCGGCCCATGGCCAGGGCTTCGAGCCCGGTGCGCGGCAGCCCTTCCCGATAACTTGGCAGCACGAACACGCTGGCATCCTCAAGGTATGGCCGGACATCCGCCACATGGCCGGGATGGCTGACGATCCCGGCCGCCACAGCCTCGTCGAATAAGCGGCCGGGCCCCGATGACGGGTTGGCATCAACCGCGCCCAGAACCGTGAACCGGACCTCCGGCCAACGTGTCTTGACCGCGCGGGCGGCTTCCAGAAATTCGGCCACGCCTTTGTCCTTGATCAGCCGTCCGATAAACAGGAACGTCACCGGATCCGTTGGCGGCGGCGTTGGCGCAAAGCGGTCGAGATCGACACCGATGCCGTCCAGGACGAAGCCCTTGTCCGCTGCCGTCAGGATTTTACGGTCCAGGAAAAGCGCCCGGTCGTCCGGGTTCAGAAAGATCGCGCCGGTCATGCGCGGCAGGGCGGCGCGATAGGCCTGGGTCGCCGCGAGGCGCGCCAGCCTGCGTTTGGGCCCCGGGCCGTCGGTGAACGGATAGCCGAGCCCTTCCACCATGCCATAGATGCGCGCCACCCCTGCCCGCCGCCCGGCCAGGGCGCCATAAACATTGGGCTTGATCATGAAGGTGAGCAGGCAATCGGGCTTCAGCCCGCGCAGCACGCGCGTCAGCCTGATCAGGAATCCCACATCGTTCAGCGGATTGAGCCCGGTCCGGTCCAAGGAGAGCGGCTCGCCCTGGGCGCCCAGCGCCGCCAGTTCGGTCTGGAAGGCCTCATCCGCGCCCGGCGCGATCACCGTGACCCGGTGTCCGGCGCGGACAAGAGCCTGGATCAGCGGCAGGCGGAACGTGCGCACCGACTGGGTGCCGTTGGCGAGGAGCGCCACATGCTGGGCCGATGTCTCCGATCCACCCATGGTCTTCTACCCATCCCAAAGGCTGTGCGCGCGCCCCGAAGACCTGTGAGCCCCCTTACTCGAATTCGAGAATGATGTCGTCCACGGCAAGGCTGTCGCCGGGTGTGGCCTCGATCTTGGCGATGGTCCCGTCCCGTTCCGCGCGCAGAACATTTTCCATCTTCATGGCCTCGACGACGGCCAGCGCCTCGCCGGCCTTGACCTCCTGGCCCACTTCCACATCGATCGAAACCACCAGGCCCGGCATGGGGCACAGCAGATATTTCGACATGTCGGCGGCGATTTTTTCCGGCATGTGCTCGATCAGCTCAGCCGACCGGGGCGTTTCCACCCGGGTGGCGACCGTGGCGCCGCCATGGGACAGGCTCCAGCCGTCATGGCGCGGGCGCACCTGGACGGCGACCGGCCTCGACGGGCCGCTGGCGCCCAGCAGCGTGCCGCGCAGCACCGCCATGCCCGGCAGCCAGGCGCTTGAGAGCACCATCTCGCTGCCCTGGGGCATCTCGTCCGCGCCGCCAAGCATGGTGACGCGGATCGATCCGTCAGTCACGCTGGCATCGACCTCGATGCGGCGGCCGGTTTCCGATCCGTCATCGAGCAGAACGATCCAGCGGCCGTCCACGGACGGTTCCTTCTCGCGCATCTGCCCGCCGATGCGCCGTTCCCGGTCGGTCACGCGCATGCGGATCAAGACCGCCGCCGCGATGACGGCTTCCAGCCGGGGCAGATCGAGCGGCGCGCCTTGAAAGCCGTCGGGATATTCCTCGGCGATGAAGCCGGTGGTCAGGCGGCCTTCCTGGAACCGGGGATGCTGCATGACGGCGGACAGGAACGCCACATTGTGGCCGATGCCGTCGATATAGAACTGGTCGAGTGCCCGGCCCATATGGCGGATGGCGTCGATCCGTTCCGGCCCGTGGGTGCACAGTTTGGCGATCATCGGGTCGTAGAACATGGAGATCTCGTCGCCCTCTTCCACGCCCGTATCGTTGCGGATGGTCAGACCGTCGAGCACGCCTTCGTCCGGCGGCTGATAGCGCACGAGGCGACCGATGGAGGGCAGGAAATTGCGGTAGGGATCTTCCGCATAGATCCGGCTTTCCATGGCCCAGCCGTCGATCTTGACGCTTTCCTGGGAGATCGAGAGCTTCTCGCCCGCCGCCACACGGATCATCTGCTCGACCAGATCGATGCCGGTGATCAGTTCCGTGACGGGATGTTCCACCTGAAGGCGGGTGTTCATCTCCAGGAAGTAGAAGTTCCGCTCGCCATCGACGATGAATTCCACGGTGCCGGCGGAGTCG
>CAZTCJ010000103.1:0-12524 GCA_964612085.1 uncultured Alphaproteobacteria bacterium
ACAACATCGTTCAGACGCAGAAAAACATCGATCGCCCCAAGCGAAACAGGCTTGGGACCCGATGGCTTCTGGGTCAACAGGGGTTGCTTTGCGTGCGAAATGCTCATTTGACCTATCATCCCGGCTACTCCCTCCGGACGCTCGGACCGCCACAGAGCCGGACGTCTTAACAAACGCCGTCCGGCGGACGATCCGTTGCCTGTACCGTCGGATCACCGCATTGCAACATCATGGCCAGAGCGTCTTACCCCGACCGTATGATTTTCAAAAGTGGTTAAGATCAGATCCTTCGCGCACAGATTGCCGGGCGGCACTGACGGAACGGATCACAGCTGAAACGAACCTCTTGTTGCGAAAGGAGGTTATCCGAGTCCGGGCTATTCGCCTATGGTAAAGGGGTGTTCCGCAAGCGGTTTTATCCATTCTGTGACGATATCCAAATTGGAACGATTTAAGGTTGCACCGAATGGGTAGGGTTTACGCCTGTTTCATTGCAACGCAGCATTAAGAATGAATGGGCTGGCAAGATCCATTTTGGATCGCCCCAAACGGGTATTGCCATCCCGGCCCGTATAAAATGTTGAGAAGGCAGGCCCTCGTTTGGACCGGCGAACGCGTCCGGCTCCTAAACAGAATACACTTGCCATTTTCTCACGAACGGGTGAGTAAAGACCGTGCCTCATGGTAGAATGATGTGATTCTAAGAGGTGCGTTCGGGGGATGACAGAGTTGAGAGTTGAAATGGTCAGAGCAGGACTTTTGGGTGCGATCGCCCTTTTGCTTGGAACGGCGGTGCCCGCCGTTGCCCAAAGCGATGATGTCAAAGGCTACATCAAATTCGAAGGCGGTTACATTTTCCGCTATGACAGTGAAGTCAGAGAGCCGGTCTTTACCACCGACGTTGAGATGCAGAGCGGTCAGGTGGGCAATGTGGCCGCCGGTTATTACTTCACGCCGCGCTGGCGCGGTGAACTGAGCGCCGGTTACGAGACCAGCGACGTCAACGGCGTCGATAACAATTTCCAGGCGGAAGGCGATATCCGGGCCTACACATTGATGGCCAATGTCTACCGGGATTTCGCCATTACCCGGAAACTGCGCACTTATATCGGCGGCGGTCTCGGCGCCATCGTCATCGATCCCGATTACCGTCTTCAGGCGATCGGCCGGAATTTCGTCGACAACAAGGACCTGAACGTCGCGGTGCAGGGCACCGCCGGCGTGGCGGTCGCCTTGTCGCGCGGCATCACCTTCGACACGCGCTACCGTTACCTTTACGGCGGCAAATACGATTTCGGCACCGGCGATGGCACTTATAAGAACCATGCGGTGCTCGCCGGCCTGCGGATCAATTTCGGCCACCGGCCGAAACCGGCGGCGCCCGCTCCGGTGCTGCCCGCGCCCGTGCGCCAGGAACCGCCGCCGCCCCCGCCGCCCGCTCCGGAAGAACCGCCGATCCCGCGCGATCTGCTTGATCTGGTGTTCTTCCCGTTCGATTCCTACGCCATCACGGCGGAAGCGGGCGAAGTGCTCGACCGGGCCGCGGAAACGATCCGGCAGCGGAACATCGAACTGATCCGGCTGGAAGGCCATACGGATACGGTCGGCACCTCGGAATACAATCTGCGCCTGTCGCGCCGCCGCGCCGAGGCGGTCCGCAACGGCCTGATCGAACGGGGCGTGCCGCCGACCAATGTCTATATCTCCGCCAAGGGCGAGAGCGACCTGCGGGTCGAGACGGCGGACGAGGTCAAGAACCAGTCGAACCGCTACGTTCAGATCTTCGTGCGGTTTACGGAATAAGCGGTTCTGAAAAGAACCGGCGGAACGAGGGCGCGGGCATCATCCCGCGCCCTTTTCTTGTTCAGGAATCCGCGTAAGGCGCATAGGCCGCCCGGTCGTAAGCGCCGTAGCTGTAAAGGGCGTGGCGGCGCGGATGGACGCGGGTCAGCACGACGCCCGCCAGGGGCGCGTCGAGCAGGCGCAAGTCCTTGACCGCCGCCTTGACCGCGTCCCGCGGCGTGCGTTCCCAGCGCACGATGAACGCCACCGCATCGACGAGACGGATCAGATGCTTGGTGTCGTGGACCGGCAACACCGGCGCGCTGTCGATGATGATCCGGTCGTAGCGCTCCCGCAATTGGGCGATCAGCCCGGCCAGACGCTCCGAACGCAGCAAGGCGGGCGCATGGGCGCTCGCGGCCGTGCCCGGCAAAAGATCGAGCGGGCTGGCGGGATCGCGCAGCAGCACGGCGTCCAAAGGCGTGCGGTCGCCCAGATAGCCGACCAGGCCCGGGCCGCGCTCGGTCAGGCCCAGGGCGTCGGCGGCAGCCGGACGGCGCAGATCCGCATCCACCAGCAGGGTCTTTTCCCCCTGATCGGCGCCGAGGCGCGCCAAAGCGGTGGCAAAGCCGGTCTTGCCCTCCCCGGCGATCGACGACGTGACGAGAACGACCTTGGGCGGCGCGTCCACATTGCGCAAAGCCAATCCCGCCTGGAATCCACGCAAGGCCTCGGCCTGGGACGACAAAGCCTGCTCGGCCACATGCCCTGCCAGCGAACCGGCCGCGCGCAAGGCGGCGCGGGGCACATCCTCAAGAACCGCCAGGACCGGCAGGTCCAGATCCGCTTCCAGACGGTGCGTCCGCCGGTATCCGTTGTCGAGGCGCTCCGCCGCCAGGGCCAGCACAAGCCCGAGAATGAGCGCGCCAGGCAGCATGGCCCCAAGCACCAGGACCGTCGGCGGATAGCTCGCTTCTCGCGGCACGGGAGCGGTGGAAATCACCCGGGCGTCCGGTGCCTCGATGCCCGACTGTCCTTCCGTTTCCTTGAAGCGCGCCAGATAGGCCTCGTGCAGGCGGCGGCTCGAGTCGGCGGCCCGCTCCAGCTCGCGCAGCTTGATGCGCGCCTGATTTTGTCCGGCCACGGTGGATTCGATCAAGGCCACGCGGCTTTCCAGACTGTCGACCCGGGCCCGCGCCACATCCCGCTCGTTGCGCAATTGCAGGATGATCCGGCGCACCTCCGCGTCGATCTTGTCGGCCAGGTTCCGGCGTTCCGCGCGCAACTGCACCATGCTGGGATGGCGCGCGCCGTAGCGGTTGGACAGCTCCGCCTCCCGGCGCAGCAAAACCGTTTCCTGCTGGCGCAACTGGGAGATCAGGCCCGACGACAGCACTTGGGAAATCGTGTCCACTGCCTCGCCCCGGTCGTAAAGCACGTTGGCCTGGGCGTATTTCGCTTCCGCCTCCGCCTCTTCCGCCCGGGCCAAAGACACCTGGGTATTGAGATCGATCAGTTGCTGATCGACCAGGGTGCTGCCGGTTTCCGCCTCCGTCAGAGCGTGCTCGAGACGGTATTGGGCCGCCGCCCGTTCGGTCTGCTCGACCTGTTCGCTCAAACTCTGAAGGCGCGCCGCCAGCCAGTCGGTGGCCCGGCGCGTGGCCTCGTATTTGGCTTCGAGCTGATCCTGGACGTATGCCTCCGCCAGGGCGTTGACGATCCGCGCGGCATTGCCCGGCGACGGCGAGGTGTAGCGCAGGTCGATGACGGTGGATTGGGCGCGCACCACGGCGGACAGGTGATCGAGAAAGGCGTCCACATAGCGGTCCGTGCGGTCCTGGCCTCCGGCGCTTTCCCGGGCGGTCACTTCCGGCGACAGGGCGGACAGGGGATTGATCCGGCTCAAGAGCGATGTCCGCTCCGCCCTCTGCACGAATACCGGATCCCGGTCGAGCCCCAACTGTCCGATCACCCGCTCCGCCAAAGAGCGCGAGCGGATCAACTCCACCTGATTGGCGATGGTCGTCTGATCCGTGGTCAGTTGGGCGAGAACCGCCTGGCCGTCCATCACCCGGTTTTCCCGGGGCTCGATCAGGATCAGGGCCTGGGCGCGGTAAAGCGGCGTGGTCTGAAGCAGCCACAGGACGGTCGCGGTCATGACGAACGTAACGGTGCCCAGGATGATCCAGAACCGGGTCCGGATCATGCGCACGGCGGCGCGCAGATCGACCAGATCGCCGTCCCGTTCCGCAGCCGTCTGATACCCGGTCCCCGGCTCGCTCATGTCCCGCCCGCCTACTCCTTGGAACGCGGGCCCGCCATGATCTCTTGGATCCGCGTCATCAAAGCCCGCTCGCCCAGGGCCGCATTATAGAGCATTGCGCGGCCTTGCGCGCTTTGCGCGAGCCGGCGCAGGTGCCGGTCGTCTCCCGCTCTCAGAAGCGCCCGGCTGTCGGCCTCGAGCACGGCCCGGCCCGCCGGGTCCAGCCCATCATAGATCGTGGCGCCGAGGGCCGAACGCAGGCGCGCGAAACTACCGTCGCGGGGCGCCAAAGCCAAAGAGAGCCGCAGGGCGTCGCGCGCACCCGAACCGCCGGGATCGCGCCTGTGCCGTTGCAGCGCCAGAACGCTCCAGGCCCGGCCCTCGAACGGGGCCCGGACCAGGGCGTCTTCCAAGAAAGCTTCGGCATGCGCGGATCCGGAGGCCGCCATCAGCCGCGCCCGTTCATGGGCGAACGCGGCGGACAGCAGGCTTGCTTGCCCAATGGCCCGGACGACCAGGCGGCTTTCCTCCGGCGTCAGATCCTGGCCAAGCCGTGCTTTTAGTCTGGCCGGGGCAGCCGCAAAAGCCTCAAGGCCCGGCGCGATCCGGGGCATGGCATGGCCCAGCACAAGGCTGGCGCTCAGCAGGCAGACAATGAACAGAACAAGGCCCGCTGGCCTGTAAGGCACGGACCGGGTCAGCCACGAGCCGCGTTGTGTCGCCATGCCGCCCTGCCCCTGTTTGAACGAGAGGCCCTACCCGTTCGAGCGGAAATCCGCGATGTCGGTGATTTCGCTGCCCTCATTCTCGATGACCGGCAGACCGTCGAGCAGCCGGTTCATCGCCCCCGGACGGACCAGATCCTTCTTGATCGCGGCCAGCACGACCTGATCCTGCACGGATGTCTCGAACCGGTCGAGCGCCTCGTCGGGCGCATAGGTCAGAAAGGCGGCAATCAGGGCACGGCCTTTTTCGCTGGTGGCGCCGAGCCGGTTGACGAGCTGGGCCGCCGTCTGCCCGGCAATGTCGCTGGAAAACACCCCTTGGACATTTGAGACGCCGCACAGAACCGCCAGAACCGTATCCTGGGCGCTCAAGCGCCCGCTCTCGAACGGGGGCAAGGCCGTCTCGGCCATGGTCCCGGCGATCGCGGCCTCGCTCTGGCTGCCGAAAGACGCCAGAAACGTGGTGTTGAGCGTGCCGCACAGAGCCTTGCCGGCGGCCGCTTCAGGGCTTTGGGCCCAAACGGCATGGGGAACCGCCGCCAGGACGGTTCCCACAAGGATCAAACCTCGAAGCACAGACATGGGCTGCCCCCTTCGCGTTGCCCATCGCCCTGACCGCAATGCGGTCCGGCCCGGACTCAGTTCTCGGTCGGCTCTTCCATGGGCGCGGCGGGCAGTTCTTCCACCGCCGTTTCCTCCATGGGCACGCCTGCGGCCTTCGCATAGAAGGTCACGCCCGCCTTTTTCTCCGCCCCATAGGCGTAAGACAGACGGCAGCCCATGAAGGTGTTGCTCCGTTCGTCCAGGGACAGATGGGCGGCACGCGGCACCCTGGCGCTCCACGACCCCGACGGCGCCACGCCGCCCGGCAGGATCACCGAGACATGGGATTGGGAGCCGTCGGCATAGACGGCCAGAACCGGTTGTCCGGCAGCGGCAAGTTCGGCCGCCTGTTCGAGCGCGCCCTGCTCCGCCGCCGTGCCGATGCTCTGCCAGGCCACGAAGCCGCCGCCGCTCAGCTCGCGGGCAATCTTGGAGGGCAGCATATAGCCGTCGCCCTCGCGGAAATCGCTGGCGTTCCAGCCCACATCCAGGACCTTGCCGACAAAGTTGCGGCAGGCCGCGCTGTCGCGCAGAGAGCCGGCCGTCCCTTCCGTGCAAGCCGCATATTCAGTGCGGATCTTGGCTTCCAGACCGGCGTCGATCTGAGCGCTCTGCCACATCCCCTGCTTGCCTTCGCAAGGATGGGCAAGGGCGTTGCCTGCCGCGCCTGCGGTAAGAAGAGCGCCCAACAAACCCGTGCGCGCCCAAATAGAAATCGAAGAACTCATGGCCATGCCCCTCTCGTTCGAGTGAATTGCCTGTCCCGCCGAGGCAAACACAAGCACGGCTGGGCTCACCGGAACAAGGGGGCGGCCGCAAGGCCTTGGGCTACGGGAGCTTTTTCAAGCCATCCTGGCGCGTAACGTCCAGGCGGGATGCACGCGGCACCCCGCCCGATTCGTTTTTTGCCGGTTATCGCAGCCGCTCAGTAGCGGCGCCGGCACTTGCGGTCCTGGGCCACCCGGCCGCCGGTGCGCAAACAGTCCCGGGACGTGCGCGCCCACCATTCCCGGCGTCCTTTGGTGCAGCAGACCCGGGCATCGCGGCGATTGCGGGTGCGGCAGCGCCGGTCGTCCCGGATCCGGCCGCCCTGGCGGTAGCAGGCGTTCGCCGAGGTCCAGAACTTGTTGTCATTGCCGCGCTGGCAGCAGACTTGCCGGCGGCCGCGGTCATCCCGTCCCCGGCGGCCCCGGCGGTCGTCGAACCGGTCCCGGCCCCGGCGGCCATCGAAAAACGGATCACCGTCGCGTGTGTTGCCTCCGTCGTAGCGGCACCGCCGGTCAGAAACGATCCGGCCATCAGAGCGGGCGCATTGGCGGCGGCTGTCCACCCACCAGTCGCGGCGGCCCCTGGCGCAACACAGACGTCCACGGCCCCGGCGATCGTCGAAACGGCCCCGCCTGTCGTCGTAAAAATCGTCCCGATTACGCCGGCCGCGCCGGTCGTCGTCGTAATAATCGTCGCGGTAGTCCCGGTCCCGGCGGTTGCGCCCGTCCCGGCGGCAGCGGCGATCGGCGACCACCCGGCCATCGGCCCGATAGCAGGCCCGTTCGGACCGGGTCCACCAGTCCCGCCGTCCGCGCGCGCAGCAGACCCTGCCATTACGCGCGTTCGCGGCAAGCTGGAAAGACCCCTCGCTCACGCCGGCCGCGGGCGCCGGCTGATCGGCCGCGGCCTCCCGCGCCCACACCATCGCGGTCAAAACCGCCAAGAACGCCATGATCGATAAACGCATTCCACAAGTCTCCTCTATGCAGCCCCGATAGTATTGACGATGTGGAAACCCTACTTTTAGGGGGGTGAAGCCGCCCTGTCCGGGCCATTCATGCCACATTCAGGCGAAACGGTGGCGGCGTTGAATCGGTTGTCACAATTGCGTAGGAACAGCCTGGATCCATTGCGTTTTTAACGCGATGGTCATAGTTGTTAACGGGTTGCGCGCGCGCCTGGACACAAGAGGCCGTGGGGCGCACCGTTTGTTGTCAGGGGATTTGCCGCCCGGCGCTTTGCTGGCGGCCAGACGTGTACTGCGTGGGGTCAGATACGATGTCTATTCTGAGCGATCTGAGTGACACCGTTAAGAATTTCATCCAAGCCGTTGTCGATCTAACCAATGATTTCCGGGCCCAATTCGGCCGGGATCCGCTTACGCTGAACGAAGAGTTGACCATCGCCGCCCTGGATCACTCCCAGGACATGGCGGACAACAACTATTTCAGCCATACGGGTCTCGATGGCGATCTGCCCTGGGACCGGGCGTCCGAGGCGGGCTACACCTGGAACATGATCGGCGAGAACATCGCCGCCGGTTACCGCACGGCAGAAGCCGTGGTCAATGCCTGGATCGACAGCCCGGGCCACCGGGAAAACATGCTGCGGACCGGCTTCACGGAAATCGGCGTCGGCTACGTCTTCGACTCCGGCAACGACCGCTACGGCAGTTACTGGACCCAGCTTTTCGGCAACAACCCCAATGGCCCCGAGCCCTTCGATCTGTTCGGCGAGACGCCGCAGCAAGCGCCGCAGGACACACCGCCGCCCCAGGACGATAACCAGGAACAGGACGACAATCAGCAGCAGGACGATAACCAACAACAAGAAGACGATAACAACCAGCAACAAGAGGATAATCAGCAGCAGGATAACCCTCAGGAGCAGCAGCAGGAAGAGCAGCCCGATCCCCGCCCTGTCATCAATGGCACCAACCGTGCCGACAGCATCATGGGGACCGACGGGCACGAAATCATCAGGACCCAGGTCGGCAATGATTGGGTGAACGCCAAGGACGGCGACGACCTGATCGACGGCGGCGATGGCAATGACCGGCTGCTCGCCGGCGCGGGCGACGATGTGCTGATCGGCGGCGCGGGCACCGACAAGCTGTGGGGCGAGGCCGGATCGGACCAGTTCGTCATCGTCCAGGACAGCGGAACGGACATCATCTACGACTTCACCCCGGGCGAGGACGTGATCAATCTGTCCGCCTTCACCGACATTCAGTCCTTCCAGGATGTCTTGGCCAACGGGCGTCAGGCCGGCTCAAAGGTCATCCTGGATTTCGGCACGGCGACAGTGTCCATCCTGTCCGTATCGATGGACCAGTTGTCGGCGCGCGATTTCCTCCTCGCCGGTCAGCCCGACACCCATCAGGCGCCGCAGGACGAAAACCAGCAGCAGCAGGACGACAATCAGGAGCAGGGCGAAAACCAAGAACAGAACAACGGCCAGCAACCGCTCAATACCGATCCGCCGCAGGACAATACTCCGCCGCAGGGTGAGGATCCACAACAAGACGACACTCAGCAGCAGGACGAAAATCAACAACAGGACGAGAACCAGCAGCAGCAGGATCAGCCCGATACCCGCCCGACCTTGAGCGGCAGCAACCGCCGCGACAGCATCACCGGCACCGATGACAGCGAGATCATCGATCTGCAAAACGGCAATGACTGGACCAATGCCGGCGGCGGCGACGATCTCATTCTGGGCGGCGAAGGCAGCGACCAGCTGTTGGGCGGCGACGGTAACGATGTGCTCGATGGCGGCGCCCAGAACGACCGGATGTGGGGCAATGACGGCAATGACCGGTTCGTCTTCAATCCCGATGGCAGCCGGGACATCATCCAGGATTTCACCATCGGCGAAGATGTCATCGATCTGAGGGCTTTCTCATCGATCGGCTCGTTCCAGGACGTGCTCGCGAATGCCAGGCAGACCGGGCCCCATGTGGAGATTGAGATAGACACCACCCGCATCCTGATCCAGCAAACCCGTCTGGAGGATCTGAGCGAAAACGAATTCCTGGTCGCGGGCGACGAAGCGCCTGAACAGCCGCAAGCCTCGCCCCAGGAGGAAAACCAGCAACAGGACGACAATCAGCAGCAGGACGAAAACCAGCAGCAACAGAACGAGAACCAGCAAGAAGACGAAAATCAGGAGCAGGACGAAAACCAACAACAGCAAAGCGACAATCAGCAGCAGGACAACACCCAGCAGCAAGATGCGCCTGAGGATCGTACCCCCATCAATGGCAGCGACCGCCGGGACAGCATCACCGGCACCGATGAGAGCGAAATCATCGATCTGCAAGACGGCAGCGACTGGACCAATGCCCGTGGCGGCAACGACATCGTCCTGGGCGGCGGCGGCAGCGACCGCCTGTTGGGGGGCGCGGGCAATGACGTGCTGAACGGCGGCGCCCAGAACGACCGGTTGTGGGGCGATGAGGGCCAGGACCGCTTCATCTTCGAAGACAATACCGGTTCGGACACGGTCCACGATTTCGTGGCGGGCGAGGATATTCTGGATCTGAGCCAGGTGAGCGCGGCGCGATCCTTCCAGGATGTTCTCGACAACGCCAATCAGACCGGCCCGCATGTGGTGATCGATTTCGGCGACACCAAGGTCACCCTGCTGCAGACCTCGCTCGACGATCTGGGCGCGAACGATTTCACTTTCTGATACGGGCAAGCAGTATTGATTTTCAAGAAGGCGCTTTCCCTGACGGGTAAGGCGCCTTTTTCTATGCCTCCCCCGTTGTCTGGGGGCCCGTTATGACCGGGCCGTTCCCGACAGGCCGGTCAGGAAGCGCTGCATCAACCAACCCAAAATCATGCCGACGCCGACGCCGATGCCGTTGCTGATCACATCGTCCAACGTTCCGCTGCGCCCGAAAAAGGGCTGAATGATTTCGATGAGCGCGCCTGCGCCAAAGACAGCGGCCGCCAGCAGCCCGAATTCCAGACGCGAGCGGGCAGCCATCACCGCCACGGCCGTCCAGACCCCGTAAGCGAGAATATGGGCGGGCACTTCCGCCGAACCGGGGCCGGCGGAGGGCGTGAAGGACAAGACCGCGATGGCGATCCCGATCAGGATCGCCCCTGCGCGCCACAACCAGGGCGCCGTCAAGACAGTGAGGAATGTAGACATTCGGACCGATAGGGTTTGCGCCGCGAAGACACCGGACGCTGAACCGGCTTGCGCGTGCCGTCAAGGCAAGCTTTGCGGCTCGGAGGCGGGAAACAGAAAAGGGCGGCCCAAAGACCGCCCTTCTTTCAAGATCGATGATCCCGGTTCAGACCATCAAACCTGGTTCAGACCATCAGGCCGTGGCGATGGCCGTCCGGCTCTTGCGCTGCAGGCGCATGGCCACGAAACCGAAGCCCAGGATCATCATGATCCAGGTGGACGGCTCGGGGACCGCCGCGATGGAAAAGTTATCGACAAAGCCGCCCAGCGTGTTTTCGGTGCCATAGGCGCCGACCTGCAGTTGGTAGGTTCCGGCCGAACCGATCGCGAATTGGATCGTCTGCTTTTCCCAATCGGACTGCGTGCTGGTTATGGTCGAAACCGTCTGGGTGGCGAGAATGGCATTCGTGTCATCGAGAATGCTGACGCGGATGCCGTTGTCGTCGCCGCCATTATTGGTCCGCGGACGGTACCAGTATTCGATCTCGTATGCGCCGGTCTCGGACCCCAGGAAGGTCAGGCTCTGACCCATCACGGAATTGGAGCCAGGGGCCGGGTGGCTGTCCAGCTCGACCCAGGCGTCGCCGAAGGGCGTCGATCCGCCCGCAACACCCGTCGTCTGGATCTCGATGCCATTGCCCGAGACGACTTGCCAATCGCCGTTATAGGTCGGCGAATAAACCTGCCAGGTGCCGATCGCCGGGGCGCCGTCTTCAAAACTGCCATTAATGATTTCGATGGCCTGGGCCGAGCCGGTCATCAGCGCCATGCCCATCAGCGCACCGATCGTGCGTCCGAACCACGTTTTCATAAGTCTGTTCCCGTTGCCAAAAGAGATGCCCACCGGACATCTTCCCTTCGTTACGAATATGCGTTTCTTAAACTTTCGTCAAGAAAAAGCAGTCTTAAGTTGTCCATTTCTTGGACAACACGCCGTCGTCATATCCGTCCTGCAGCAAGACCCCGGCCAGGACGCCGGGGCCAGACCCAGAGCCAGGCAGTGAACGCCTTTGGCACAACCGGCAGGCGCAAACAAAAACCGCCCTCCCGGCAGCTTACGGGAAGGCGGCTTTCATGGTCTTCTGGAAGTGATCCGGAGGTGGGACGAGTGAGGGCGGCCAACTGGGCCGCCCTCTTTACGTTACGTGGGCCGGATCAACCCAAGTAAACTTCTTTACGCCGTCGCAATCGCGGTGCGCGACTTGCGCTGCAGGCGCATGGCGACGAAGCCGAAGCCCAGGATCATCATGATCCAGGTGGACGGTTCCGGAACAACACCCAGAGCATAACGGAACACGGCGTTATCAGCGATCGTGTTCGGCGTCTCAGCGGTGAACTCGAAGAAGTATTCCGTACCGGTCTTGAACGTGAACGACTCGTCGAAGTCGAAGGACACGCCCGGATTGTTGATCGTGGTGCTGGCGATCTCGAACGAATCGGTCACTGCATCGCAGTTCGCAGCAGTACATTCGAAGATTTTAGCGGTCGCCGTCGTGATGACCGGGTTCAGCTCTTCAAGTTCCAGACGACCCGGGCCGGGCAGCGGCGCGAAGAAGCTGAAAGAGTTGCTGAACGGAGAGTTGGTCGTTTCGAATTCGATTTCATCTTCAAAGAAGATGGTGAAGGCATTCGCCGGAGCAGCAGCACCGAGAACAAACGCCATCAACGGCGCGGCCAGCGCCAGTTTCAGGAGCTTTTTCATCGCTCAGATTTCCCTCAAAGGTAAGGTTGATCCACACGTAACAGGACTCGACCAGCGCAGACGACCATCTCAAACACAATGAATCGTAAACGGCCCGGACTCACTCCCGCCACGTCCCTGAAGCTATCCCCTTTTTCATGGAGCGCAACCTTTCATCAGCCCTACCATTTCTTTTAGGGGGCTAACTCGGAAAAGTGTGTTGCGGAGGTCACAGATTGGCGGTGTTAAGGTCAACATATCGCCTGACGGGAGAACCGGAATGGAAACACGGCCTCTGTCAGGCGACTAAAAGTGCGCGGAAAGCCTTAAGGTTACGCGAATCAGGAGCGGAAAAAGCGGGGTAGATTGCCAATGGGCGGCGAGCCCTGTTCTGGGTCAGGTAGCAGACCTGAGAGCGGCAAAATCCGTGAAGGCTGGCTTACCCAGCCGTCGTATCATAGACAAAGCGGATTGTGAGGTCATGGCTCCTCGCGGGGCTCGG